>NZ_JBITHA010000010.1:49395-354460 GCF_044457485.1 Nonomuraea sp. NPDC050540
TACTGTGACGTCGGGTCGGTCTGTGACGTCGGGTCGGTCTGTGACGTCGGGTCGGTCTGTGACGTCGGGTCGGTCTGTGACGTCGGGTCGGTCTGTGACGTCGGGTCGGTCTGTGACGTCGGGTCGGTCTGTGATGCCGGCTCAGTCTGTGGTGAGGGCGGCCAGGACGTCGGCCGCCCTGGCCGCGCGGGCCAGCGGGGCCGCCTGGCCCGCCCACAGGTTGACCAGGCCGGGCAGGCCCCTGGCCGCTGCTTCACGGCGGATCGGGAGCATCAGGGCGTTCTGCACCGGGTAGGGCGGGACGTCCTGTTCGTGGGGTTCCATCTCGCGCAGGAAACGGTTGGGGATGGCGCGGGCCGTACGCCCGGAGAACAGGCGCGTCAGGACGGTCACCCGCGCGTCCGGCCCGAGCAGCGCGTCCTTGTGCGTACGGCTCGCGCCCGACTCCTCGGTGGCCAGGAACGCGGTGCCGACCTGCACACCGTCGGCCCCGAGCGCCAGCGCGGCGCGCACCCCGCGGCGGTCGGCGACGCCTCCGGCGGCGATCACCGGGATGTCCACGGCGTCGGCCACCTGCGGCACCAGCGAGAACGTGCCCACCAGCGACTCGCGCACCGGCCGCAGGAACGCGCCCCGGTGGCCGCCGGCGTCGCTGCCCGAGGCGACGACGGCGTCCAGCCCCGCCTCGCGCAGGGCCACCGCCTCCTCGACCGTGGTCGCGGTGCCGATCGTGACGACGCCCGCCCGCCTGGCCCCCTCCAGAACCCATGCGGGCGGCACGCCCATCACGAAGCTGATCACCGGCGGCGCCGCCGCGAGCAGCGCCTCCGCCTGCTCGGCGAAGCCGGGGTGAGCCGCCCGCGCGGGCGGCTCGACCCCCAGTTCCTCGTAGTACGGCCGCAGCCGCTCCACGTCCGCCGGTACGGCCCGCAGCCCCTCCTCCTCCGCCAGCGGCACCCACAGGTTGACCGCGAACGGCCGCCCGGTGGCCGCCTTCAACTCGCCGACCAGCGACACGAGCTCGTCGGCGCCGAGGATGTGCCCGCCGTAGGAGCCGAGCCCGCCGCCTTCCGACACCGCGGCCGCCAGGGTGACCGACGACAGCCCGCCGCCGAACGGCCCCTGCACGACCGGATGCTCGATGCCCAGCAGCTCCTGGAGCCTGCCCATGGTCAGGCCACCGCCCGTTCGTGCCGCCCGCGGGCGAACTGCGCGGCGGTCGTGGCCACGCGCCGCCCGAGGTGTTCGGCGGTGCGCAGGTCGGACTCCATCGGCGCCGCGTCGGGGCCCAGGTCGGAGGGCGACTGCGCCATCGCGCCGAGGAAGCCGCCGAGCCGGTTGAGGTCCTGCGGGGAGCCGCCGGAGGTGTACAGCCAGCCGGGCGGCAGCCCGAGCGTCACCCAGTGCATGCCGTGCTGGGCGCCGAACAGGGCGAGGGAGGTCAGGGTGTTGAGCTTGTCGCCGTTGACGCCGGCGGAGTTGGTGAAGCCCGCGCCGATCTTGTCCCGCCAGCCCATCTCGCTCCAGACCTTCACGCTGGCCTCGGCGAAGGACTGGAAGGCCGCCGACTGGCTGCCCATGTACGTGGGGGTGCCGAAGATGATCGCGTCCGCGTCGGCCAGGGCCTGCCAGAGCGCCTCGTCCAGGACGCTCACGTCGCGCAGGTCGGCGCGGGCGCCGTCAACGGAGTCCACTCCTGCGGCCACGGCGCGGGCCTGGCGGGCGGTGTGGCCGTAGCCGCTGTGGTAGGCGATCGCCACTGTTGTCGTCATGAGACGGACACTAGACGACCGGTCAACTATTTTTCAAGTAGACTGCTCTCATGGGACGACAGAGTGACGCTCGCGAACGCCTCCTCGGCGCGGCCTGCCGGCTGATCCACAGCCGGGGCTACTCCAGCATCGGCGTGGCCGAGATCTGCGCGGAGGCCGACGTGCGGAAGGGAAGCTTCTACCACTTCTTCGACTCCAAGCAGGCGCTCACGCTGGAGGTCATCGACGCCCACTGGGCCGGTCAGCGCGCCTCCTGGCAGGCCATCCTGACCGCGGCGGCCCCGGCCGAGGACCGGCTCGAACGCCTCTTCCGCTCCCAGGCCGACGCCCAGCGCCAGACCAAGCAGAGCACCGGCGTGGTCAACGGCTGCCTGCTCGCCAACCTCGCCCTGGAGCTCAGCAACCAGGACGAGACGGTCAGGGCTCGGCTGCGGCAGATCTTCGACGAGCAGGTGGAGCTGGTCAGAACCGCCCTCGGGCCGTCGGGCACGCCGGAGACCGCCCGCGCGATGGTCGCCCAGTTGGAGGGCATGGTGTTGTTCGCCAAGCTCGGCAACGACCCGTCGCTCCTGGACGGTGTCTGGACCCAGGCCAGGCTGCTGCTGTCCTCCTCGTAGAGGTGAGGTCCGTCAGGTGTGTTCGCGGAGGAAGTCGGCGAGGATCCGGTTGTAGGCCACCGGCCGTTCCATGTTGGGGTGGTGCGCGGCGTCGCCGATCGTGACCGCGCGGCCGTGCGGGACGCTCGCGGCGAGCCGTTCCGCCATCCCCACGAGGTCGGGCGAGTCGAGGGCCCCGCTGATCGCGAGCACCGGAACCTCGATCTTGGCCGCACGCTCCCAGGTGTCGCGCACGGGCACGAGCAGGTTGGGCTCGCCCGCGGCGTGCTTGGACATGGTGCCCGTGGCCATGGCGCGCAGCCGCCGGGCGACGTCCGGGTCGAGGCCCTCGGGCCCGAGGCGCGGACCGGCGGACAACGTCATGAACCCCTCGACGGAACCGCAGAGATCCCCCGCGCCCATCGCGGCCTGCCACGCCGTCCACTCCCGGACGGTCCAGGGATCGGAGTAGTACGGCTCGCTCGTCCCGGCCCCGCTGACCACCACCGCGCTGACCAGATCGGGATGCTCGATCGCGGTGTCGACCGCGATGCCCGCGCCCATGGAGACGCCGGCCAGCACGGCGGGCCAGGCGCCGAGATGCCGCAGCAGCGCCGCGAGATCGTCGGTCTGCCGGTACGGCCGCGCCGCGTTGCCCGAGCGCCCGTGCCCCCGGGCGTCGGGCGCGATGACGCGGTGACCTGCGGCGAAGACCGGAATCTGGTCGTCCCACATGTGGTGGTCGAGGAAGCCGCCGTGCAACAGGACGAGCGGGCGGCCCTGGCCCTGGTCGGTCCAGAAGATGTCATTCATGACACCTAAGGTGTCATTTCTGCGTGAGAATGACAACTTGGGTGTCATTATGGTGGAGTGAGTGAGACAGAGAGGGCCGAACGGCTCGTCGCGGTGTTCGACCTCGTCGGCCCGCTGTACCGGCGGGCCTGGCGTCAGGTGGAGCAGGACGCGCCCGTCGAAGGGCTGACGGTGGGGCTGCGGGCCGTGCTCAGCATGCTCAGGCAGAACGGGCCGACGACCGTCCCGCAGCTCGGCCGGACGCTGGCGCTCAGCCGCCAGTTCGTGCAGCGCACCATCAACGACGGCGCCGCCCTCGGCCTGGTGGAGTCCGTGCCCAATCCGGCGCACAAGAAGTCCTCGCTCATCCGGCTCACCGGCCGGGGCGCCGCCGCCGTCGACGCCCTGGTCGGCCGCGAGCGCGCCGTCCTGCGCGAGGTCGGCCGCGACCTCACCGACTCCGACGTCGAAGCGTGCGTCCGCGTCCTCGCCCGCCTCCTCCACCACCTCGACGACCCCGCCCCAGCCCACTGAAACCACCAGCGGTACCCCCGGCGAACCGCCACCGCCCCACACCTCACCACCCAAGCCGACGCCGCGCCCGGCGAGGGGGCGCGCCGGAAGCGGTCTTCTGCCGGGCGCCGGGAAACCGCCGCCCCTACGCGCCGCACCACCCGGCCCGCACCAACCCGGCTGACGCCCGGCGGCGGCTGGTCCGCCACCGGTATGGCGGCCTTTGCCGGAGCCGGTGGCGGAGAAGCCGGTCGTGGTCTGCCCGGCCGGTCGGCGTTGCGGTCCGGCCGCAGCTCGGGGTGTAGGAGCGTGGGGTCGGGTGCCGGCCGGGTGTGGGAGTGCGGGGGCGGGGTGCTCGGCCGGGGAGAGGTGTTCTCGGGTGGGGGGCTATTTGGCCATGTGCCAGGTCTTTCGGGGTTTGTTGTGCATGCGGCCGGGGATTCCGGGGCGTCGCTGCCAGGGGAGCGGGCCGGTGGGCGGGCGGTAGGCGACGCCCAGCGCGTCCAGGCGGGCGTAGTGGGCGGCGTGCATCCGGTGCTCGAAGCCGGCGAAGTCGCGCTCGTCCGGCCCCGGCAGCCGCGACCACGCCACCTCGGCCAGCGCCGCGAGCCTGGGGAAGGCCTGATAGTCCACGCGCCCCCGGTTCTCGGCGACCTCGGTCCAGAGGTTGGCCTGGGCGCCGATCACCCGGGCCGCGTGCGGCGTACCGGCCAGGCGGGGTGGCACGGGCTCGAAGCGGTAGACGTCCTCCAGCGTGTGCACCCATCCGAACGGCACCGGCTCGTCCTCGCCCGCCGCCTGCACGTGGTCCAGGTACACCTCCTGCTGCGGGCACATCACCACGTCGTGCCCGGCCTCGGCGGCGGCGATGCCGCCGGCGTACCAGCGCCAGCACATGACGGCCGCGCCCGAGGCCAGGCCGCCCTGCGCGATCTCGTCCCACCCGATGAGACGGCGCCCGCGCGCGGCGAGGAACCGGTCGAAGTGCCGCACGATCCAGGACTGGAGCTCGTCCTCCCCGGCCAGCCCGAGCTCCCTGACGCGCGCCTGGGCCGTGGCCGACGCCCGCCACTGGTCCTTGAGGCACTCGTCGCCGCCGAGGTGCACGAACCGGCTCGGGAAGATCTCCAGCACCTCGTCCAGAACGTTCTCGTAGAAGCGCAGGACGCCCTCGGTGGGGGCCAGCACGTTGGGGTTGATCAGCCAGTCGCCGAGCACCTCCAGGGCGGAGGTGTCGATCACGTCGGTGTTGCCCAGCTCGGGATAGGAGGCGATCGCCGCCTGCGAATGGCCGGGCAGGTCGATCTCGGGGACGACGGTGACGTGGCGTTCGGCGGCGTACGCCACGATCTCCCGCAGATCGTCCTGGGTGTAGAAGCCGCCGTGCGGGCGTTCGTCCCAGGTGACCGGCTCGCCCCACCCGATCCGCGTCCGCCGCCGCCACGCCCCGACCTCGGTGAGCCGCGGATAGCGCCGGATCTGGACCCGCCACCCCTGATCATCGGTGAGGTGCAGATGAAGGACATTGAGCTTGTGTACGGCCAGCAGATCGACATACCTCAGCACGTCATCCTTGGGCAGGAAATGCCGGGCGACATCCAGCATGAACCCCCGCCAGGCGAACCGCGGCGCATCCTCGACGACCAGATACGGAACGTCGGCTGGCCCCGCCTCGATCGCCGCGCGCCGGAACGCGTCCGGCCCCCGAAGCTGCCGCAACGTCTGCCGCCCCCAGAACACCCCGGCCGGATCGCCCCCCACGATCTCCGCCCCGAGCGCGGACGTGCTCAGCCGGTAAGCCTCCGCCCCGAGCCCCGGATCCACCCGCGTCCGCACGTCCCCGCCCAGCGGCCCGGTCTCGCCCTGCCAGTCGACCCGCACGGGCGCGGGGACTAAGTTCACCTCGGTCACCCGCCCATTGTCCGCCCTGACGAACCGGGCGTCCGCGTTCCCTGTCACATCGTTCGATCGACGCGTAGATGTCAGCAACCTGAAGGGAACACCGAGATGACCGTCAACGACTACACCGCCAAGCTCGACCAGCCGCTGCGTGAGATCGCGGAGAAGCTCCAGGCCCTGATCGACGCGGCGATGCCCCAGCCCGGCGCGGTATGGCACGGGCACCCGGTCTGGAGCCTCGGGGGCGCGCCCGGCAAGACGCCGGTCGCGTTCTTCAAGGCCTACAAGAACTACGTCACCTTCGGCCTGTGGCGCGGCCAGGAGATCGAGGACCCGTCGAGCCGGCTGACGGCCGCCAACCGGCAGATGGCGGTGGTCAAGCTCCAGAGCGTCGAGGAGGTCGACGACGCCCTGTTCGCCTCCTGGATCCAGGCGGCCCGCGCCCTTGAGGCATAACGCGGGCGTTATAGCTGGTTGCGCATTGTTGAGGGCGGGCGGCCGCCGTACCGTCGAAGGCATGGCATTACGGAGCATCACCGTGAGCCTTCTGCTGGGCTTGGGGCTCATCAGCGCGCCGGCGGCCTACAGCGTCCGAGGTGGCGACGCGTTCTACGCCGGGCCGACGCGCTGCACGATCGGCGCGTCCGTCCAGGGCGGCTATGTGACCACCGGCGACTGCGCGCCCGCGGGTACCGCCGTGACCGGGCTCAACCGGGTGGCCCAGGGCACCGTCCAGGCGGTGGCCTTCCCCGGCAAGAACATGGGCTGGGTCCGGGTGAACGCGAACTGGACGCCACGCGGCGTGGTCAGCGACGGCCGGGGCGGCGAGATCCGGGTCGCCGGCGCGCAGCAGGCGCCGGTCGGGGCCGCGGTCTGCCGGTCGGGCGCCACCACCGGGTGGCAGTGCGGCATCATCCTGCGCCGCAACGCGTCCATCACCTACCCGCAGGGGACCGTTCACGGGCTGATCGAGACCAACATCTGCGCGGAGCCGGGCGACCGCGGCGGGCCGCTGCTGTGGAACGGGCACATCCAGGGCATCCTGGTCGGCTCCACGGGCAACTGCGCGACCGGCGGGCGCTCGTTCTACCAGCCGATCATCCCGATCCTTCAGACGTTCGGGCTGACGCTCCTGTCGTCGTGAGCTCGCGGGTGACCAGGACGTCCAGTTTGGCGGTCAGGGCGGCGAGCTCTTCTCGCACTGCCTTCAGCTCCTTCTGGGTCTCGGCTTCGGCGGGGGAGGCCTCGGCGTCGTTCATGGCGTTCACCACTACCGCTATGAAGAGATTTAGGGCGACAAATGTGGACATGAGGATGTACGCGATGAAGAAGAGCCACGCCCACGGCTTGTGATCCATGACCTCCTGGGCCACGTTGCCCCAGTCGTCCCCGGTCATGATCTGGAACAACGTGAACAACGAGCGCGGCAGCTCGTCGAAGCGCTCCGGCATGATCTCGCCGAACAACTTCGTGGAGACGACCGCGGCGATGTAGATCAGCAGGACGAGCAGGCCCATGATGGAGGCCATCCCGGGCACGGCGGCGAGCAGCGCGTGCACCACGCGGCGCATGCTCGGCACCGCCGAGATCAGCCGCAGCGCCCGCAGGATCCGCAGCGCCCGCAGGATCGAGGTCGGCCCGCTGGCCGGGATCAGGGAGACGATCACGATCACCGCGTCGAACCAGTTCCACGGGTCCTTGAAGAACGATCGCCCGTTCGCGTAGAGGCGGGCGGCGATCTCGACCGTGAAGATCGCCAGTGCTATGTGGTCGATCGTGACCAGGACGCCGCCGACGTGGCGCATCAGGTAGGTGCTGGTCTCGCAGCCGATGGTGACCGCGTTGACGATGATGACCAGGATGATCGCCCTTTGGACGACCTGTCGTTCGAGAAAGGCGCGCACCTGCGCTCGCCTTGTCACCTGTACCGCTCCAGGGGGTAGGAAGACTGCCATAAAGATCATCCCAGGGGAGATCTGGCAGTGTCCGGAAATCAGGCGATAAGCGGGTTTCTCCACCACCTCGCCCGGCTGCGCGCCTCCCGGAGCCGGCTCGCCCCGGCCCGCGACGCCACCGGGGTCCCGCTCGGGATGGTGAGCCCCGACGACCCGCCGGTGAAACGCCTCAACGGCGCGTGCGAAACGCCCCAGCGGTGCGCGTGGGAAGGGGCTCAGGAGCGGACGTGCTCCGGCCGTACGCCCAGCCCGACGAAGCGGCCCATCAGGTGGCGCAACGGCGGCAGGGCGCGGAAGAGCGAGAAGACCGCGGGCACGTGCTCCGTGGTGTCGTCCGACAGCCGCTTCGGATACAGGTCGCGCAGGATCGTCGTCTGGAACGCCTGCGTGACCCTGGCCGGGAACTGTCTGCGTGCCTGCACCGCCGCCAGCACCCGCTCGGGGGGCGGCCCGGAACGGCGCAGCGCCGGGCCGACCAGGTTGGCCGTGGCCACCGCGTCCTGCACGGCCAGGTTGATGCCCACCCCGCCGGCCGGCGACATGGCGTGGGCCGCGTCGCCGATGCACAGCAGGCCGGGCCGGTGCCAGCGGCGCAGCCGGTCGACCCGGACGGCCAGGTGGTGCACCTCGCTCCAGCCGAGCTCCCCGACCCGCTCGCGCAGGCCGGGGACGAAGGCCGCGATCCGCTCGTGGAAGGCCGGCAGCCCGCTCGCCTGGAGCCGGTCGTACGCGCCGGTCGGGATCGTGTAGGCGAACTGCCAGAAATCGCCCCGGTCGATGGCGACCAGCGAGCCCCTCCCGCCCTGGAAGAACGGCACCCGCTCACCCTCCCGCCGAGGCAGGCGGAACCACAGCACGTCCATGGGCGGCGAGCCCGCCAGAGGCCGCAGCCCGGCCTGGGCGCGCAGCACGGAGTGCCGGCCGTCGGCGGCGACCACCAGGTCCGCCCTGATCTCGATCGGGCCCTCCGCACCCGTGGCCCGCAGACCGGCGACCCGGCCGTCCTCGACGATCAGACCGGTCGCCTCCGTGGAACGCATCAGCCGGAAGCCGGGACAGGAGGCGGCCTTGCCGTACAGGAAGTCGAGAAGGTCCCACTGTGGCATGAACGCGATGTACGGGTGGCGCACCTTCAGCCGGGTGAAGTCGGCGAAGGTGACGCTCTGGCCGCCCATGCGTACCGCGACCTCGCTCATCTTGTTGTGCGGCAGCTTCAGGAACTCGCCGCTCCAGCCGAGCTCGGCGATGATCTCCAGCGTCGACGGGTGGACGGTGTCGCCGCGGAAGTCGCGCAGGAAGTCGGCGTGCTTCTCCAGCACGACCACCTCGACTCCCCGGCGGGCCAGCAGCAGTCCGGTCATCATGCCGGCGGGTCCGCCGCCGGCGACGAGCACTCTGGTACGCACCTCGTGTCACCTTCCCGTGGGGTAGAGCAGGCCGACCAGGGCGGGGACGTCGATCGGCGTGCCCGTGGCCCGGCTGACCGCCACCGCCGCGAACAGCGTCTTGGCGGCGGTCCCGGTGTCGTGCGGCGGCAGCTCGCCCGCCGCGACCCGGTCCGCCAGGAACGCGCCGATGAGCCGCTGCCCCTCGCCGGTCAGCTCGGCCAGCGCCGCGCGGGCGCGGGTGGCGCTGAAGAAGACCGCCACCAGCTCGGCGTTGCCCGCCAGCAGTCCGTCGAAGGCGGTGAGCAGCTCGGTCAGGACCTCCCTGGCCGGCCGTCCGGAGTGGCCGGCGGTCAGGAGCTCGCGCAGGCGCGTCATGAACCCACGCTCGCGCAGCAGGGTCTCGACCAGCGCCTCTTTGCTGTCGAAGTACCGGTAGAGCAGCCCCGGCGTCACGCCCGCCGCCTCGGCGAGGTCCTTGACCGACGCCCCGTCCACGCCCTTGGCGGCGAACACCCGCAACGCCGCGTCGAGCAGCTGCTCACGCCGCCACTCCGCCTGTTCCTTACGCGTCGCCATGATCTCCACATTTCATTGAATAAACGTTTACTCAACGAAATCTAGACGATCGGGTACGGCCCCGGCAAGCCGCACCTCGTTCCCTCCACCCGCACAGGAGAAACGGCGGTTCCGGAGACCGGAACGCCACATTTCACTTTCGGTAGCCGGGAGATAACTTCGCGTCGCACTCCTTCTCAGAAAGGCAGGCTTCATGTCCGTGGTCATCACCAGCCCCTACCAGCACTCCGTGGCCGACTACTGGAACCGCGAGAAGAACGCCGTCAACCTCCGCCTCGGCGAGGTCTCCGGCACCTACCACCACCACTACGGCATCGGCGCCGTCGACTGGTCCGTGCTGGACGAGCCGGAGGAGACCCGCGACGAGCGGATGATCGCCGAGATGCACCGGCTCGAGACCGCACAGGCCGTACTGCTGCTCGACCACCTCGGCCAGGTCCAGCCCACCGACCGGCTGCTCGACGCCGGATCGGGCCGCGGCGGCAGCAGCTTCATGGCGCACGAACGCTTCGGCTGCCGCGTGGACGGCGTCTCGATCTCGCAGAAGCAGGTCGACTTCGCCAACGAGCAGGCCCGCCTGCGCGGCGTGCAGGACAAGGTGGAGTTCCACTTTCGCAACATGCTGCAGACCGGCCTCGAACCCGGCAGCCTGAAGGCCATCTGGAACAACGAGAGCACGATGTACGTCAACCTCTCCAAGCTGTTCGCCGCCCACTCCCAGCTGCTCGCGCCCGGCGGCCGCTACGTGACCATCACCGGCTGCTACAACGACGTGTACGGGCTGCCCTCCAAGGCCGTCAGCGAGATCAACGCCCACTACGTCTGCGACATCCACCCGCGCAGCGCCTACTTCAAGGCCATGGCCGACAACCACCTCGTGCCCATCGACGTGATCGACCTGACCGAGGCGACCATCCCCTACTGGGAGCTGCGCGCGCGCTCATCCGTGGTCACCGGCATCGAGGACGCGTTCCTGACGGCCTACAAGGACGGCAGCTTCCAGTACCTGCTGATCGCCGCCGACCGCGTCTGACCTCAGCCCAGCGAAAGGAACGTCATGCCCAACCCCTCCGCGTTCCTGCCCGGACCCACCGGGCTCGGCACCTCCGCCGCCCGCCTGTTCGCCCAACCGGCGGGCGGCCTCGCCGTACCGCAGGACCTCGGGTGTGTGCCAGGTCCCCGCACCGTCAGACAGCCGCCGCTGGTGTTCGCGCAACGGCCCTGGGCCGACGGGAGCATGCCCGCGCTGTACTGCCCGCTCGCCGTGCGCGTGGACCACGCGCTCGGCGAGGTGGTCAACGAGCGGCTGGTGGAGTGGGCGGAGAAGATCGGCCTGCACGAGGGGCGCATCGAGACGTTCCGGCAAGCCGGCTTCGGCCACCTGGTCACCCTCGCCCACCCCGACGTCGACGACCCCGACCGGCTGCTGCTGGCCGGGCAGATGAACGCCGCCTGGTGGGCCTGCGACGACTACTACGCCGACGAGACCGAACTCGGCGCCGACCCCGCGTTGCTGGCCAGCCGGCTGGCCCTGGCGATGTCGGCCATGGACGCGCCGCCGCCGGCCGACGAGTTCGGCGACGAGCTGGAGGCGCAGCTCAGGAGCGACCCGGTGCTCGTCTCCCTGACCTCGGCCCGCGACCACGTGGCCGTGCACTCGACGCCGTCGCAGCTCGCCCGCGTCAACCTGACGTCCTTCCAGATGTGGGTCAGCTGGAACGCCTACGGCGCCTGGCGGCAGAGCGGCGAACCCGTGGAGGCCTGGCGCTACCTGGCCGCCCGCCAGCACGACAGCTTCTACACCTCGATGACCCTGTCCGACATCGTGGGCGGCTACGAGGTGCCGGGCAACCTCTTCTACGAGGAGCGGGTGCACCGCGCCGTCATGCGGGCGGGCACCGCGGCCGTCATCGTCAACGACCTGCACTCGGCGATCCGCGAGGCCGCCGACGAGCTGCCCGACTGCAACATCGTGCTGCTGGTGGCCGCCGAGCGCGGCTGCACCCTGCGCGAGGCGGCGGAACGCGCTGTCGCCCTGCACAACGACATCGTCGCGGCCTTCGAGGCCGACTGCCACGAGCTGCGTGCCCTACCCTCGCCCGAGCTCCACCACTTCCTGTGGGCGCTCGGCGCCTGGCTGGGCGGCGGCCTGGAATGGCACGGCACCACCAACCGCTACACGACCACGGAGTAGTGGGTCGTCAGGGGTTAAGGGCATTGACCGGCATCTCCTAGAGTCTGGGTGGCGCGCCACGACGACCGCGCTGGTTCCTCGGGGTGGATCTTGTCGTATACCTCCATACCTGGATCGCCGGAATGTGATGTGGGATCGATGCCATGAAGAACGCGGGAGACCTGGCGAGGGTGAGCGTGTTCGCCGCGCTCATCGCCGTGCTCGGACTACCGGGCACGCTCAACGTTTTCGGCAACGCCGTGCCGATCACTCTGCAGACCTTCGGCGTCATGCTCGCCGGTGCCATTCTGGGCACCTGGCGGGCGGCGCTGGCGGTGACCGTGCTGCTCGTGCTCGTCGCGGTCGGCCTGCCGCTGCTGGCGGGCGGACGGGGCGGGCTGGGGGTGTTCGCCGCCGCCTCGGCCGGCTACCTGATCGGCTGGATCCCCGGCGCCGCCCTCACCGGCTGGATCGTGCAACGCGGCGGGCGCAAGCCGGGCATCGTCCGGCTGCTGCTGGCCTGCGTCGCCGGCGGCATCGGGGTGATCTACCTGTGCGGCGTGCCCGTGCAGGCGCTGGTCACCGGCATCCCCCTGGGCAAGACGATGCTGCTCAGCACGGTGTTCCTGCCCGGCGACCTGATCAAGGCGGTGCTCGCCGCCTTCGTCGCGAGGGGCGTCCAGCGGGCCTACCCCGACGCCGTGCCGGCCATCTGGCAGGAGCGGCACACGTGGCGGTAGCGGCACACGTCCTGGAGCACGCCGCGCGCGACCCCGACAGGGTCGCGCTCGTCGGCCCGGAGGAGGAGGTCACCTACGCGGAACTGGCCGAGCGGATCAAGGCGCGCGACGTGCGTGCCACCGCCGGTCCCGCCGTGATCAGCGTGAAGGACCCGGTGGCCGCCCTCACCCAGGCGCTCGCCGCCGACCTGGCCGGGATCACGCCGCTGGTCTGCGACGACCGCGCCGCCCGCCTGCTGGCGGACCTCCCACCCGCTCCTCCGGCCGAGGGCGGGTGGGCCTGTTTCACCTCCGGCAGCACCGGGCGGCCGCGTGCGGTGGTCCGTTCGCGGGCCTCCTGGACCGACTCCTTCCGGCACCTCGGCCGCCTGTCCGGCATCGGCGGTGAAGACGTGGTGCTGATCCCGGGTCCGCTCGTCACCTCCCTGTACGCCTTCGCCGCCGCCCACGCCCTGGGCGCCGGCGCGACGGCGATCGTCCCCGGCCGGTGGTCCCTGGAGCACCTCGACGCGGCCACCGCGGTCCACCTGGTACCCCACCAGCTCCAGGAGGTCCTGCCCAAGCCCGACTCCCTGCGCGTGGCCCTCGTCGGCGGCGCCGCGCTCGACCCCGCCGCCCGCGAACGCGCCCAGGCCGGCGGCCTCCGGGTGCTGTCCTACTACGGGTCGAGCGAGCTCTCCTTCGTCGCCGCCGACGCCGACGGCACCGGCATGCGCGCCTTCCCCGAGGTGGAGATCGAGGTCAGGGCGGGCGAGGTGTGGGTGCGTTCGCCCTGGGTGGCCGACGGCTACCTGGCGGGCGCCGCCGGCCCGCTGCGCCGGGACGCCGCGGGCTGGGCCACGGTCGGCGACCTGGCGGAGCCGTACCGGCCGGGCGGGGTTCTGCGGGTGCGCGGCAGGGGCGACGGCGCGATCCAGACCGGCGGCGCGACCGTCGTGCCCGAGGACGTCGAGGCGGTGCTGCGGCGGGTGCCGGGCGTGGCGGACGCGGTCGTCGTCGGCGCGCCGCACCCCGACCTGGGCGCGCTCGTGTGCGCGGTGGTCGAGGGCCCGGTACGGCGGGCCGACCTGGAAGCCGCCGCCCGCGCGGGACTGGACCGGGTGCAACGGCCGAGACGCTGGTACGCGGCCGACACCCTGCCGCGCACCCCCACCGGCAAACCGGCCAGGGCGCTGATCGCCGAGACGCTGACCGGCTTCAGGAGGCTGGCGTGAGGCCGGTGGTGGTGGCCGCCCGGCGTACCCCGATCGGTACGGCAGGGCACGCCTTCAAGACCCTCACCGCCGACCGGCTCGCCGCCCCGGTGCTCGCGGCGGTGCTCGCCGACGTGCGCAAGGCGGCCGGCGGGTACCGGGACGTGGACGACGTGGTGCTCGGCAACTGCATGGGCCCCGGCGGGAACCTGGCCCGCGTCTCGGCGCTGGCCGCCGGGTTCGGGCACGAGGTGCCCGGTCTGACCGTCGACCGGCAGTGCGGCAGCGGCCTGGCCGCGATCCTGCTGGCCGGGCAGGCGGTGAGCGCCGGTGAGGCGGAGTTCGTGATCGCCGGCGGGGCCGAGAGCGCCTCGACCGCTCCGCTGCGCACGCGACGGGGGGCGGCGCAGCCGTACGAGCGGGCGCCGTTCACCCCGGACGGGCATCCGGACCCCGACATGGGACCCGCCGCCGAGGCGCTGGCGCGCGCCCGCGGCGTCGGCCGCGAGCGTCAGGACGCCTACGCGATCGACAGCCACGCCAAGGCGCTGGCCGGTGACTTCACGGGGGAGATCGTCGCGGTCGGCGAGCGGGAGACCGACGAGCGGCCGCGCGTCCTGCGGGAGCGGTCGCTGGCCAGGCTGCCGGCGGCGTTCGTGCCCGGCGGCACGGTCACCGCGGGCAACTCCTCGCCGATCAGCGACGGCGCGGCGGCGGTGGCCGTCGTGGACGAGCGGCTGGGGCTGCCGGGCCTGCGGCTGGTGGCCGGTTCCGTCGTGGGATGCGACCCGGAGCTGCCCGGCTGGGGGCCGGTGCCGGCCGTACGGCGGGTGCTGCGGCGGGCCGGGGCCGAGCTCGGGCAGGTGGCGGCGGTGGAGATCGTGGAGGCGTTCGCCGCGCAGGTGCTCGCGGTGACCGACGCGCTCGGCCTCGACCCCTTGGGCGCCGACCGTACGCGCGTCTGCGCCGACGGCGGAGCCCTCGCCCTCGGCCATCCGTGGGGGGCCAGCGGCGCGGTCGTGGTCACCCGCCTGTTCCACCGGCTGGTGGGCGCGGGCGCGCCGCGTGGCACGCTGGGGCTGGCGACGGCCGCGGTCGGCGGCGGTCTCGGGGTCGCGGCGTTGTTCGAGGTGGTGTAGATGATCGAGCTGAGCGGCGTCGGCGTACGGCTGGCGGAGCGCGAGGTCCTGGACGGCCTGACGCTGACCCTGTCCGAGCGGCGGATCGGCGTGGCCGGGGCCAACGGCTCCGGCAAGAGCACCTTCGCCCGCCTCCTGAACGGCCTGGCCCTGCCCACCACCGGCACCGTCCGCGTCCTGGGCATGGACACCCGCCGCGAGGCGGCCAAGATCAGGCGCCGGGTCGGATTCCTGTTCACCGACCCCGACGCGCAGATCGTGATGCCGACGGTGGCCGAGGACGTGGCCTTCTCCCTGCGCCGCAGGGGCCTGCCGAAGGCGGAGGTGGCCGCGCTGGTGGAGGAGGTGCTGTCGCGCTACGGCCTGGCCGCCCACGCCGACCACCCCGCGCACCAGCTCTCCGGCGGCCAGAAGCAACTGCTCGCCCTGTGCTCCGTGCTGGTCCTCGAACCCGACATCCTCGTCATGGACGAGCCCACCACCCTGCTCGACCTGCGCAACTCCCGCCAGGTGGCGCGCATCCTGCGTGAGCTTCCCCAGCACGTCGTGGTCGTCAGCCACGACCTCGCGCTGCTGGCGGACTTCGACCGGGTTCTTGTGCTCGACCAGGGCAAACTCGTCGCCGACGGCGCGCCCGAGGCAGCGCTCGACCACTACAGGGACCTGATGGCATGACCGGTCTCAAGCTGCTCGGACTGGCCGCCGGATGCACGGTGCTGGTCCTGCTCCAGACCCCGGCGGCGCTGGCCGGCGCGACCGCCGTCGTCCTGGCTCTGTACGCGGTGGCCCGGGTACGCCCGGCGGCCGCCTGGGGGCAGATCCGGCCGGTGCGCTGGTTCGCGCTCGCGCTGTTCGTCACCCAGCTCCTGCTGGCCGACCTGCCGGCCGCGACGGTCACGACGATGCGCGTGGTGCTCATGGTCGCACTGGCCGGGCTGGTCACGCTCACCACGCCCGCCTCGGTGATGCTCGCCGCCCTGGAGCGCGGGCTCGCGCCGCTGCGGCTGGTGCGGGTGGACCCGTTCCGGGTCTCGCTCATGCTCACGCTCACCCTGCGCAGCGTGCCCCTGCTCACCGACCTCGCACGCCGGGTCAGGGAGGCGCAGCGGGCGCGCGGGGTGTCGTGGAGCGTGCGGGCCTTCGCCGTACCGCTGGTGGTGGGAGCGCTGCGGCACGCCGACGCGCTCGGCGAGGCCCTCAGCGCCCGCGGCCTGGACGACTGAGCCCCTACGGCGCGAGTCGCCCGCGGTCTGGACGACTGAGCCCCTACGGCGCCAGCGGGAAGACGGCGCGGAACTGCGCGCCGGGCCCGTGATCGGTGATCGCGAGGCTGCCCCCGTGGACCGAGGCGATCTGCCGCGACAGCGCCAGCCCGAGCCCGCTGCCGCCCTGGTCGCGCTCGCGTCCCTCCCGCAGGCGGGTGAAGCGCTCGAAGACCCGCTCCCGGTCCTGCGGGGCGATGCCGTTGCCGTCGTCGGTGACGGTCAGCACCACCTCGCCGCCGTCCACGGCGACCGCCACGTCGACGCGCGAGCGGGCGTGGCGCTCGGCGTTGTCGAGCAGGTTCGTCAGCAGCCGGTCGAGCTGGATGGGGGAGCCGTCCACGAAGGCGCCGTCCGGGGCCTCCGCGTGGACGCCCGCCCGCCGGTCCGCCTGTTCGCGCGCCAGCTCGCCGAGGTCCACCCGCCTTCTGTCCGGTACGGCTCCCGCGTCCAGCCTGGCCATCATCAGCAGCTCGTCGATGATCCCCGACAGCCGGTCGACGGCTTCGAGCGAACGGGCGCCCACCTCGGGCCAGTCGGTGTCCGCCGGGTAGGCGACGGCCAGCTCCAGCTGGGTGCGCAGCGCGGTGATCGGGCTGCGCAGTTCGTGCGAGGCGTCGCTGACGAAGTGGCGCTGGGTCTCGGCGGAGCGTTCGAGGCGGGCGAGGGTGTCGTTGGTGGCGGCGGCCAGGGTGGCGATCTCGTCGCCCGTCCCCGGCACGGTCACCCGTTGCCCCAGGTCACCGGCGGTGATGGCGGCGAGCTGGGTGCGTATCCGCTTGACCGGGCGCAGGGCCTGGCCGACCGCGGTCCAGGCGGCCAGGCCGACCATGAACAGCAGCGCGGGCAGGGCGACGGCGAGCGTGAAGTAGAGCAGGCGGATCGCCTCCCGGGTGGCGGAGACGTCCTCGGCGCCGTACACGGTGATCGGGCCGCTGGGGGTGGTGGTGCGCAGGGCGGCGATGTAGTACTCCTCGCTCGCCTCGGGCAGATCGGGCCGGCCGTAGGTGGTGGTGAGGCGTTCCGGCGCCGGGGTGGGCAGGGCGGCGAATCGGTTCTGGTCGCCGGCCTGCGTCGAGGTGCCGAGGACGGCGCCGTCGGCGGCGATGACCTGCAGGAGGTCGATGCCGGGCGGGGTGGACAGCTCGGCGGGCAGGTCGCCGCGGCGGGCGTCGGCGGCCTGCGCCTGCACGGCCTGGTTCACCCGGGCGGCGAGCTGGGCTTCGAGCGTGCGGGGGATGGTCATGGCGAGGATGGCCGCGGCGGCGCCCAGCGCGATCGCGGCCGCGAACGTGGCGGCCAACGTCACCCGGCCCCGAACGGAGCGCGGCATGACCTTCATGGGAAGGTCGTTGCCGCGACCGGTTCGGGGCAAAGCCAGCAACGCTGCCGGATTCGCCCAAGCGGCGGGCTATGCCTTGGGCTTGTAGACGAGCACCTGGACGCCCGAGCTCAGCGGCGTCGACTTCACGAAGTCCAGGTGGGTGATGTCCAGGCCCTCGAACACCCGGGTGCCCTCACCGCCGATGACCGGCATGACCCAGAGGTGGTACTCGTCCACCAGCTTGTGCTCCAGCAGCGTGCGGTCGAGCTCGCCGGTGCCGTACTTCAGGATGCTCTGGCCGGGCTCCTGCTTCAGCTTGGCGACCGTCTCGGCCACGTCGCCCTCGATGAGGGTGGCGTTCCACTTGGTCTCCTTCAGGGTCCTGGAGGCCACGTACTTGGGCAGGGCGTTCATCCGCACGGCGTACTCGCCCTCGGACGCCTCCATCAGCGGCCAGACCTCGGCGAAGCCCTCGTAGGTCTCCCGGCCGAGCAGCAGGGCGTCGGCGCCGTACAGCAGGTCGGCGGCGTATCCGGCATAGTTCTCGTCCCAGTAGGGAGTGCTCCACTTCTCGGGCGAGCTGATGACTCCGTCGATGGTCATGAAGGTGGACTCGATGAGCTTACGCATGTCCGGCGTCCTCTTTCGGGGGTTGTTCTCGGTTCGATGAGGTAACTCTGCCGGACCGTTCTTACCGTTTCTTTTCCGCCCGCCGTAACCCGGCGGAAGTCAGAGGGCGCGGAGGACCTCGCGCAGCCGTACGGCGAAGCCCTCCGCGTCCTCCGTCCAGGCGACGTGCCCGCCGGGGAACATCGTGGGCTCGGTGCCGATCGAGGTGGCCAGCGCCCTGGAGGCGCGGTCGCAGAGCTGGCCGGTGGAGTCCTCGCCCAGCCCGACCAGCACACGGACCGGTCCGTCGCGCAGCGCGGCGACGTCGGGTTCCCAGCGGACGGTGCCGCGCATCATGTGCAGGTAGGAGTAGCGCTCGTCGGCGACGTACTGGGGGTCGGGCTCGGCGGGGAACATGTGCTCCAGGGCGCCCTCCGGCAGGTGGATGTCGGCGTTCTCGAAGAAGATCGCCCATGCGGTCGCGGTGTCGCCGGCGGCGTAGGCGGCGATCATGTCCTCCATGCGGGCGTCGAGCTTCTCGCGGTCGGGCAGCTGCGTGTAGTGGGGCGGCTCGTGCGCGATCACCGCGCGTACCCGCTCGGGGTGGGCCTGGGCGAGGGCGAGCACGCTCACGGCGCCGCCGCTGCTGCCGAACACGACCGCGGGGCCCGCGTCGACCTCGGCGAGGAGCAGGGAGAGGTCCGCGGCGCGGAGGGCGGGGGTGGAGTCTCGCCCGGGGTCGTCGAGCACGCTGCGGTGGATGCCGCGGGGGTCGGTGGTCAGCACCGTGTACTCATCGGCCAGCAGGTCGGCCAGCGACGCGAACGCCCCGGCGTCCATCGGCGCGCCGAACAGGACGACGAGCGGTCCCTGGCCGCGCACCTCGTAGTGCAGCGTGCCGTCGGGGGTCTTCAGGGTGGGCATGTTCATCTCCTCGGCTCCGGTACTGGACGGTACAGTACTCGCTTCGGTACTGGACCGTCCAGTACTATTCCGTCATGGACACCGGACGCACCGCCCAGAAGCGTCGCGCGATCGTCGACGCCGCGCGCACCCTCTTCCTGCGCAACGGCTACGCGGGCACCAGCATGGACGAGATCGCCGCGATGGCCGAGGTCTCCAAGCAGACCGTCTACAAGCACTTCGCCGACAAGCAACGGCTGTTCACCGAGCTGATCACCCTCGACATCTCGCGGATCGAGGTCGAGGTGCACCCGCTCGAAGCCGCCATGCCCGGCACCGACGACCTGGAACGCGACCTGCGGGAGTACGCCCGCACGCACCTGGCCGTGGTCATGCAGCCGCATCTGCTCCGCATGCGCCGCGTCCTCATCGGCGAGGCGGACCGCTTCCCCGACCTGGCTCGTGCCTGGTACGAGAACGGGCCGGTGCGATCGAGCGCGCTGTTCGCCGGGTGGTTCGAGGCGCTCGGGCGGCGCGGGCTGCTCAACGTGCCGGACCCGCTGCTGGCGGCCCAGCACTTCAACTGGCTGGTGTTGTCGATCCCGCTGAACAGGGCGATGTCCTTGCCGGTCGAGGCGGCGCTCTACGAGGAGAAGGAACTGCACCACTACGCCGACGAGGGGGTGCGCGTCTTTCTGGCCGCCTACGGAAGATGACTTCACGATAGAGATACTTTATGGTGGAGGTATATCTGCGACCTCTGGAGTGCCGATGATCGACCCCTTCGCCCCGAGCACGCGCGGCCTCGCCGACCCCGACCCCGCCCGCGAAGCGCTGCGCGCCGCGGGGCCGATCGTGAAGGTGGCCGCGCCCTCCGGCGGCTCGGTGTGGATCGTGACCGAGGAGAACCTGGCCCGCGAGGTGCTGGCCCATCCCGACATCGCCAAGGACCCGGCCAACGCGCCGGAGAGCTGGGACCCGCGGCGCGCCGGGCTCGAACCGGCCGCGGCCGCGCGGCCGTCCCTCACCACGCTCGACGGACCCGCCCACACCGAGCTGCGCCGCGCCCACGCCCCGCTGCTCAACGCCAGGCGGATCGCCGCGCAGTCCGATCGCGTCCACGAACTGGCCCGCGAACTGCTGACCGAGCTCGCCGGCGGGCCGCAGCCGGTCGACCTGATGGCCGGATTCACCGTCCGCTACCCGCTCACCGTCCTGCTCGACCTGCTCGGCATCCCGCTCGACCGGGTGGAGCAGGCGACGGAGGCGTGCAAGCTGATGTTCGACCCCGAGCCGGGCGCGCAGGGCCGCGCGATGGCCGAGCTCGCCCGGCTGGCCGAGGCGGGACTGGACGGCGAGCGCGGCGGGCTCGCCGCCGAACTGCGCGAGCGCGTGCCCGAGGGCACCACCCGCGAGCAGCTTCTCTACTACCTCTTCGGGCTGATCTTCGCCGGCCAGCTCACCACCGACGCCGCGCTCGGCTTCCTGGTCGCCCGCGCGCTCGCCACTCCGTCCGTCGGGGACGATCTCGTGCGCGAGACGTTGCGTGACCACCCGCCCGCGCCCTACACGCTCTGGCGGTTCACCACCGCTGAGATCGAGCTCGCCGGGGAGCGTGTGCCCGCCCGCTCGCCCGTCCTGGTGGACATCCAGGGCATCAACACCGATCCCGGCCGCGAGCCCGGCCCCGACCTCACGTTCGGCGCCGGCGCGCACTTCTGCGTCGGGGCCCAGCTCGCCCAGCTCGAACTGCGCGCGGTGGCCGACGTCCTGGCCGCCGACTTCCCCGACGCCCGGCTCGCCGTACCCTACGACGAGCTGCGCCAGAGCACCTACGGCGGCATCATGGGCGTGCGGCTCACCGCCCTGCCCG
Organism: Nonomuraea sp. NPDC050540; assembly: GCF_044457485.1. Taxonomy (NCBI): domain Bacteria; kingdom Bacillati; phylum Actinomycetota; class Actinomycetes; order Streptosporangiales; family Streptosporangiaceae; genus Nonomuraea; species Nonomuraea sp. NPDC050540. The sequence continues at coordinate 70,103 of NZ_JBITHA010000010.1, forward strand.
TCACCCTTGGCGCTGGGCGAGCGGGACCGCCGCCTCGCTCGTGAAGGGCAGGAACGTGAACGACTCCTGCAGGTAGAGCGTCACCGTGTCGGCGGTGTGCGACAGGTAGCCGATCGACAGGTCCTCGCCCAGGTGCAGGTCGTAGTCGCCGCCGCGGGTGGTCAGCACCAGTGCTCCGGCGAGCGCGGGCGCCCAGATGATGTCGCCGTCCACCATCCGCTCGATGTGCGAGCGCACCGGGTAGCCGTGGTCGCTGGTCTCGGTGACGCCCGTGTACGCCTCCGGGCCCAGCAGGACCGTGTACGGCCCGTCCACGCCGGCCACCCGCAGGGCGCTGAGCGCCTGGGCGATCGCCTCCGGGTAGCCGGTGAACTCGGCAGGCAGCGGGATCGGGCGGTGCGAGCTGGCCGGGACGATGCCGGTGATGCCGGCGGCGCCGTACCCCTGGAAGATCGCGCGGTCCTCGGCGATGGCGAGCGCGGTCGCGGCGTCCTTGGCGGGCTGCCAGTCGGAGTCGCCGGAACCGCGCTCGACGTCGTCGATCGCTTCACGGCTCAGCTCGAACGGCCGGCGCAGCTCCACCAGCGCCGCCACACCCCGCTGCCGGGCCTCGACGCCGTCGCCGGGCGGCTGGATCCCGGTGACGTGGCCGGTTCCGACGGCAGAGCTGTCGGCGCCGGTCGGGCCGTGGGTGTCGACCACGCGGCGGCCGGCGAGGTTGCGCTTGAACGTGCGGGCCACCTCCTCCTCGATCTGCGCCCAGGCGGCGTCGGAGATCGGGGCGAGCTCGCGGTGCAGGTTGTTCATGACTGCGGGACTCCTTTGAGGCTGCCGATCTCCAGAGCGCCCGGCGCCTGCGGTTCGGCTAGCCGTTCGAGCAGGTCGGGCGTCGGGACGAAATAGGTCGAGCCGGTCAGGGCGGTGGAGAAGTCCAGGATCCGGTCGTAGTTGCCGGGAGGGTCGCCGGCGAACATGTTCGTGATCATCCGGTCGATGACGTCAGGGGTCCTGGAGTAGCCGATGAAGTAGGTGCCGAACTCGCCGGCCGCGGCGTTGCCGAACGGCATGTTGTCCCGCACGATCTTCAGCTCCCTGCCGTCCTCCTCGATGACGGTCAGCGCGTTGTGCGCCCAGGTCGGCTTGGTCTGGTCGTCCAGCTCGACGTTGGCCAGCTTGGTACGGCCGATGACGCGCTCCTGGTGCTCGACGGGCAACGCGTTCCAGGCGGCCAGGTCGTGCACGTACTTCTGCACGGTGACGTACGTGCCGCCGGCGAACAGCGGGTCCTCCTCGCCGATCAGCACCGAGTCGGCGGCCAGATCGTCCTCGGGGTTCTCCGTGCCGTCCACGAAGCCGAGCAGGTCGCGGGCGTCGAAGTAGCGGAAGCCGTGCACCTCGTCCACGCCCGACAGCGCGCCCGACAGCCGGTCCATGATCAGCGCGGCCAGCTCGAAGCAGAGGTCCATGCGTCCGGCCCGCAGGTGCAGCAGCAGGTCACCGGGCGTCGAGGGCGCGTGGTGGACGCCGCGCACCTCGGGCATCGGGCGCAACATGGCCGGACGCGGCAGGTCGAACCACCGGTCCCACGCCTCGGCGCCGATACCGAGCACGCAGGACAGATCGCCGTCCAGACTGCGGAAGCCGACCGTGCGCCGCAGCGCCGCCAGGTCGCCGCAGAGCGCCCTGACCGCCTCGCGGGCCGCGGCGTCGTGCTTCACCGTCGCCACGGTGAAGACGGCCGCCCTGCTCAGCGGCCCGAGAACCGCCTGCAGTCCATGCTGTCGTGAGCTCACCTGTCGAACCTTGCCGCCCGGCGGTAAGGCCAACCTCACGGCTCAGCCAACGGAGAGAATGTCAGGTTTCCCCTGGTCTGTGGCGGACACAGGCCCAGCGTGAGACGACTGCCCGCCCTGGGTGTCTGCCTGACGGCCGCGTTCATGTCCGGCCTCGACGTGAGCATCGTCAACGTGGCGCTGCCGTCCATCCAGGAGAGCCTGCACGCCGGTGAGGACGGCCTGCAGTGGACGCTGTCCGGGTACGCGCTCACGTTCGGGCTGCTGCTCGTGCCCGCCGGACGGCTCGGCGACGCGCGCAGCCGGCGGGCCGTGTTCATGGTCGGCGTCGCCCTGTTCACGCTGGCCAGCACCGCCTGCGGTTTCGCGCCCACCATGCCGCTGCTGATCGCCGCCCGGCTGGTCCAGGGCGTCGCGGCCGGCATGCTCAACCCGCAGGTGTCCGGGCTGATCCAGCAGATGTTCCAGGGCCAGGAACGTGGCAGGGCCTTCGGCGCGTTCGGCGCCACGATGGGCATCGCGACCGCGGCCGGGCCCACGATCGGCGGCGCGCTCGTCACCGCGTTCGGCCACCAGGAAGGCTGGCGGTGGGTGTTCCTGGTCAACCTGCCGATCGGCGTCATCCTGCTGCCGCTGGCCTGGAAGCTGCTGCCGCCCGGCGTGAAGGGGCGCCAGGAGAGCATGGATCCCGTCGGCGTGCTGCTGCTCGGAATCGGCGTGTTCGGCCTGCTCCTGCCATTCGTGCAGCAGCACCAGTGGGAGGGACAGGTCAAGTGGCTGCTCGTGCCCGCCGCGCTGGCCGTACTGGCGCTCTTCGTCGCCTGGGAACGCCGCTACAAGCGTGAGCCGCTGATCCAGCTCGGCCTGTTCGCCAAACACTCCTACAGCCTCGGCGCCGTCATCGCCCTGTTCTACTTCGCCGGATTCACCGGCATCTTCTTCATCTACACCCTCTACCTGCAGAACGGCCTGCACTACACCCCGCTCCAGGCAGGGCTGGCCATCACCCCGTTCGCCATCGGCTCCTCCCTGGCCGCCATCGCCGGCGGACGCCTGGTCGGGCGGGCCGGGCGGCTGCTCGTCGCCGTCGGCCTCGCCGTCGTCATCGCCGGACTCGCCGCCACCATCGTGGTCACCGGAATCTGGACCGGGCCCGAACTCGGCTGGGCCAACGCGCCGACCCTGCTGATCGCCGGACTCGGCAGCGGGCTCGTGATCGCGCCCAACCAGGCGATCAGCCTGTCGGAGGTGCCACCGGTCCACGGCGGCAGCGCCGTCGGCGTGCTCCAGACCGGCCAGCGGCTCGGCTCCGCCTTCGGCATCGCCGCCACCGGATCGATCTTCTTCGGCGCGCTCCACGCCGGGTGGCCCTCGGCGTTCCGGCACGGGCTCGTGGTGGTCATCGCCTTCGTCGCCGTGGCGCTCGCCGCCGCCGTCTTCGACCTGGTCCACAGCAGGAGTACGGCCCGCCGTACCGGATAGCCGGATCTTGCAACCTACCCCCCAAACCCACTGTGACCTGCGACTATCGCCGCGCGTTCGGGGCGATAGCGAAACGGTAGTGGGACGATGCCCGCCCGCTTGAGCCTGAGGCCAGTTGATCCACAGGAACCAGCCCAATACGGGTGAGGCGAAGGAGACGCAGGCCATGTTCACCGCCAAATTGACTCGGACTCTCCGGCTTCTGGTATCGCGCTCCGCCAACAACCCCTGGGAATAACGGTGTCGATCCACGTAGAGGTGCCGGCGATCTCCGAGACTCTCGGAACCGGACAGGCGTGCGGCACCTTCGGCGAACTGCTCCAAGGCGCACTGGCGGACCCGCAGGTGGACTTCCTGGTCACCCTGCCGATCGAGGCGGGCAGCACCGCCCGCTTCCGCTACGACCGGCGGACCACCGACATCCGGGTGGTCCCCGGAGACCGGAAGAAGGCCAGGTCGCTGGCCCGCTCGATGCTCACGTTCCGCGGCTACCGCGGCGGCGGCGACCTCCACGTCGACACCGACCTGCCCATCGGCAAGGGGCTGGCCAGCTCCTCCGCCGACCTCGTGGCCACGGCGTGGGCCGTGGGCCGGGCGCTCGGCGAACTGCCCACACCGGGCGAGATCGAGGAGCTCATGCGGAGGATCGAGCCGTCCGACGGCGTGATGTACCCGGGCACCGTGGCCTTCCGCCACCGCGACGTACGGCTCCTCGAACGCCTCGGCCACCTTCCCGACATGACCATCGTCGGCGTCGACGAGGGCGGCAGCGTGGACACGGTCGCCTTCAACCGCGGCCACCGGCGTTTCTCCGACTCCGCCCGGCAGGAGTACCAGCGGCTCCTGGACACGCTACGCGTCGCGGTCCCGGCCGGCGACACCGCCGAGATCGGCCACGTGGCCAGCAGGAGCGCCGCCATGCACCAGCGGATGCACCCCAAGCGCATGCTCCGCGACATGCTCGGCATCTGCGGCGCCGTCGGCGGCCTCGGCGTCGTCACCGCGCACAGCGGCACCATGCTCGGCATCCTGCTCGACGAGGCCGACCCCGACTACACCGCCAAGCTGGGAAAGGCGATCGGCGAATGCTCCGCGCTGGCCGGCGGCTCCCACCTCTTCCGCACCGCCCGCCCGGCTAGGAGGCCGACGTGAGTTCCCCCAAGCGGCGAGTCGAACTGCGCAGCGACACCTTCACCCTGCCCTCGCCGCGGATGCTGGAGGCGATGGTGGCCGCCGAACTCGGCGACGACGTCTACGGCGAGGACCCGACCGTCAACGCGCTGGAGGTCCTGGCCGCGAGACTGCTCGGCAAGGAGGCCGCCTGCTTCATGCCCAGCGGCACCATGAGCAACCTGGCCAGCATCATGACCCACTGCCCGCGCGGCTCGAAGGTCATCGTCGGCGAAGAATCCGACATCTACGTGTACGAGGCCGGCGGGGCCTCGGTATGCGGGGGAGTGATCTACCACCCGATCCCCAACAAGCTCGACGGCACGATGGACCTCGACGCCATCGCCGCCGCCTTCCCGCCCGACTCCGACGATCCGCAGTTCGCCCTGCCCGCGCTGCTCTGCCTGGAGAACCCGCAGAATCACCGGGGCGGCAAGGTGCTGCCCGCGGCGTACCTGCGCGAAGTCACGGACTTCGCCCGGGAGAACGGCCTGACCGTGCACATGGACGGCTCGCGCATCTTCAACGCCGCGCTGGCCGCCGACGTGCCCGTCGCCGAGCTGGCCGGCTACGCGGACTCCGTCATGTTCTGCCTGTCCAAGGGGCTCGGCGCGCCGGTCGGCTCGATGGCCGTCGGGACCGGGCCGTTCATCCGCGACGTGCGCCGCCTGCGCAAGATGCTCGGCGGCGGGATGCGGCAGGCCGGCGTACTGGCAGCGGCCGCGATCGTCGCCCTGGAGAACAGCGGGCGGCTGGCCGAGGACCACGAGAGCGCCCGGCGGCTCGCCGACGGCCTCGACACCATCCCCGGCATCGCGGTCGACCGCGCCGAGCCCGGCATCAACATGGTCTTCTTCCGCGTCCTCACCATGGACAACCCCACGTTCGTCGCCGCCGCGCAGGCCCAGGGCGTGGCACTGGCCGAGCTCGGCCACGGGCAGATCCGGGCCGTGACCCACTACGGAGTCGAGCCAGAGGACATCGGCTACGTGCTCGACGTGATCCGTTCGATCCTCGCCGACTCCACCAGGAGGAGCCATGCCGATCACAAGCCCGTACTCGCCGGTTGACGTCCGGCCGCAGCTCTCCGCCGAGGAGTTCTACGCCGAGTACGTCAACAAGAAGCCGGTCCTGATGCCCGGCGCCCTCGCCGAGCTTCCCGCCGCCCAGCGCTGGTCGCTGCCCTACCTCGCCTCGATCGCGCCCGACCTGCCGGTACGGCTCAAGACCGGGCGCGTGGCCGAGGGCAAGACCACGACCGTCCGGCTCGACGACTACTCCAAGACGGTCATCGCCTGGGAACAGCGCGGATCCGACGACGTGGAACGGCCCGCGTACCTGCACGACGTGCCGCTGCTCACGTTCATCCCCGAACTGCGGCAGGACCTCGAACCCTTCCCCGGGCACCTGTTCCCCGCGTTCTTCCGCGACAACTGGGCGGTCTTCCCGCAGTTCTTCGTCGGCCCCTCGCAGGCCGTCACCACGCTGCACTTCGACACCCTGCTCACCCACAACCTGTTCTTCCAGCTCGACGGCAGCAAGCGCTTCGTCATGGTCGCCAACGAGGACCGCGACCGCTGCTACACCTACAACTGGCGCTGGGCCGAGGTGAACCCGGAAGACCCCGACTACGACCGCCACCCCGACTTCCGCGGCGTACGCGTCATGGAGGCGCACGTCCAGGCCGGCGACCTCTTCTACATGCCGCCCGGCACCCTGCACCAGGTCTCCTCACTCAGCTCGTCGGTGTCGTTCAACATCGACTGGCACGACAAGGTCAGCGCCCTGCGCGGCATCGCCGCCGTACGCCACGGCATGCCGCGCCAGAACCTGCGCTACAACCTGCTGCTCGCCCTCGGCGTCTACGGCCGGGTGCCGCTCAAGGTGCTCATGCCGGCCCTCCGGTCGTACTTCACGTACATCTCCTAATCCTTCCTCTCCGGCCGGGAGAACGCATGCTGTTCAGCCAAGACCTGATCCGTTCGCTGGCCACGGCGGTCGACCTGGTCAACACGCAGCTCGTCACCGTCGCCGACCTGGTCGCGCTCGTCGAGCGCCGCCAGGTCGGATACCCCGACGAGCTGACCGGGGCCGACCTCGAAGCCGTGCGCGGTTCGCGGGAGGAGTTCCACCACGTCTTCATCGCGCCCGACCAGGGCGTCGAGCGCCTCAACAGGCTGCTCGGGCGGACCAGGCTCACCCTGCGGCTGTCCGAGTACGACGGCCAGCGGCTGCGCCTGCAGCACCACGCCGGGGAGGCGCCGGTGGCAGAACAACTCACCGCCGACTGCGGGCTCGCCCTCGCGTACCTGTTCGTCCACGGCGAGCAGACCCGGCTGCGGACCTGCGCCGCCGACGGTTGCTCCCGGGTCTTCGTGGACGCCTCACGCAACCGCTGCCGGGTGTACTGCGACAGCCGTACCTGCGGAAACCGCGCCCACGCGGCGGCACACCGAGCACGTCGCCGGACCTAGGGACGATATGAGCGCCCATGCCTTCCCGCCCTCGCCCAATCTGGCCCTCGACGAACTCGTCAACCACAGACGTCGGGCCGGGCAGCCGCTGATTCACCTGGGGTTCGGCGAATCGCAACTGCCCGTGCCCGACTTCCTCGCCGACCGGCTGCACGCCGGCGCGGCCAGGAACCGCTACGGCCAGATCGGCGGCGAACTCGACTGCCGCGAAGCCGCCGCCGGCTACTTCACCCGCCGGGGCCTGCGCACCCACGCCGACCAGGTCGTCATGGCCCCCGGCAGCAAACCCGTCCTGCTCGCCCTGATGGCGGCCCTGCCGGGAGCCGTCGTGCTGCCCCGGCCCTGCTGGGTCACCTACGAGCCACAAGCACGGCTGTTCGCACGCGAGGTCGTCGGCGTGCCCGTGCCGCCCCAGTGCGGCGGAGTACCCGACCCGGACCGGCTCGTCCCCGCGTTGCGGGCGGCACGACGAGCCGGTCTGCGCCCCCGCTCCATCGTGCTCACCCTGCCCGACAACCCGACCGGCACACACGCGCCCGCCGCCGTGGTGCGCAGGCTGGCGGAGATCGCCGACGACTGGGACCTGCTCGTCATCTCCGACGAGATCTACCGCGACATCGTCCACCCGCCCGGCGAGGACATCACCAGCCCGGCCGAGTACGTGCCCGACCGGACCGTCGTCACCTCCGGCCTCAGCAAGAGCCTGGCGCTCGGAGGATGGCGGATCGGATTCGCCCGCTTTCCCGACACGGTCGACGGGCTGGCGCTGCAGAGCCGGGTCATCGGGCTGGCCAGCGAGATCTGGTCGTCCCTGGCGGGTCCGATGCAGGAGGTCGCACGGTACGCGCTGTCGGAACCGCCGGAACTGCGCCGGCACCTGGCAGCCAGCACGCGGCTGCACGGGGCGGTGGCGGCGGCGGTACACGAGGTGATGACAGGAACGGGCGCGGCCTGCCGCCCGCCGACAGGAGGCTTCTACGTCTACCCGGACTTCTCCCCGATCCACGGCAGACTGGCCGCGATGGGCGTACGCGACTCGGCCACCCTCGAACGCCACCTGCTCGACCGGCTGGGCGTGGCGGTACTGGGCGGCCACCACTTCGGCGACGACCCCAAGGCGCTCCGCTTCCGCGCGGCGACCAGCATGTTGTACGGCGAAAGCGACGAGGAACGCTGGCTGGCCCTGGAAAGCGCAGACCCGGTGGCCCTGCCCCACATCGAACGCCTCCTGGACAACCTGACCGACGCCTTCTCTACGTTGACCGGCGCATCCACCCGGTCCGCGGTGGCCGCGCTCCACTAAAGGCATCGTGTTCCGCTTCGCTCCACGCGTTCTTCCAGTCGAGCCGGGGGCTCGACCCCGCGCCGGACCTCGCTCCGCTCGGGCTGCCTTCCTTGAGCGCTTTCGCCCGCAAGGTGGGCAGCGGTGTGCGTGGGAGCAGTTCGAGCCGGTCGGTGTGCGACCGGCTCTGGGGTGTCGGATCCGCGGCGTCGGGTGTGGTGAGGCCCGGCGAATCACGTAGACCCTTGTCGGCGCTGGGTGCAGCCAGACTGCCGGCGTTCACAGCCGCCGAGGTCGGGGCGGTCTATCTGGAGTGATCGCGCCCGCGGGCCTGACCCGGTCGTGGGCCGCCCGGCAGTAGCCGGTTCAGTGCGCGATCTCCAATCTGATGTATCAGGCGACGCTTGCGGGTGCCGGTCGCTCGGTCCGGCTGACGTCGCGTACTCGTCCAGGACGACGATCGCGCGCTGGTACTAGGCAGCCCCTGTGGCGCGGCCCGTCTGTTGGGAGGCGAGTTTCGAGTAAGTGGTAATTGGGTCTGCACCGGAATGGTGGCTGGGGCGGTATGCGGTAAAGGGGGAGATTTGTCGTGGGGGAGATTGCTCGTTCGGGCCAGGCTTCTCGCGGATTCCCATTAAGTTGGTTCGGGCTCGGACACATTAACCAAGGGCCGACGCCAGGAATGCCGGTCGAAGGCCTGGCAACTCATGTTTGAGGTGCTACGTGAGCAGACGCAGACGTTTGCAGCGGCCGTGGGATCCGCCCTGGGTGAAGATCGCCGGACTTGCCGCCGCGTTGTTCTCGGTCGTCATCGCGATCTTGAGCTTCGCGGGTGACGAGAAGGGGCGGAGGGTGGTCGCGGGCGGGCCGTCCCCCACGTCCACGCAGCGTCATGAACCCATGGAGGTTCCCGGAGTCGCTGAGCCGACACCCACCGGGGCTGCCACGTCTCCCTCGGCGGCGGTCCCGGATCGTTTCATCGGGACTTGGGTCGGACTGGTTGCCGACGAAGACATGAAAACGCCATTTCCGGTGGAGATTCTCCTTCGGCAGGGTGGGCTTGGCGAGACCATAGGGAAAGTCCACTACGAGTCGCTCAGGTGTCAGGGTGTCGTCCGGCTCTATGAAGTCTCGTCGCGAGAACTCTCGGTGCAGGAAAGTCTTTCCGTGTCCACCGATATGTGCGACGAAGATCTTGTGACGCTGAGATATGAAGCGAATGGAACTCTTCACTACAGTTATGGCGCTGGGGAGGGGCGTGCGGTATTGAGGAGGCAAGTGCCGTAGAGCCGGGGGCCATCGGCTTTTGTTACATGCGTCACTCACCGGGCCTGGCGTGACGGGCGCTTCCTGGTTTCCTACCTTCGGGGCAGGCGCCTTACCTGAGGGTACGTCCTTACCTTCGGTAAGCCCGGCTCCTAGGGTCTCGGCCATGCCTGACACATCCAAGGAGACCGCACGGGCCGGGTGGAAGCAGTGGGCGGGGCTGGCCGTTCTCGCGCTCCCCGCCATGCTCGTGATGATCGATATGAGCGTGTTGCACCTGGCCATGCCGCGCCTGAGCGCCGATCTCGATCCCAGCGCCCCCCGGCTGCTCTGGATCACCGACATCTACGGCTTCCTCATCGCCGGCGCGCTGATCCCCATGGGCGCCCTGGGCGACCGGATCGGGCGGCGGCGGGTTCTGCTCGTCGGGGCGGCCACGTTCGGGGCCGCCTCCGTGCTGGCCGCCTACGCCCCCACCGCCGAGACCCTGATCGCCGCCCGCGCGTTGCTCGGTCTCGCCGGGGCGGCGCTGGGCCCGTCCACCCTGTCGCTGATCAGCGTCATGTTCCACGATCCACGGCAGCGTACAACGGCGATCACCGTCTGGATGGCCAGCTTCATGGCGGGCGGTGCCGTGGGCCCGCTGGTGGGTGGCGTGATGCTGGAGTACTTCTGGTGGGGGTCGGTGTTCCTGGCGGCGGTGCCGGTCATGGTGCTGCTGGTGGTACTCGGGCCGATCCTGCTGCCCGAGTACCGCGACCCCCGGCCCGCCCGGCTGGACCTGCCCAGCGCGGCGATGTCGCTGACGGCGGCCCTGGCGGTGGTGTACGGCATCAAGGAGATGGCCAAGGACGGCTTCGCGTCGGTGCCCGCGGTCGCCGTCGTGCTGGGGCTGGTCGCCGGGGTTCTGTTCGTACGGCGGCAGCGGCGGCTCGCCCATCCGGTGCTGGATCTGTCGTTGTTCGCCAACCGGGCCTTCACCGTTTCGCTGGGCACGCTGACCATCACCGTGATCTTCATGCTGGGCACGCAGTTCCTCATGGCCCAGTACATGCAGATGGTGCTGGGCCTGTCCCCGCTCACGGCCGGGCTGTGGGGGCTGCCCCTGGTCATCGCGGGCACCGTCGCGATCTTCGTCGCGTCGGCGCTCGCGGGGAAGATTCACCGCGCCTCCATCATCGGGACCGGGCTGGTCGTCGCCGCCGCCGGGTTCGCCGTGCTCACTCAGGCGGACGCGTCGGCCGGGCTGCCGGTCGTGGTGACCGGGTCGGTTCTGCTGTTCGCGGGGCTCATGCCGGTGTCGGGGCTGGGCATCGACATGATCGTGGGTGCCGCTCCGCCCCCGCAGGCGGGCGCGGCCGCCGCGGCCGGGGAGACCACCCAGGAACTGGGCGGCGCCCTGAGGATCGCCCTCCTCGGCAGCCTGGTCAACGCCGTCTACCACGGCCGCATGACGGAGACCGCCTTCGGCCACCCGCCCGCCGCCGCGGAAACGCTGCCGGCCGCCCTGGCCGTGGCCCGGTCACTTCCCGGGCCGGCCGGTGACGAGCTCGTCGCCTTCGCCCGGGACGCGTTCGCCGACGGGTTGCGGCTGACCTCGGCCATCGCCGTCCCCGTCCTGCTCGGGCTGGCCGGAGTGGTGGTGTTCCTCCTCAGGAAGGTAGAGCGGACCTAGAGTCTTCGCGCGCCGGTACGGCCAGGGGTGACCTGAGCCTCACGCTCCTGTGCTCGTTCGACGAGCGCTCGTGCCGGTCTCAGCCGTATCGCTCGACGAGCGCGTTGCCGATCGAGGCCAGGTGGTCCCGCACACTCGCGGGGCCGGTCACCTCAAGCCATTCGATCAGCCCGGAAAGCTCGCCGGCGAGCGTGTACTCGTCGTGGCCGCGGATCACGACCTCGACGCGGCCGTCGGTCGTGGAACCTCCCACCTCGAGCCGGCCGCCGAACCCTATCCGGAGCGGGCCTATCCCTTGGGGCGCGCAGAGGGCCTGGATCTCGAAAGGCGTTCGCTTGCGGTCGACCTCGTCGGCGATCTCACGCCAGCTCTCGGCAAGGTCGAAGTCCTCGGGACGGCGCACGGGATCGTCGGTCGGCTCGGCGGACGACACACGATCGATCCTGAAGGTCCGCCGGCCGGCCTCGGTGTGGGAGACGAGGTACCACGACGGACCTTTGGCGACGATGCCCAGCGGGTGGACGGTTCTCCCGGATTCGGCGCCTTCGCGGTCGACGTAGCCGAGCCGCACCTGGACGCCGCGGATCACCGCGTCCTGGAGTTCGTCGAGGAAGCGGGGCGGCCGGTGCTCGACCCGGGAGTTCGTGCCGAACGTGGAGGTGGTCAGCCTGGATTGCGGCCATTTGATCCAGCAAGAAAGGCCGGAAGAAACCAACCAGGTGATTCTCACGTGGCTGGGCCGAAAGCACTCGCGACGCAGCTAGTCGCGGACCGTGAGGCCCATGGAGCGGGCCGTACCCGCGATGATCTTCTCGGCCTGGTCGAGATCGGAGGTGTTGAGGTCGGGGAGTTTGGCCTGGGCGACCTCGCGGAGCTGGGCGCGGGTGATCGAGCCGCCGTTCACGTGTCCCGGGCGCGGGCTGCCGCCGTCGAGGCCGGTGACGCGCCGGATCAACGAGGCGGTGGTCGGCTGCTTGGTGGCGAACTCGAACGACCGGTCCTCGTAGACGGTGATGACCGCGGGGATCACGAAGCCGCGCCGATCCTGGGTCTGCGCGTTGTACTGCCGGCAGAACTCCATGAGGTTGATGCCGAGCGGGCCGAGGTCCTTGCCGACGCTCGCCGGGTTCGCCCCGCCGGCCTCGAGGTGCATGGTGACGACTCTGGTCACCTTGTTCTTCGCCATGTCGGGTACGCTAAAGTCTCCAGCAACTGGAGACTCAAGGGAATTATGAGTTACACGATCGGCCGCCTGGCGAAGCTGACCGGCATGCCCGTCAAGACGATCCGCTTCTACTCCGACTCGGGGGTGCTGCCCGAGCGGGAACGGACCGCCTCCGGCTACCGGATCTACGGGGACGAGGACCGGGCCCGGCTGGAACTGATCCGTACGCTGAGGGAGATCGGGGTCGATCTGGCCACGATCCGCTCGCTCGGCGATCGCAGGCTGAGAAACGTGCTCGATCTGCACCTCAAGGCGGTCGAGACCCAGCTCAAGTCGCTCCAGCGGACCAGGGCGGTGCTCAGGGCGACGCTCGGCAGGGACGGCGATCCGGCCGAGGACGATCTGCGCAGGCTGCACGCGCTCAGCCGGGTCGGGACTGCGGAGATGGAGCTGCTGCTCGACGAGTTCGTCGACGAGGTGGGCGGCGGCATCGAGGCCCGGCACGAGTGGCTGGCCGACATGCGCGACTGCATGCTCCCCGAACTGCCCGAGGAGCCGACCACCGTCCAGCTCGACGCGTGGCTGGAGCTGGCCGGCCTGCTCGCCGACGAGGACTACCGGGAGAGCCTGCGCCGCCAGAGCAAGGACTTCTGGGAGGGAGACATCGACATCGAGGCCTGGCAGGAGGCGAACACCCAGGTCATGCGGGAGGGGCTGGCCGCGGCGCAGGCGGGCGTCGAGCCCGGCTCGCCCGAGTCGGCGGTGGTTCTCGAGCGGATTCTGGCGGTCATGGGGCAGAGCCGGGAGGAGATGCTGCGCGCGTTCGACGAGCACGATCCTCGGGCGGCCAGGTTGTGGGAGCTGGTGTCGATCATCCAGGAGACGCCCTGGCCGGCGGAGCAGACGATCGCCTACGGCTGGATCGAGGCCGCGCTCCGGAAGCTGGATGGCTAGGTGTCGAGGGCGCGTACGCAGGTCAGGCCGGTCAGTGCGACGACGGCCATGACGGCGAACAGGGGGCGCAGGCCGATCTGCTGCGCGAGCAGGCCGCCCACGAGAGCCCCCAGCGGCATCGTGCCCCACGCGATCAGCCGGTAGCAGCTGTTGACCCGGCCCAGCATCGCGTCCGGGGTGATGCGCTGGCGTAGCGAGACCATGACCACGTTGGCCACCACGATGCCGATCCCGCCGACGAAGAAGCCCGCGCCGACGAGGTACGGGCTGGTAGTGGCCGCGGGGACGCCGATGAGCACCGCGCCGGCCGGCAGGGCCAGGACGAGTGTCCGGGTACGGCCCAGCCGCCGCTCCAGCCAGGCGCCGGCCAGCGAGCCCACCAGGCTGCCTGCGGCGATGGTGCCCAGGAGCAGGCCGTATCCGGCTTCCGGCAGGCGCATCGGGCCCGTGGCGTACAGGACGAGGACGGCCGTCGCGGCGTTGCTCGCGAAGTTGAACAGGCCGGTCAGCACCGCCAGACGGCGCAGCACCTTCTGCCGCCACAGGTAGCGCAGCCCGGCCGCGATGTCGGCGCGCAGGGTGGTGGTGGGCTCGGTGCGGTCGACGCGGTAGGAGCCGCGCACGAGGAACAGGGCGGCGACGGCCAGCAGCCACAGGGCGGCGGGGGTGGCGAAGGCGAGTGCCGCGGCGGCGGCCGCCAGCAGGCCGGCGAGTGGCGGGCCGACGAACTGGTTGGCGGTCAGCTCGGCGGCGAAGAGGCGGCCGTTGGCCTGGGTGAGGCGCTCGCGGGGGACGATCTGGGGGACGATCGACTGGGCCGCGGTGTCGTAGACGGTCTCGGCGGTGCCGATGAGGAAGGCGGCGCCGTACAGGAGCCAGATGGAGCCCCACCCGAGCAGGACGGCGGCGGTCACGGCGGCCAGGAGCGCGGCGCGCGTCAGGTTGGCGGCGAGCATGGCGCGGCGGCGGTCGAGGCGGTCGACGAGCGCGCCGGCCGGTAGCGCGCACACGAGCCAGGGCAGGGTGACGGCGACGGCGAGGCCCGCCACGAGCGGCGGGGAGCGGGTGAACTGGACCGCGACCAGGGGCAGCGCGACCTTGAGTATGCCGTCGGCGAGGTTGGACAGGCCGGATGAGGTCCACAGCTGCCAGTAGGCGCGCGACATCGGTGCAGGGTTTCACGTAGATCGCCGGTCGTGCAATGGCCAGGCGATAGGGCGGCAATAGCGACATTTGGCGTAGTGGCCTCATCACGGGATGGAGGCCGGCCTTGACAGAAGCGACAGCGGCATACCAGAACCCCCGCCTGGTACGACTGGGACCGAACCTGTGGGCTGCGTGCTTCACGCTGATGAAGCTCATCCCGGCGCGCTACATCCTGCGCCGGGCCGCCGAGCAGGGACTGCTGACGCCGGACACGGTGATCGTGGAGACCACCTCCGGCACGTTCGGGCTGGCGCTGGCGATGCAGGCGGTGCACCTCGACCGCCGCCTCGTGCTGGTCAGCGATCCGGCGATCGACGAGCGGCTGTACCGGCGGCTCACGGATCTGGGCGCGGTCGTGGACCGGGTGCCCAAGGAGGCGGGCGACGGGCCCGGCGGGTTCCAGACGGCGCGGCTCAACCGGCTGGCCGAGGTACGCGCGGGGCTGGAGCACTCCTTCTGCCCGGAGCAGTACACGAACCCGGACAACCCACGCTCCTACGCGATCGTCTCCGAGCTGCTGCGCGAGCGGCTGGGCCGGGTCGACTGCGTGGTCGGGCCGGTGGGCTCGGGCGGCTCGATGTGCGGGACCGTCACCCACCTGCGCCGCACCGACCCGCACTGCCGCGCCATCGGCGTGGACACCCACGGCAGCGTGCTGTTCGGCCAGCCCGAAGGCCACCGGGAACTGCGCGGGCTCGGCATGAGCGTGCTGCCCGCCAACCTCGACCACCGCGTCTTCGACGACGTGCACTGGTGCTCGGCGGCCGCCGCCTACCAGGCCACCCGCGAACTGCACCAGAGCCACGCCCTGTTCATGGGCCCGACCAGCGGCGCCGGGTACCTGGCCGCGCGCTGGTGGGCGCAGCAGAACCCGGAGGCGCGCACGGTCGTGATGATGCCGGACGAGGGCTACCGCTACCAGGACACCGTCTACGACGACGCCTGGCTGGCCGAGCACCGCCACGACCGGCTGCTCCTGCCCGCCGAACCCAAGATCGTCGACCTGGCCGCCGCGGCGGACGCCGCCTGGACCGGGTTCGCGTGGGGACGGCGTTCCTACGGCGAGGTCGTGGGGTCGTGAACAACGACGCCGGGCGCATACTCGGCGAGCTCGGTCTCAGGACCAGGCAGGTCGTGTACGGCACGGCCGCCCCCGACGAGCTCCCGATGATCATGAAGGTGGACCGGGCCCACCTGGTGATGCTCGCCGAGCGGCGGCTCATCGGCAGGAAGGCGGCCGCGGCCCTGCTGCGCTGCCTGGAGGACCTGACCCCCGGCGACCTGAGCGGGCGCCCGGCCCCCCGCGGCACCTACCTGATGTACGAGGGATACCTGATCGAGCGGCTCGGCCCCGACGTCGGCGGCGTCCTGCAGACCGGCCGCTCGCGCAACGACCTCAAGGCCACCATCACCTCGCTCCGGTGCCGCGCCTGGCTGCTGGACTTCGCCGAGCAGGCCATCCGCCTGGAGGCGATCCTGCTGGCGCGGGCCCGCGCCCACCAGCCGGTGGTCATGCCGGTGTACACGCACTTCCAGGCGGCCATGCCGATCACGTACGGCTACTACCTCCTGGGAGTGGCGCGGGCGGTGGGCAGGGAGATCGACGCGCTGGCGGCCGCCGCAGGCGGGCTGCACATCTGCCCTCTCGGGGCCTGCGCCGTCGCCGGTACGGACCTGCCCATCGACCCGTCGCGCACCGCCGGCCTGCTCGGCTACATCGACGCCAGCAGGCACGCGCTCGACGCCGTCGCCAGCCGGGACGCCGTGCTGCGCATGCTGGCATCGGCGGCCGCGCTGAGCGTCGTGCTCAGCAGGCTGGCCACCGACCTGCAGCTGTGGAGCACAGCCGAGTTCGGCTTCATCGCCTTCCCCGACCGGCTGGTGGGAGGCAGCTCCGCCATGCCGCAAAAGCGCAACGCCTTCCTGCTGGAACACCTCAAGGCCAAGCCGGGACGGGCGATCGCCGCGTGGGCGGGGGCGGCGGCGGCCATGGCGGCGACGCCGTTCACCAACACGATCGAGGTCGGCACCGAGGCCATGGAGTGCGTCTGGCCGGGGCTGGCCGCCGTCGAGCAGGCGGTGCAGCTCGCCCAGGTCGTGGTCGGCGGGGCCAGGCCCAACGCCGACCGGATGGCGGAGCGGGCGGCGGGCGGCTTCACGACCGCGACCGCGCTGGCCAACCGGATGGTCCGCGACGGCGTGCCGTTCCGCACCGCGCACCGCGAGGTCGGCGCGGCGGTGCGCGCGGCACTCGACGCGGGCACCACCTCGCTGGCGGACCTCGACCTCGCCCAGGTCGTCCGCGAGCAGGCCTACGGCGGCGGGCCGGGCGCCTTCGCCGAGCCGTACCAGCGTGCCTACGCCTCCTGGGTCCGCCACCGCCGGTGGTGCCTGGACTGGCGCGACTCGCAGGCCGAGGCCGACGCCGCGCTGGCGACGGCCGTGACGAGCGTGATGGAGCAGGCATGAGCTGGTTCGTGCTCGTCGAAAGCAACACCACCGGGTCCGGGCGGGTGTTCTGCGAACGCGCCCGCGAGCTGGGACTGCGGCCGGTCGTGCTGGCCCGCGACCCCGCCCGCTACCCCTACGTCGCCGCCGACGGCATCGAGGCCAGGCAGGTCGACACCGGCGACCCCGCGGTCGTGCTGGCCGCCTGTCACCGGCTCGGCGGCCGGGTCGCGGGGGTGACCAGCAGTTCCGAGTACCACATCGCGACCGCGGCCGAGGTGGCCAGGCGCCTCGGCCTGCCGCACCCCGACCCCGGCGCCATCCGCGCCTGCCGCGACAAGGCGGTCCAGCGGGCCGTGCTGCGCGAGGCCGGGGTGCCGAGCGCCGCCTTCGCGCCCGCCCGCACCCCCGGCACCGCCGTCGCGGCCGCCCAGCGCATCGGCTTCCCCGTCGTCGTCAAGCCCGTCGCCGGATCGGGCTCGGTCGCCACCCGCCTGTGCCGGGACGCCGCCGAGGTCGAGGCGGCCACCCACCACGTCCTGAACACCGACGGGCTGCCGCCGCAGAGCGCGGTCATGGTCGAGGAATACCTGCGCGGCGCCGAATACTCGGTCGAGACCTTCGACGACCAGGTGGTCGGCGTCACGCGCAAGCACCTCGGCGCGGAGCCGTACTTCGTGGAGGTCGGGCACGACTTCCCCGCGCCGCTCGACCCGGCCGCGCGCGCCGCGGCCGGCGAGCTCGCGCACGCCGCGCTGAAGGCGCTGGAGCTGTGCTGGGGTCCCGCCCACGTCGAGATCCGGTACGGCGCGGCCGGCGCGCGCATCGTCGAGGTCAACCCCCGGCTGGCCGGCGGCATGATCCCGCGCATGGTCGAGGAGGCCACCGGGATCGACCTCATCCGGCACACCGTGGCCAAGGCCGCCGGCCGCGACGAACCCCTGCGGGCCGGCCGGGAACGCGCGGCCTCGATCCGCTTCCTGGTGGCCGGCGAAGAAGGCACCTTGGCCGGGATCGACGGGACGGAGGACGCCGGCCGCGTGCCCGGCGTGGTCGAGGTGGGCCTCACCCGCGCGCCCGGCCAGTACGTGGTGCTGCGCCGCTCGTTCCAGGACCGGCTCTGCTACGTGATCGCGGCCGCCGACACCGGCGCCGCCGCGGCCAGGGCCGCCACGACAGGACTTCACGCACTGAAGGCACGCATCACGACATGAGCGCGATAGGGCGCCGATAGGGAGACGAAGGGCGGTCCGACCACCGTGAACGCAGCGAACGGAGGAGTGGTGAAGACGGTAACGGCGCTGGTGGAAGCGCGGGTGGCGGCCTCGCCCGACGCGATCGCGATCGTGGACTCGACAGGATCGACGTCGTACGGCGAGCTGAACGGCCGGGCGGACGCCGTGGCGGCCCGGCTGCGCGCGAAGGGCGCCGGCCCGGGTTCGATCGTCGGCATCCGGCTGGGCCGGTCGGCGGCGATGGTCACGGCCTGGCTCGGCGTCCTGAAGGCCGGGGCGGCCTACCTGCCCCTGGACGGCTCCTACCCCGAGGCGCGGCTGCGCTTCATGCTCGACGACTCGGGCGCCGAGCTGGTCCTTTCCGAAGCGGACGTCCTTGGGATCGACAGGCCCGAGGCCCCCGGATCCGACGCGCCCGCAGCGCGCGTCGAGCCCGGGGACCTGGCCTACGTGATCTACACCTCCGGCTCCACGGGCCTGCCCAAGGGCGTCATGATCGAGCACCGGAGCATCGCCAACACCCTGGAGTGGTACGCCGGTGTCCTGGGCGTGCGCCCGGGTGACCGGGTGGGGCAGACGGCGGCGAGCGGGTTCGACATCGCCGGCTGCGAGATCTGGGGCGCCCTGATCGCCGGCGCCGAACTGCGCATCGCCCCTGAACAGGCCAGGAAGTCGCCCGAGGAGCTCTGCCACTGGGCCGCGGACAGCCGCCTGGACGTGTTGTTCATGGTGACCCCGCTGGCCCAGCTCGCCATCGAGCACGGCTGGCTGGACGGCTCGTCGCTGCGCGTGCTGGCCACCGGCGGCGAACGGCTGCTGGTCGCCCCGCCCCGGGGAGCCGGCTACCGCTTCCTCAACATGTACGGGCCCACCGAGACCGCCGTGGTGGCGACCTGCACCGAGGTCGCGCCGGGCGCCGAACTTCCGCCGCCGATCGGGGCGCCGATCGCGAACACGACCGCGTACGTGCTGGACGAGGACGGCGCGCGGGTGCCGGACGGGGCCGAGGGCGAGCTGTACCTCGGCGGTGCCGGGGTCGGCCGCGGCTACCTGGGCCGGCCGGAGCTGACCGCCGAGCGCTTCGTCGTCCGCGACGGTGAGCGGCTCTACCGCACCGGCGATCTGGTGCGCCGGCTCGCCGACGGCAACCTGCGCTTCGTCGGCAGGACCGACGACCAGGTGAAGGTCCGCGGCTTCCGCATCGAGCTGGGCGAGGTCGAGGCGCAGTTGCGCGCCTGTCCCGGCGTGGGCGAGGCGGCCGTGGTCGTGTGGGAGCCGGAACGCGGCTTCCCCCGCCTGGCCGGGTACGCCTGCGGTGACTTCGACGCCGCCCGCGTACGGTCGCTGCTGGCCGAACGGCTGCCCGAGCACATGGTGCCCGCGGTGATCGTGCCGATGGCGAGCCTGCCGCTGACCCCCAACCAGAAGCTCGACCGGGCCGCCCTGCCCGACCCGGCGGACCACGCCGCCGAGCTCTGCCCGGCCGCCGGGTTCGACCCCGCGCAGGCGGCGCTGGCCGAGGACTGGCGGCAGGCGTGCGGGGTCACCGCGCGCGACGCCGAGGACAGCCTCGTCGTGCTCGGCGCCGGCTCCCTCGACCTGATCATGCTGCAGGCGCGGCTGGGGGACCGGATCGGGCTGCCCGTCCCCTCTGGTCTGCTCAACCTCTCCCAGCCGCTCAAGGAGCAGGCCCGCCTGCTGGCCGGGATCGAACCCGGCGCCGCCGTACCCGCGCGGGCCGCGCGGGCGTACCAGGGGCCGGGCAGCCTGGGGCAGGAGGCGGTCGTCTTCCTGGAGGAGCTGACCGGCAGCGGCATGGGCTACCAGTACCAGATGATCCTGGAAGGGCCCGGCGCGCCGGACGTCTCCCTCCTGGAGAAGTCGCTGCTGGCGGTCCTCAGGAATCAGGCGGCGCTGAGCTGCCGGTGGCGGATCACCGCCGCGGGCCTCGAAGGCCGGCGCGAGGAGCCCGACACCGCCCCGCTCGCCCTGCACCGGGTGGACACCGAAGAGGTCGAGGCCCTGGTGGCCCGCCTCGTGGACCGGCCCTTCCGCTACGACGACTTCCCCCTGGTCGGCTGGGACCTCATCCTGCACCCGGGCGGCACCGTCCTGCTCCAGCGCGAGCACCACCTGATCCACGACGGCTGGTCGGTGGGCGTCTTCCTCAGCCAGCTCCAGGCCGCCTACGACGGCACGGAGCCGAGGGAGAGCCAGGTCAGCTACTTCGACTGGGCCGGCGACCAGCGCGAGTGGGCCGACGGCGACCGCAGCGCGGCGACCAGGGCCTACTGGCACGAGCAGCTGAAGGACTGGCGCCCTGACTCCGATCCGCCCAGTGAGCTGCGCACCCACCTCAGCCTCCAGCCGCTCGGCGAGGAGCGCTCGGCGCTGCTGGAGGCCGCTGCCGCGCGGCTGGGCGTCACGCCGTACGCGCTGATGCTGGCGGTCTTCCGCCAGATCACGGCGGAGAGCGTGGTCGGCGCCAGCTTCGCCAACCGCGACGTCGACACGCAAGAGCTGGTCGGCCTGTTCGTGAACGTGCTGCCCCTCGTCAGGAGCCGCCGCCACGGCGAGAGCCCGGCGGACGCGGCCCGCGCCGAGATGGCCCTGGTCGTCGCGGCCGACCGGCACCAGAGGCTGCCCACGCCCGAGATCCTCCGGGTCAGCGCCCCGGGCGCCAGGAGCCCGCTCTACCCGATCATGTTCAGCCAGCACGACTCGCCGCTGCCCGAGCTGAGCCTGGGCGCATGGCGGCCGCGCGTACGCGAGCTGGGCAACGGTCGCGGCAAGACCGACCTCAACGTGATCGTCATGAACCGCGGCCTCCAGCACGGCAGAAGCACCGGACGCCGTGACGCGAGCGCCTACGCCCTGCGCTGGGAGCACGAGCTCACCCGCTTCCCCGACCACGTGGTCACCGAACTCCAGCGGCGGTTCACCCGGCTGCTGGACCACGCCTGCGCGCACCCGGACCAGCCGTGGCCGCCCGCCGGCGACAACCGGAACGGAGAGTCCAGATGATCGAATCACAGGTCGCCGAGATCGTCCGCAAGCGCTGGTGCGAGGTCCTGGAGACCCCGCAGGTCGCGCAGGACGACGACTTCTTCCTCTCGGGCGGGCACTCGCTGCTGGCCGTACGGCTGACCGCCGCGCTGAGGGAGGACCTCGCCGTCAGGATCCCCGTCTCGGTGCTGTTCGAGTCCAAGACCCTCGAGTGCTACGCCGGCCGGGTCGCCGACTTCGTCCTGGCGGAAACCTGAGCGATGGACGAGCTGACCACGGCCGTGCGGGCCGCATGGGAACAGAGCCTCAACGTGTCCGTCGGCGACGACGCCGACTTCTTCCGCCTCGGCGGTGACTCGATGAAGGCCATCACCATCTGCGCCAAGGTCGAGGAGTCGTGCCAGGTACGGCCCAGGCTCAGGGTGCTGTTCGACAACCCGCGCTTCGACGCCTACGTGAACGCGGTCTCCGAAATCGTGCGGGAGAAGCGGCGATGAACGACTTCGTGCCTTCGACGTCACCGGAGGAGATGCTCAAGGACCCCTGGGTCTCCCGGGCCATCCTCGCCGAGGTGCTGGACTGGCTGCGGACGCACGCGGCGGACCGGCCGGAGAGCGAACAGCGGGCGCTGGCCCGCGCGGCCGGGGTCGCCTCCGGGCTGTTCGCGGCGGAGTTCCCCGAGAAGTACGGGGGCTGGTCGCTGCCGGAACTGGTCGTCGCCGATCTGCGGGAGGAGGCGGCCGCCAGCGGCCTGCCGTACTCGCGGCACATCCTGTCCTGTCCGGACGGGCCGAGCAGGATCGTGCTGTGCGGCACCCCCGAGCAGCGCGAGCGGTGGCTGCGCCCGATGATCGAGGGGCGCATGCGGCGCTGCCTGGCGATGACGGAGGAGAGCGGCGGCTCGGACGTGTCGGCGATGAGCACGACCGCGACCCGCGCGCCCGGCGGCTGGGTGCTGAACGGCCGCAAGTTCATGATCAGCAACGCGGAGACGGCGGACGCCGCGGTCGTGCTGGCCAACGTCGTGGGCGAGCCCGTAGCGGGGCCGACGTTCTTCATCTTCACCACCGACGTCCCCGGCTGGCGGATCGTACGGCGGCTGCCGGGCATGGAACCCGGCTACGACCCGTACGAGGTCGAGCTGGACGGGGTCGAGGTCGGCGAGGAGGCGGTGCTCGGCGGCCCCGGCCAGATCGGCGGCGCGAACGGCATGGCCATCGAGTGGCTGCCCTACGGCCGGGTCTCGCTGGCCGCGCGGGCGATCGGCCTGGCCCGCTGGGCGCTCGGTGTCGCGCGGGCCCACGCCTCCCAGCGCAGGATCGCCGGCGGGCGGCTCAGCGACAAGCAGTACATCCGCGAGTTCATCGTCCGCTCGGACGTCAAGATCGAGGCCTCCCGCGCGCTGATCAGGCAGGCCGCCCGCGTGCTCGACGAGGGCGGGATCGCGGTGCGCGAGGCGGCGATCGCCAAGCTCCACGCCACCGAGTCGGCCTGCGAGGTCATCGACGACGCCATGCAGACGCTCGGCGGGCGCGGCTGGCTGCAGGAGTACGGGCTGGAGCGGGCCTACCGGGAGGCGCGCGTCTTCCGCATGGTGGACGGCGCCTCCGAGCTGCTCAAGGAGACCATCTTCCACATCCCGGGCGGAGAATGATCATGAGCGACTGGCTTCAGCCGATCCGCGAGCAGGGCAGGGACAGGTTCGTCTTCTTCCCCTCGGCCGGTTCGAGCGCCTCGGCCGCGCTGGCCCTGGCCGACGCCGTGCCCGACGGGTGGTCGCTGTGGAGTGTGCAGTACCCGGGCCGCGGCCCCCGGCTGCGCGAGCCGCAGGCCGCCTCGGTCAGGGAGATCGCGGTGGGCTGCCTGCCCGAGCTGCTGCGGGCGCCCGGCCGCCTGCTGCTGTTCGGCCACAGCTTCGGCGCCTTCGCGGCCTACGACACCGCCCAGCTGCTGGCGGCCAAGCAGCGGCCCGCCGCCGGGCTGGTGGTCTCCGGCTCGGCGGCGCCCGGCTCGCCCATGCCCGACCTGTCGCCGGAACGGCTGAGCGCCGGATCGCTGATCGCCTCGATGACCCGCCAGGGCGGCACCGCGGCCGAACTGCTCGACAACGAGGAGCTGATGGAGCTGGTGCTGCCCGCGCTGCGGGCCGACCTCGCCCTGGGCAGGCAGTACGTGGACGACCATCCGGCGCCGCTGGCCACCCCCGTGCTCGCGCTGGCAGGGCGGCACGACCCGGTGATGACCGAGGCGCACCTGGCGACCTGGCGTCGGCACACCGCCGCCTGGCTCGGCTGCGAGTCCAACGAGGGCGACCACTTCTTCTACCTGCGCGACCCGGCGGTGCTCGCCGGGGCGGTCGACCGGCATTGGCGGGCGGCATGATCTACGACCAGGTGATGAGCTGGATCAGGAAAGACCCCGAGCGCGCCTGCGTGCTGGAGGGCGGCAGGGTCTACACCTGCGGCCGGATGTTGCGGGACATCGAGGCGTTCAGGACCGAGCTGGCCCGCGCCCGCGTCGGCCCCGGCGACCTCGTGGCCGTGGCCTGCGTGGGCCGGGGGCGGGCGATCGCGGGCATGCTCGCGGCCTGGTCCGCCGGCGCCGCCTACCTGCCGCTGGCCCACGGACTGCCCAAGGCCAGGGTGCGGACGATCGTCGACACCGCCCGTCCCGCCGTGGTGCTCACGGACGACGACGGTGACGGGCCGGGCTCCGGCGGCTGCCGTCTGCTGGCCGATCCGGCCCCGATCGACCCGTCGACCGCGTACGTGATCTTCACCTCGGGCTCCACCGGGAAGCCGAAGGGCGTGGTCGTCAGCCACGCCGGACTGGGCCCGATGACCCGCTGGTACAAGGAGATCACCACGCTGGAGCCGGGCGACGTGGCCGGCCAGGTCGCGCAGCTCAGCTTCGACGCCAGCGTGCTGGAGATCTGGGGCGCGCTGGCCAACGGCGCCGTGCTCGCGGTGCCCTCGCTCGACGCCGTGCTCGACCCGGTCGACTACCAGGACTTCCTGCGCGAACACGAGGTCAGGGCGTCGTTCGTGCCGACCGGGATGGTCGCGGGCGTGCTCGACCAGGACTGGCCGGCCGACTTCCCGACCCGCATGCTGTTCACCGGCGGCGACCGGCTCACCCGGCGGCCCGAGCCGCGCCACCCGTTCGCCTTCTACAACATCTACGGCCCCGCCGAGTGCACCGTCGCCGCGACCTGCCAGCAGGTAGGTCCGGGTGAGGGGCCGCCGCCCATCGGGCGGGCGCTGCCGTACGTGCGGGTCCGCGTCAGCGACGACGGCGAGCTCTGGCTCGGCGGGCCCGCCGTGGCCCTCGGCTACCTCGGCGCGGGCGACGAGGCCTTCGTCCGCCACGACGGCGAGCGCTGGTACCGCACCGGCGACCTCGTCTCCACCGACGCCGACGGCGTGCTCCACTACCTGTCGCGCGCCGACGACCAGATCCAGATCGGCGGGCGCAGGACCGAGCCGGCCGAGATCGTCCACGCCATCCTCATGCTCGCCGGCCTCACGGACGCGGTCGTCTACACCCGGGAGACACCCTCGGGAGAGGTACGGCTGGCCGCCGCCGTCACCCCGGCCACCGCGAACCGGCAGGACATCCAGCGCCACCTCCAGGACCTGCTCCCCGCCTACATGATCCCGTCGGAGATCGTCGCGATGGACGCGCTCCCGCTCACCCGCCACGGCAAGATCGACGTCGACGCCCTGAGGGGAAGCCCGTGAACCACGTCCGCGTGCCCCGCGTCCAGCACCGCCTCTGGCTGGCCGACCAGCTCACCCCCGGCGACGCCGGCTACCTGGGCAGCACCTTCCTGCGCCTGCGCGGCCCCCTCGACACCGGGGCGCTGGAGCGGGCGCTCACCACGATCGTCACCCGGCACGAGGTGCTGCGCACCTCCCTGGACACCCGCGACGGCGAGCTCGCCGGAGTTCTGAGGCCGGTCGCCGGCTTCCGCCTCGACGTGCGCCCGATCGACGAGGACGACCTCGGCCCGGCGCTCGCGGCGGAGGCGGCGACGCCGCTCGACATCTCCGCCGGTCTGCCCCTGCGCGCGCTGCTCCTGCGCCTGGCGCCGGACGAGCACGTGCTCTGCCTGACCGTGCACCACCTCGCCTTCGACCGCGGCTCGGTCGGCATCCTCTACCGCGAGCTCACCGAGCTGTACGCCGGGCGCGATCTGCCGCCGATACCCCGGCAGTTCCGCGACCTGGCCGCCGCCGACGACGCCGCGTACGACGCGGGCGAACTCGCCTCGATCGTGGCGGAGCGGCGCGACGCGCTGGCCGACCTGAGCCCGTTCGAGCTGGCCCCCGACCATCCCCGGCCGCAGATCCGCGGCGGCGAGGGAGCGCTGCGGCACGGGTTCGAGCTGCCGGAGGAGACCGCCCGCGGGCTGGCCGAGCTCGCCCGCGCGGAGGGCGCCTCCCTGTACATGGTGCTGCTGGCGGGCGTGCACGCCCTGCTCTACCGCTACAGCGGGCGGGGCGACGTCACCACCGGCGCGTCCTCGTCGACCCGGCGCGAGCCGGTGATCGGCCCGTTCTTCAACATGCTCGTGCTGCCCGGCGACGTCTCGGCGAACCCGGCCTTCACCGAACTGGTCGGCCGCGTGCGCGACGCCGCCCTGGACGCCTACGACGGCCGGGCGCTGGCCTTCGACTCCCTCGTCACCGAGCTGCGGGTCGAGCGCGACCCCGCCAGGACGCCGCTGTTCCAGATCCTCGTGGACCTCACCGCCCCCGTCACCCTGCCCGACCTGGACGGCGTCGAGACCGTCGAGATCCTGACCCCAGGCGGCGGCTCCAAGTACGACCTCACGATCGAGTTCCGCCGCGAGGGCGACGGCGTCGCCTACTCCGTCGAATGGGACACCGCGCTCTACGAGAGCACCACCGTCATGCGGCTCATGGCGCACCTGCGGGCGGTGCTCGACGCGGTCGCCGCCGACCCGTCGCTGCGCGTGGACGACGTGCCCGTGCTCGCCGACGCCGAGGTGCTCGGCCTGCGCGCGCATGCCGAGCCCGGCCGGGTCGAGCTGCCCGAGCTCTGCCTGCACGAGCTCTTCGCCGAGCAGGCCGCCCGCACACCGGCCGCCCCCGCCGTCCAGGACGGCGAGCGCCTGCTCACCTACGCCGAGCTGGAGCGCCGGGTCGCCGCGATCGCCCGCGCGCTGGCCGCCCGCGGCGTCGGCGCCGACACGCCGGTCGGCGTCATGCTGGAGCGCTCGGCCGACCTCGTGGCCGTGGTGCTCGGGGTGCTGAAGGCCGGCGGCGCGTACCTGCCGATCGAGCCCGACACCCCGCCCGCCCGCGTGCGCAGGCTCCTCGACCTGGCCGGCGCGGAGGTCTGCGTGAGCGCGGGCGACCTCGCCGAGCTGCTGCTCGGCGACGGCCCGGACCCCGATCCGGTACGGCCCGGCCACCTGTGCGCCGTCTACTTCACCTCCGGCTCGACCGGCGAGCCCAAGGGCGTGGCCTGCACCCACGGGGGCTGGGTCGGCCAGATGGCCAACCTGCAGGAGCGCTACCAGCTCGCCCCCGGTGAGGCCGTCCTGCTCAAGACGCCCCTGACCTTCGACGACGTGGCCAGGGAGATCTTCTGGCCGCTCATGGCCGGCGCCCGCATCGTGGTGCTGCCGCCCGGCCTGCACCGCGACGCGCAGGCGCTGCTGCGGGCGGCGATCGAGCACGAGGTGGTGTGGCTGCAGTTCGTGCCGAGCATGCTGGTGATGTTCCTGGACGAGATCGGGCCGGGCGCGCGCGAGGGCCTGCACGCCCTGCGGCACGTCGTCTCCGACGGCGACCGGCTGCGGCCGGAGACCGTCGCCGCCTTCTACGACCGGCTCGGCTGCCGGCCCAGGCTCAACAACCACTGGGGCACCACCGAGGTGTCCATCGACTCCACGCACCACGTGTGCACGCCCGCCGACGCCGACGGCGGCGAGGCGGTCTGCCTGGGCCGGCCGATGGAGAACCACGAGGTGTACGTGCTGGACCACACCCTCCAGCCGGTACCGCACGGGGCGGTCGGCGAGCTGTGCATCGGCGGGGTCGGACTGGCCCGCGGCTACGTGGGCGATCCGGGCAAGACGGCGCGGGCCTTCGTCCCCCATCCGTGGCGGGCGGGCGAGCGCGTCTACCGGACCGGCGACACCGGACGGCTGCGGCCCGACGGCTCCCTGCAGTACCGGGGCCGGCGCGACCACCAGGTGAAGGTGCGGGGGGTGCGGATCGAGCTGGGTGAGGTGGAGGCGGCTCTGCGCGCCTACCCCGGTGTGACCGACGCGGTGGTCGCCACCTGGGAACCGCTCCCAGGCGACAAGCGCCTTGCCGCCTATGTGAGCTTCGACGGGCCCGCGCCCGCCGTGGGCGAGGTGCGGGCGTTCCTGGGGGAGCGGCTGGCCCCGCAGGCGGTGCCGAGCGCGATCGTGGCGCTGCCGAAGCTGCCCAGGATGCCCAGCGGCAAGGTGGACCGCAGGTCGCTGCCAGAGCCGGACCCCGACACCCTGAGCGACGAGCCGTTCGTGCCTCCGCGCACCGACACCGAGCGGGCGATCGCCGAGGTGTGGGCGGCCGTGCTGGGCGTGCCCAGGCTGGGCGCCAACGACGACTTCTTCGCGATGGGCGGGCACTCGCTGCTGGTCACCAGGGCGGTCAACCGGATGCGGGAGGCCTTCGCCCTCGACATCCCGCTGCGCCTGGTGTTCGAGCACTCCACGGTACGCACCGCGGCCGCCCGGCTCGAAGAGCTGATCTTCGCCGAGATCGAGGCGATGAGCGACGACGAGGCCGCCCGCCTCATGGTCGCCGAGACGTGAGGAGAAACCCCATGTACAAGGTCGTCGTCAACGACGAGGAGCAGTACTCCATCTGGCCCGCCGCCCGGGACGTCCCCGCCGGCTGGCACGAGGAGGGCACGAGCGGCACCGAGGAGGAGTGCACCGCCCACATCGAGCGGGTGTGGGTGGACATGCGCCCGCGCAGCCTGCGCACCTGAATCCTTGAGGGAGCGACGATGAACATCGACAGCCTTTCGCCCGAGAAGCAAGCCCTGCTGCGCAGGCGCCTGCAGGGCCGGGCCGGTGGCGGCGACGGAGGCATCCCGCGCCGCCCGGACGGCGCCGCGCCGCTCTCGCCGGTGCAGCACGCCATGTGGATCACCAACCAGTTCTTGGACTCGAACGCGGTCTACACCGTCCCCCGGCTGCTGCGGATCCCGGGCGAACTGGATGTCGACGCGCTGCGCCGCGCCCTCGGCGCCCTGGTGGAACGGCACGAGATCCTGCGCACCGCCTACCGGGGCACGCCGCCGCTGCAGGAGGTCGCCCCTCCCGGCCCGGCCGCCCTGCGCCTGACGGCGGCCGCCGACCGGGACGAGGCGCTCGCCCTGGCCCTCGCCGAGATCGCCACCCCCTTCGACCTGGCGGACGGCCCGGTCTTCCGCGCGCTGCTCATCCGCGTCGCCGAGCCCGGCGAGCACCTGCTCGCGCTCACCACCCACCACGTCGCCTCCGACGGCTGGTCGTGCACGCTGATGGTGCGCGAGCTCGACGAGCTGTACGGCGCCGCCGTGGCCGGCCGTACCCCGTCGCTGGCCCCGCTGCCCGTCCAGTACGCCGACTACGCCCACTGGCAGGCGCGCCGCGTCGCCGAGCGCGAACCCGCCCAGCTCGCCTACTGGCGCGCCGCGCTGGACGGCGTCCCGCAGGTCCTGGAACTGCCCACCGACCGGCCCAGGCCGACGACCGAGTCGCACGCCGGCGACGCCGTCGACCTGGAACTCGCCCCCGAGCTGAGCGACCGGGTGCGCGCCCTGGCCGCCGACCACGGCGTCACCGTGTACACCGTGCTGCTGGCCTGCTACGCGATCGTCCTGAGGCACTACTGCGGCCAGCGCAGGTTCGCGATCGGCTCGGTGCTGTCGGGGCGCAACGCCGCCGAGACCGAGGCGCTGCTCGGCCTGTTCGCCAACGCGGTGGCACTGCCCATGGACCTGTCGGGCGAACCGGCCTTCGCGGAACTGCTGCGCCGTACGCACGAGGTGGTCCTGGGCGCTTTCGACCACCAGGACGTCACCTTCGACCAGGTGGTGGCGGCGGTGAAGGCCACCAGGTCGGCCGCGCGCAACCCCGTCTACCAGGTGCTCTACCAGTGCTTCGAGACCGGCGAGCGGGCCGGTGAGCTGCCCGCGCTGAAGGGCGAGCCGGTCGGCTTCGCCGACCCCACCGCCAAGGTGGACCTGACGCTGATCGCGGTCAACGGCGGCGCGGGCATCGAGCTGTCGCTGAACTACGCCACCGACCTGTTCACCGCCGACACCGCCCGGCGGCTGCTCGGCCATCTGGTGAACGTCGTCGAGCACGTGGCCGCGAACCCCGGCGAACCCGTCGGGAGCGCGGCCGTCATGGGGGACACCGAGACGCACCTGCTCACCCACACCTGGGCCGGGCCCGCCAGAGGGGAACCACCTACCGGGACGGTGGTGAGCCTCGTCCGGGCGCAGGCGGCGGCCTCGCCCGGGGCGACCGCCCTGGTGTGCGGTGAGCAGGTGTTCAGCTACCGCGAGCTGGACGCGGTCACCGACCGGCTGGCGCGCGGGCTGCTGGCCGAGGGCGTACGGCCGGGGGACGTGGTCGGTCTTGCGCTGCCGCGGGGCGCGGAGCTGGTGCTGTCGGCGCTGGCCGTGATGAAGGCGGGGGCCGCCTATCTGGCGCTGGATCCCGCCTATCCGGCGGCGCGGCTGGCGTACATGCTGGAGGACGTCGACGCGGCGTTCGTGATCACCGACGACCGCTTCGGCGAGCTGGGGGCGGACGAGGGCGAGCTGCCCGAGCCCCGGCCCGGCGATCTGGCCTACGTGGTGTACACCTCGGGCTCGACCGGGCTGCCCAAGGGGACCGACGCGACCCACGCGGCCGTGGTGAACCTGCTGCACGGCGCGCGCGCGTACCTGGGCGCGAGCCCGGATGACCGCTGGCTGCTGCTCGCCTCGATGGGCTTCGACGCCTCGACGCTGGAGCTGTACCTGCCGCTGATCTCCGGGGCGCGCGTGGTCGTGGCGCCGGAGTCGGCGCGGGCCGACGGGGCCGAACAGTGCCGGGTGATCCGCGAGCACGGCGTCACCCACGTGCAGGCCACCCCGTCGGGCTGGAGGCTGCTCATGGCCGGTGACGTCGGCGCCTTGCTGCGGGTCGCGCTCTACACCGCCGAGCCCATGCCCGAGGCCCTGGCCACCGCGATCAGGGCTCGGGCGGCCCGGCTGGTCAACGGCTACGGGCCCACCGAGACCACCGTCCACACCACGTACGCCGACGTGCCGGCGGGCGCGCCGCCCTTCTGCATCGGCCGGCCGATCTCCGGTGCCGCCGTCTACCTGCTCGACGAGCAGTCGCGGCCGGTGCCGCTGGGCGCGCTCGGCGAGCTGTGCATCGGGGGGCGTGGCCTCGCGCTCGGCTACCACGGACGTCCCGGGCTGACCGCGCGCCGGTTCGTCCCCGACCCGTTCGGTACGCCGGGCTCGCGCATGTACCGCACCGGCGACCGGGCCAGGTTCCTGCCCGACGGGCGGCTGGAACTGCAGGGCCGGATCGACAACCAGGTGAAGATCCGCGGCAACCGGGTCGAGCCAGGCGAGGTCGAGGCCGTGCTGCTGGCCCACCCCGGTGTCAGGCAGGCGGCGGTCGTTCCGGTCGAGGGGCCGGGCGGGCTGCGGCTGGCCGGATACGTCGTGCCGTCCGGCGCGATCGAGGTGGCCGAGCTGCGGCAGCACCTGGCCGGGGCGCTGCCCGGGTACATGGTGCCGGCGGCGCTGGCCGTACTGGAGGAGATACCGCTCACCCCGAGCGGCAAGCTCGACCGCAAGCGGCTGCCCGCGCCCGAGGACGGCGAGCCGGCCGACGCCGAGCCCGCCACCGACACCGAGCGGGCGCTCGCGCGGGTGTGGGCGGACGTGCTCGGCCGCGAGACCGTCGGCGCCGGCGACAACTTCTTCGACATCGGCGGCGACTCCGTGCTGGCCATCTACGTCGTCGCCGGGGCGCGCGCGGCCGGGCTGGAGATCACCCCGCGCCAGGTGCTGTCGCGGCAGACGCTGCGGGAGCTGGCCGCCGTCGCCGTCCCCGCCGCCGCGCAGGAGGACGACGACGCGGCCGCGGAGAGCTATCCGCTCTCGCCGCTGCAGGCCGGGATGGTCTTCCACACGCTGTTCGAGCCCGAGAGCACCGACTACATCGTGCAGTTCGTCCACACCATCGAGGGCGACCTGGACGTGCCCGCGCTGCGCCGCGCCTGGGAGCACGTCGTCGCGCGCCACCCCATCCTGCGCACCACGTTCGCGTGGGACGGACTGCCCGAACCCATGCAGATCGTCCACCCCTCCGCTCCGGTACGGCTGCGCGAACTCGACTGGACCGGCATCCCCGCGCCCAAGGTCGCCGAGCGCCTGGCCGGACACCTCGCCGACGAGCGCGCCCGCGGCGTCGACCTGGAGAACGAGCCCCCACGCCGCTTCGACCTGATCAGGCTGGCCGACGGCACCCACCGGCTGATCTGGCACGGCCACCACGTCCTGCTGGACGGCTGGAGCGTCCGCCTGATCCTCGACGAGGTCCGCGAGGTCTACCGGAGCCTGCGCGAGACGGGCGAACCGCCCGTGCTGCCCGAGCCGATGCCGTTCAGGAAGTACATCGAGTGGGTGCGCGGCCACGACCCGGCCGCCGCCGCGGGCTACTGGCAGGCCATGCTCGCCGACGTCACCAGCCCCACCCCGCTGACGATCCTTCCGCCCGAGCGCGGCGACGGCCGCGGCGCGACCAGCCAGGACGTGGCGCTCCTGCACGAGCGGCTGCCCGCCGAGGTCACCCGCCGGCTGCGCGAACTGGCCCGCGAGCACCGCATCACGGTCAGCGCGATCGCCCACGCCGCCTGGGGTCTGCTGCTCAGCCGCCACGCCGGCGCCCGCGACGTCGTCTTCGGCTCGACCGTCTCGGGACGCTCCGGCGGCCTGCCGGGCGTCGAACGGACCGTCGGGCTGCTGATCAACACGCTGCCCGTCCGGGTGCGCGTGCCCGAGCGGGCCACCGTCGCCGGCTGGCTGCGCGAGGTCCACGAGCAGCTCGTGGAGCACCGCGACCACGAGCACTGCGCGCTGGTCGAGGTGCAGCGGCAGTCGCGGGTGCCCGCAGGGCAGCGGCTGTTCCACACGATCCTCATGTTCGAGAACTTCCCCCACAAGGAACAGGAACCCGGCGGCCTGAAGATCGCCGCGGCCCAGACGTGGGAGCAGACCGGCTACCCGCTGGTGCTGAACGTCGGCCTCAACGACGAGCTGCGGCTGCGGCTGGACTACCAGCCCTCCCGGGTCACCGCGGACGGCGCCGGGCGGCTGCTCGCCCACTACCGGATGCTGCTCGAAGCGCTGGCCGCCCGGCCCGGCGCGGCCCTGGCCGAGCTGGCGCCGCTGCCCGCCGAGGAGTGGCGCGCCGTGGTCGAGGAGTTCAACGACACCGCGGCGCCGTACCCTCGCGAGCGCTGTCTGCACGAGCTGTTCGAGGACAGCGCCGAGCGCGCGCCCGGCGCGGTCGCGGTCGTCTCCGGCGGGCTTACCGTCACGTACGGTGAGCTGGACGCGCGGGCCAACCGGCTCGCCCACCACCTTCGCGACCTGGGCGTCGGACCGGAGACGCTGGTCGGCATCTGCGTCGAGCGCGGCGTGGAGATGGCGGTGGCGGTGCTGGGCGTGCTCAAGGCCGGCGGCGCCTATGTGCCGCTCGACCCGGAGTACCCGGCGGATCGGCTGGCGTTCATGCTGGCCGACACCGCGGCCCCGGTCGTGCTCACGCAGGAACGGCTGGCCGGGCGGCTGCCCGAGCACACCGGCCGGGTGGTCGTGCTCGACGGCGAGCACGACGCGGCGCGCATCGCCGCCCGCGACCCCGGCCGCCCCGGGCGCGCGGCCCGTCCCGGCAACCTGTCGTACGTCATCTACACCTCCGGCTCGACCGGACGGCCGAAGGGCACGCTCATCCGGCACCAGGGCATCGTCAACTACATCTGGTGGATGGTGAGCGGCTTCCCCCTCGACGACGGGGACAAGGTCCTGCAGCTGGCCGGGCTGAGCTTCGACATCTCCGTCTACGAGATGTTCTGGCCCTGGGCCTCCGGGGCGGCGGTCGTCCTGGCCAGGCCGGACGGCTACCGCGACCCGCACTACATCGTCCGGGTCATGACCGAGGAGAACGTCACCGCCGCGCACCTGGTCCCCTCGATGCTGCGGGCCATGCTGCCGCTCGTGGAGGACGGCGGGCTGCCGCTGCGCTGGTTGTTCGCCAGCGCAGAAGCGCTCACCACCGACGTGCTGCGCGCATGGGGCAAACGCTGCCCGGACACGCGCCTGCTCAACCTCTACGGCGCCACCGAGGTGTCCGTGGACTCCACCGTGTGGGTCTGCGACCCCGCCGCCGAGCGGGTCTCGGTGGGCGGCCCGATCGCCAACACCCGCGTGTACGTGCTCGATCCCGGCGGCGATCCGGTGCCCGTCGGGGTGGCAGGGGAGGCGTACCTGGCCGGGGACAGCGTGGGCCGCGGCTACCACGGCCGGCCCGGACTGACCGCCAGGCGCTTCGTGCCCGACCCGTTCGGCCCGCCGGGCGGACGGCTCTACCGCACCGGCGACCTGGTCCGATGGATGCCGGAAGGGACGCTGGAGTTCCTGGGGCGGCTCGACCACCAGGTGAAGATCCGCGGCTTCCGGGTCGAGCTGGGCGAGGTCGAGGCGGTGATCGAGACGCATCCGCTGATCGACCAGGCCGTCGTGGTCGCCCGCGAGGAGGAGGGCGCGCCCAAGCGCCTCGTGGCCTACGCGGTGGCCCGCGGCCGCACGCCGACCACCTCGGAGCTGCGCGCGCACGTGCAGTCGCGGCTGCCCGACTACATGGTGCCGAGCGCCTTCGTCATGCTCGCCGAGATGCCGCTGAACCCGAACACCAAGGTCGACCGGCAGGCCCTGCCCGCGCCCGACGCCGTCCGCCCCGACCTGGCCGCCGCCTTCGTGGCCCCGCGCACCGAGGTGGAGAAGATCCTCGCCGAGGCGTGGAGCGAGGTCCTGGGCGTGCCCGACGTGGGCGTCCACGACAACTTCTTCGACCTCGGCGGCGACTCGATCCTGTCCATCCAGGTCATGGTCAAGGCCCGCCGCGCCGGGCTCGCGCTGACCCCGCGGCAGATGTTCGCCGACCCGACCATCGCGGAACTCGCCCACGCCCTGGAGAGCACGGACGTCCCCGCCGCCGCCCACGCCGAGCAGGGCACGGTCACCGGCGCGGTCCCGCTCACCCCCATCCAGCGCTGGTTCACCGCGCTCGACTGGCCGCACGACCACTACAACCAGACGGTACGGCTGCGCTGGACCGAGACCCCCGACCCCGATCGGCTGCGCGCGGCGCTGACCCGGCTCACCGCCCACCACGACGCCCTGCGGCTGCGCCTGCGCAGGTCGCCGGCCGGCTGGACCCAGCACCTCGCCACGACCGAGGACGCCGACCTGCTCCACGAGGGCCCGCCCCTGAGCAGCGGCCTCGACCTGGAGCACGGCCCGATCGTGCGCGCGCACCTGGACGGCCGCGAGCTGACCATCACCATCCACCACGTGGCCGTGGACATCGTCTCGTGGGGCATCCTGCTCGACGACCTGGCCACCGCCTACCAAGGGCTGGAACTGCCGCTGAAGACCACCTCCTTCCGGCACTGGGCCGTCAAGCTGGCCGAGCACGCGGAGTCCGCCGAGTTCGCCGCCGAGGCCGCGTACTGGCGGATGCCGCGCCCACGGGCGGTGCCCTTCCCCGTGGACACCCCCGGCGGCGAGAACGTCGAGTCCTCCACCGCCACGGTGGTCCGCACCCTGGACGCCTCCTACACGCAGGCGTTGCTGCGCTCCGCGCACACCGCCCACCGCACCTCCGTGCACGACCTGCTGGTGACGGCGCTGGCCCAGACGGCCGCCGACCACACCGGCAGCCCCGACGTCCACATCGACCTGGAGGGACACGGGCGCGAGCCGCTCTTCGACGACGTCGACCTGTCCAGGACCGTCGGCTGGTTCACCGCGCTGCACCCGCTGCACGTCCACCTGCCCGACGCCCTCGACACCGGCCGCTGCGTCAAGATCGTCCGCGAGCACCTGCACACCACGCCGCACCATGGCATCGGGCACGGCCTGGCGGTCGAGCACGAGGCGGCGCCGATCAGCTTCAACTACCACGGCCAGGTGCGCACCGCCGCCGAGACCGGGCTGTTCACCCGGATCAGGTCGGCCGGGGGCGGCGACCGCGCGCCCGCCGGGCGCCGGCCCCACCTCATCGAGATCAACGGAGCCGTGGTGGACGGCGTCTTCCAGGTCGCCTGGAACTACTCGGCCGACCTCCACCGCGAGGAGACCGTGGGCGCGCTGGCCGACCGCTTCCTGGACCGGCTGGTCGCGCTGCTCATCCCGGCCCAGGGGCACACGCCGCACGCGCGCGCGTTCCTGGACCGCTTCTTCCCCGGCATCCCGGCCACGCGGCTGCGCCTGCGGCGCCACCGGGTGCCCGGCGCCGCCGTCGCGCTCGTCGCCGACGGCTCGGTGGCCGAGGCGTGGGGCGAGGGTCTCGCCTCGGCCGCCACCGGAGCGCTGGTCAGGCCGGACACCGTCTTCCAGGCGGGCTCGGTGAGCAAGCACGTCACCGCGGTCGGCGTGCTCAGGCTGGCCCAGGACGGCATCGCCGACCTCGACGAGGACGTCAACCACTACCTGCGCGGCTGGCGGCTGCCGTCCGCGGGCGTGACGCTGCGCGGGCTGCTCGCTCACACCGCGGGGCTCACGCGGGACGAGTTCGGCGGGCTGGGCGCCCGGCTGCCGGACGATCCCGAGCCGAGCCTGCTCGACGTGCTGGACGGCCGCCCGCCCGCGGCCACCGCGCCGATCCGCGCCGAACTGGCGCCGGGCGAGCGGTACCGGTACTCGGGCAACCACTTCGTCGTCGTCGAGCAGGTGTTGCGCGACCTGACCGGCCGGCCGTTCCCCGAGCTCATGCGCGAGCTCGTCTTCGGCCCGCTCGGCATGCGCGACAGCGGCTACGGCACCGCCTTCGCCCGTTCGCTCGGCGAGCGCGCGGCGGTCGGCCACGACCAGGACGGCCGGCCGCTCGACGGCGGCTGG
Organism: Nonomuraea sp. NPDC050540; assembly: GCF_044457485.1. Lineage (NCBI taxonomy): Bacteria > Bacillati > Actinomycetota > Actinomycetes > Streptosporangiales > Streptosporangiaceae > Nonomuraea > Nonomuraea sp. NPDC050540. Next base: position 106,469 of record NZ_JBITHA010000010.1, read on the forward strand.
CGGGTCTACCCGAGCGCCACCGGCGGGCTGTGGACCAGCGCCGCCGACCTGGCCAGGGTGGCGGCGGAGATCCAGCGGGCGCACACGGGCACCGGCCGGCTGCTCGACCGGTGGGCCGCCGGGCAACTGCTCACCCCGGCCGCCGGCGCCGCGTATGGGCTGGGGACCGTCGTCAGGGAGGTCGACGGGATCCGCTGGTTCGGGCACACCGGGGTGGCCGCCGGGTATCGCTGCTATTCGGGGATCGGCCTTGAATCGGGGGCCGGAGTGGTCCTGATGTCGAACGGAGAATCGGGAACGGACTTCGCCATCGACCTGCTCGTGGAACTCGACGCGGGATTCCACGCCTGGGCGGAACAGTAGTCAGACCTTGCCGGGTGCCACCTGCCGATTTCAGCGGGTGGCACCCGTGCTGTTATGAAGATTAACTCGTATGTTGGCATTTGTGCTGGCCGAAACCCTGCCCCCGAATCGGGGTTCTCCCCAACGTCATATTTCACGCATATAGTGATCTCTGCAGATCAACGGTAACTCGTTGTCAAGTGAGTAGGTGGGCGTTGATCCTCGAGTTTCGGGTGCTTGGGCCGCTCGAAGTATTCGCCGGAAGCAAGGTGAATATCGAGGGCCGCCGCCGTCAGACCGTGCTGGTGATGCTGTTACTCGAACCCGGCCGCGTGGTCACCACCGGCCGTCTGGTCGAGGCGCTCTACGGCGAGGAGCCCCCGAAGACCGCCGACGCCCAGGTCCAGATCTGCATCTCCCAGCTACGCGGCTGGTTCGGCAAGTACACCGACGCCGAGGTCATCGTCACCCACTCCGCCGGCTACCTCATCCGGGTCCCCGAAGACTGCCTCGACCTCACCCGCTTCCGCCGCCACGTCACCCGCGGCCGCGAAGCCGCGCGCTCCCAAGATCTCGAAGGCGCGGTCAGCGAGTTCCGCTCCGGCCTGGCCCTGTGGCGGGGCGAGGCGCTGGAGGGCATCAACAGCCGCCGCGTCCAGGCCGCCGCCACCCGCCACAACGAGGAACGCTTCGTGGCACTCCAGGAGTGCATCGACCTCGAACTGCGCCTGCAACGCCACCACGAGCTGCTCGGCGAGCTCAAGGAACTCGTCGCCGTCCACCCGCTGCGCGAAGAGCTGCACATGCAGCTCGCCCTCGCCCTCTACCGGGCCGACCGGCAGGTAGAGGCGCTCGAAGTGCTCAGGAACGTGCAGTACACGCTGGTCGAGGAGCACGGGCTGAGCCCCGGCGAGGAACTGCGCCAGCTCGAACAGTCCATCCTGTCGCAGGACCCCGCCCTGGCCGCCGCGCCCGTCGCCGAGCCCGCGAAGATCGTGCCCCACCAGCTGCCCGCCGGGCCGTCCAACTTCGTCGGCCGCGACGAGGTCATCGCCGACGTGCGCGACCATCTCGTCAACTCGCGGCAGTTGCACCGGGCCGCCGTGGTCATGGTCACCGGGCCCGGCGGGGTGGGCAAGACGGCGCTGGCCGTACATGCCGCACACAAAGCACGCGAGGCCTTCCCCGACGGACAGCTCTACGCCCACCTGCGCGACGCCGACGGCCACCCCGTCCCCGCCGAGCAGGTGCTCGAACGCCTGCTGCGCTCCCTCGGCGTCGCTCCGTCCGTGCTGCCGAGCGGCATCGTCGAGCTCGGCACCATGTACCGCAGCGTCATGGCCAACCGGCGGGTCCTCGTCGTGCTCGACGACGCCGCCAGCGCCCGCCAGATCCTGCCGCTGGTGCCCGCCGAGCCGCGCTGCGCCCTCCTCGTCACCAGCCGCCGCTCCGTCATCGGCCTGCACGGCGCCCACCACGTCGACCTCGACATCTTCGACGAGGCCACCAGCCTCGAACTGCTCTCCCAGGTGATCGGCCAAGGCCGGGTCATGACCCAGCACGCCGCCGCCAGACGCCTCGCCGAAGCCTGCGGCCACTTGCCCCTCGGCCTCGGCATCGTCGCGGCCAAACTCTCCATGCGCCAGCACTGGCAGATCGACCAGATGGTACGCAGGCTCGCCGACGAACGCCGCCGCCTCGACGAGCTGATCCTCGGCGACGCCAGCGTCCGGGCGACCATCTCCATCTCCTGCCAGGAGCTCGACCCGCCCGCCGCCCGGCTGGTGCTGCTGCTCGGGGCGCTGGACGAGGTCGACTTCGGCGGCTGGATCGCCGGACCACTCCTCGACATGGACCCCTACGCCGCCACCGACATCCTGGAAACCCTCGTCGAGGAGCGCCTCGTCGACCTGGTGGTCCGCGACGACCAGCAGGTCCGGTACCGGCTGCACGACCTCACCAGGACCTATGTACGTGAGCTGCTGGCCAGGGAGATTCCCGCGCAGGAACAGGAAGAGGCGCTGCACCGGCTGCTGCGATGCTGGCTCCACCTGGCAAGCAGAGCCCACCGGCAGGCGTACGGCGGCGACTACACCATCCTGCACTCCGGCACCGAGCCGTGGACCCTGCCCGAAGAGCTGGTGGAGAGCCTGATCGCCGACCCCATCGAATGGTTCCAGATCGAACTCACCAACCTCGTGTCCAGCGTGCACCAGGCCGCCCGGCTCGGACTTCACGAGCTGTGCTGGGACCTGGCCGTCACCTCCGTCACGCTTTTCGAGACCCGCTCCTACCGGCAGGCCTGGCGGGAGACACACGAAGTGGCCTGGGGCGCGGTACGGCGGGCCGGCGACAGACGCGGCGAAGCCGTCGTCCGGTACTCGCTCAGCGGGCTGGAACTCGTCGAACAGCGGCTCGCCGAGGCGCAACAGAACCTCGAAGCCGCCCGCGCCTGGTTCGAGGCGAGCGGAGACGTGCACGGGCGCGGGCTGGTCCTGCGGCACCTCGCCTTCATCGAACGCACCAAAGGGCAGTACACGGTGGCTCAGGAGTGGTACGAGCAGGCGCTCGAAGACCTCCGATCCGTGGGCGACCCCGTCGGGGAAGCGCACGTGCTGCGCAACATCGCCCAGATCCACCTGGAGTCGGGGCGGGCGGAGGAGGCGGAGCCGTACCTGCGGGAGTCGCTGGCCATCTGCGTGCGTACCGGGTCCAGCCGGATCGAGGCGCAGGTCCGGTTCCGGCTGGGTGAGGCGCTGCTCACGCGCGGACGGCTGGAAGCGGCCGAAGAGTCGTTCGACGCCGCCCTGCACACGGCGACCAGCATGAACGACTCCATCGGCGAGGCGTTCGCGCTCCTGGGAATCGGACGGGTGCGCCTGGCACAGGGCGACCTGACGGGTGCGCGGCCGTTGCTCGGCGATGCCCTGATGGCGGCGTGCCTGGGAGGCAGCCAGCAGTGCGAGGGACAGTCGCTGCTGGCGCTGGCGGAGCTGGCACTGGCCCGCGACGAGCCGGAGATGGCGGCGGTCCGGTTGGAACGGGCGGAAGCCATCTTCACGGACAGCGAGGCCAAGGTGTGGCGAGCCCGAGTGGACGAGCTCCGCAGCAAGTTCTGAGGGCAAGGTGCTCGGGCCCGCCCGTTGCCCAGTTGGATCCCACCCGGGACAATGGTGTTTCGCTTCGCTCCGCGCGTTTTCGTCCGGCGGAGCCCGACCCCCCGCTTGCGCCAGCCCACCTCTGCGGTTGTCCGGGTAGCCGGGTCCCCTTTGTGTGAACGGACCCCCGCAGCCGACGGAAGCTCAACGCACCCGTCAGGTGCCCTCGAAGCGATCCTCCGGCCGGTCGCGCAGGCCGGAGGATCGGGCGTTGTCGCTTCGGTGGGGAGGTCAGATCGGGAGGGCGTCGGCGTTGGGGGCCACCACGCCGAACAGATCGCCGATCGTGGTCAGGGCGGCGGTGTGCAGGGTGGCGGCGGGCACCACCGTGCTGTCCGGGGCGGAGAGGGGGCGGGTGGCGCAGGCGTCGGCGACGATCGTGGGGCGGTAGCCCAGGTTGAAGGCTCCCTGCGCGGTGAACATGACGCACATGTGGGTCATGAAGCCCGCCAGGATGAGGTCGGGGCCCGCGTTCAGGCCGGTCAGGACCTGCTGGAGGTCGGTCTCGTGGAAGGCGTTGGGGAACGTCTTGACCACCACCGGCTCACCGTCGCGCGGTGCGACGCGCGGGTTGATGGCGCCGATCTCGGCCCGGATGTCGTAGGGGGTGTCGGGGCCGCCGTCGTTGATGATGTGGATGACCTTCGTGCCGGTGGTACGGGCGCGTTCGAGCAGGCGGGCTCCTGCGGTGAGGGCCTGGTCGGCGGCGGTGAGAGCCATGACGCCGGTGCTGTAGGTGTTCTGGTAGTCGATCATGATCAGGGTCGCGTCGGTCAGGCGGGCCGGGTCGGTGGGCAGGCCGGAGACCTGGCGGAGGGTGGGCGAAGTGGTGGTGCTCATGGTGGGGTTCCTCTCGGGTTGTCTGGCAGGCTTGCGCCTCGGGATTTCTGGGTGGCTTGCGGGTACGCGCCTCGGGATTTCGCGCAGGCTTACGCCGTAGGAGGTGCGGGCTTGGGCCGTCAGACGAGGTCGGTAGGTGAGGTGGGTGGGTCAGGCCACGGTGCGGAAGCGGCGGCGGTAGGAGCCGGGGCCGGTGCCCAGGCGGCGGCGGAAGGCGCGGTGCAGGGTTTCCACTGAACCGAAGCCGCTGTCGGCCGCCACCTGGGGCAAGGGCAGGTCGGTGGTTTCCAGGAGGCGCCGTGCCGCCTCCACGCGAGCGGCCTCGATGTAGGCGCCGGGAGTGCTGCCGGTACGTTGCCGGAACACGCGGGTGAACTGGCGCTGGCTCAGCCCCATCCGGGCCGCCATTTCGACGGCGGTGAGTTCCTCGGCCAGGTGTTCGGCGATCCACAGGCGCAGGTCGTCGATGTCGCGGCGGCCGGTGGCGGCGTGGGCCATCGGGACGCTGAACTGACTCTGACCGCCCTGCCGTTTGAGGTACATGACCAGTTCGCGGGCCACCGCCAGCGCGGTCTCCTCGCCGTGGTCGTCGGCGACGAGCGCGAGGGTCAGGTCCAGGCAGGCGCTGATGCCCGCGCCCGTCCACACCTGGCCGCTCGACCGTACGAAGATCGGGTCGGGGTCGACGGTGATGTTCGGGTGGTCGGCGGCCAGTTGCGCGGCGGTGGACCAGTGGGTGGTGGCCGAGAGGCCGTCCAGCAGTCCGGCCTCCGCCAGAATGTGCGCGCCTACGCACACCGATGCCACGCGGCGGGCGATCGGAGCGGTTCGCCGGACCCATGCCACCACGTCGGGGTCCGTCAGGGCGAGCGGGCCTTCTGGGGTGACGTCCACGGCGCCGGGTACCAGCAGGGTGTCCACCCGGTCGCCGACCTCGTCGAACGACAGGTCGGCGACCAGCCTCACCCCGGCGGACGTGGTGACGTGGCCGCCTTGGGGCCCGGCCAGCAGCACCTCGTACAGGGCGCGGCCGCTGACCCGGTTGGCCAGGGCGAACACCTCGGCCGGGCCGGTGACGTCGAGCAGGTCGACGTTCGGGAAGAGCGCGATCACAACGCGGTGTGCGGTGGACATGTCCTGATTGTCACCGAATGCGCAGAGTGGCCGCAACGACAGTTATCTGTCACATCCGGCCATCATCCCGGGAGCCCTCCGCGAACCGCAGGCGTGTCCTTGCCCGGCGGGTCTTTGCGACATCTCGAAAATTACGTTGCATACGCGAATTCGTCAATCACGATTCGGCGAATCTAGATGCAAATATGCAGGTAAATAACATAGGATTGTTGCGTAGGGGCTGTCGGTTAATGCAACTAGCGTTTGCACTGCGCTAGGCTGACTCCCGATCGCTTGAGCAAGGAGCCCGATGCCCGGACAGAGGCTCACCCAGCAGGACCGCCGTCAGATCGCCGTGGGACTGCGCGATGGAATGACGTACGCCGCCATCGCCCGTGCCCTCGACCGGCCCACCTCGACCATCACCCGCGAGGTCATGCGCAACGGCGGCCCGAACGAGTACCACCCCGACCAGGCCCACCGGGCCAGCAGGCAGCCCGTCCGCCCCCAGGGCTCCGGCCGGTCGGCGTCGGCGAGGGCCGCCGACCTCGGCGCCCGCGATCCCCGGGTCGTGGAGCGGGTGTCCACGCACCTCACCGAGCTGCTGATGCAGAGCGGGCTGCCGCAGATGATGGCCAGAGTGCTCGCCGCGCTGTTCACCACCGACGGCGGCAGCCTCACTTCGGCCGAGCTCGTGCGACGACTGAGTGTCAGCCCCGCCTCGATCTCCAAGGCGGTCGCCTACCTGGAGGAAATGGAGATCATCAAGCGCGAGCGCGACCCCCGCGGCCGAGCCGAGCGCTACGTCATGGACGACGACGTGTGGTACCAGGCCATGCTGGCCAGCGTCCGGATCAACACCCTGATCGCCGAGGCCTCACGCGACAGCGCCCAGGCACTCGGCGTGGACACGCCCGCCGGAACCCGCCTGGACAAACTGGGCCAGTTCCTCTTTCGGGTCAGCGACGACCTGCGTAACTCGGCGGAGCACTGGCGCCACATCTACGCGCCCGAGCAGCAGGACCGGCAATAGCCATTGGCCGCCTCGTCACCCGCATCGCCGCCCGTACCTGCTGGCCGACATGGGGCCGGGCATCGACGCTCACCTGGTCGGCCGCCTGCTCGCGACGCAGGTCCGCAGGGTCAGGGCCGAGACGGGGACGACGAGGGGTTAGGCGGGGAAGAGGGCGTCCACGTAGGGGTTGCGGAACTTGCCGGATGGGTCCAGGTCGCGGGCCAGCCGCCCGAACTCGGGCGCCCGCTCGTACATCGCGCTGATCTGCCGGGGTTTGGTGGTGGTGAGTTTGCCCCAGTGTGGGCGGGCGCCCAGTGGTATGAGCCGCTCCTCGACCTCGGCCAGGGCGGGCATGACCGCCGCCGCGTCGCGGATCCAGGTGAAGTGCAGGGTGACGGTGTCGCGGCCGTAGGCGGGGCTGAGCCACAGGTCGTCGCCGCGGACGGTACGCACCTCCGAGACGTGCAGCACGGGCGCCACCAGCGGGCCGATCTCCCTGATCGCCTCGAAGGCCTTGCCCGCGGCCTCGCGGGGCAGGTAGTACTCCGACTGCAGTTCCTCGCCCGCGCCGGGCACGAACTCGGGGCGGAAGTGCGGCAGCCGTTCGTGCCACGGGCCCGGCACCCCGAGCTGTTCCGTGCAGGACTCGGGCGGCATGCCGGGCACCGGGTGCACCGGCCGCTCGGCGGCCCGGCCTCCCGCCCAGCCGCTCCCCGCCCGGCCTTCCGCCCTGCCGCTTCCCGCCCGGCCTTCCGCCCTGCCGCTTCCCGCTGACCCGCCTCCCGTCCTGCCGCCTTCCGTCCTGCCCCTTTCCGCCGAGTCGCCTTCCGGCCGGCCGTCGCCGGAGCGCTCCTCGTCGAGGCGGTGCTTGAGCCACACCTCGGCCTTGCCGCCGCGCCAGTCGGTGAACGCGCTGACGCTGTAGGCCGCGCCGTACACCTCGTCGAAACGCTTGGACACCTCCTCAAGCGGCACGTCGAGCCGGACCCGCTGCGCCACGTCGAAGGCGGGCTCGATCTCCAGCGTCAGCCGGGTGACGACGCCGAGCGCGACGACGGCTCCGGGGAAGACGTCGGGGTCGTGCTCGCGGCTCAGTTCGACCAGGTCGCCGTCGGGGCCGACGAGCTGGAGGGCGACGACGGCGGCGGCCAGGCAGCGGAGGCCGTCGCCGGAGCCGTGGGTGCCGGTCGCGCACGATCCGGCGACCGAGATGTGGGGGAGCGAGGCCATGTTGGCCAGCGCGAATCCGGCGCGGTGCAGGTGCCCGGCGACCTCGGCGTAACGCAGGCCGGCGGCGACGGTCGCGGTCGAGCGCTCGGCGTCGATCTCCACCGTGGGCGGCAGGCCGTCCAGGCGGACCAGGTCGTGGCCGGTGTCGGCGACCAGGCTGAAGGAGTGGCCGCTGCCCAGGGCCCGTACGCGCGGCGCTGCCGCTACCACGCGGCGCAGCTCGTCGAGGGATTGCGGCCGGTGGACGCGGGCCGCGCCGAAGGTGACGTTGCCCGCCCAGTTCATGATCGGCATGTCGGCTCCTGATCTGGCGTCGCTCGTCCCCGCGGGCGCGACGAGCCCGCGGGGGACGAGCCCACGGGGACGAGCCTGCGGGTGTGACGAGCCCGCGGGGGACGCGTTCGGCCTCGCGCACGGATGGTGCCCCGGAAGCGCTCGCTCAGCCGCTGGATGGGCGGCAGAATACGGCACTCGCGGACGTACGGCAGGGCGAACCCCGCCGTCGCAGGCACGTCGTGGAGAGCCCCGGTTGCCCCGAAGGGAGACGCCGAAAGGCGCGGCCACGGGACGGCCGTCGCGCCGGGTGTCCTGCCCGGCTGCGCCCCGTTCTAGGGTGGAGCCCGTGGAGCAGCGAGCATTCGGCAGGACAGGACAATCCGCCTCGGTCGTCGGCCTCGGCACCTGGCAACTCGGCGCCGACTGGGGGACCGTGGACGAGCGCGACGCGCTCGCCATCCTCGACGCCGCCGTCGCGGCGGGCGTGACCTTCCTCGACACCGCCGACGTGTACGGCGACGGCCGCAGCGAACGCCTCATCGGCCGGTTCCTGCGCGAGCACGACGGCCTCACGGTCGCCACCAAGATGGGCCGTCGCGGTCCGCAGGATCCGGCCGAGTTCACCCTGAAGAACTTCGTGGAGTGGACCGACCGCTCGCGCGCCAACCTCGGCGTCGACCGGCTCGACCTGGTGCAACTGCATTGTCCGCCGACCCCGGTGTTCGACACCGGCGAGGTCTACGACGCGCTCGACACGCTCGTACGGGAGGACCGGATCGCCGCCTACGGAGTGAGCGTCGAGACCTGCGACGAGGCGCTGGCCGCGATCGCCCGGCCGGGTGTCGCCTGCGTGCAGATCATCCTCAACGCCTTCCGCCGTAAGCCGCTCGAACGTGTGCTCCCGGCGGCGCACGCGGCCGGGGTCGCGATCATCGCCCGGGTGCCGCTGGCGTCAGGCCTGCTGTCGGGGCGCTTCCGCCGCGACACCGTCTTCGCCGCCGACGATCATCGCGCCTACAACCGGCACGGCGCGGCGTTCGACGTGGGGGAGACGTTCTCCGGCGTCGGCTACGAGACCGGTCTGGAGGCGGCGGCCGAGTTCGCCGCGCTCGCCCCGGCCGGGGCGAGCCCCGCGCAGACGGCCCTGCGCTGGGTGATCCAGCAGCCTGGGGTGACCACGGTGATCCCGGGCGCCAGCACGGTGGACCAGGCCAGAGCCAACGCCGCTGCCGCCGCCCTGCCCGCGCTGCCGCCCGAGACGCTGGCCGCCGTCGAAGACCTCTACGACCGCCGTATCCGCGCCCAGGTTCACAACCGCTGGTAGCCCTCACCGAGTAGGCGCAGGGCGTCGGCCGCGGCGGGGGAAAGCGCCGTACCCGAACCCAGGTCCGTGATCGGCAGCCAGGTCACCGCGTCGGTGGTGCCGTTCGTCTCGGTCACCGCCGGAGAGCCCGGGGCGACCTCGGCGGCGTAGAACAGGCCGGTCAGGTGCCAGCTCACCCCGAGCCGGGTCACCGCGTACGTCCTGGCGGCGACCAGGCGCGCGCCGGTGAGGTCGAGGCCGGTCTCCTCGCGCAGCTCGCGGGCCAGCGCCTGCTCGGGCTGCTCGCCGGGGTCGATCCCGCCGCCCGGCAGGTGCCACGCGCCGGGTGGGAAGATCGGGGAACTCTCCGACAGCCGGGTCAGCAGCAGCCGCCCGGCCGAGGTGACGATGGCGTAGGCGGAAACGCGCGTGCGTATCTCACCGTTCAAGGCGAGCCTCCGTCCCGAGGCGAGCGTCCGATCCAAGCCGAGCGTCCGGCCCAGGGCGAGCATCCGGTACGGCGAGCGCGAGGGTGGTGTCGAGCATGAGGCGCAGGGTCGATTCGCAGGCGGCGAGGTCGTAGTCGTCGGTCAGGTACCGGGTCACGATCCCGTCGAACCCGCTGAGGAAGAAGCGGGCGATCTCCTCGGCGGGCAGCGCGAGATCCTGCCCGGCGCGCGTGGCGGCGTCGGCGAGCAGGCGCGCCGCGGTGGCGTCGAGGTCGTGGGTGAACTCGGAGGCCACCTGGCGCAACACCGGGTCGCGCAGGGACAGCATGATCAGCTCCACCAGCAGCCGGTAGCGCTCGCGCTCCTCGGTGACCGTCCGCCACAGCTCGTTGACCAGCGCCGAGACCGTCTCGCCGAAGCCGGCGTCGGTGGGCATGGCCGCCTGGACCCGGGTGACCAGGGATCTGCCGAGGTCTTCCAGCACCGACCGGTAGAGCTCCTGCTTGGAGCCGAAGGTGTAGTGCACCATCGCCTGCGCGACGCCCGCTTCGGCGGCGATGGCCCTGGTGCTCCCGGCCGCGACGCCTTCGCGGGCCATGAGCCCGATCGCCGCCTCCACGATCTGCGGGCGCCGCTCGGCGGCGGGAACATGAGCCATGCCCGCACCCTATCGGCTGTGACCTGCGCGAAGTTCCGATGTCCCAACGGCCCCGACACCCCCGGACACGCAGAAGCGGGTGCTGTTCGATCGACTTAGTCGAGTGACAAAGTCTCGTGCTAGCCTGGCGGCGAAGGCGTACACCAGCAGAAGGGAACGTTCGCGTGTCCACAGCCGAGATTCCGTCGCCGCCCGCCCTGCCGATCGTCGGTCATGCCCTGAGCGTGCCGGTGGACCGGCAGGTCGCCTACCTGTGCGAGCTGGCCGGCACCTGGGGCCCGATCTTCAAGCTGGGCGCCTTCGGGGAGGAGTCCGTGATCGTCACCGGCCTCGACCTCGTCACCGAACTCTGCGACGAGACCCGCTTCCGCAAGAACGTCCACCCCGACCTGGTCAACCTGCGGCCCCTGGCGGGCGACGGGCTGTTCACCGCCTACGGCGACGAGCCCAACTGGCGCAAGGCGCACGACATCCTGCTGCCCGCCTTCTCCGTCTCCGCCATGCGCGGCTACCACGCGACCATGCTCGGCGTCGCCAGGAAGCTGGTGGACTCCTGGTCGCGGGCCGGGCAGGAGCCGGTACAGGTGAGCGCGGACATGACCCGCCTGACGCTCGACACCATCGGCCTGTGCGGGTTCGGCTACGACTTCGCCTCCTTCGAGAGCGCGGAGCCGCACCCGTTCATCGGCTCGCTCGTCGGCGCGCTGAAGTACGCCCAGGCCAAGGGCGCCTTCATCCCCGGCCTCGACGTCCTCTACCGCAAGCGCACCCGGCGCTTCCACGAGGACGTGCGCGCCATGGAAGAACTCGTCGACGAGGTGATCAGGCTGCGCAGGGAGTCGGGCGACCAGAGCACCGGCGACCTGCTCGGCCGCATGCTCCACAGCACCGACCCTGAGACCGGCGAGCCGCTCGACGACCTCAACATCCGCTATCAGGTGATCACGTTCCTGATCGCCGGGCACGAGACCACCTCGGGCGCGCTCTCCTTCGCCCTGTACTACCTGGCCAGGAACCCGGCCGTGCTGGCCAGGGTCCAGGAGGAGGTGGACACGCTGTGGGGCGACGTGGCCGAGCCCGACCCGTCGTACGCCGACGTGGGCAGGCTGAGCTACACCCGCCAGGTGCTGATGGAGAGCCTGCGGCTGTGGCCGACGGCCCCGGGGTTCGCGGTGGAGGCGCTGGCCGACACGGTGATCGGCGGCCGGTACGAGATCAAGGCCGGCGAGTCGCTGTTCGTGCTGACACCCCAGTTGCACCGCGACCCCGCCTGGGGCAGGAACGTGGAGCTGTTCGACCCCGGCCGCTTCGCCCCCGAGGCACAGGACGCCCGGCCGCCGCACGCGTTCAAGGCGTTCGGCAGCGGTGAACGGGCCTGCATCGGCAGGCAGTTCGCGCTGCACGAGGCGACGCTGGTGCTGGGACTGCTGGCGCACCGCTTCCACCTGACCGGCGAGGCGGACTACGACCTGGAGGTCAAGGAGACCCTCACACTGAAGCCCGACGGCTTCACGCTCCAGGTCGAGCCCCGCACGGCCGCCGACCGCCGTACCCGCCCCGTGGCCGAGGCGGCGGAGCCGGAGCCGCAGGTGAAGAGGGCCGCGCCGGGCTCGGCGCTCTCCATCCTGTACGGCTCCAACATGGGCACCTGCTTGGCCATCGCCCACGACCTGGCCGCCGAGGCGGAGGAACGCGGCTTCGCCGCCAAGGTCTCCTCCCTGGACGAGGCCGCGGGCACGCTGGCCGACACCCCGGTCGTCATCGTGGCCGCCTCCTACAACGGCCGCCCGACCGACGACGCGACCCGGTTCATGGACTGGCTGGCCGCGGTGGACACGGTGCCCGGCACGCCGTACGCGGTGCTGGGGGTGGGCGACCGCAACTGGGCGGCCACGTTCCAGCGCGTCCCCAAGCTGATCGACGAACGGCTGGCCGAGACGGGTGCGAGCCGCCTGGCCGAGCGGGGCGTGGTGGACGCCTCCGGCGACCTGGAAGGCGCCGTCGACGCCTGGACCGCCAACCTGTGGCAAGCCCTGGACGGCTCGGAAAAGGCCTCGCCGGACGGGCCCGCGTTCCGCCTGGAGTCCGTGATCAGGTCGCCCGCCGAGGAGCGCGCCGAGCACCACGGCGTGCGCCCCATGCGCGTGCTGCTCGCCGAGCCGCTCACCCACCCGGACGGCCGCCAGAAACGCCACCTCCGCCTGGAACTGCCGCGGGGCGTCACCTACCGCACCGGCGACCACCTCGCCGTCCTGCCGGAGAACCCGCCGCACCTGGTCGAGCGCGCCGCCGCCCGCTTCGGCCTCGACCCCGCCCAGCTCGTACGGCTGCGCCAGGCCCGCCGTACCCGCACCCAGCTTCCCCTCGACACCCCGGTGACCGTGCGCGAACTCCTGTCCGGCTTCCTGGAGCTGCAGCGCCCGGCCACCGCCCACCAGGTGCGCACGCTGGCCGCCCACACCCGCTGCCCCCACACCAGGGCCGGCCTGGAAGCCGCGGACCCGGCCCAGACGACGGTCCTGGCTCTGCTGGAGGAGTATCCGGCGTGCGAGCTGCCGTTCGAGGTCTTCCTGGAGCTCATGCCGGCCCTGCGCCCGCGCAACTACTCGATCTCCACCTCCCCGCTGGCCCGCCCCGACGCGGTGGACCTGATGGTCTCGCAGCTGAGCGGCCCGAACCGGACCGGCGCCGGATGGTTCCACGGCGTCGCCTCCAGTCACCTGTCCGAGGTCGAGCCGGGCGCCGCCGTGCAGGCGCGGGTGGTGCCGGGCCCGGCCGCCTTCCACGGCCTGGCCGACGAGCGCACCCCGGCGATCCTGGTCAGCGCGGGCACCGGCCTGGCCCCGTTCCGCGCCGTCGTCATGGAGCGCCTGCACCGCCGCGCCCGCGGCACGCTGCTGTGCTACTTCGGCTGCGACGCCCCGGACATCGACTACCTGCACCGCGCGGAGCTGGAGGAGGCCGAGGCGGCGGGCGTGGTCAGCCTGCGCCCGACGTTCAGCGAGGCTCCGGAGAACGGCCTGCGCTACGTGCAGGACCGGCTCCTGCGCGAGGCGGACGAGGTGTGGCGCGTGCTGGAGGACGGCGGCCGCGTCTACGTCTGCGGCGATGGCGGCCGCATGGCCCCGGCGGTGCGGGCGGCACTGGCCCGCGTCCACGGCGAGCGCACCGGCGCCGGCCGGGCCGCGAGCGAGGCCTGGCTGGAGGAGCTGCGCGTCGCCGAACGCTACAACGAGGACGTGTGGGAAGGGTCGGCTTCTCGGCCGTGAACGACCGAGCTCGCGGCTCCTCGTCACCCCGATATCCGGCGAGATCGTCGCGTGGTCTACAGCCGCATGCCCACGCCCAAGTACCGGCGCGAGATGTTCACCGAGACCGACGGTCAGGGCACCGCTCAGACCTCCACGATGTGGGCTGCCCCAGACATACGCTCCCGGAATTCCACTCCAGATCACGCTGAAGATTGCCTGAGGGGCGTTTTGTCCGGTCCGGTGGGTTCGCATAATGGGCGGATGACCAGTTCGGCGCGGGTGATGGTGATCGAGGACGCGGAGGCGATCCGGCTCGCCGTGCTGTCCGGGCTGGGGTCGGCGGGGTACGTGGCCCGCGGCGTGCCCGACGGCACCGGCTTCGAGCAGGAGCTCAACACCTTCCAGCCCGACCTGGTCGTGCTCGACCTCATGCTGCCGGGCCGCGACGGGTTCGCGCTGCTGGAGGTGGTGCGCGGGCGCAGCGACGCCGGGGTCATCGTGCTCACGGCCAGGGACGGCGTCTCCGACCGGCTGCGCGGGCTGCAGGCGGGCGCCGACGACTACGTGGCCAAGCCGTTCGAGCTGTCGGAGCTGACCGCGCGGGTCGGCGCGGTGCTCAGGCGGCTGCGCCGTACGCCGTCGACGCTGCAGATCGGCAGCCTGATCATCGACGTGGACAAGGGACTGGTCCTGCGTGACGGCCGGCCGGTCGAGCTGACCAGGACCGAGCTGCGGCTGCTCGGCCACCTGGCGCTCCACCGCGGCCAGGTGCTGAGCAAGACGCAGTTGCTCACCAGCGTCTGGGGCTACGACGCCTACGACCCCAACCTGGTCGAGGTGCACGTCAGCGCGCTGCGCCGCAAGCTCGAAAGCTCGGGCGAGCGGGTCCTGCACACCGTGCGCGGGCTCGGCTACGTCCTGGACGGACCCCGATGAGACGGTACGGCCGGCCCGCCGGCTCACTGCGCGGCCGGGTCGCCGGGGCGACCCTGCTGGTCGTCGCCGTCACGCTGGTCGTGCTGCTGCTGGCCGTGGACGCGTTGTTCGGCCTGCTGGCCAGGAACCAGGCCCAGGACCGGCTGGTCGACCGCGCCCAGTTCGCCGTCCAGCTCGACCGGCGCAAGGTCATGCCGGACCGGCTGGTGCGCCGGGTCAGCGGCGCCGGCATCGAGGCGGTGCTCGTGGACCTGGCCGGCCGCCGCCACACGCTCGGCGGCTTCGCGGCCGATCTCGGCGACCTGACCCTGACCAGGCGGCTGCCGGGCGGCGGGCTGCTCACGCTCTACGCTGACACCGAGTCGATCGACGGGCCGCGCACCACCCTGCGCATGCTGATGCTGGTCGCCGGCCTGGCGGCGCTGGCCGCGCTCGGCTTCGTGCTGCCCGTCGCGCTGCGGCGCGCGACCCGGCCGATGGACGACCTGGCGGGGCTGGCCAGGCAGATCGCCCAGGGGCAGCGCGGCAAGCGGCTGGCGCCGGAGCGTACCGACACCGAGCTGGGGCGCACCGCCGCCGCGTTCGACTCGATGCTCGACTCGCTGGAGGGCGCCGAGCAGCAGGCCCGCGAGTCGGAGAACCGCTCACGGCAGTTCCTCGCCGACGTCGCCCACGAGCTGCGTACGCCGCTGGCGGGCATCCAGGCGACGGCCGAGGCGGTGCTCCAGGCGCCCGCCGCGATGCCGGCCGAGGAGCGCGAGCGCATGCAACTGCTGCTGGTGCGCGAGACGCGGCGGGCCGGACGCCTGGTCGACGACCTGCTCGCGCTGGCCAGGATCGACGCCGGGCTCGGCCTGCACCGCGAGCCCGTCCAGTTGCGGGCATTGTGCGAGGCCGAGGCCGACCGGGTCATGCTGCGCGCGCCGGAGATCACCGTGGCGGTCGAGGGGGAGGAGGCCGCGGTGATCGGCGACGCCCAGCGGCTCGGCCAGATCATCGCCAACCTGCTCGACAACGCCCGCCGGCACACCCCGCCGGACGGCCTGGTCACCGTGACGGTCAAGGGCGAGGCCGGTGAGGCGATCGTGGACGTAGCCGACACCGGCCCCGGGGTGCCGCCGTCGGCGCGCGACCTGATCTTCCACCGGTTCGTCCGCCGGGACACCGCCTCGGGCGGCGCCGGGCTCGGCCTGCCGATCGCCCGCGGCCTGGCCCTGGCCCACGGCGGCACGCTGACCTGCGAGGAGTCGCCGTCGGGTGCGGTGTTCCGCCTCCGCCTGCCAGCATGGGCGGATGGCACTGCTCCATGACATCGTGTTCGACTGCCGTCACCCCGCCGCGCAGGCGAGGTTCTGGGCGGAACTGCTCGACGACTACGCCGTGGCGCCGTACGACGAGGCGGAGCTGGAGCGCCTGCGCGCCCGCGGCCTGTCCGGCCCTGAGGAGGACCCGACGGTGCTGGTCGAAGGGCCGCCGGGGGCGCCGAGGCTGTGGTTCGTCCTCGTGCCCGAGCCCAAGACGGTGAAGAACCGGGTGCACCTCGACGTGCGCGCCGCCGACGTCGAGGCCGAGGGCGTACGCCTGCGGGCGCTCGGCGCCGTCGAGTCGGCCAGGCACGAGGACTGGATCGTGCTGGCCGACCCCGAGGGCAACGAGTTCTGCCTACAGCCCGCGCGCAGTGGCTAGCTGCTTGGCCAGGTCGTCGGCGCGTACCCGGTTCTCCAGCTGGTGGGGGTCCTTGCGCAGGTCGTAGTACTCGCGGAACTTCACCCCGCCGCCGCCGTCGTAATACTCGGTGTAGATGCGGGAGCCGGTGTAGACCGAGGCCCAGACGCCTGGTCCCGGCCCGTCGGCCTGGCCGTGGAACTCCAGGAACAGGTGGCTCCGCCTGCCGCCGCGCAGCAGCGACCTGCCGTCCATCCGGGTACGCGGCCGGATCCCGGCGGCGTCCAGGATGGTCGGGGCGACGTCGATGTTGGCGGCCAGGCGGTTGTCGTCCGTGCCCTTGCCGAAGCCGCCCGCCGGCCACGACAGGTAGAACGGCACGCGGAAGGCCGGCTGGTAGGGCACGCTCTTGCCGATGTGGCCGTGGTCGGCCCAGCTGAAGCCGTTGTCGCCGATGAAGATGATCAGCGTGTCGTCGAGCTTGCCCTGCGCCACGAGCTCCGCCCTGACCGCCTTGAACAGGTCGTCCACCGACTTCAGCGTGCGCAGCTGGGCCTGGCGGACCTTCTGCCCCGCTGCCAGGTCTTGGGTGGCGTTCTGTATGTAGGGCGGTTTGTCGCTCTTGTCGGTCTCGGCCACGGCGGGGTTGCCGTCCCAGGCGGGCACGGGCAGGTTGGCGTATTTGTCCTCGGGGGTGTTCGGCCCGTGGGAGGCGTACGGCGACAGGTACAGGAACCACGGCTGGTCCTTGTTGGCCTTGATGAACTCCAGCGCGTGCCGCCTGACGAGCGTGGTCGTGTAGCCGGGGCGGCGGCCCACGGTGCCGTTGACGTTCCACTGGGCGCGGCGGTAGGCGGGGCGCATGATCGCGAAGTCGTCGAAGTTCGGCGGGGCCTGGTTCAGGTCCCAGGCGTTGAGGTACTTGCCGAACAGGCCGGTCCGGTAGCCGCCCGCGCGCAGGTGGCTCTGCACCGTGGTGTCCTGGTCGAGCCGGCCGGGGGCGGTGTTGTCGACGACGCCGTGGTTGCGGGCGTAGCGGCCCGACATGATCGACGCGCGTGAGGGCGAGCAGAGAGGCGTGGTGACGCAACCCTGGGAGAACGCGACTCCCTGCCCGCCGATCAGGTCGACGATCGACGGGATCGCCCACTCGGTCTCCCTCCTGTGATCGTCGGTGACGATCAGCAGGATGTTGGGGCGTTTCGGCTTGGCCGCGGCGGCGGGGGCGCTGGTGACCGCGGCTGCGGCAGCCGTACCTGCGATGAAGGTTCGTCTGCTGAGTTGACTCACGTCGCTGACCTCCAGAAAGCGGTGGTCCGCAATTATTGGCCGCTCTTGTGGGTTGATTTCCCAGCGAATGGGGCATTCCCAGCTTTCCTTAAGAAGGGGTGCGGCATGAACGAGATCCTGGTTCTGGGGGCGACGGGCTCGACGGGGCGTCGCCTGACGGGCCTTCTGCGGTCCTCCGGCCATCCGGTACGGCCGGCGTCAAGGCACGGTGAGGTGCGCTTCGACTGGAACGACCGCGCCACCTGGCGGCCCGCTCTGGCCGGAGCCGACCGCATGTACGTGATGGCGCCGGACGATCTGCCGGTCGACCCGGAGTTCGTGGCGGCGGCGGTCGAGGCGGGTGTGCGCCGCATCGTGCTGCTGTCCAGCGGCGGCATCGAGGTGATGGGCGACGAGCGGCTGATGGCCGCCGAGCGGGTGGTGCGCGGTTCCGGCGTGGAGTGGACGATCCTGCGCCCGTCGTGGTTCGACCAGAACTTCGACGAGGGCGCGATGCGCGAGGCGGTGCTCGCCGGTGAGGTCGCGGTCCCGCTGGGCGAGGCCCGTCAGGCCTTCGTGGACGCCGGTGACATCGCCGCCGTGGCGGCGGCGGCCCTGGTCGGGGACGGGCACGCGGGGCGCTCGTACGAGGTGACGGGGCCGCGCGCGCTGACCTTCGCCGAGGCGGTGGAGATCATCGGCCGGGCCTCGGGGCGGACCGTGCGCTACCTGGGCTCGGAGGCGGACTACCTGGCCGTCATGACCGGGTTCGGGCTGCCGGAGCCGGACGTGCGGGCGGAGATCGAGGCGTTCGCGGCGCTGCGTGCCAAGGGCGACGCCGTACCGACCGACGTGGTGCGGCGGGTGACGGGCCGGCCGCCCAAGTCCTTCGAGGATTTCGCGGCCGACGCGAGGTGGGGTTGACACCACTCCGTCTGTAGTACTACGTTGACAGCACTTCAAACGAAGTGGTCTCAAACAAAGGAACCAGATGCGAATCAAGCTCCCCAGCTCCATCACCGGCACCACCACCGAGCAGGCCGACGGCCGCGCCGCCAAGCGCGAGCACGCGGTCCGCGCCATCCAGCCCACCGGCCGCGCCAACCTGTCCCGCCGCCCCACCGCCGCCCCGCGCAGGAGCTCCTACTGAGCCGCTCCTACTGGGGCTGCTCCTCCGCCAGGCGCAGGGCCTCCTCGATCAGGGTCTCCACGATCCGCGACTCAGGAACGGTCTTGATCACCTTGCCCTTCACGAAGATCTGACCCTTGCCGTTGCCCGAGGCCACGCCCAGGTCCGCTTCGCGGGCCTCGCCCGGCCCGTTCACCACGCAGCCCATGACCGCCACACGTAGCGGGAACGGGAAGCCCTCCAGCCCGGCCGACACCTCCTCGGCCAGGCGGTAGACGTCCACCTGTGCCCGTCCGCAGGACGGGCACGAGACGATCTCCAGCTTGCGCTGCCGCAGCCCCAGAGATTCGAGGATGCCGATGCCGACCTTGACCTCCTCCACCGGAGGCGCCGACAGCGAGACCCGGATCGTGTCGCCGACGCCCTCGGCCAGCAGCACCCCGAAGGCCACCGCCGACTTGACCGTCCCCTGCATCAGCGGCCCCGCCTCGGTCACGCCGAGGTGCAGCGGGTAGTCGCAGCGCGCGGCGAGGCGGCGGTAGGCGGCGATCATCACGACCGGGTCGTGGTGCTTGACCGAGATCTTGATGTCGCGGAACCCGTGCTCCTCGAACAGGGAGCACTCCCACAACGCCGACTCCACCAGCGCCTCCGGCGTCGCCTTGCCGTGCTTCTCCAGCAGCCGGGGGTCCAGGGAGCCGGCGTTGACCCCGATCCTGATCGGGACGCCCGCGTCCGCCGCCGCCCGCGCGATCTCGCCCACCCTGTCGTCGAACTTCTTGATGTTGCCCGGGTTCACCCGCACCGCCGCGCACCCGGCGTCGATGGCGGCGAAGACGTAGCGCGGCTGGAAGTGGATGTCGGCTATCACCGGGATCTGCGACTTGCGGGCGATGTCGGCGAGCGCGTCGGCGTCGTCCTGCGTCGGCACCGCCACCCGTACGATCTGGCAGCCCGCCGCGGTCAGTTCCGCGATCTGCTGCAGCGTCGCGTTGACGTCGTGGGTGGGCGTGGTGGTCATCGACTGCACGCTCACCGGCGCGCCCCCGCCGACCGGCACGCCGCCCACCATCACCTGCCGCGAGACCCTCGGCCTCCTCGTCGGCATTCCGAGCTCGATCATCGGGCCAGCTCCTTCCGTACGGCGTGCGCGATCCCCGGACCGGTCAGTCCCGCGTCGGCCAATAACCGCTCGCGCGAGCCGTGCGGGACGAACGCGTGGGGCAGCCCGAGATGGCGCACCCGTGTCCCGCCCGCGCACGCCTGCCCGATCGCCGCGCCCGCCCCACCGGCCACCACGCCGTCCTCGACGGTGACGACCAGGTGGTGCGCGGCGGCCACCCGGACCAGGCCGGGGGCGACGGGCAGCACCCAGCGCGGGTCGACCACCCGCACCCCCACGCCCTCCTCCGCCAGTGTCGCCGCCGCCTCCACGCACGCCTCGGCCGTCGCGCCGACCGCGACGAGCAGCACGTCGTCGCCGGTGTTCCACAGCACGTCCAGGCCTTCGGAACGTTCCACGGCGGCAAGCTCGGAGTCCGCACCGGCCTTGGGGAAGCGCAGCACGGTCGGGCCCTCCACCGCCACGGCCTCGCCGAGCAGTTCGCGCAGCCGCCGGCCGTCGCGCGGCGCGGCCACCCGCAGGCCCGGGATCGCCGACAGGATCGCCAGGTCCCACATGCCGTGGTGGCTGGGGCCGTCGGGACCGGTGATGCCCGCCCGGTCCAGGACGATCGTGACCGGCAGCCGTTGCATGGCCACGTCCAGGAGCACCTGGTCGAAGGCGCGGTTGAGGAACGTGGCGTAGACGGCGACCACCGGGTGGAAGCCCTCAAGCGCCAGCCCGGCCGCCGACACCATCGCGTGCTGCTCGGCGATGCCCACGTCGAACATCCGCCCAGGGAAGCGCCTGCCGAACGCCTCAAGCCCGGTGGGTCCCGCCATCGCCGCGGTGATCGCGACCAGGTCGGCCCTGGCCTCGCCGAGCGCGCACAACTGCTCGGAGAAGACGTGGGTCCAGGTCCGGCCCCCGGCCGACAGCGGTTTTCCGGTACGCGGGTCGCTGGCCGGGACGGCGTGCATGTGCTCGCCCAGATCCAGCTCGGCGGGGCGGTAGCCGTACCCCTTGCGGGTCTTGCAGTGCACGACGCTGGGGCTCGGCAGCGTGCGCGCGGTGCGCAGCGCGCGCTCGACGGCGGCGACGTCGTGGCCGTCGACGGGGCCGAGGTAGACGAAGCCGAGGTTCTCCAGCAGCGTGCCGAGGTTGCGGGCGCAGCCGCCGTGGGTGGGGGCGTAGGAGCGGCCGTTGTCGTTGAGCACGATGACGACCGGGCGGCCCTCGCCGTCGCTCAGGTTGTTGAGCGACTCCCAGGCCAGCCCGCCGGTCAGCGCGCCGTCGCCGACCACGGCCACCACCGCGCGGTCTTCCTCGCCCTTGAGCCTGCGGGCCTTGGCGATGCCGTCGGCGTAGGCGAGCGCGGTGGAGGCGTGGGAGTTGTCGATGTGGTCGTGCGGCGACTCCTCGCGCGAGGGGTAGCCGCTGAGGCCGCCGTGGGCGCGCAGGCTGTCGAAGTCGGCCCGCCGGCCGGTGAGCAGTTTGTGGACGTATGCCTGATGTCCAGTGTCAAACAGAAGTGTGTCCTCCGGGGAATGGAAGACGCGGTGCAAAGCAATCGTGATCTCGACCATGCCGAGGTTCGAGCCGAGGTGCCCGCCCCTCGCCATGACCTTCTCGATG
The DNA here is from genome assembly GCF_044457485.1 of Nonomuraea sp. NPDC050540. Classification (NCBI taxonomy): domain Bacteria; kingdom Bacillati; phylum Actinomycetota; class Actinomycetes; order Streptosporangiales; family Streptosporangiaceae; genus Nonomuraea; species Nonomuraea sp. NPDC050540. The sequence continues at coordinate 127,840 of NZ_JBITHA010000010.1, forward strand.
AGGAACTCGCGGATCTCGCGAGCCAGTGTCCCCAGGTGCGCGGCTGGGAGAAGGCGCAGGTCGCGGGGGCAGGTGATGGTTTGGAGCAGAGATTCGTCCAGGCCAGGAGGGGCCGCCATGATCGCTCCACAAGGGTCGGCTGCGGTCGTGGTCGAATACTGGCTCCGCCGGGGGACGTCCGTGAACCGGGTGTTCCGGTCAATGGAACGACCGATTTCACTCTGGGTATTCGTGACCTAGCTTCTCGTGTGTGTCCGACGATCTCGAAAGAGGAGAACGGATCATGACGGCGGAGGTTGCGGAACCCCCCGTGGAGCCGGTCGACACGACCATCCACAGGGTCAGGACAGCGGTCGACGACCTGCTGAGCGAGTTCATCGACACCCACCCCGCTCCCGTCGCCGACCCGGAACTGGCCGAGGGCCACCGGCTCCTGCGCGAGTTCGTGGTCAAGGGCGGCAAGCGGATCAGACCCCTTCTCTGCTACTGGGGGGCGCGCGGCGCCGGCGGCACGGACGAGGTGGCCCCGGTGGCCGCGGGCGCCGCGCTGGAGCTCTACCACGCGGGCCTGCTCATCCACGACGACATCATGGACGGCAGCGCCCTGCGCAGAGGCCGGCCCACCCTGCACAGGAGCTTGGCGCGCCCGCCGCGCCATCCGGGAGCCGAGCCCTTCGGCCACAGCGCAGCCGTTCTCCTCGGGGTGCTCGCCCAGGCCTGGTCCGACGAGCTCTTCGGCGATACGGGCGGCGCGCCCAGACGGCTGTTCAACCGGATGCGCGCCGAGGTGATCGCCGGCCAGTACCTCGACATCCAGTCGCACCTCGACCCGGAAGCCGAGCGCGCGCTCACCGTCATCCGCTACAAGACCGCCAAGTACACGGTCGAGCGCCCCCTGCAGATCGGCGGCGCCCTGGCCGGCGCCTCCCGCTCGCTCCTTGAGTCCTACTCACGCTTCGGGCTGCCGCTCGGCGAGGCGTTCCAACTGCGTGACGACGTCCTGGGCGTGTTCGGCGACCCGGGCGTCACCGGCAAGCCCGTCCTCGACGACCTGCGCGAGGGCAAGGCCACCGTCCTGATCGCGCACGCCTACGCCGAGGCCACCGGACCCGCGCTGCGCCTGCTGCGCGCCTGGCACGGCAACCCCGACCTCGACGAGAAGCGCGCCGCCGACCTGCGGCAGATCATCGTCGACACCCGAGCACTCGCCCGCGTCGAGACGATGATCGACGGCCGGGTCCGAACCGGACTTGAGGAGTTGCGGACATGCGCGATCGACCAGCACGCCCGGCAGGGGCTGACCCTTATGGCCGACCGGCTCACGCACCGCAGCGCGTGAAGCGGGTCCTGCTCGCCGCCCCGCGCGGCTATTGCGCCGGGGTGGAACGTGCCATCCGCACCGTCGAGGAGGCCCTGAAGAGGTACGGCCCGCCGGTCTACGTCCGTAAGCAGATCGTCCACAACACCTTCGTGGTCGCCGACCTCACCAAGCGGGGCGCGGTCTTCGTGGACGAGCTCGACGAGGTGCCCGACGGCTGCCTGGTCGTCTTCTCCGCCCACGGGGTCTCGCCCGCGGTCAAGGACACCGCTGCCGTCCGCGGCCTGCGCAGCATCGACGCCACCTGCCCGCTGGTCACCAAGGTGCACAAAGAGGCGGTCAGGTTCGCCGAGTCCGGCTACGACATCGTGCTCATCGGCCACGCGGAGCACGAGGAGGTCGAAGGCACGCTCGGCGAGGCCCCCGACCGCATGCACGTCGTCGACCCGGCCCGCACCGACGAGCTCGACCTGCCGGCCGACCGGCCGATCAGCTGGCTGTCGCAGACCACGCTCTCGGTGGACGAGACCATGGGCGCGGTCGAACGCCTGCGTGAGCGCTACCCCCGCCTCGTCGACCCGCCCAGCGACGACATCTGCTACGCCAGCCAGAACCGCCAGGAAGCGGTCACCGCCATCGCCCCCGAGTGCGACCTGGTGATCGTGGTCGGATCCTCCAACTCCTCCAACTCCCGGCGCCTGGTCGAGGTCGCGCTCGCCGCCGGCGCCCGCGCCGGCCACCTCGTGGACGGCGTGGCCGAGGCCGAGGAGAGCTGGCTCGACGGCGTGGAGACCGTCGGCGTCAGCTCCGGCGCCTCCGTCCCCGAGCACCTCGTGGCCGAACTGCTCGGCTGGCTCGCCGAGCGCGGCTTCGCCGACGTCCAGACCGTGACGCTGGCCGAAGAAAGCCTGATCTTCTCCCTCCCGCCCGAGCTCCGTGAGCTCCGCTCCCCGATAGGTGGTGTCCTGTGACCGAATCCGTCCTGAACAACGAGAGCCCCCTCAGCCTCGGTACGAAGGCCGCGCGCAACCTGGCGACCACGACCAAGACGCAGCCGCAGATGCAGGAGATCACCTCCCGGCACCTGCTCAAGGCGCTGCCGTGGGTCGAGGTCGTCGGCGGTGCGTACCGGGTCAACCGCCGGCTCACCTACACGGTCGGGGACGGAAGGGTCACCTTCACCAACACCGGAGCGGCTGTGCGGGTGATTCCCGCGGAGTTGTGCGAGCTGCCCGCGCTGCGCGGCTATGACGATATCGACGTGCTGACCGCCCTGGCCGACCGGTTCACGCAGCGCGAGTACGAGGCCGGATCGGTGATCGTCGAGGCGGGCACCCCGGCGACCGAGGTCGTGCTGGTGGCGCACGGCAAGGTCAGCCTGCTCGGCGAGGGCGCGTACGGCAAGCAGACCGTGCGCGGCGTGCTGGCCGACGGCGACTACTTCGGCGACAGGTCGCTGGCCGGCGAGGCGGGCACCTACGACCTGACCGTCCAGGCGGTCACCGCGTGCACCGTGCTCGCGCTGCCCAGGTCGGCCTTCGACGAGGTCGCCGACCAGACCGACGGCCTGCGCGAGCACGTCGAGGCGTGGGCCGCCGACCCCGACCGGTCGCTGAACGCCCATGGCGAGGCGGAGATCGTCCTGGCCTCCGGCCACACCGGCGAGCCGACGCTGCCGGGCACGTTCGTCGACTACGACCTGGCGCCGCGCGAGTACGAGCTGAGCGTCGCCCAGACGATCCTGCGGGTGCACACCCGCGTGGCCGACCTGTACAACGAGCCGATGAACCAGACGCAGCAGCAGTTGCGGCTGACGGTGGAGGCGCTGCGCGAGCGCCAGGAGAACGAGCTGGTCAACAACCGCGAGTTCGGCCTGCTGCACAACGCCGACCTCAAGCAGCGCATCCACACGCTGACCGGCCCGCCCACCCCGGACGACTTCGACGAACTGCTCGCCCTGGTCTGGAAGAACCCGGCCGTCCTGATCGCGCACCCGCGGGCGATCGCCGCGTTCGCCCGCCAGTGCACCGAGCGGGGCATCTACCCGCAGAGCGTGGAGGTCAACGGGCAGAAGGCGCCGTCGTGGCGGGGGGTGCCGATCCTGCCGTGCAACAAGATCCCGGTCAGCGACTCCGGCCTCAGCTCGATCATGGCGATGCGGGTGGGCGAGGCGGCCCAGGGTGTCATCGGCCTGACCCGCACGGGGCTGCCGGACGAGTACGAGCCCGGCCTGTCGGTGCGCTTCATGGGCATCAACGACAAGGCCGTCATCTCCTACCTGGTCACGACCTACTACTCCGCGGCGGTGCTCGTGCCGGACGCTCTCGGCATCCTGGAGAGCGTCGAGGTGGGCTGATGGCGTATGAGCTGCCTGACTTCTACCTGCCGTATCCGCCCAGACTGAACCCCCATCTGGAGACCGCCCGCGCGCACACCCGCGCGTGGGCGGCCCGGATGGGCTTCTTCGACGACCCCGACATCTGGGGCCCCGCCGACCTGGAGGCGCACGACTACGGCCTGATGTGCGCCTACGCCCACCCCGACTGCCCGGCACAGGAGCTCGACCTCGTCACCGACTGGTACGTCTGGGTGTTCTTCTTCGACGACCACTTCCTGCACGCCTTCAAGCGCACCAAGGACCTCAAGGGCGCCCAGGCCTACCTGGACCGCATCGACCTGTTCATGGCCGACGACCCGCCCGAGCCGACCAACCCGGTCGAGCTGGGCCTGAAGGACCTGTGGGCCAGGACGGTACCGGCGATGACGGACGGGTGGCGGCGCCGCTTCGTCACCGTCACCCGCGACCTCACGCAGGAGTCGATGTGGGAGCTGTTCCACATCCACTCGGGTCTCGTCTCCAACCCCATCGAGTACATCGAGGCGCGCAGGAAGGTCGGCGGCGCCCCCTGGTCGGCCTGCCTGGTCGAGCACGCGGTCGCCGCCGAACTGCCCGCCCGCCTCGCGAGCACCCGGCCGATCCGGGTGCTCACCGAGACGTTCGCCGACGCCGTGCACCTGCGCAACGACCTGTTCTCCTACCAGCGGGAGGTGGTGGCGGAAGGCGAGCTGTCCAACTCCGTGCTGGTCTGCGAGAACTTCTTCGGCTGCGACACCCAGCGCGGCGTCGAGATCACCAACGACATGATCACCTCGCGGCTGCACCAGTTCGAGCACACGACGCTCACCGAGCTGCCGGTCCTGTTCGCCGAGCACGCGGTGGCGCCGCACGAGCAGGAGCGGGTGCTGCGTTACGTCAAGGGCCTGCAGGACTGGCAGGCCGGCGGCCACGCCTGGCACCTGGCCTCCAGCCGCTACACCAAGGCCAGGCGCGAGCACGGCCCGCTCAACGTCTCGCCCGCGCACGTGAAGAGCGGCCTGCGCAACTTCTCCCACCGCCCCTACACCGAGACCACGGTACGGCTGCCGCAGATCTCCATGCCGTTCACCGTCCGCGACAACCCGCACCTGGAACAGGCGCGCGCGAACGCGGTGCGCTGGTGCCGGGAGATGGGCTTCGGCGACGGCCTGCCCGGCCTGCCGTCCACAGCGCTGTGGAGCGAACGACAGCTGACCAGCTTCGACTTCGCGCTGTGCGCCTCCGGCCTGGCCCCCGACGCCTCAGCGGAAGCCCTCGACCGGGCGACCCAGTGGCTGGCCTGGGGCACCTACGCCGACGACTACTATCCGCAGGTCTTCGGCGTCAGTCACGACCTGACCGGCGCCAAGCTGTCCAACCGGCGGCTGCGCGAGTTCATGCCCCTCGGCCGGCTCCCGCTCACCCCGGCCGTCAACGCCGTGGAGCGAGGGCTGGCCGACCTGTGGGCACGCACCGCGGCCCTGCTCGGCGAGGAGGACCGGCGGGCCTTCCGCCACGGTGTCGAGGTCATGCTCGACAGCTGGGAATGGGAGATCGCCAACCTCATCCAGAATCGGGTGCCCGATCCGGTCGACTACCTCGAGATGCGCCGCCTGACGTTCGGCGCCGACCTCACGTTCAACCTGGCCCAGCTCCATCTCCCGCGGCGCCCGCCCGGCGAGCTCTTCCGCACCCGCGAGCTCCTCGCCCTGTCCAACGCCGCGGCGGACTACGGCGCGCTGCTCAACGACCTGTTCTCCTGCCAGAAGGAGATCCAGTTCGAGGGTGACCTGCACAACGCCGTGCTGGTCATGCGCAACTTCTTCGACTGCGACCTGGACGGGGCCGTCACCATCGTCAACAAGCTCATGACCGCCAGGATCACCCAGTTCGAGCACGTCGCCGGCACCGACCTGCCCGCCATGCTCGACGCCCGCGGCGCCGACGACGAGACGCGGAACGCGGTCGCCCGCTACGTGACCGGGCTGCAGGACTGGATGGCCTCCGTCCTGCGCTGGCACGCCCAGACCACCCGCTACCCCGAGACCGAGCTACGCCGCCGCTCCGCCGTCCGCTGGACCCAGGGCCCCACCGGCCTCGGCACGGCGGTCCGCCGGATCCACTCCCTGCTACCGATGGGCGCGCCATGACAGAATCCCTGCTCAGCCTCGGGACGGCGGCGGCGCGCAAGCTCGCCACGACCACCAAGACCGTCCCGCAGATGCGGGAGATCACGCCACGCCACCTGCTGCACGTGCTGCCGTGGGTGGAGGCGGTCGGCGGCGTGTACCGGGTGAACCGGCGGCTCAACTACACCGTGGGCGACGGGCGGGTGAGCTTCACCTCGGTCGGCGCCGCCGTACAGGTGATTCCGGATGAACTACGCGAGCTGCCGTCGCTGCACGACTTCGAGGATCCGACCGAGCTGCGGGCGCTCGCCGAGCGCTTCGTCCAGCACGACCTGGTCGAGGGGCAGGAGGTGCCGGACGGGCAGATCGTGCTGGTCGCGCACGGCAAGGTCGCCAAAACCGGCATCGGCGGGTACGGCCGCGCCACCGTCGTCGGCATGCTGGCCGACGGCGACCACCTGGGCGACCTGACCGGCGAGGGCGCCCAGCCCGCCAGAGCGCTGACGGCCTGCACGGTGCTGGTGCTCTCCCGGGAGGACGCCGGCCGCCTGCGCGAGCGCTCCGACAGCCTGCGCGAACACCTCGACCGCCCCGCCAGGACCGGCCCGAGCAACAAGCACGGCGAGGCCGAGATCGCCATGTCCGCCGGCCACCGGGGCGAGCCGACGCTGCCCGGCACGTACGTCGACTACGACCGCGGGCCCCGCGAGTACGAGCTGAGCGTGGCCCAGACCGTGCTGCGGGTGCACACGCGGGTCGCCGACCTCTACAACGGGCCGATGGACCAGACGGAGCAGCAGCTCCGCCTGACCATCGAGGCGGTGCGCGAACGGGAGGAGCACGAACTCGTCAACAACCGCGACTTCGGGCTGCTGCACAACGTCGACCTCAAGCAGCGCTTCCAGACCCGCACCGGCCCGCCCACCCCGCACGACATGGACGAGCTGCTGTCACGCCGCCGCAGCTCCCACTACTTCTTCGCCCACCCCCGGACGATCGCCGCCCTCGGCAGGCAGTGCACCGCCCGCCGCATCCAGCCGGACGTCACCGAGGTCAACGGCGCCAAGGTGATGGCCTGGCGCGGGGTGCCGATCCTGCCCACCGACAAGATCCCGATCAGCGAGCAGGGGCTGAGCTCGATCATCGTCATGCGTACGGGGACGGAGAAACAGGGCGTGATCGGACTGACCCGCACCGGGCTGCCCGACGAGCACGAGCCCGGACTGTCGGTGCGCAAGCTGGGCATCGACGACAAGGCGATCATCAGCTACCTGGTGACCACCTACTACTCGGCGGCGGTGCTGGTGCCCGACGCGCTCGGCGTACTGGAGAACGTCGAGGTCTGAGTACGTCGGCGGGATGACGTCCGGGGTCGGCCGTCCGGCCGACCCTCGGGGCGCCGTGCTGGGTATTTCGGCTGATCCGCGGGGTGCTGGTGTTCCTGGAGTATCCATCGGGAACACGAAAGAAAGGCCCCCAGTGCGTATCCGTACCGCCCTCGTCCTGCTGACCCCGCTGGTGGCCGTGGCCGCCTGCGGCACCGCCGCCACCACGGCCAAGCCCAAGCCGAGCGCGCCCGCCGCGGCCTGGCGTCCGTGTCCCGGCGGCGAGGGGGTCGAGTGCGCTGACGTCACGGTCCCGCTCGACTGGAGCCGGCCGGGCGGCCCGGTCATCGAGATCGCCGTGGCCCGCAGGAAGGCGCCCGTGTCCGAGGGCACGATCGTGTACCTGCCCGGCGGCCCCGGTCAGCCGGGCGTCGAGACGCTCATCGGGAGCAAGAAGTTCGGCGGGCTCGAACGCCGCCACGACATCGTCAGCATCGACCCGCGCGGCGTCGGCGCCAGCAGCCCGCTCACCTGCCCGGCCGCGCAGGTCATGGCGCTCGGGCCGGAGCGCCTCCCCACCACCGACGCCCAGTTGCGCGAACTGCGCCAGGCCTCCGCCGCCCTCGCCGAGGCGTGCAGAAAGGCCACCGGGCCCGCGTTCGACCACCTCGACAGCGCCAGCGCCGCCCAGGACCTCGACCGGGTCAGGCAGGCCATCGGAGCCGACAAGATCACGATCTACGGTCACTCGTACGGCACGCTGCTCGCCCAGGAGTACGCCGCCAGGTTCGGGCAGCGGTTGCGCGGAGCCGTACTGGATGGAGTGATGGACCACAGCCTGGACCGGCGGACCTTCACCGTCAGCGCGGCCAGGGCGCTGGAGGAGTCCTTCGGGCAGTTCGTGACGTGGTGCGCCAAGGACAAGACGTGTGAGGTGGACGATCCGGTCGCGGCCTACCGGCGGGTGCTCGCCAAGGCGGAACGCGGCAAGCTGGGCGAGGACGAGAACGGGCGGGCGTGGACGCCGTACACGGTGACCGCGACGATCGACGCGATGCTGTTCACGCCGTCGTGGCCGGCCGTGGGCCTGTTCCTGAACACACTCGACAAGGGCAGGCCGTGGCGGACCGACGGCGACGACACCCTCCCCAAACGGATCAACCACGCCGACCCGATCGTCTGCCAGGACTACGCGATGGCCTACCGCGACGCCGCCGAGATCAAGGCCGACCTCGCCGCCGCGGCCGCCGTCGCGCCGACCGTCCGCTACTCGCCGAACGCGATGAAGGCGGTCCTGACCTGCCAGGGCTGGCCCGCGCCGGTCAAAAACCCGCAACACCCGCCCACGTCCGGGGCGACCACGCCACTGCTGCTCCTGCAGAGCCGCTACGACAACGCCACCCCGGTCACCTGGGCCTCGAACGTGGCCAGGCACCTGGGGAAGCGGGCCCGCCTGACCGTGCTGCCCGACTGGACCCACGCCATGAAGCTCTACAACAAGGGCTGCCAGGCACGTTACGCCGCCGACTACCTGTCCTCGCTCAAGCTCCCGCCCGCGAGCCCGGCATGCACCGGCACGCCACCCGGGGTGACCCTCTAGGATCGGGGCCCGTGAACCAGATCGCCGCGTTCGGAACCCAGCTCATCGAGGTGCACGACTGGCTGAGGAGTGAGCTCGCACGGTTGCGCGAGGACCTGGAGTCCGGCGGACGCCCGGCCGACCTGCGCGCCCACTGCCTGGCGTTCTGTACGGCGGTGACCCGGCACCACACCGGCGAGGACGGCGTGGCCTTCCCCGCGCTCGCCGAACGCCACCCGGAGCTGCGGCCCGTCATCGCGCAACTGGAGGAGGACCACCAGCTGGTGGCGCACCTCCTCGAACGCATCGAATCCCTGGACGGCAGCGACCCCGAGGCCGCCCTGTCCGAGCTGGACGGCCTGACCGCCATCCTGGAGTCACACTTCACCTTCGAAGAACGCAAGATCGTCGCCGCGCTTGATGCCCTTGACCTGCCTGAATGGCGGGACCATCGGCCCGACTACCTGGCGCGGGACGACTCGTGAGCACCGAGATCGAGGAACTGGCCGCCCGGTTCCGCACGTTCGTGGAGGCCCGGGACTGGGAGCAGTTCCACACCCCGAAGAACCTGGTGATGGCGCTGGCAGGGGAGGTGGGGGAACTGGTGGCCGAGTTCCAGTGGCTGGCTCCCGGCGAACCGCTGGATGAGGCGGCCATGGGGCGGGTGCGGGCTGAGCTTGGGGACGTCACCGGGTATTTGGTGCGGTTGGCGGACGTGCTCGGCGTGGACCTGATCGCCGACGCTCACGCCAAACTGGACCAGAGCGAGAAGCGATACGACGCCGACACCTACCGAGGCTCAGCCCGCAAAGCCCCGCCCCTACCCCCCTAACCCCACCCGACCTCCTGCCCTTGGGCTTTCCACCCGGGCTTCCCGGCCCGGCTCCCTCCCGGGACTTTCCTAGGCCTGCGACTCCGGCCCCCGGCCTGGCCTTCGGCCCTCGGCTCGCAGCCCGCGAAGCCTCCGCCGTGCGCCGCCGGCCCTGGCTCCGGGATTACCAGAGGTGTGTCCTGGACGTCTTCGGGGCGATAGAAGCTGGTGCCGCCTACCGTCTGGAGGTCGTTCTCTGGCAAGGCCGGTGATCTGGGTTTCGGGTGGCTGGAGCAACGCGGTTACCTGGTGGGCGACTGTTTCGGTGGGCACCGCCTGGCTGTACGCGCAAGCCGCGCCGGAGGCGCACGTGAGGGCGTCCGAGCGGAGCGAGGTCCATTGACCAGGGCGGGCTCCAACTGCCTGACCACTTGGCTGGGCAACGGGTGGGACCTAAAGAAAGAACGCCCGACCGAAGGGAGGCCCTTTGGCCCAGGAAACGCGCGAAGCGAAGCGGAGCGCCATGCCTTTCAGAGGCCCGCCGCCTCCAGCCGGGCCGTCAGGGTGGTGTTGCGGCGGTGGCCCAGGCGGTGGACGGCGAGGTCGAGGGCGTTGCGCTGGCCCACCAGGACCACCCAGGAACGTGCCCGGGTCACCAGCGTGTACAGCAGCCGCCGCCGTAGCATGATGCCGCCCGACTCGGCCACCATCGGGGCGACCACGAACGGGTACTCGCTGCCCTGTGCCCGGTGCACGCTGATCGCGTAGGCGTGGGTGAGGTCGTCGAGTTCGTCGAAGGTGTAGGTGACGAGGTCGCCGTCGTCGATCTGGACGTCGGCCTGGCGTTCCTCGGGGACGAGGCGGGTCAGGGTGCCGGTCTCGCCGTTGAAGACGCCTTTGTCGTAGTTGTTGCGGATGGGCATGACCCGGTCGCCCACGCGGAAGAGGGTGGCGCCGGACCAGTGTTCCGGCTTGTCGGCGGCGGCGGGGTTGCGGACCTCCTGGAGGCGGCGGCCCAGTTCGGCGGTGCCGGTGGTGCCTTTGCGCATGGGGGAGAGCACCTGCACCTGGGCGGGGGTGATCTGTTGTTTGCGGGGGATCGCCACCGTGGCCAGGTGGACCACCCGGTCGGCGATCGCCTCCGGGTCGTCGAGTTCCTCGAACCAGAAGCCGCCGCCGCCCGGCAGCGCGGGCAGGTCTCCGGCCCGGATGCGGTGGGCGGCCTTGATGATGGCGCTGCCCTCGGCCTGGCGGAAGACGCGGGTCAGGCGTACCCGGGGAATGCTTTCCACGGCGAGCAGGTCGGCGAGTACGCTGCCGGGACCAACGCTGGGCAGCTGGTCGCTGTCGCCCACGAGCAGCAGGTGCGTGCCGGACGGCAGCGCCGCGGCCAGTCTGGTGGCCAGGCCCAGGTCGAGCATGGAGACCTCGTCGACCACGACGAGGTCGGCCCGCACGGGAGTCTCGTCGAACAGCGCGTCGGGGTCGGGTTCGTGGGCGAGCACGCGGTGGATGGTCATCGCGGGCAGCCCGGCCAGCTCCGACAGGCGTTTGGCCGCCTTGCCGGTGGGGGCGCAGAGCGTGACGGCGCCGCCCATCGCGCGTACGGTCGCCGCCAGGGCCTTGACCGTGTGGCTCTTCCCGCAGCCCGGCCCGCCCGTGAGGATCGACAGGGTGCTGGTCAGGGCCATGGTGACGGCGGCGCGCTGGTCGTCGTCGAGGCTTTCGTCCTCCTGGTAGGAGCGCAGGGTCAGCGTGGAGCGGGCGCGGGCCAGCCGGGCGAGTTCGGTGGTGAGCCTGAGCTCGCGGCTGTGGAGCTCCTTGGGGTAGACGGCGTCGGCCTCGCGCACGACGCGGCGCTCGGCGGTCAGCGCGTCGAGGCCCTGCCTGATGAGGTCCTCGTCCTGCTCGATGAGGTCGATGGTCTGGGTGACGAGCGCGGTGGGGGACAGGAAGCAGTGGCCGCCGCCGCTGGCCGCGGCGTCGAGCCGGTCGAGCAGCGCCGCCTGGATCCGCTGGGGACTGCTCTCCGGTACGCCGGAGCGCAACGCGATCCGGTCGGCGGTGGCGAACGCGATGCCCCTGACCCGGTCGATCAACTGGTAGGGGTCCTTGGCCAGCACCTCGCCCGACTCGGCGCCGAACACCTGGTAGATCTTGGCCGCGAGCAGCGGGCTGACCCCGAAGCCCTGGAGCACGACCATCAGCTCGGCGACCGCTTTCTGCTCCCGCCAGGCCTCGACGATCTGGGCCTGGCGGACGGGGCCGATGTTGATGACCTCGCGCAGGCGGCCGGGCTCGGCGTCGATGACGGTGAGGCTCTGCTCGCCGAAGTGCCCGACGATGGCCTGCGCCAGCCTCGGCCCGATGCCTCTGATCAGGCCGGATCCGAGGTAGAGCTGGATCGCGCGGATCGTCGACGGGGTGATCCGCTCGCAGCCGGTGACCGCGAAGCGGCGGCCGTGGCGCGGATGGTCCTCCCAGGCGCCCAGAAGCCTGACCGTTTCGCCGGGCTGCACCCCGCCCAGCGCCCGCCCGGCGGCCACGAACCCGGGTCGGCCGTCGCCGCTCATGCGGGCGACGGTGTAGGCGTCGTCACGCACGAAGACCAGCTGCTCGACGGACGCTTCCACGTCTCGAACATTAGGCCATGGCACCGACAGAGAACCGCACGCCTACCATGATGCGGTGGAGACGCTGGAGGAGCGGGAGTGGCGGCGGCGGGCCGAGGCGCACGAGCGCCGGGTCGACGCCTGGGTCGGGCCGCATCTGCGCAGGCGGCAGGAGCGCGAGACGCATCCGGTCGAGGACTTCCTGTTCAGCTACTACAGCTTCCGCCCGGCGAAGCTGCGCCGCTGGCACCCGGGCGCCGGGGTCGTGCTGCTGGGGGCCGAAGGGCTCGGGGCCGAGTACGTGGACGTCGAGGGCGGGCAGCGGCTGGACACGAAGGGCCTGCTGGACAAGCGGCTGGCCATGGTCGAGTGGACGGCGCGGCTGCTGGGGGCGACCGCCGGCCGTACCGGGCAGTTCGGGTGTTTCGGGATGCACGAGTGGGCGATGGTCTATCGCACCGATGCGGTACGGCACGCCAGGCAGCCCCTCAGGATGGCGCCCAAGGAGATCGCGGCGGTGGTGGAGGCGCGCGGGGTGCGTTGCAGCCACTTCGACGCGTTCCGGTTCTTCACGGAGGCGGCCAGGCCGCTCAACGTGCTGGAGCCCACCCGCGAACGGCAGGCCGAGATGGAGCAGCCCGGCTGCCTGCACGCGAACATGGACCTCTACAAGTGGGCCTACAAGCTGTCGCCGCTGGTGCCGAGCGAGCTGATCGCCGACTGCTTCGCGCTGGCGCGGGAGATCCGCGAGGTGGACATGCGAGCCAGCCCGTACGACCTGAGCGCGCTGGGCCACCGGCCGATCCCGATCGAGACGTCGGCGGGGCGGACCGAGTACGCCGCGCTGCAGCGGGGGTTCGCGGAGCGGGCGGCGCCTCTGCGCGCGCGGCTGCTGGGCGTGTGCGAGGAGCTGATGGCGATTGACGCCCCGGTGTGAGGAGAACTAGGTTCTGGATACCGGCTGGTCGGTACAGGAGCGTGGTGTATGCACATCAGGGGCAAGGTCGCCGTGGTCACCGGAGCGGCGGGCGGGATCGGGCGGGCGATGGCCTCGCGCTTCGCCGCGGAGGGTGCCGCCGGGGTCGTCGTCGCCGACCTGGACGGTGACGGCGCCGCCGCCGTGGCCAAGGAGATCGGCGAGCGGGCGGTAGCCGTACAGGCGGATGTGTCCGTCGAGAGCGAGGTGGCGGCGCTGGCGAGCACGCCCTTCGGGCCCGTCGACCTCTTCTGCTCCAACGCCGGCGTCATCGCCGGCCACGGGCTGGACGCGAGCGACGCGGAGTGGGGCACCTTGTTCGGGGTCAACGTCATGGCTCACGTGTACGCCGCTCGCGCCGTGGTGCCCGGCATGGTCGAGCGGGGCGGCGGCTACCTGGTCAACACCTGTTCGGCGGCAGGGCTGATCAGTTGCCCCGGCGACGCCCCCTACGCGGTCACCAAGGCGGCGGCGATCTCCTTCGCCGAATGGGTCTCCATCCACTACGCGGGCAAGGGCGTCAAGGTCAGCGTCCTGTGCCCGCAGGGCGTGCGGACCGGGATGCTCCGGCGCGGCGTCGAGGAGGACCACCTCACCGCGCGGGCGGTCGGCGCCTCCGGCCCGATCCTGGAGCCGGAGGAGGTCGCGGCCGCGGTCGTCGCGGGCGTCGAGGCCGAGCGGTTCTTCATCTTCCCGCACCCCGAGGTGCCCGAATACGTGCGGCGCAAGGCCGGCGACCCCGACCGGTGGCTGGCCGGGATGTCGCGGTTCGTGGAGTCGTTGTAGCGGATATGGTGCCCGGGTGGAGGAACTGAGCCGTCTGTTCCGCTTGGCTGCCGAGCATGGGGCCGGCTACCGCCGCTCACTGCCCGACCGGCCCGTCGGCGTGCCCGTCGACCAGGACGCGCTGGTCGAGGCGTTCTCCGGGGCGTTGCCCGACGGGCCCACGCCGCCGGAGCGGGTGCTGGCCGAACTGCTCGCCGCCGCCGCGCCCGGCCTGGTCGCGAGCGCGGGGCCCCGGTACTTCGGGTTCGTGGTCGGCGGCGCCTTGCCGGCGGCGAGCGCGGCCGACATCCTCACCGCGGGCTGGGACCAGATGGCGACCAACGTCGTCTCCTCGCCCGCGGCCCTCGCGGCCGAGGCCGTCGCCGGGGGCTGGCTGAAGGAACTGCTGGGGATTCCCGCGTCGGCTTCGGTGGGGTTCGTCACGGGATGTCAGGCGGCCAACACCGTCGGCCTGGCCGCCGCGCGGCACCAGGTGCTCGCGGAGGCGGGCTGGGACGTGGAACGGCGCGGGCTGTCCGGCGCGCCGCCGATCCGGGTGCTGGCCGGAGCGGAGCGGCACGGGACGATCGACCGGTCGCTGCGGCTGCTCGGCCTCGGGACCGACGTGGTGGAACCGGTGCCGGCCGACGCGAACGGCGCCATAGACCTCGGGTCACTGCGGGAAAAGCTGCGCGCCGGGCCCCTCATCGTCTGTCTTCAGGCGGGCAACGTGAACACCGGCGCCTGCGACCGGCTCAGGGAGGCGTGCGAGCTGGTCCACCGGTACGGCGGGTGGGCGCACGTGGACGGGGCCTTCGGGCTGTGGGCGGCGGCCGGTCCTTCCATCCGGCACCTGGTGGACGGCTTGGAGCTGGCGGATTCGTGGGCCTGCGACGGGCACAAGTGGCTGAACCTTCCCTATGACTCGGGGTTCGCGTTCTGCGCCCGGCCCGAGGCGCACGGGGCGGCGATGTCCTACGCGGCCGCGTACCTGGTCGGGTCGGGGGGCGCGCCGGAGGGCGCGGACCTCACGGCGGAGTCCTCGCGGCGGGCCCGCGGGTTCGCGGTGTGGGCCGGGCTGCGGGAACTGGGGCGCGACGGGGTCGCGGCGCTGGTCGAGCGCTGCTGCGCTCTTGCTCGCCGGTTCGCCGACGGGCTGGGCGCGGCCGGGTTCGAGGTGGTCAACGACGTGGTGCTCAACCAGGTCCTGGTCGGGTTCGGCGACGACGCGCGTACGGACCGGGTGGTGGCGGCGGTCCAGGCGGACGGCACGTGCTGGGTGGGTGGCACGACCTGGCGAGGACGGCGGCTGATGCGGATCTCGGTGGCGAACGCCACCACCACCGAGGCCGACGTGGACCGCTCGATCGCCGCGATCATCCGCGCCTCGGTATAGGCGGCCGCGCGCTTGACCGCGTTGCAACCGCTTGTAATCATCGGATGTCTGGAGGTGCCATGCGATCTCGCGCACTCGCCGTCATCCTGGTCCTGTTATCCGGCCTGCTCTGGGCCCTGCCTGCCCGGGCGGAGGTCGAGCATCCGCGTCAGAAGTGGATGCGCGACTCCACCGCCGGGCTCTTCCTTCACTGGGGCATGTTCACCGCCCCCCGCCACCTCGACTGCGCGGCCTGGGAGCGCGACGTCACCGGGGGTGGCTGGACCGCCGACTACTGGGTGGACGAGGCGCGCAAGCTCGGCGCCTCGTACATCGTGCTCGCGACCTTCCACAGCAGACTCGGGTACGCCCGCCCGTGGCCGTCCAAGATCCCCGGAAGCTGTGCCACGGAGCGCGACCTGCTCGGCGAGCTGGTGGCGGCCGGCAAGGCCAAGGACGTGCGGATCATCCTCTACATGACCGACGACCCGCAGTGGCACAGCGAGCAGGGCGTGCGGACCCTCGACTCGGCCGCCTACTCCGCCTACAAGGGCCGGCAGGTGGACCTGACCACGCGCGACGGCTTCGGCATGTATTCCTACGACCTGTTCTTCGAGGTCATGGAGAACTACGCGGACCTGGCCGGCTTCTGGATCGACAACGACAACGCCTACTGGGAGCGCAACCGGCTCTACGAGCAGATCAGGGAACGGCGCCCGTCCTGGTTGCTGAGCAACAACAACGAGGACACGCCGATCATGGACACGGTCAGCAACGAGCAGAAGACCGGCATGACCCCGTCCTACGACTACCCGCAGGCCGCGTGGACGCCGATGCCGCGCCTGGTCGAGGCCGACTACAAGCTGCCGACCACCGGCCAGTGGTGGTACGACGGCGGCGACCACCCCGTCGACACCCGGCTCAGCACCGGCCGCTACATCACCAACGCGGGCTCGTCCATGAAGTCGCTCATGGCCGAGACCCCGATGGTCAACGGGAGGTTCCCGCCCCAGCAGGAGGCGTTCAACAACTTCATGGCCGGTTGGGTCCCGCCCATCCGCTCCGCCCTCTACGGCACCGAGGGCGGCGGCTACATGTACGGCGGCATGCGGCCGGGCTTCTGGAACGACGGGGCGCACGGGGTGATCACGGTGGAGCCGGGCGCGCGCACCCAGTACGTCCACGTGGTGACCCGCCCCCGCACCGACCACGTACGGCTGCGCGACAACGGCTACCGGGTCACCCGCGTCAGCGACCTGCGCACCGGCAGGAGCCTGCGCTTCCACCAGTCGGCAGGACACCTGACGATCCTGGGCGTCACCGACTGGGACCCGTACGACACCGTCTTCAAGGTCGAGACAGCGGGCCGGCGCTTCTACCACGACAAGATCCGCGCCACCGCCCCAGAACTCGTCGACGGAAATTTCTCGACCTACTGGGATAACAAGGGCCAGCTCCCTGCCTCCACCACCCTCGACCTGGGCCGCCGCCGCGCCCTCACCTCGCTGGCGGTCAACCAGCGTGAAGGGTCGCCCACCTACGCCCGCGAGAGCTTCGGCCGTCCCGAGGACTCCGCGCGCGTCAAGGACTACCGCGTCTTCCTGAGCTCCGACGGCAAGACCTGGGGCGGCCCCGTACGCTCCGGCGCCCTGCCCAGCGCCCGCGGCGTGCAGTTCATCGACCTCGGCGAGCAGAGCGCCCGCTACGTCAAGCTGGAGGTGCTCAACACCTGGGGCGGCCCGCAGGCCCCGCGCTACCACCGCCAGGTGCAGATCGACGAGATCAAGGTCGCCTACGCGCACCCGTTCTCGGCCGGCCCCGCCGCGCCCCTGGAGGCCGAGCACGCCGACCGCGCCCGCGGCGCCCGGCCCGACCTGTGCCGCACCTGCTCCGGCCACGCCCGGGTCACCGGCCTGCGGCACGGCACGCTGACCTTCGACGACGTGACGGCGCCCGAGGACGGGACCTACCGGCTGCAGCTCGACCACACCTCCGGCACGGACACCTCGGTGAGGGTCGCGGTGAACGGGGCCGCGCCCGTCGAGGTCCCGGTCAAGGCCGACGCCGAGGACGTGCCGGTCTCGACGGCGCTGGCCGTACCGCTCAAGAAGGGCGCGAACACGATCGTGCTGTCGGCGAGCGCGGCCGGGATCGACCGGATCGCGGTCGCGCCCCTGCCGCCCGCCTCCCAGGTCCCGACCACGACGCTGACCGTCGAGCCGGGCGGGCTGCAGTGGGCGGGTCCGGGTCAGCAGGCGATCAAGGTCTCGGCCACGCTGCGCCTGGACGCCGACGACCAGCTCGACCAGGTCAGGCTGGCGCCGGCGGCCCCGCAGGGCTGGACGGTCCAGGGCGACCCGGCGACCGCGGCCACGCTGCGGCTCGGCCAGACGCTGTCGGCGACCTGGACGCTCACCTCGCCGCCCGGCCAGGACGTCACCGCGGCCGACATCCCGATCACCGCGGCCTTCCAGGTGCTCGGCCGCCCCGCCCGGACCTCCAAGCAGGTCCGGGTACGGCCCCGCCCGGCCGACCGGGTGTGGATGCGCGAGGCCGAGGACTCGGCCAACCAGCTCGGCAGCTCCGGAATCACCGGCTGCGGCCCGTGCTCAGGCGGGCAGAAGGTGCGCAACCTGGGCGGAGGACCCGACGCGTACGTGCTGTTCGAGAACGTGAGCGTGCCCTCGGCCGGGACCTACACGCTGTTCGCCGACTACACGGTCAACGGTCCCCGGTCGTTCTTCGTCACCGTCAACGGCGGCACGCCGGTCGAGGTCCAGGTGGACGGCGTCGGCAACAACACGCCCTACACCACCCGGGTCCCGGTGACCCTCGGCGCCGGGCAGAACACCATCAAGATCCACAACGATACCGGTTCCGCACCCGACCTGGACCGGCTCTCGCTCGGCTGACCCACCCGGAGGAGCACCGCCATGCACGACACCGTGACCCGCCGCGCCCTGCTGGGCGTGGCGGTGGCCGCCGCGGCGGTCCCCGCACTCGCCACCCCGGCCCGAGCGGCCTTATCCGAGGAAGACCGCGGGCCCAAGGACGACTCGGCCGCGCTCCTGGAGCAGTGGGCGCAGGCGCCCGGCGCGCACCCGCTCGTCCCCGACGTCTCCCGCGCCGGCTACCGCCTCGGATCCAGGCTGCCCAGGCACGGGCGCGTGGTGACGAAGGTGACCGACCACGGCGCCAAGGCCGACGGGAGCACCGACTGCGCCCCGGCCTTCGACGCCGCGCTCAGGGCGGCCGGGGAGCGGGGCGGCGGCGTCGTGCTGGTGCCGCCGGGCACGTACCTGCTGAACTCCCCGGTCTTCATGCACTGGTCGAACGTGGTTCTGCGTGGCTCGGGCCGGGACCGGACGATCCTGCGCTTCGCCAGGAGTCTCGACGACGGCTACCGGCCCGCCCGCCAGTCGAACGGCAACAGCCGCTGGTCGTGGACGGGTGGCCAGGTGTGGTTCATCTCGCCGGAGCGCCGGGCGCTGTCGGAGGCGGAGGACTTCGCCGGCACGGAGAACTGGCTGATGGGCGAGACGCTCGCCGAGGTGTCGGCGGCCACCCGCGGCGCGCGCACGCTCGTGGTCTCCGGCACCGCCAAGCTCCGCGCGGGCGACATGGTGCTGCTGGAGACCGAGAACCGGCCCGACGCGGGGCTGCTGAAGCACCTGGCCGGCGACATCCCGGGCACCCGGGCCTATGACTGGCCGCGCCGCGCGCCGCAGCTGGTGACCGGATCCGGCGGGCAGTACGTGCAGTACGCGTCCTTCCAGTGGCCGGTCAGGGTGGCGGCCGTCCTGGGCCCGCGCTTGGTCAGACTGGCCGAGCCGATCCGTTACGACCTGCGCCCGGAATGGCCGGCCCGGCTGCGCGCCCTGGGCCCGACCGTGCACGACAGCGGCGTCGAGCACCTGACCATACGCAACGCCGTCGTCCCGATGACCGCCCACAACCGGCACCCCGGCTCCAACGGCGTCTGCTTCCAGGCGGTGCACGACTGCTGGGCCCACGACGTCCGGGTGGAGAACTGCGACCTCGGCTTCGGCTTCACCACGGCCAAGTCGAACACGCTCAGCCGCGTGGCCGTGGGCGGCCGGGCCGCGCACCACAGCTTCGCCTGCCGGATGCAGTCGCACGACAACCTGGTCGAGGACTTCGAGATCGAGGCCTTCACCGTCCCCGTGCCCGCGGGCGCCGTGCACCACGGGCTCAACCTGGAGGGGCTGTCCTCCGGCAACGTCTGGCGGCGCGGCACCATGGCCGAGGGCACCTTCGACACCCACCGCGGCCTGCCGTTCGAGAACGTCAGGACCGACATCACCCTGGTCAACAACGGCCGGGTCGGGGGCTCGGGCGCCTCGGGGCCGTTGTTCGGCGCGCGCATCGCCCACTGGAACGTCCGCATCATCGGCGGCAGCCCGTACGCCCTGACGATCGCCGACGTGGCACCGCGCAGCGTGTCGATCGGCATCCAGGGCGCGAGCGGCGGCAGCGAGCTCACCCCCGACTTCACCGGTGACCTGGAGGCCTTCCAGGGCGATCACGGGGTACGGCCGCGCGTCCAGGACCTTTACCAGGCGCAGCGGGAGATTATTGACAGGGACTGATAGGGAGAAGAAGCTTTCTTTCGTGACGACAGGTCGTGGTGTCTTAGCCGTCCTTGCCCTCCTTCTCACGTCCCTCCTCAACCCGGCACCGGCCGCGGCGGCAGCCGTGGCGTGCGCCGTGGATCCGGCCACGCCCAAGCGGCAGTTCCGCGCGATGTGGGTGGCCAGCGTCGCCAACATCGACTGGCCCAGCGCCACCGGGCTGAGTGTGGCGGCGCAGCAGGCCGAGTTCCGCTCATGGCTGGACCTGGCGGTGCAGAAGCGGATGAACGCCGTCGTGGTGCAGGTCAGGCCGACGGCGGACGCGTTCTGGCCGTCGCCGTTCGAGCCGTGGTCGAACTGGCTGACCGGGACGCAAGGGGGCAACCCCGGCTACGACCCCATGGCCTTCATGGTGGCCGAGGCGCATGCCAGGAACCTGGAGTTCCACGCCTGGTTCAACCCGTACCGGGTCGCCAACCACGCCGACCCTAACCGCCTCATCTCCACCCATCCGGCCAGGAAGAACCCCGGCTGGCGCTTCGCGTACGGCGGCAAGCTCTACTACAACCCCGGCATTCCCGCCGTGCGGTCCTTCATCCAGGACGCGATGATGGACGCGGTCACCAAGTACGACGTGGACGGCGTGCACCTGGACGACTACTTCTATCCGTATCCGGTCAGCGGGCAGGCGATCCCCGACTCGGCCACGTTCGCGCAGTACCCCAACGGCTTCACCAACATCAACGACTGGCGGCGCGACAACGTCAACCTGCTGATCAAGGAGCTGGGCCGGCGCATCCACGCGGCCAAGGCGCACGTGCGGTTCGGCGTCAGCCCGTTCGGCATCTGGCGGAACGCGGGCGCGGACCCGCTGGGCTCCAACACCTCCGGCCTGCAGTCCTATGACGCGATTTATGCGGACTCGCGGCGGTGGGTGAAGGAAGGCTGGCTCGACTACATCACCCCCCAGCTCTACTGGCACATCGGCTACAACGTCGCCGACTACAAGGTGCTGACCGCCTGGTGGGCCGGCGTCGTCAGGGGCACGGACGTGCAGCTCTACGTGGGCCAGGCCGCCTACCGCGCCGGCGTCGACCCCGCCTGGCAACGCACCGCCGAACTGTCGGACCACCTCACCTACAACCGCCAGCATCCCGAGGTACGCGGCGACGTCTTCTTCAGCGCCAAGGACGTCAAGGCCAACCGGATCAACAGCGTCTCCACGATGACCGCCGCCCACTACACCAAGCCCGCCCTCCTGCCCGAGCACGGTTCGGCGGCGGCGCCGGGCGCACCGTCGATCACCTCGGCCACCCGCGGCGGCGGCGGCGTGGCGCTCGCCTGGCAGGGCGGCGGCACCGCCTACGCCGTCTACCGGGTGAACGGCTCGCCCGCCGCCGACCCGTGCTTCTTCGCCGACGCGCGCAACCTGCTGACCACCACCCGCGCCACCACGTTCACCGACACCACCGCCGCGGCCGGCAGCACGTACACCTACTACGTGAGCGCGCTCAACCGGACCCACCAGGAGAGCGGCCAGAGCGCGGGCCGGGTGGTGACCGGGGGCGACGGCGGCACGTTCAGCGTCATCGTCGACAACGCGGGCGCCGGATTCACCGCCGGGGCGAACTGGGGCACCTCAACCTTCTCCGCGCAGCGTCACGGCGCCGACTACCGGTACGCCCCGCCGGTGGCGGCCAGCGACCCGGCGTGGTTCAGCGCGGCGATCCCGGCGGCGGGCAGCTATCGGGTCGAGGTCTGGTATCCGGCGGATCCGGGCTACAACAGCGCCACGCCGTACCTCGTCGCGGGGCAGACCATCAGGGTCGACCAGCGGACGGGCGGCGGGACGTGGCGCGGCCTCGGCACCTTCACGCTGCCCGCGGGCACCGCGAACGTCGTCGGCGTCAGCAGGTGGACCTCCACCACCGGCTACGTGATCGCGGACGCGGTGCGGATCACCAAGGTCTGACCGCTCAGTAGGCGCGCAGGTGGCCGCACATGCCCAGGCGCGGCTCCGGCACGGCGGCCGACACCCCGGCCGCGGCGAGCAGCGTGCTCTCGCCGCGGCCGAGGTGGTCGAGCCGCACGGCGGTCTGCCGCGTCTGCGCCAGGATGCGCGACTCCCACAGCTCACGCCAGCGCGCCACCTTCGGCGCCACCAGGTGTACGGCGAGGGCGTGCAGCTCGGCCAGCGCCTGCGGGCCTTCGGCCCGGACCCGCTCGCGCCAGACCTCGAAACCCCGGACCGCCAGATCCCTGCGATCCGGGTCCGGGGGCAGCGCCGCGGCCCGCGCGTAGGCCTCCCGGGAGGCCAGGATCTCCTCGGGGAAGATCATGACGGCGTCACCGGCCTCGGGCAGCCCGGCGTTCTCCATGACGACGAGGATCTCCAGCTCACCGAGCACCCGGTGGACGGTGCCCGGCGTGAACCACACCACCGTGCCCGGCTCCAGCGGGTGCTCGCCGTACCCCTGGGCGCTGAGGGTGGCGAGCGTGCCCTCGCCCTTCAGCACCACGTAGCCCTCGGTGGATGCGGTGTGGAGATGAGGGGAGCCGCCACAGTCGTAAGGGCGCAGGTGGGAAAGGCCGACCGCGCCCGGGAAACCGTTTTCCATGGCGTCCATACAAGCACGCGAGCCTTGCCGGGCGTGCCGCCGCGGCTTTCAATGATCTCCTAGGCTGATCTAGGAGGAGCCGTGCGTGGCTTACGTGTGTCAGCAAGTGTCCTCGCCTTAACCCTGTTAGCCGTTCTGTCCGCGACCCCTGCCGTGCCCGCCGCCGTGACGGCGGCGCCCCCGGCGGAACCGGAACCCGCCTCCCTCATGACCCTCTCGGTCCCCGACCGCGCGACCCTCGAACGCCTGGTCGCCCAGGGCACCGACCTCACCGAGCGGGTACGCCCGCAACCGGACGGCAGCATCCGTGCCGACGCCGTCCTCACCCCGAGCCAGCTGGCCGAACTCCGGCCGCTCGGCGTCGCCAAGGCCGACCCGGCCGCCCCCGCTCCCGCCCCGCCCCAGGCCAAGGGCGCCGCCGTCGCCGACCAGATCGTGATCGAGCGCGCCGTCTTCTGGAAGACCCGCGACGGCTACTTCCTGTCGGTCGAGGCGACCAGCAGCGCGGGCGGGCCCGCCGTGCTGACCGCCGCCTGGCGCGGCTCCCGAGGCAGCGGCGGCCAGGTGCCGATGGTCGCGTACGTGGACGCGGGCGCCTATCTCGGGCACCAGTTCGCGACGCCGTCCCCGGTCGCGAGCCGCCCGCAGTGGGTCACCGTCACCTCGGCCGGCGGCGGCACCGCGCAGGCCCGGGTCAAGGAATGGCCCGACGGCGAACGGCCCGACCGCAACGTGCCCGGATACCAGAAGGACTTCGTCACCCAGTACATGCCGCCCGACCAGCTCAACGAGCGCGTACGGGCGCTGCACCGGCGATATCCCCGCCTGACCGACATCATCGCCCTGCCCAACAGGACGAACGGCTACCGCCGCCACGCCCAGGGGCAGTTCGGGACCGTGGTGGTCACCTCGCTGGCCTACGGCTCCGAAGGCGGCAACGACCTGGCCGTGGAGCTGGTGGACCCGGGCGCGCCCGACCGCCCGCTGCGGGTGACCGTCAACGGCAAGATCATCTCGGTGAGCCTCGCCACCGGGCCCACCGGCGCGCTCGCCAGTACCGCGGCCCAGGTCGTCGCCGCGATCAACGCGGGCGCCGGAACGCTGGTCAAGGCGGCGCCGTACCGCAACGACCCGGGGACGGGCGTGGTGGCGGCCGCGGCGCTCACCCAGCTGACCGACTTCCTGAAGGCGCCGGCGAGCGTCTCGCGCAAGCCCGCGACGGTGCTGGCGCTGCGCGTCGGCGAGCGGCGGGACGGCTCACGTACCGGCGTGCTCGCCTACGCCCAGGAGCACGCCCGTGAATGGGTGACCCCACTGGTCACGATCGAGGCGGCCGAGCGGCTGCTGCGCAACTACCATCGCGACCCGGCCACCCGCAGGCTGCTGAGCCGCACGGATATCTTCATCGTGCCGACGGTCAACCCGGACGGCGCCAACTACAGCTTCTACGACTTCAACCTGCAGCGGAAGAACATGGTCAACCACTGTCCCGCGCAGCAGGCCGACCCGGCCCTGCGCAACACGTGGGGCGTGGACATCAACCGCAACTACGCCTCCGGCTCGCTGTTCGACGGCTACTTCGGCGCCTCCACGAACTGCCAGAGCGGCAATTTCGCGGGCCCCGCCGAGCACTCCGAGGCCGAGAGCCGCAACGTGATCTGGCTGGCCAAGACCTTCCGCAACATCAAGTTCGCGCTCAACGTCCACAGCTACGGCGGCTACTTCATGTGGCCGCCCGGCGCCTACAAGCTCGACGGCCGAGTCCCGCTGCCCCGGCCGAGCGCCGGCGAGGAGGCCTACTTCCTCAAGTCGGCGCGGACGATCGAGGAGGCCATCGCCTCCTCGCGCGGCACCGTGACCTGGCCGCAGCAGACGGGCCCGGTCACCGACGTGCTGTACTCGGCGGCGGGCAACTCCGCCGACGAGCTCTGGTACGACTACGGCGTCTACGGCTGGGACTTCGAGGTTGGCAGCGACATCTGGGACCCGGTCACGAAGACGTGGCAGGGAGTCGGCTTCCAGCCGCCCTTCGAGGAGGGGCATCAGGAGGCGCTGGAGTTCGCCACCGGGCTCATCAGCCTGATCGGCGTCGCGGCCGACTACCGGCGTAAGGATTGAGGCACGGGTGCCCGCTCCGTCGAGGGGCGGGCACCGCGCCCTGATCACGCGCGGGCGCTGGCCTCCGCCTCGTCGCCCAGCGAGTCCACGAGCTCGTCGGCCTCCTGGCCGCGCCACGGCAGCAGGAGGCCGACGAGCACGAACACCGCCAGCGAGCACAGCACCGGCCCGCCGACCTCCACCCACCGCGGAACCACCACGACATACTTGACCAGCGCGAACACGACCAAGCCCGTGGCCCACGAGGCGATCGCCGCGAACGGCCCGCAACGCCGGAAGGCCGGCAGCATGCCCAGCAGCATCGGGATCGCGATCGGCCCGACCAGCGCCCCGAACCACAGGATGATCAGACCGAGCACCCCGCCGAAGCTGTCGGCGGTCAGCGCGATGCCCATCGACAACGCGATGAACAGGAACGTCGCGACCCGCCCCGCCAGCAGTTCCTTGGCCGATGACAGGTGACCGGCGCGCTTCCAGACCGCGGGGACGATGTCGCGGATCACCACGGACGAGATCGCGTTGGCGTCGGAGGAGGTCATGGCCATCGTGTGCGCGAACATCCCGGCCAGCACCAGCCCGATCAGGCCGCTGGGCAGCAAGGACTGGGTGAGCAGTGCGTACGACTGGTCCGGCTGCGCCAGCCCCGGCAGCAGCACCGGCGCCGCCCACATCGGGAAGAACAGCACCAGCGGCCAGACCAGGTACAGCCCGGCCGACAGCAGCGCCGCCCGGCGCGCCGAGGCCCCGTCGGGCGCGGCGATGAAACGCTGGGCCAGGTTCCAGGTGCCGCCGTTGTAGGACAGCGTGTTGATCAGCAGGTAGACCATGACGAACGCCATCGTGTACGAGCCGTTGAACGGCTGCCCGTGCCCCTCCGGCAGCCGGTCCCACAGCGTCCAGATCGCCGGTACGCCGCCCAGCTTCGCCAGCACCGCCACGAACAACGTGATCCCGGCGACGAGCTGGATGACGAACTGCCCCAGGTCGGTCAGCGCGTCCGCCCACAGCCCGCCGATCGTCGAGTAGATCAGCGTCACGCCGCCGGTCAGCAGCACACCCCACGCGATCGGCACCCCGGCGAACACCTGCAGCAGCAGCGCCGTGGCCGCCCACTTGGCGCCCACGTCGAAGACCTTCAGCGCGGTGCCGCTCCACGCCAGCACCTGCTGCGTGGGCACGTTGTAGCGCGTGGACAGGTACTCCAGCGGCGAGATGATGCCCAGCCGCCGCCGCAGCCTCGGCCAGCGGGGCGCGAACAACGCCGACCCGATCAGCATCGCGATCGTGATGCCCAGCGCCCACCAGACGTAGAGGGTGAAACCGGCCGTGTAGGCGATGGCGGCGTTGCCGACGAACACCGCTGCGCTGTAGCCGGACATGTGGTGCGAGATGCCGGACAACCACCACGGCATCCGGCCGCCTGCGGTGAAGAAGTCCCTGGCGTCGTGGACGCGGGACTTGGCCCACCATCCGATCGCCAGCATGACGAGGAAGTATCCGCAGATGACCAACCAGTCGAGCACGCCCATGGAGGCTCCTTGGGGGGTTGAGGATCACAACCAGCGCACGCGCCCGCGGAAGCGGTGCAGGAACACGGCGTTCGCCTCGTCACCGCCGGGGGCGTTGCCGCTGCGCCAGATGTCGGGCTTCGCGCCCCGCTCCGCCAGCAGCGCGATCGCCGCGGCCATCAGGCAGTTGAGCGCGTAGGCGTTGGCGAACGTGGAGATCGCGCCGATCCGCTCGGTGATCCCGTCGATCTCCAGTACGGCGTCGCCGACCGGCACCTTCGTGTCCACGTGCACGTCCACGAGGTCGTGCAGGTTCTTGCCTGACGGGTGGCGGGCCGGGTGGTCCGGTGCGGTGGAGTCGGCGTGGATCCGCGACGACACCCCGATGACCGTGGCGCCCCGCTCACCGGCCGTCAGGGCCGCGTCGATGAGCGCCGCGTTGATCCCGTAGGCGTTGACCAGGATGAGCAGGTCGTCGGCGCCGATCCGGTTGTCCTCGACCACGAGCCTGCCGTAGCCGGGGGTGCGTTCCATGGCCATCGAGCGCAGCGCGCCGCCGGACAGCAGGGTGCCCTCGTCCAGGACGGCCGAGACGTTGACCAGGCCGCCCGCCCTGAAGAACACCTCCTGCGCCGCGAGGTTCGAATGGCCGCCTGGCCCGTACACGAAGATCAGCCGATCCCGCGCGGCGTGGTCGGCGACCAGCGTGGCGGCGGCCTGGATGTTGCCGGCCTCCTCGGCCTCGATGCGGGCCAGCAGGTCGGTGATCGTCTCGAAGTAGGCGCGCATGAGCGCGGCGGGTCCGGTCACGGGCTCGACTCCTCCGGCCGGGGCATGAAAGCGATTGCACGGAATCTAGGCCGACCTCTCGTTCGCGGTCAACCCCCCGCGACCTCTTCACCCTGACCGCGGCCCGGCGGTCATGCCCTCGCCATGCCACGCCCTCTGCCGGTCATCGCCGGAGCCCCTGCGGCGCGGCCGGTGTCCTGCCTACGGAGTGGGACCGGTGGAGTCGCGGGGGGTGAAGACGCCCGGCAGGCGGCGCGACTCCGGGGGCGCGTCGGGGGCCTCGATGTGCCTGGTCAGGACCTCCATGGCGGTCTGGCCCAGGTCGTCCATGGGAGCCGAGACCGTGGTCAGGCGGGGGGTGACCGTCTGGGCCAGCAGGACGTCGTCGCAGCCCACCACGCTGCGGTCGCCGGGCACCGACACACCACGCCCCGCCAGCTCGGCGAGCACCCCGCACGCCATCAGGTCGTCGAAGGCGAACGCGGCCGTGGCGGAGGTGCCGATCAGCGCCTCACCGGCCTGCCGCCCGCCCTTGTACGTGGCGCGGAACGGCCCGAGCTCCACCAGGTCCACGCCCCGCCCGCGCGCCCACCGGCGTACCGCCTGCGAGCGCCGCCCCGCCGCCCATGACGCGCTCGGCCCCGCGAGCAGCGCGAACGAGCGATGCCCCAGCCCGTACAGGTGCTCACCGGCGTCGAACAGCGCGGCCGTGTTGTCGCACACCACCGAGGACATCTCGCGCAACGTCCGGTTCACCAGCACGATCGGCAGGTCGCCCGCCGCCTCGCGCAGGGCGGCCGCGGGCGAGCGCGGGGAGGCGGCGATCACCCCGTCGACCTTGCCGCGGAGCTGGTTCACCAGGCGTACCTCGGTGGCCGCGCTCTCCTCGGCGTCGATGAGCATGAGCGCGCTGCCGACCCGGTCGGCGGTGCGCTGCACGGCCCGTACCAGCAGAGGGAAGAACGGGTTGGTGATGTCGGGCACGAGGAGCCCGACCATCCCGGCCCGCCCCGTGACCAGCCCGCGCGCCGCCGAGCTGGGCTGATAGTCGAGCTCGCGGGCGGCCCGCAGCACCCGCTCACGCACGACGGGGCTGACCAGCTCCGGCCGGTTGAACGCGCGGGACACGGTCGCCGCCGACACCCCGCACACGGCGGCGATGGAGTAGATCGTCGCGCGGCCCACCTCACGCTCCCTTCTTGACGGGTAACTCTAGCGAAGACAGAATCCATGCAATCGCTTTCATTTCACGACCCTAGGGGCAGCATGGGGCCGGAACACGCGGCACGCCGGCAACTCGAGGACGTCATCTTCCCGTTCTGGCTGGCCAACGGCATCGACGAGGTCAACGGCGGCTACTACACCTGCTTCGACAACCGCGGAAGGACGCGGCTGTCGACCGACAAGTACACGTGGTCACAGGGCCGCTTCGTGTGGTTGCTGGCGCGCGCGGCCCGCCTCGCCGAGCGCGGCCTGCTCACCCTGGACCCCGCCGAACTCCTCGCCCACGCCGAACGCGGCGCCCGCTTCCTGGTCGATCACGCGGTACGGCCCGGCGGCACCTGCGCCTATCTCCTGGACGAGACGGGCACCGAGAAACCGTCCGAACGCAGCATCTACGCCGACTGCTTCGTGGCGATGGGCCTGTCCGAGCTGTCCAGGCAGACCGGCTCGGCGGAGTGGCTGGACGTGGTGGACCCTATCCTCACCAGAGTCGCCGACGACATCACGAACGGCGACCCGCCGACCCCGCCCTACCCGCTGCCACCCGGCCACTCGGGCTTCGGCGCTCGCATGATCCTCCTGAACGCCCGCCTCGACCAGGTCCGCGCCCACGAGCGCACCGGGGGAGAGGCCGCGGGGCCGCGGGGGGAGCTGGCCGATGCCTTGCGGGGGGTGCTGGCGCATCGGGAGGAGACGGGGCTGTTCGCCGAGGTTCTGGTCGGCGATCCCGGACAGCGTGACACCGTCCTGGCCAGGCACCGCAATCCCGGCCACGCCCTGGAAGGCGCCTGGATGGTGCTGGAGGCCGGGGAACTGCTCGGAGATCACCGGGCGGACCGGCAGGTGCTGGACAGCATCTCCAAGCTCTGCGCCACCGGCTGGGACGTGGAGCGGGGCGGGCTGCTGCGCTACACCGACGTGACGGGCCGGCGGGGCGGCGGGCCGTACGAGGAACTGATCGTCAGGACGTGGACCACGAAGTTGTGGTGGGTGCACACGGAGGCCGCCTACAGCACCCGCCTCGCCGCCGTGAAATATGGCGACAAATCGGCGGAAAGGTGGTTCGGGGAGGTCTGGGACTACACGCTGGACACCTTTCCCGGGCGTGATGACGGGGCGGAGTGGGTGCAGATCCGTGATCGGAACGGGCGGCCGCTTGACGAGGTGGTGGCGCTGCCGGTCAAAGATCCGTACCACATCGCCAGGAATCTCATGCAGATCGTCGAACTGGGGGAGGGCTGATGCGGGTCAGCGTCCACGCCGACCGGGCGGCCACCGGCGCGGCGGCGGCGCGGGCGGGCGCCGAGGCTCTGCGCGAGATCCTGGCGGCACAGGACGAGGCGCGGGTGGCCTTCGCGGCGGCGCCGTCACAGCGCGAGATGCTCGCCGGTCTGCGCGCCGCCCCGGGCATCGACTGGTCGCGGGTGGTGGCGTTCCATCTGGACGAGTATGTGGATCTGCCGGCGGACGCGCCCCAGCGCTTCGCGGCCTTTCTGCGGGAGGAGATCTGGGGTGTCGTCGGGCCCAAGGCCGTGCACGAGATCGTGCCGGCTACGGACCCGGCCGCCGCGGCGGAGCGCTACGCCGCGCTGCTCGCGCGGGACCCGCTCGACCTGGCCTTCCTGGGCATCGGCGACAACGGGCACCTGGCCTTCAACGATCCGCCCGTCGCCGACTTCGCCGACCCGTTCGCCGTCAAGGTGGTCGAACTGGACGAGCCATGCCGCAGGCAGCAGGTGAGCGACGGCTGCTTCGCCACTCTCGACGAGGTGCCGCGCCGCGCGGTCACGCTGACCGTGCCCGCCCTGCTGGCGGCGCGCCGCCTGGTGGTCACGGTCCCGGGCGCGCGCAAGAAGGCCGCGCTCCAGGCCGCCCTGCACGGCCCGCTCACCACCGCCTGCCCGGCCTCCGCCCTGCGTACCCACCCCCGCTGTACGCTCTTCGCCGACCAGGAGGCACACGGATGAAGATCGTCGACGCGCGGGTCATCGTCACCTGCCCAGGCCGCAACTTCGTCACCCTGAAGATCACCACGGACGACGGGGCGACCGGACTCGGCGACGCCACGCTCAACGGCCGCGAGCTGGCGGTCGCCTCCTACCTGCGCGACCACGTGGCCACGCTGCTCATCGGCCGCGACCCCGCCCGCATCGAGGACACCTGGAACTACCTCTACCGCGGCGCCTACTGGCGGCGCGGCCCGGTCACGATGACCGCGATCGCCGCCGTCGACACCGCTCTCTGGGACATCAAGGGCAAGGTGGCCGGGCTCCCGGTGTACCAGCTGCTCGGCGGCCGTTCCCGCGAGGGCGTCACGGTGTACGGCCACGCCAACGGCGAGACCGTCCCGGAAGTCCTGGACGAGGTGGCCCGCTACACCGAACTCGGCTACAAGGCGGTGCGCGTGCAGTGCGGCGTCCCCGGCCTGCCCGTCACCTACGGCGTCAGCCAGGACAAGATGTTCTACGAGCCCGCCGCCGCCAGGCGGCCGGTGGAGGCGACCTGGTCGAGCGAGCGGTACCTGCGCATGGTCCCCGAGCTGTTCGCCGCCGCGCGTGACCGCTTCGGCCCCGACCTTCACCTGCTCCACGACGTCCATCACCGGCTGACCCCGATCGAGGCGGCCAGGCTGGGCGCGAGCCTGGAGGAGTACGCGCCGTTCTGGATCGAGGACCCGGTCCCGGCCGAGCTGCAGGAGGGCTTCCGGCTCATCAGGCAGCACACCACGACGCCGATCGCGGTGGGCGAGGTGTTCAACTCGATCTGGGACTGCCAGCAGCTCATCACCGAGCAGCTCATCGACTACATCCGGGCCACGGTCGTGCACGCGGGCGGCATCACCCACCTGCGCCGCATCTTCGACCTCGCCGCCCTCTACCACGTCAGAACCGGCTCGCACGGCGCCACCGACCTGTCGCCGGTGTGCATGTCGGCCGCGCTGCACGTGGACCTCGCGGTGCCGAACTTCGGCATCCAGGAGTACATGCGCCACACCGAGCTGACCGACGAGGTCTTCCCGCACGGCTACCGCTTCGCCGACGGCTACCTGCATCCGGGTGAGGAGCCGGGGCTCGGGGTGGAGATCGACGAGAAGCTCGCCGCCCGCTACCCGTACGACCCGGCCTACCTGCCGGTCAACCGGCTGCTTGACGGGAGCATGCACCATTGGTGAGGCTCAGCCGTACCTCGTATGAGGGGGCTTTCCTGCCGGGCGCGACGGGAATCGTGCATCTCGGGATCGGCGCCTTCGCCCGCGCGCACCAGGCCGTCTTCACCGAGGAGGCGATGGCGGCCACCGGCGACGACCGGTGGGGGATCTGCGGCGCCACCATGCGTGGCCCCGGTGTGGTCGAGCAACTCGGCCCGCAGAACGGCCTCTACAGCGTGCGCGCGGGCGGCGACCTGCGCGTCGTCGGCGCGGTCACCGAGGTGCTACGGCCCGGCGACGACCTGCTCACCGACCGGCTGGCCGCGCCGGGGACCCAGGTGGTCACGGTGACGATCACCGAGAAGGGATACCGCGCGGGACCCGCCGTCGACCGGCTCGTGGCCGGGCTGCGGGCCAGAGCCGCCGCGGACGCTGGGCCGATCACGGTGCTGAGCTGCGACAACCTGCCCTCCAACGGGGCCAGGCTGGCCACCCTGGTCAGGGCGGCCGCGGAGCCGCGGCTGCTCGGCTGGATCGGCGAGCAGGTCCGCTTCCCCTGCACGATGGTGGACCGGATCGTGCCCGCGAGCACGCCCGCCGACCTGGCCGAGGCGGCGGCCCGGCTGGGGCTGGAGGATCGGGGGGCGGTGGTCGCCGAGCCGTTCCTGCAGTGGGTGATCGAGGACGACTTCGCCGCCGGGCGGCCCGCCTGGGAGAAGGCGGGGGCGTTGCTGGTGGCGCGGGCGGGGCCGTACGAGGTGATGAAGCTGCGGCTGCTGAACGGCAGCCACTCAGCGCTCGCCTACCTCAGCGCGCGCGAGCACGTCGCGCAGGCGCTCGGCGAGCTTCGTGAGGCGCTCGTGCGCCTCATGGACGAGGTGACGCCGACCCTGGGGGAGCTTGACGGCGTGGACCTGGGCGCGTACAAGGCCTCGCTGCTGGAGCGGTTCGCCAACCCCGAGTTGCGCCACCGCACCGCGCAGATCGCCGCGGACGGCTCGCAGAAGCTGCCGCAGCGGCTGCTCGATCCGGCCCGCGAACTGCTCGCCGCCGGGCGCGAGCCGCGGTGGATCGCGCTGGTCGTGGCGGGGTGGATGGCACACGTGAGTACGGCCGCCGCCGTGGACGACCCGCTGGCAGGACGGCTCAGAGCCACCGGTGACGCGGCGCGGGTGGCGGGGCGGCTCCTGGCGGTCAGGGAGGTGTTCGGCGAGGACCTGCCGGAGCACGCGGGGTTCCGTGAGCTCGTGACCGAGGCGCTGGAGCGGATCATGGCCGAGGGGGCGGCGGCGACCGTGCGCGCGTACCTCGCCGAGCCGTAGGGTCTCCGCTCCCGGGAGGAGGGCGGCCCGCGGCGCTACACCGGCTGGGGTAGCGGCGCGGGGGCTGCGCGGCGGACGCGGCGGACGGCGTCCCGCAGGACGGTAGGGGCGTAGCCGATCGCGAAGGAGATCCCAGATGATCACGCACGCCGCCCTCGCCGCCGCCGCCGCGTTCTCGCTCACCACGGGGCCGGTCGCCGACTGGGTGAAGGAACACGCCGTCCCGCTGGCCACGATCGACCCGGCGGCGCCGCTGGACGACCTCGCGCCGCTGGCCAGGATGGTCGGGGACGCCAAGGTCGTGGGGCTGGGCGAGTCGACGCACGGGGCGCGTGAGGAGGCGCTGCTCAAGCACCGGCTCCTGCGGTACCTGGTGGAGAAGCGCGGGTTCCGCACGATCGCGTGGGAGGAGGACTGGACCACCGGGCAGCTCGTCGACCGCTACGTCGTCACCGGGAAGGGCGACCTGGACGCGGTGGTGAAGCAGATGACCACGACGTGGCAGGCCGAGGAGATCAGGGACGTGCTGCGCTGGCTGCGCGCCTACAACGCCGAGCACGCCGACAAGGTGCGCTTCGTCGGCGTGGAGTTCTACGCCACCCGCCCCGCCGCGTACGACGCGGTGATCCGCCACGTGGCGAAGGCCGCTCCCGCCGAGCTCGAATCGGTCAGGGCGCACCTGGCGGAGATCCGCCCGCCCTCCGACGACGTCGGCAAGTACCTGCGCGAGCTGTTCGAGAGCGGCCGGGACATGAAGCCGTACATCGTCCACGCCCGCGCCGCCTACGACGTGGTCAAGGCGCTGCCGGACTCCCGCGCGCAGGCGCTCGCCCTGCACAACGCCCGCCAGATCGTCTCGTTCTTCGAGTACCTGGACCGCGGGGCCGACACCGGATACCGCGACCAGCAGGCCTCGCGCAACCTGCGCTGGTGGCAGCGCTTCTCCGGCGACAAGGTCGCCTACTGGGCCGCCAGCGCCCACACCGCCAACGCCCCGGATCTGCGCCTGTCGCTGCCGCCCGCCCCCGAGCGCCGCTTCGCCAGCGCGGGTTCGCACCTGCGCCGCTGGTACGGCCCGCGGTACCTGTCCATCGGCTTCACCTTCGACCACGGCACCCTGAAGATCGGCGGCAAGCCGGTTCGCATCCCCCGCCCGCCCCGCACCTGGGCCGACCGCCCGTTCGGCGACGCCGGCATCTCCCAGTTCGCCGTCGACCTGCGGGTCAAGACGCCGCCTCAGCTCAACCGGCCCACGAAGATGCGAGGCATCGCCAACTACGACCCCAAACGCCCCTTCGACTACTACATGTACGGCGGTGCGATCACCCAGTGGTTCGACGTGATCGTGCACCGGCAGGCCGTGACCCCGCTGCGCATGCTGGGCTGAAGCTTATTGACACGATGCGAGCAGTGCGTGAAGCTTTTCGCGCATGACGGGTATGGCGGATGGAACCGGCGCGACGGGCGTGGCCACGGCACGGTCGCGCCGGGCGCTCGTGGCCGGATCAGTCGGAAATTTCATCGAATGGTATGAGTTCGGGGTCTACGGGTACTTCGCCACGATCATCGCGGCGAACTTCTTCGCCCCCGCCGGGGCGAGTGACCTCGAAGCCCTGGTCAAGACCTATGCCTCGTTCGCCCTGGCGTTCTTCTTCCGGCCGCTCGGCGCCGCCGTCTTCGGCCGCCTGGGGGACCGGATCGGCCGCCGCCCGCTGCTCATCCTCGTCGTCCTGCTCATGTCCGCCGCGACCGCGCTGATCGGCGTCCTGCCCACCTACGACACGATCGGCGCCGCGGCTCCCTGGCTGCTGACGCTCGTCCGGATCCTGCAAGGACTGTCCGCGGGCGGTGAGTTCGGCGGGGCCGTATCGCTGATGACCGAGTTCGCGCCCGACCGCAAGCGCGGACTGTACGGGTCGTGGCAGTCGTTCACCGTGGCGCTCGGGCTGCTCGGCGGGGCGGGGGCGGCGGCCGTCATGGCCACCCTGCTGTCCGAGGCCGATCTCAAGGCGTGGGGCTGGCGCATCCCCTTCCTGCTCGCCGTCCCGCTCGGGGCGGTGGCCCTGTGGCTGCGGCTCCGGCTGGAGGAGACGCCGTCGTTCACGAACCGCGAGACGCGAGTGAAACCCACCGCGGGCGAGACCGCGCGCGCCATCCTGCTCGGCATCGCCCGCCTCATGGGCTGGTCGGCGGCCGGATACACCTTCCTCGTCGTCATGCCGTCCTACCTGCAGACCACCCTCAACGCCACCTTCCAGCAGGCGCTCATCGCCACCGTCGTGGCCAACCTGGGGTTCGCGCTGGCCATCATCCCGGCCGGGATCCTCAGCGACCGCTACGGCCGGCGCGTCGTCATGACCACCGGCGCCGCCCTCATCGTCGTCCTGGCGCTGCCTCTCCTGAACGTCCTCCAGGACCCCGGCGGCTCCCTGGCCCTGAAGGCCGCCGCCGTCTTCGTGGCCGGAGCCGTGGTCGGCCTGATGGCGGGGCCGGGGCCGGCGATGCTGGCCGAGATGTTCCCCACCAACGTCCGCTACACCGGCCTGGGCCTGGCCTACTCACTGTCGAACGCGGTGTTCTCCGGCTCGGCGGGGCTCATCATCACCCAGCTCATCAAGAACACCGGCGACGCCGACATCCCCGCCTACTACGTGATGGCCACCTGCCTGATCAGCACCGCCGCCCTCCTGACCCTCCGCGGCGGCGCCCACAAGGAACGCCTCCGCTCCTGACTCACGGGGCGCTCGTGTAGGCGGCGGCGAAGGCCGCCTCGCCCAGGGCGGCCTTCGCCCGCTCCGTCGCGCGGGCGATGTCGTCGATCTCGTCCGGTGAGGCCGGGGTGCTGTGGGCGACGCGGCTGGCGGCCGCCGTGCCCAGCAGACGGGCGGCCTCCTCCGGCTCGGCCACCGTGGCCAGCGCCTCCATGGTGCCCGCGATCGTCCGCGGGTCGCCGATCTTCCTGGAGGCCACCAGCGACTCCTGGAACAGCTCGCGGGCCTCCGGCTCCCTGCCCTGCATGCGCCGGACATGGCCCAGCTCGTTCAGGACGGTCGGGACGAACAGCTGCGGATCGACGTCCGGGCCGCGCGGCACGCCACGCAGCAGCACGGCGATGTGCTCCTCGGCCAGCTCCAGCCGTCCCGAGTGCCGGGCCGCGATGCACAGGCCCATCCTGGCGAAGATCGTGCCCTCCTTGTAGCCCTGGCCGTCGGCCAGGCGGAGCGCCTCCAGGCAGGTCTCGATCCCGCGGTCGTAGTCGCGCCGGTAGGCGGCGATCCAGCCCAGCCACGACAGGCGGCGTACCTTGTCCGGCCACAGGCCCAGTTCCTCGGCCACCGCGGCGTCCTCGGTGAAGATCCGGACGGCCGCGTCGTAGTCGCCGCGAATCTCCTCCAGGCCGCCCAGCCACTCGTTGGCCTGCAGGACGCCCCACCGGTCGCCGAGCTCGGTGAACAGCCGCCTGCTCTCGTGACCGACCCGGTCGAGCTTGTCCAGTTCACGCAGGGTGAAGGCGTCACGGGACTGCCGGCTCAGCGCCACCGCGACGCCCCACCGGTCGCCGAGCTCGCGGCAGGTCGCCAGTGCCCGGTCCACCACGGCGGTCGCGGTCGGCATGTCGGTCACCCCGTACTGCACGAACAGCTCCGCCCGCGCCCGCGCGGCCGGGTCGGCGATCTCCAGCGCCGCCTCCCAGTCCACGCTCTCACCCAGTAGCAACGCGAACCCGGCCCGCCAGGCCCGCGCCTTCTTCACCTCGACCCCGTCCGGCAGGTCGGGGCCGGACAGGGCGAGGTCGAGTGAGCGGAGGGCCTCGTGCAGGCGGCCGCGCAGGTACCAGTGCCACGACAACGCGTTCACCAGCCGCAACGCCTCAGAGGCCGGCGCGGAGTCGAGGGCGCTGCGCAGGTTCGCGGACTCGGCGTCCAGGTCGCGCATCCAGCGCACCTGCTCGGCGCCGCGCAGATGCCCCTCCGCCCGCTCGGCGAGCGAGGTGTAGTAGGCCACGTACGCCCGCCGTACCCGATCGGTCTCGCCGGCGTCGTCCAGCCGGCGGCGGCAGTAGGCGGCGACCGACTCCAGCAGCCGGTACCGCACCCCGGACGGCCCCTCCACCACGGTCACCAGCGACCGGTCGACCAGCCGCGCGAGCAGCTCCATCACGTCGAGCCCGCCGTCGCCGCACAGGACCTCGGCCGCCTCCAGCGTGCACCCGTCCGCGTGTACGGCCAGCCGCCGCAGCACCACCCGCTCGTCGTCGGTCAGCAGGGTCCAGCTCCAGTCGATCATCCCCATGAGCGTCTGCTGCCGGTCGGAGACCCCGCGCTGCCAGCCGGACAGCACCCGGAACCGGTCGTCCAGCCGCGACACCAGCTCGTGGATGCCGAGCGAACGCACCCGGGTGGCCGCCAGCTCCAGCGCCAGCGGCAGCCCGTCGAGCCGCCGGCACAGCTGCGCGACGGCCGCCGCCGTAGACGCGTCGAGCACGAACCCGCGCGCCGACGCCGTGGCCCTGGCCATGAACAGGCGTGCCGCGTCGGAGGCCGCCACCGCGTCGAGCCCCTCCTCCTCGGGCAGCCCCAGCGGCGGCACGCTCCACAGCGTCTCGCCGGCCACGCTCAGCGGCTCCCGGCTGGTCGCCAGGATCCGCAGCCCCGGCGCGGCACGCAGCAGCGACTCGGCCAGCTTCGCCGCCTGGTCGACGACGTGCTCGCAGTTGTCCAGGACGAGCAGCATGCGCCGCGCGCGCAACGTGTCGGCCAGCCGGTCGAGCGCGTCGCCCGGCCCGGCGCTGTCGCGGATGTCCAGCGCGGCCAGCACGGCGTCGGCCAGCGAGGCGGTGTCGCGGTCGTAGGCGGCCAGCTCGACCAGCCACGCCCCGTCCGGGTACGCGCCGGTCAGCTGGGCGGCCGTGGCGATGGACAGGCGGGTCTTGCCGACGCCGCCTGAGCCGGTGAGCGTGACCAGCCGGCTCGTGCCGAGCAGCTCGCGTACCTCGGCCACGGCGCGGTCGCGGCCGATGAGGTCGTCGACGGTGGCGGGCAGGTTGGTGACCGGGCGCCGGTCCTGGCCGCTGAGACCCGGGTCCTGGCGCAGGATGCGCGCCTGCAGGTCGGCCAGCTCGGGGGACGGGTCGAGGCCCAGTTCGTCGGCCAGGCGTTCGCGCAGCTCGCCGTAGGCGGCCAGCGCGTCGCTCTGCCGTCCCGCCCGGTACAGGGCCGTCATGTGCACGGCGCGCAGCCGCTCGCGAAGGGGGTGCTCGGCCACCAGTTCGGCCACGTCGACCGGCTCGCCGGCGGCCAGCCGTACCTCCGCGAGCTCTTCGAGGGCGGCCAGCCGCTGTTCCTCCAGCTTCGTGATCGGCGCGCGCGTGAACTCCATGTCGGAGAAGTCGGCGTACGGCGAGCCGCGCCACAGCTCCAGCGCCTCGGCCAGCAGCCCTTCTCCGGCCAGCCTGGCGAAGCGCAGCGCGTCCACCGCGTCCGGCGCGACCTGCAACTGGTAGCCGGGCGCCCGCGAGACGATCAGGTTCTTGCCGCCCGGCTCGGCGTCCTCCAGCGCCTTGCGCAGCTGGGAGACCCGCACCTGCAGCGCGGCGGCCGGGTTGGCCGGCGCGTCGTCGCCCCACAGGTCGTCCACGAGCCGGTCCGTGGACACCACCCGGCCGTCGTGGGCCAGCAGGTCCGCGAGCAGGGCACGCACCTTCAGCCCCGGAATCGAGACGACCTCTCCGGCGTCCGTCCAGACGGTCAGTGGTCCCAGCACTCCAAAACGCATACGAAGCACCTTAAGGCGCTGGAAAGGAGACCAGAAGCGCGTCCGGCCACTGTGGAGCCATGAACACGACCTCGACCGCCGGCAAGCGCGACTGGATCGCACTCGGCATCCTCAGCTCGATCGCCCTGCTGCTCTCCATCGACGTCAGCGTCCTGTACCTCGCGCTGCCGCACCTCAGCTCCGAGCTGGGCGCCAGCGCCCCGCAGCAGCTGTGGATCATGGACATCTACTCCTTCATGCTGGCCGGCTTCCTGGTGACCATGGGCACGCTCGGCGACCGCGTCGGCCGCCGCAAGCTGCTGCTCATCGGCTCGGCCGCCTTCGGCGTGATCTCCGTCGCGGCGGCGTTCTCCTCCAGCGCCGAGATGCTGGTCGTGACCCGGGCCCTGCTGGGGATCGCGGGAGCCACGCTGATGCCCTCCTCGATGGCCCTGATCCGCAACATCTTCCGCGACCCCAAGCAGATGGGCGCCGCGATCGGGATCTGGTTCAGCTGCTTCATGGTGGGCATGGCCGCGGGTCCGCTCGTGGGCGGGCTGCTGCTGCAGCACTTCTGGTGGGGCTCTGCCTTCCTGCTGGGCGTGCCGTTCATGGCCGTCGTGCTGATCGCCGGTCCGCTGGTGCTGCCGGAATACCGCGACGGTACGGCCGGCCGCCTCGACCTGGCCAGCGTCGCCCTGTCGCTCGGCGCGATCCTGCCCGCCATCTACGGCCTGAAGGAGATCACCAGGAGCGGCTGGCAGCCGCCGGCCCTCGTGGCCGTCGCCGCCGGTCTGGCCATGGGCGCGCTGTTCGTCCGCCGCCAGCGCCGCCTGGCCGACCCGCTGCTGGACCTGCGCCTGTTCGGCAACCGCGCCTTCGCCGCCTCCCTGACCATCCTGATGCTCGGCGGCGTCGTCATGGCCGGGGTCACGCTGACCGTCACCACGTTCCTGCAGTCGGTCGCGGGCCTGTCCCCGCTGGCCGCCGGGCTGTGGATGATCCCGCCGAGCCTGGTCATGATCGTCGCCCTGTCCGCCGGTCCCATGCTGGCCCGGCGCGTCCAGCCCGCGTACGTGATGGCCGGTGGCCTGGCGCTCGGCGCGGCCGGCATGGCGCTGATGACCTTCGCCGACGCGACGAGCGGCGTTCCGGTCCTGGTCGTCGGGCTGGTGCTGGCCCAGGCGGGCATCGCGCTGCCGATGGGCCTCGGCAACGGCATCATGATGGCCGCCGCCCCGCCGGAGAAGGCCGGTTCCGCCGCCTCGATCTCCGAGACCAGCGGCGAGTTCGGCGTAGCGGTGGGCGTCGCGGCGCTGGGCAGCCTGGCCGCCGCCGTCTTCCGCGCCGGTCTTCCGGCCGAGGTGAAGGCGGACACCCTGGCAGGGGCCGTAGCCGAGACGCTGGGCGACCCGGCGCTGCTGGCCGCCGCCCGCGCGGCGTACACCTCGGGGCTGCACGCGGTGGCCGGGGTGGGCGCGGCGCTCTTCCTGGGCCTGGCCGTCCTGACGGTGACGGTCCTGCGCGCCCGTGCCGGGCGCGGCGAGCGGCCAGTCGCGCTCGCCGAGCAGGTGGCCGCCTGAACCCCCGATCGGAGCGCCCCGCCGGACCTGTGCCGGCGGGGCGCTCTTACGTGGAGTTAGCAGGCGCTCCAGTGGTATCGGCGGCACCATCCGCTACGAACAAGGAGATCCGCCTTGACCGACGACCCTTCGCGGCGCTCCGTCCTGGGCCTGCTGGGCGCGGCGCCGCTGATGGCGAGCACCGGCCGGGAACCGGCCGCCGCCGGCCGCTCGCTGGAGGCCTACGACGACTACATCCGGGACCTGGCGGACCAGGACCGGTTCTCGGGGACCGTGCTGGTGGCCCATCGCGGCCGCGTGGTCCTGTCCCGCGCGTACGGCATGGCGGACAGGGAACGGAAGATCCCCAACGGCCCCGACACGATCTACGCCCTCGCGTCGGCGTCCAAGCCGTTCACCGGCCTGGCGATCGTCCAGCTGGCCCAGCAGGGCAGGCTGAGGTTCCACGAGAAGCTCAGCACCTACCTGGACGGCTTCCCCCCGGACGTCGGCGCCGTCACCGTGCACCAGATGCTCACGCACACCGGCGGCATGACCGACCCGACCAACAGCGCCGGCGGCGACAAGATCCTCAACAGCATCGAGGAGGCCGAGGCCGAGGGCAGGAAGCAGGCCCGTGAGCAGAAGCTGCGCTTCGTCCCCGGCACCAGGAAGGAGTACGCCAGCATGGGCTACAACGTCCTCGGCGAGATCGTGGCCGCGGTCTCCGGCATGCCGTTCCACGAGTACATGCGCGAGCACGTCTTCCAGCCCGCGGGCATGCGGCGCTCGGCGTACTACACCAGGCCCCAATGGCTGGACGACGAGCGCATCGCGCACCCGTACATGCTGCAGGAGGACGGCTCCCGCATCGACGGCGTCCGCAACCTCGACAAGGGCGGCACGATCGGCGTGAAGGGGTCCAACTCGGCGCGCGGCTTCATCGGAGCGGGCGGCGGCAACGCCTTCGCCTCGGCCTCCGACATGCTGCGCTTCGCCTGGGCGCTGAAGAACCACAAGCTGCTCAACCGCGCCTACACGGAGATGTGGCTGAGCCCGAAGATCTCCGGGCCGTCCCCGGGAGTTCCCGATCCGCGCCGTGGGGAGAGCTTCCACGCCTACGGCCCGATCGCCCCCATCTTCAACAACCAGCGCCTCATCACGCACGGCGGCGGCATCGCCGGCGGCTCGACCAACTGGAGCGTCTACCTCGACACCGAGTGGACGGCCGTGGTGCTCTGCAACTACGACCTGCGCGATCTCCAGCAGATCATCGAACAGGAGCGCGAGGCGATCGCCGGGTAGCGTGAACGGCCTGATCGAGCGTGGAGGGGTTGGCATGGAGTACACCCGGCTGGGGTCATCGGGACTGAAGGTCTCGCGCGTGTGTCCGGGCATGATGAGCTTCGGCCACTCGCGGGCCTGGCGGCTCGGCGAGGACGCGGCGGAGCCGATCGTCCGGCGCGCGGCCGAGGTCGCCGCGCTGGAGGCGCCCTACCGGCCGCACGCCGTGAGCGGGCACGCGTGACGGCTCTCAGGGAGGATGTCGCGCCGCGGGACCGGCACCTGAGGAGGAGACGAGCCCTGGGGCGGCCGCACTAGGCGGATAAGCCTCACGGCGGTGGTGGGTTGATCGCGGCTCCTCCAGGCTTGCCGTATGTCGTTGATTTCCGTGGCTTTAGCGGCGGTCGTGGGGTTGTCGCCGATCGTCCCCACCCCTCCGCCTCCTGTCCCGAGTACGCAGCAGGCCCGGCCGCACCCGTTCGCGCCCGTGCCCTTCCCGCTGCCGTCCGGCCTGGACAGCGCGTCCAAGGCCCCGCACACCCCCGAGCCCGGCGCGCCGTCCTGGTGTCCCGCGGTGCCGGGCCGGCGGGTGGAGTGCGGCACCGAGCCGCGCCCGCTGGTCGCCGGCAAACCGGAGCTGGGCACCGTCGAGGTGGCCTACGCGCTGGTGCGCCGGGAGAACGAGACCGCCCCCGCCAAGAACACCGTCATGGTCAACCCGGGCGGGCCGGGCGGCGCGCCCGTCGTCCTGGCCGGCTGGTACTCCATGCTGCTCGGCTCTCTGAGCCCCGACCACGACCTCCTGCTGATCGACCCGCGCGGCACCGGCTACTCCGGC
The DNA here is from genome assembly GCF_044457485.1 of Nonomuraea sp. NPDC050540. Taxonomy (NCBI): domain Bacteria; kingdom Bacillati; phylum Actinomycetota; class Actinomycetes; order Streptosporangiales; family Streptosporangiaceae; genus Nonomuraea; species Nonomuraea sp. NPDC050540. Next base: position 169,843 of record NZ_JBITHA010000010.1, read on the forward strand.
GCGGTGGCCTGCGGCACCGACGGCTTCCTGTGGGCCGACCGGGCCGAGCAGCGGCGCATCGTGGACAGGTGCGGCGCCACGCTCGGTCCGCGTGCCGCCGGATACACCTCCGCCGCCACGGCCGACGACTTCGACGCGGTCCGGCGGAAGCTCGGCCTCGGCAAGGTCGTCCTGTACGGCATCTCCTACGGCACCTACCTGATGCCGATCTACGCCGAACGCCACCCGGGCACCGTGCGCTCGATCGTCCTGTCGGGCGCCTACCCGGTGACCTTCGACCCCTTCGGCGCCCCGAGCGCCAGGGCGATCTCGCTCAGCCTGCGCCGGATCTGCGAGCGCAGCGGCGCCTGCGACGGCGGCGCCGCCGTACGCGATCTGCGCAAGGTGGCCGCGATGCTGCGGGCCGGGCCGATCGACCTCACGATCACGGTCGGGGGACGGCCCCAGACGGTGAAGCTGACCGAGAGCGTCCTGGCCCAGATCCTCACGTTCACCGCCAGCGGCGGCCTGGGCGGTTCCCCCGACGAGGTCTCGCTGATCGGCACGATGCCCGCGCAGCTGCACCGGGCGGCGAGGGGCGACACCGGCCCGCTGGTCAGCGCGATGACCGCGCTCTTCCAGCAGACCGCCGACCAGGGCGTGCCGGACATGGGCCTGACCATCGCGGTGGTCTGCAACGACTACACGCGCCCGTGGTCGGTGGACGCGCCGATCCGGCAGCGGTGGCGGCAGTTCGAGCGGGCGCTGAAGCGGGCCGACCCCCACGGGTTCGGCGCCTTCAGCCGCGAGGGCTACGCCTTCAGTATCCCCGACGGCGGTGAGGTGTGCATCGGGTGGCCGAAGGAGGGTACGGCCCGGCCGTACGCGCTGAGCGGCAAGCTGCCCGACGTGCCCACGCTGGTGGTCTCCGGTGACCTGGACAACAACACGGCGGCGGAGAACAGCAGGCTGAGCGCGGCCCAGTTCCCCCGGGCGCGGTTCCTGTCGGTCCCGAACACCGGGCACGTCGCCGAGATGGACGCCTCGGGGTGCGCCGTGGGCCTGGTCAGCGGGTTCATCCGGGACGAGCGGCTCGGGGACACCTCGTGCCTGGCGAAGATCCCGCCACTCAAAGTGAACAAGCCCTATTGATTGTGTAGGGAATGAGGGTAATTTGAGAGGCCCGACCCCTGGGAGGTAGTGCGATGAGCGTCACCGACGAACTGCTCGCCAACGCCGACCGGTACGCCGCCACGTTCGACAAGGGTGAGCTGCCGCTCCCGCCCGCGAAGGGCATCGCCGTCGTCGCCTGCATGGACGCGCGGCTCAACGTCTACGGCCTGCTCGGCCTGCGGGAGGGCGACGCGCACGTCATCCGCAACGCCGGTGGCGTCATCACCGCGGACGAACGGCGCAGCCTCGCCATCAGCCAGCGGTTGCTGGGCACCACTGAGATCATCCTCATCCACCACACCGACTGCGGCATGCTGACCTTCACCGACGACGCGTTCAAGGAGGCCATCAGGGCCGAGACCGGCATCAAACCGGACTGGTCCGCGGAGGCGTTCTCCGACCTGGAAGGCGACGTCGTCCAGTCGGTGTCGCGCGTGAAGGCGGACCCCTTCATCCCGCACCGCGACGAGGTGCGCGGCTTCGTCTACGAGGTGGAGACCGGCCGGCTGCGCGAGGTGAAGGCCTGACGCCGGGCGCCGGGGGCCCGCCTCCGGCGCTCAGCCCGTCGCCTGCTTCGGCGCGGCGATCAGCCCGTAGATCACCAGCACGCAGAGCGCGATGCTGATCACCGAGTAGACCGGGTAGGCGCTGAGAAAGGCGAACTGGCCGATCATGGCCAGCGCGGCGAAGATCGCGCCCAGCCACCTGGCCCAGATCTGCCCGGCCAGGATGCCGAGCGCCACCGCCACCTGGACCAGGCCGAGGATCAGCCAGATCCAGCCCCAGGTGTTGTAGTCGAAGACCAGGAGCTGCCCGCCGGAGGTCAGATAGTACTCCTGGCGGAAGAAGGCGATGATCCCCTGGATCACGTGGAAGAAGCCCAGGATGACGCCCAGCATTCCGGCGAATCCGAGCCAGCCGGAGCGGCCGGCGGGTTCCGTGTAATACGCGTTCATCATGTGGACGTGCCCCCGTGGGAGCGGGCGCGACAGGGCCTTGCCCTATACGGGCCGAGAATTTGCCGCCCGATGGCCGCCGAACGGGCATTCCTCTCTGAACGAGGGGGTGGCGATGTCCGAGGAGCCGCAGGACGCCGAGGTGCGGGCGGAGCTGGCGCGGCTGCGGGCCGAGGTTGCCGAGCTGCGGGGCCGTACCGGCGGGGGAAGGTGGCGCGCGGTCGTCTCCGCGGTGCTGATCACGCTCGGCTGCGTGTTCGTCCCGCTGGCCGGCGTCGGCTTCTGGGCCGCCAACGAGGTCTCGGACACCGAACGGTACGTCGAGAACGTGACGCCGCTGGCCGGTGATCCGACCATCCAGAACGCCGCCGCCACCCGGGTCACCGGCGCGGTCATGCGGGCACTCGACGTCCAGGCGATCGTGGATCAGGTCGCCGGCAGGCTGCCGCCGCGCGTCGGGGACAAGCTCAAGGGGCTGTCCGGGCCGATGGCCGACGGCGTCGAGGGCTTCGTGCGCGACAAGGTCGGGCAGGTCATCGCGAGCGACACCTTCCAGACCGTGTGGGTACAGGCCAACCGGGTCGCGCACAAGCAGTTCGTCGCGGTGCTGTCCGGCGAGGGCAGCCAGCTCCTCAAGGTGAACGGCGGCGCCGTCAGCCTCGACCTCGGCCCGATCATCGACCGGGTCAAGCAGAAGCTGGTCGCCTCCGGCCTCGGCCTGGCCGCCTCCATCCCCGAACTGCACCCCACGATCGAGCTGTTCGACTCGGCCGAGCTGGTCACCTGGCAGCGCTGGTACGGCTGGCTGATGACGCTCAGGTGGGCGCTGCCGGCGCTGGCGCTGATCCTGCTCGCCCTCGGCGTCTGGGTCGCGAACAGCCGCCGCCGCGCCCTGGCCGGGGTGGGGATCGGGCTGATGGCCGGCATGCTGGTGCTGGCCGCCGCCCTGGCCGCCGGGCGCGCCGCCTACCTCGGCTCGGTCGCCCGGCACGGGCTGGACCAGGCGGCCGCCGCGGACCTGTTCGACACGCTGGTCCGCTTCCTCAGAGGCGGGCTGCGTACCGTGCTGGTGCTGGGCCTGGTGATCGCCGCCGCGGCGTTCTTCACCGGCCCGTCCGCGACCGCCGTCAGGACGCGCTCCGCGCTGAAGCGGGCCATCGGCTTGGCCGGCTCCCGGCTGGACACCGGCCGCTTCGGCGCCTGGCTGGCCCGCAACGCCACCCCGGTGCGCGCCGGGCTGGTGGCGCTGGCCGCCCTGGTCTTCGTCTTCTGGGACCGGCCGACCGGCGCCGTGGTGCTAGGGATCACCGTCGCGACGCTTCTGCTCCTGGGCGTGGTGCAGTTGCTGGCGCGCGGCTCATGAACGCGGCGCGCGGTTCATGTGCGCGGCGCGCCGGACAGGTGCTCGCCGAGGCGGTCCAGGGACTCCAGCCAGGCCGCCCTGACGTGCTCCTGGCCGTCGCCCCGGTGCTGGAAGCGCAGCGCGGTGCCGGCCTCGTCGCCTGCCAGCGTCACGGTCACGACCGCGTCGCCGGAGGTGAAGACGAGCCTGGCGGGGGCGCGGGCCTCGTGGTAGACGCCGCCCAGCGTGGTCTCGAAGCCGTGCTCGCCGACCAGCGTGACCTCCCACGCGCCGCCGGGGCGCGCGTCGAGGAGGACCCGGTCGGCGGGCGTGGTGAAGATCCGGGGACCGAACCAGCGGGCGAAGCACCCGGGCGTGGTCCATGCGGTGTACACCTGGTCGGGGGAGGCGGCGAGCGTGCGTTCGATGGAGTACTGCATGGCCCCACGGTGCGCCGCCGCGCTTACGGTCCCCTTCCGGCGGGCTTAAGGGCGGAGAAACCCGGCGACGTCGGCCGCGAACCGTTTGTGGCGGAACGTCCCTAGGTGGCTGGCTCCGGGATACACCAGCAGCTTCCCGTACGGCAGGCCGTCCGCGGTATCACGGAACAGCTCGGGCGTGTAGGCCAGATCGCGCTCCCCGCCGACGACCAGGGCGGGAACCTCGATCCCCGCCAGCCGGTCGCGCAGGTCGAAGGAGTCCTCAGCCTGGGCGAAGTGCAACATGTCACGCGGCTCGGCGGGACGGATCGCCGGATCGGCCAACCACATGAGCGCGGTGAAGAACGCCCGGGTCAGCGGGTTGGCGCCGGCCAGCGGGGCCAGGTGGTGGGCGCCGCGGCGACCGGCCGCGACGGCTTCGGTGTAGCGGCGCTGCGCCAGCCGGGTGCGCGGCGGCAGCGTGTACGCGGCCCCCGCCACCACCACGCGGCGCACCGCCTCCGGATGGTCGGCGGCCAGTTGCAGGGCCAGGGAACCGCCCGAGGACATGCCCAGCACGTCCACCGGCCCCCCGAACCGCCGGTCGATGGCCTCGGCGTGCTGCCCGGCGATGTCGCCCATGGTGGTGCCCTCGGGCATGCCGGGCGCGCGGTTCACCGCGTGGACCCGGAAGCGCTCGCCCAGGGCGGTCAGGACGGGGCGTTCGCCGGCGGCGGGCTTGGCGGAGTGCTCGGGCGTGAACCACCGCAGCACGACCAGCGGTTCACCGGCACCCGACTCCGACCACGGAAGCTCCATGCCTCCCAGTCTGCGCTCCCCGCCCGCCCCACGCGCGCTCCTCCCCACCCCGCCAGCGACAAGCCCCGCCCAGCGACAAGCCCCGCGCCGCCCCAAGGCTTCTCGGCTCGCCTGGCCTTCTTGCCGCGTTCCCGGTCCGAGGGTGAGGGGGTCAGGCGAGGCGGGCCGCGGTTTCGCGGGTCAGGGCGTGCAGGAGGGGGCGGCCGGTGGCGAAGCGTTCCAGTTCGGCCGCCACCAGTTCGCCCAGCAGCCCGCGCTCGGCCCCGAGGCTGCCCGCGATGTGCGGGGTCACCACGACGTTCGGCAGCGTGAACAGCGGTGATCCCGGCACGGGCGGCTCGGGGTCGGTGACGTCCAGGACGGCGAACAGGTCGGGCCGTCCGGCCAGCACCTCCAGCAACGCGCTCTCGTCGAGGACGGCGCCCCTGGCGGTGTTGATCAGCGTCGCGCCCGGCTTCATGGAGGCCAGCAGCGACCGGCCGACCAGCCCGCGCGTCTGCGCCAGCAGCGGCGTGTGCACGCTGACCACGTCGCTCGTGGCGAACACCTCTTCCAGCCCGGCCATCCGCACACCCTCGTAGGAGGCGGACGGGTCGTAGGCCACCACTTCCAGGCGCAGCGCCCGCAGCCGGTCCGCGACCAGCCGGCCGATCGCGCCCAGCGAGACGAGGCCGACGCGTGAGCCGTACAGGCCGGGCTGGGGTGTGCGGGGGAGCGGGGCCGTGGCGGCGCGGGCGTTCAGGACGTAGCGCCACCCGCCCTTCAGCGCGTAGACGATCTGCGCGTAGGTGAAGTCGGCGACGGGCACGGCGTTGGCGGTGTAGGCGGAGACGAGGGGGATGCCGCGGTCCCAGAACTCCGGGGTGACGATCTTGCGGACCGATCCGGCGGCGTACAGGACGAGCTTGAGGCGGGGCATCGACTCCAGCAGGGCCCGGTCGAGCATCGGGGCGCCCCAGCTGGTGCAGAGCACGTCGGCCTGGGTGGGGCCGGGGTGGGCGGCGGGGCCGTACACGATGTCGGCCTGGGCGCGGATGCGGTTCAGGACGGGCGCGTAGACGTCGGGGAAGACCTGGGGGTCGAGCACGAAGGCCGCGGACAGCACACCGACCACCCTACATTTGCCTACTTTTCTGGTAGGTATTAGGGTTTTGTCGCGTAAGTCCCCAGAAGTGAAGGGTCGTCGTTCCATGCCCTCAACCAGACCTGCGGTCTTCAGCGTCGCCATGCTCGCCGTCGTAGGGCTGCTGAGCTCCTGTGGAGGCGGCACCGGATCGGCCGCGGGAGCCAAAGCCGCCGACGGCAAGCCCGTCTACGGCGGCACGCTCACCTACCTGGAACACCAGCCGCCCACGTGCCTCTATCTGCCGGCGGCCGGGTTCTATCCGAACGGCGGCGTGCTCAACCAGATCACCGACAAGCTGACCTGGCAGAACCCCGCGACCCTGAAGATCGAGCCGTGGATCGCCACCAAGTGGGAGGTGAACGACGACGCCACCGAGTACACCTTCCACCTGCGCGACGGCGTGACCTTCAGCGACGGCAGCCCGCTCGACGCCGCCGCGGTCGCGGCCAACTTCGACGTGTACGGCAAGGGCGACGAGAAGTTGAAGCTGCCCCCGGCCGAATTCGTCAACAACTACGAGCGCTCCGAGGTCGTCGACCGGAAGACGGTGAAGTTCTTCTTCGACAAGTCCTCGCCCGGCTTCCTCCAGGGCACCTCGGTGATCGGCGCGGGGCTGGTGTCGAAGAAGACGATCGGCCTGCCGTACGAGGAGCAGTGCCAGCTCAAGAACGTGATCGGGTCGGGGCCGTTCACTCTGGCCAAGCAGATCGTGGACAAGGAGATCGACCTCCAGGCCCGCAAGGACTACAACTGGGCGCCGCCGTCCTCCGAGCATCAGGGCCGCGCGTACCTCGACCTCGTCAAGATCATCGTGACTCCGGAGGACAACGTGCGCGTCGGCGCGCTGACCTCGGGGCAGGCCGACTACGTGCGCTACGTGCAGGCCTACGACGAGCAGACGGTCAAGGGGGCCGGCTTCACCGTCAAGGCCGAGCCGACCCGCGGCGTCAACAACGGTCTCTACCTGCGTCCGGGCAACAGCATCCTAAAGGACGTCAAGGTCCGCAAGGCGCTGCAGAAGGGCACGAACGCCAAGGAGATCGTCGACACGCTCTTCACCGAGAACTATCCGCAGGCCACCTCGGTGCTCAGCCACCTGGCCCAGGGCCACGTGGACCTGTCGAAGGAGCTGGCCTACGACCTCGACGGGGCCGGCAAGCTGCTCGACGAGGCCGGCTGGACGCGCGGCGCCGACGGCACGCGGGAGAAGGGCGGCGTCAAGCTCCAGCTCGGCGTCTTCGTGGCGGGGCCGCAGCCGCTGTCGAAGCAGACGCTGGAGCTGGTCGCGCAGCAGTGGTCCAAGCTCGGGATCAAGCTGGAGATCCGTCCCGCCGACGCCGGCACGATGGCCGTGGACATCAAGGATGCCGAGAAGACCGCCGTCTCCCACAGCATGGTCGGCCGCGCCGACCAGGACGTGATCAAGAGCCAGTTCCACAGCAAGAACCGCGACGTGATCCTGTCCGCGGACAAGACGCTCGACACGCTGCTGGAGGAGCAGTCCGCGCTGGCCGACGTGGCGCGCCGTAACGCCAAGGTCGGCGAGATCCAGCGGTACGTGATCGAGCAGGGCTACGCCATCCCGCTGTTCGAGGAGCCCCAGGTGTACGGCGTGGCGCCGTACGTCCAGGGGGTGGCCTTCGAGGCGGTGGCCCGGCCCAGCTTCTACTCGGTCTGGCTCAATAGATGACGAAATATCTGGCTAAGAGGGTGGGTCAGGCGCTTCTGGTGCTCTGGGCCGCCTTCACCGCCGCGTACATCCTGCTCCAGGCCATGCCCGGCGACTCCATCCTGATCAAGTTCCAGAACCCGGAGCTGGGCCTGTCTCCCGAGCAGATCGCCGAGATCCGCGCCTACTACGACGCCGGTGGTTACCTGCACACCGTCCTCGGCTTCCTGCACGGCGACTTCGGCTACTCGGTCGACACCGGCACCCCGGTGCTCGAACGGCTGGCCGAAGGGCTGCCGGAGACGGCCAAGCTGGCCACGGCCGCGTTCGTGCTGGCGGTGCTGCTGGCCGTGCTCATCGCGTTCGCCGCCGCCCACAGCTCGCGGCTGCGCGGCGTGCTGCTGGCGGTGCCGTCGCTGTTCATCTCGGTGCCGGCCTTCTGGCTGGGCATCCTGCTGATCCAGGTGTTCTCCTTCCGGCTCGGGCTGGTGCCGGTCATCGGCGGCAGCGAGATCCAGCAGCTCATCCTGCCGGTGCTGACGCTGGCGGTGCCGATCTCCGCGCCCATCGCGCAGGTCCTGGCCCGCAGCCTCGACCAGGTCTTCACGCAGCCGTTCGTCCCGGTCGTCGCGGCCAAGGGCGCCTCGCGCTCGTGGATCCTGTGGCGGCACGTGGCACGCAACGCGCTGCCGCCCACGCTGACGGTGGCCGGCCTGACGTTCGGCGAGCTGATCGCCGGTTCGGTCGTGACCGAGACCGTCTTCGGCCGCAACGGCGTCGGCCGCCTCACCGAGCAGGCGGTCAACGCCCAGGACACGCCGGTGCTGCTGGCCGTGGTGGTGCTGGCCGCGACGGTGTTCGTGCTGGTCAACTTGCTCGTGGACCTGGTGTTCCCGGTGCTCGACCCGAGGCTGGCGCGATGAGGTGGCTGTCCTGGCTCGTGGTGGCCCTGGTGGTGCTCTGGGCGGTCGTGCCCTGGTTGTTCACCGGCTACGACCCGCTGAACGGCGTACCCGCGGAGAAGCTGCAGGGGCCCAGCGCCGCCCATTGGTTCGGCACCGACGCCGTGGGCCGCGACGTGTTCGCCCGCGTGGTGCACGGCTCCGTGCACTCGCTGTCGGGCGCGTTCGTCGCGGTCGGGGTGGGGCTCGTGCTCGGCACGCTGCTCGGGCTGCTCGCGGGGTCGGCGGGCGGGCCCGCCGACGAGGTCATCATGCGCCTCATGGACGTGCTGCTCTCGGTGCCCGGCCTGCTTCTCGCGCTGACCGTGATCATCCTGCTCGGCCCCGGCACGGTGAACGTGGCGATCGCGGTGGGTGTCGGCTCGGTCGCCGCCTTCGCCCGTCTCGCCCGTGCCGAGGTGGTGCGGGTACGGCGCAGCGACTACGTGGAGGCGGCCTTCGGCAGCGGCGGCACCTTCGCCGCGGTCCTGTGGCGGCACGTGCTGCCCAACTCGCTCGGACCGGTCGTCGCGCTGGCCGCCCTGCAGTTCGGCGTGGCCATCCTGGCCATCTCGACCCTCGGCTTCCTCGGGTACGGGGCCGAGCCGCCCACGCCCGAATGGGGCCTGCTGATCTCCGAAGGCCGCAACTACCTGGCCACCTCGTGGTGGCTGACCACGCTGCCCGGCGCCGTCGTGGTCGCGGTGGTGCTGGCCGCCGGCCGTATCTCGAAGGAGATCCGATGAGCCTGCTCGACGTCAGGGACCTGCGCGTCTCCTATGGGGGGCACGAGGCGGTCACGGGCGTCTCGCTGAGCGTCGGGGAAGGCGAGTTCGTCGCGGTGGTGGGCGAGTCCGGCTCGGGCAAGACCACCACGGCGAACGCGATCATCGGCCTGCACCCCGGCGACAGCGGCGAGATCCTGCTCAACGGCACCGACATCGCCCGCTGGTCGCAGCGCCGCCTGCGGGCGATCCGCGGCGCCCAGATCGGACTGGTCCCGCAGGATCCGTCGAACTCCCTCAACCCGGTCAAGAAGGTCGGCGTCCAGATCGCCGAGACCCTGCTCATCCACAGGCATGGGGACAAAACCTCGCGGCGGCGCCGGGTCCTGGAGCTCCTGGAACGCGTCGGCCTCGACGACCCGGCGAGAAGGGCCGGGCAGTACCCGCACGAGCTGTCCGGCGGCATGCGCCAGCGTGTGCTCATCGCCGCCGCCATCGCGCTGCGGCCCAGCCTGATCATCGCCGATGAGCCGACCAGCGCCCTGGACGTGACCGTGCAGCGCCGCATCCTCGACCTCATCGACGACCTCAGGCAGGAGTACGGCACCGCCGTCCTGCTGGTCACCCACGACCTGGGCATCGCGGCGGCCCGCTCCGACCGGCTGGTCGTGATGCGCGACGGCCGGGTGGAGGAGGGCGGCGGCACCCGCGAGGTGCTGGCCGCCCCGGCCGCCGCCTACACCAGGCGGCTACTGGCCGACGCGCCCGCGCTGAGCGCCCGTCCCTTCAAGGAGCCGCCGCCGCAGGCCGGGCCCGCGATCGTGGTGCGGGACCTGGTGAAGGAGTTCGGCGGTTTCCGCGCGGTGGACGGGGTCTCCTTCGAGGTGGCCAGGGGCGGCACGCACGCGCTGGTGGGGGAGTCGGGCTCCGGCAAGACCACCACCGCCCGCATCGTCACCCGCTTCGAGAAGGCCGATTCGGGGAGCGTGGAGATCCCCGGCGTCACCGAGTTCCGGCGCGGGGTGCAGCTCGTCTACCAGAACCCCTACGGCTCGCTCGATCCCCGGCACAGCGTGGCCAGGATCGTGGAGGAGCCGCTGCGCAACTTCCGGCTCGGGGACCGGGCGGCCCGCCGTACCCGGGTCAAGGAGCTGCTCGATCGGGTCGCGCTGCCCGAGGCGCTGCTGGAGCGCAGACCACGGGAGCTGTCCGGAGGACAGCGGCAACGGGTGGCCATCGCCCGCGCGCTGGCCGTGGAACCCCGGGTGGTGGTGCTGGACGAGGCGGTCTCCGCGCTGGACGTGACCGTCCAGGCGCAGATCCTGGACCTGCTGGAGCAGCTCCAGCGCGACCTCGGCCTCACCTACCTGTTCATCTCGCACGACCTCGCGGTGGTGCGCCAGATCTCTCACACCGTTTCCGTCATGAACAAGGGACGCATCGTGGAATCAGGGACGACGCAACAGATCTTCGACAGCCCGCAGGACGACTACACCCGCGAGCTGCTCGCCGCCGTGCCGGAGCCGGTGCGATGACCCGGCTCGGCTTCTTCACCCGGCTCCTGGACGACGTCCCGCCCGCCGAGCGCTACCGGCTCGCGCTGGAGCAGATCGTGCACGCCGAGCGGCTCGGCTTCGAGACCGCCTGGGTCGCGCAGCACCACTTCGACGGCGAGGAGGGCGGGCTGCCCGCGCCGCTGGTGTTCCTCTCGCACGTGGCGGCGCGGACCGAACGGATCAGGATCGGCACCGGGATCATCACGCTGCCGCTGGAGCACCCGGTGCGGGTGGCCGAGGACGCCGCCGTGCTCGACCTGCTGTCGGGCGGGCGGCTGGAGGTCGGCGTCGCCGGCGGCGGCACGCCCTCGGCGTTCGAGGCGTTCGGCAAGGACCCGGCGCGGCGCGGTGAGATCTACGCCGAGCACCTGGACGTCCTGGTCAACGCCTGGTCCGGGGGCGATCTGGGCGGCGGGAAGCGGCTCTACCCGCCGGGGCCGAGACTGCTGGACGCGATCTGGGAGGCGACGTTCTCGGTCGGCGGAGGGGAACGGGCCGGGCGGGCGGAGCACGGGCTGATGCTCTCGCGTACGCAGCCGCGGCCGGAAGGGCGGCCCGAGCTGTCGCTGGCGGAGATCCAGAAGCCGATCGTGGACGCCTACTACGCCGCCCTGCCCCCGGGGGTGGCGCCGCGGATCATGGCCTCGCGCACCGCGTTCGTCGCCGACACCCGCGAGGAGGCGCTGCACTGGGCCGCCCAAGGGCTGGCCAGGCCGGGCCTGCCGCAGCCCGACGGCGGCGGCGTGGACGAGCTCATCGCCGCCTGGGACGCCCACGTCGGCACCCCGGAGGACGTCGTGGCCAGCCTCAAGGCCGACCCGACACTCAAGCGGGTCACCGACCTGGTCTTCCAGGTGCACTCCATCGACCCGCCCCACGAGCAGGTCCTGCGCTCCATCGAACTGCTCGCGACCGAAGTCGCCCCCGCCCTGGAAGGGAGCACCGTATGACCGCCGACGTGATCGACCGGCTGGCCGGCATCCAGCCGGGTTCGCGCCTGGACCAGCTGCGCGAACGCCGCCCCGACGCCCGCGAGCACGCCCAGCGCAGCTACGAGGCGCTGTTCTGCCCCGAGACCGAGGAGCACGTCACACTCATCGAGCGCGACGCCGTGGCCGCGTTCGTCGCCGGGCTGCACCGCGACGACGCCGTCGCCGGCTTCTACGCCGAACGGCTGGGCGAGCTCGCCCCCGACCTGCTCTCCCGGGTCAAACAGGAGATCGACACCGGCCGGACCACCGGCCCGTACGGCGCCTACGGCGAGCCGGAACTGGCCGCCGAGAGCACCGTCGGACCCGTGCACCGCTCCAAGCTCGACGGCCGGCTGGCCGCCGCCTTCGACCACGCCCACCTGCTGGTCTTCCGGCCGCGCGAGGCCCAGGCGGAGCATCTGCAGAACCTCCTCGACGCCGGCTGGAGCACGACCGGCATCGTCACGCTCTCGCAGCTCGTCGCCTTCCTCACCTACCAGGTCCGCGTGATCGCGGGCCTGCGCCTGCTGGGAGCCGCCGCGTGAATTTCACCCAGGACCGGATCGGCTGGCGGCCGTGGCTCGCGCCGCTGGCCGAGGAGGAGCTCACCGATGAGCACTGGGAGGCGCTGGTCGACAAGGCGCGGGCGGCTTCGCCGTACTTCCTGCTGCTGGCGCGCGATCCGCACGTGCTGCACGCGCGCACCAAGACCGACAACGACATCTTCTACAACGCCGACGGCGGGCTGCCGCGCGCCGAGCGCGAGCTGGCCGCGACCGCGACCTCGCGCCGCAACGGCTGCGTCTTCTGCGCGTCGGTGCACGCCCGCTTCGCCAGCCACTACGCCAAGCGCACCGCCGACGTGCAGCGGCTGCTCGACGGGGGCGTCGAGGCGCACCAGGACGCGCGCTGGCGGGCGGTCATCGACGCCTCCGCCGCGCTCGCCGAAACGCCCGGCACGCTGGACGCGGGGCACCTCGCGGCGCTGCGCGCGGCCGGGCTCGACGATCTGGCCATCAGCGACGTCATCCATTCCGCCGCATTTTTCAACTGGGCCAACCGGCTCATGCTGTCCCTTGGAGAACCCGAATGAGCACTCTCGACCATCTTGTCTACGCCGTGCCCGACCTTCTGGAGGGGGTGGCCGCGTTCGCCGAGCGGACCGGCGTGACGCCCGTGGAGGGTGGCGCCCATCCCGGCGGCACCGCCAACTTCCTCGTCGGCCTGGGCGAGGGGGCGTACCTGGAGATCATCGGGCCTGACCCGTCGGTCGCGGGCGCGCGCCCGCGCGCGTTCGGGCTGGAGTCGCTGACCGCGCCGGCGCTCGCGGCCTGGGCGGTTCGTCCGGTCGACATCGACGCCACGGTACGGCAGGCCCGCCAGGCTGGCTACGACCCCGGTGACGTGCAGCCGTTGTCGCGCCGCAAGCCCGACGGCACGCTGCTGGAATGGCGGCTGACCAGGCGCGAGGACCCGGCGGGTGTGCGGCCGGTGCCGTTCCTCATCGACTGGGGCGCCACGGCGCATCCGTCGGCGTCGGGGCTGCCGCAGCTTGAGCTGGTCTCGTTCACGATCGCGCACCCCGAGCCGGACGCCCTGGCGGCCGACCTGAAGGCTGTGGGCGCCACGGCCGAGGTCGTCGCGGGCGAGTCCGTGGCGCTGCGCGCCGTGCTGGGCACGCCCGAGGGCCCGGTGACGCTGGCATGAGCACGTTGCGCGACTACCTGAAGCAGAAGCGCGCCGCACTGCTGGCCCGCCGCGAGAAGCCGTCGGACGGGCCGGTGCCGCTGCGCGCGAGCGTCACCGCCGAGGGGCGCAGCGGCGTACGCCGCATCCGCATCCGCGAGCACCAGATCCTCAGCGACAGTGCCGCCGACTTCGCCGGATACGACCTCGGACCCGGCTCACCCGAACTGCAGGCCGGGGTGCTGGGCAGCTGCGTCACGCACATCTTCCTGATCAAGGCGGCCGAGCTGGAGGTGCCGCTTGACTCCCTGTCCGTGGACGTGAGCGCCACCTACGACCCCCGCGCCCAGGCGCCGGGCAACACCGGCATCCCGGTCTACCCGCAGGACTTCCGCTACGTCGTGAAGATCGACTCGCCCGCCTCCGACGAGGACCTGGCCAAGCTCCACGCCGAGGTCGAACGCGTCTGCCCGATCCTCAACCTCATCCGCAACCCGCAGGACATCAAGGGGGAGGTAGTGCGGGTCTAGAGCTTTTTGGGAAGAATGTCCGAGTGTTCGATCATGCACCTAGCGCAGGGCTGCGCGCTCCCCGCGCGGCCCTGGCCGGCGACGCCCCAGCCATCGACCTCAACGGCCCGTGGAGCTTCCGGCTAAGCCCGGACGCCCACGCGAGCCTGGACTTCGTCCATCCCGGCTACGACGACTCCGCGTGGGATCGGCTGCCCGTGCCCTCGCACTGGCCGCTGCACGGGTACGGCTCGCCCGCGTACACCAACGTCTCCTACCCCTTCCCGATCGACCCGCCGAACGTCCCGGACGACAACCCGACCGGCGACTACCGGCGCGTCTTCGAGGCGCCGGAAGGCTGGGACGACGCGGTGCTCCGCTTCGACGGCGTCGACTCCCACGCCAGGGTCTGGCTGAACGGGCACGAACTCGGATTCACCACCGGCAGCCGCCTGGCCGCCGAGTTCACCGCGGGGCCCTGGCTGGTGCCCGGCCGCAACGTGCTGGCCGTCCGCGTCCACCAGTGGTCGGCCGCCAGCTACCTGGAAGACCAGGACATGTGGTGGCTGCCCGGCATCTTCCGCGACGTGACGCTCACCCGCTCCACCGCCGACCTGTTCGTGCACGCCACGCACGACGGGCGGCTCTCGTTCGAGGGCGACGGGCTGCTCAGCGTCCCGGCGCTCGGCCTGACCGGCCTCGAACCCGGCGTGGAGGCGCGGCTCGACGTCACGCCGTGGAGCGCCGAGAACCCCTTCCTGTACGACGCGGTCCACGTCGGCCCCACCGAGACCGTGCGGCTGCGGATCGGGTTCAGGAGCGTGTCCATCGAGGACGGCGTGCTCCTGGCCAACGGCGTGCCGCTGAAGCTGCGCGGGGTCAACCGGCACGAGTTCCATCCCGACCACGGGCGGGCGGTGCCGTACGAGACCATGCGCGAGGACGTGCTCCTCATGAAGCGCCACAACGTCAACGCGGTCAGGACCAGCCACTACCCGCCCCACCCCGCCTTCCTCGACCTCTGCGACGAGTACGGGCTGTGGGTGATCGACGAGTGCGACCTGGAGACGCACGGCTTCGGCCAGGTCGGCTGGCGGCGCAACCCCAGCGACGACCCCGCCTGGGCCGACGCCTACGTCGAGCGCATGCGGCGCATGGTCGAACGCGACAAGAACCACCCGTCCATCATCATGTGGTCGCTCGGCAACGAGTCCGGCACCGGCCGCAACCTCGGCCTCATGGCCGAGTGGGCCCGCGAGCGCGACCCGTCCCGCCCGCTCCACTACGAGGGCGACGCGACGTGCGCGGACACCGACGTCTACAGCCTCATGTACGCCTCGGTCGCCGAGGTGGAGGCCATAGGCAAGGGCACGGAAGCCGCCCTCGAAGACCCCGCCCTCGACGCCCGGCGGCGGCGCATGCCGTTCGTGCACTGCGAGTACGCCCACGCGATGGGCAACGGCCCCGGCGGCCTGCTCGACTACCAGGACCTCTACGACACCTACCCCCGGCTGGCCGGCGGCTTCGTCTGGGAGTGGATCGACCACGGCCTGCGCCACGAGAAGCTCGGCCACGCCTACGGCGGCGACTACGGCGAGCCGGTCCACGACTCCAACTTCGTCATCGACGGCCTCGTCTTCCCCGACCGTACCCCCTCACCCGGCCTGCTGGACCTGAAGGTGGTCTTCGCACCCGTCCGCATCACCTTCCCGTCCGCGGGCGAGGTCTCCATTGAGAACCGGTACGGCTTCCGCGACCTCGCCCACCTGCGCTTCGAGGCGACCGTCGAGGACGTGACCACGATCCTGGAAGTCCCGGCGGAGGGCGGCGTGATCAAGCTGCCCGGGTCTCCGGCCACCTCGGACGAGACCTGGCTGACGGTCCGCGCCGTGCTGGCCGCCGACGAGCCGTGGGCGCCGGCGGGCCACGAGATCGCCTGGGGTCAGGTACGCCTGACCACCCCGGCCCCCTCCTCCCCGAGGTCGGGCGGAAGCCTGGCGGGGGCCGAATTCTCGCCGGGCACCGGGCGGCTGGTCCGCTTGTTCGGCATCGAGGTCGAGGGGCCGAGGCTGGAGCTGTGGCGGGCGCCGATCGACAACGAGCGCTTCGGCGGCCTCGACTGGCACTGGCGCACCATGGGTTTGCACCGCCTGACGCACCGCGTGGACGCGGCCGACCGGGACGGGGACCGCCTGACGGTCGTCACCCGAGTCGCCCCGGCCGCCTCCGACCTGGGCCTGCGCACCACGTACACGTGGACAGGCGTGGACGACGGCGTGCTGCTGGAGGTCCACGTGGTGCCGGAGGGCGAGTGGAGGCACCCGATCCCACGCCTGGGCGTCGCGATGTCACTCCCCACCGCCTACGACCAGGTCACGTGGTACGGCCGCGGCCCCGGCGAGGCCTACCCGGACACCGGCCTGGCCGCCAGAGTGGGCCGTTGGTCGGCGACCGTGGACGAGCTCCAGACCCCGTACGTGTATCCCCAGGAAAACGGCCACCGCGCCGAGGTCCGCTGGGCCACATTGACGGACGAGACAGGCGCGGGCCTGCGAATCGGGGGTCACTACGGCCTGACGGCCCGCCGCTGGACCACAGCAGATCTGGAGGCAGCCCGCCACCGGCCCGACCTGGTGCCGGGAGACCGCATCCACCTCAACCTGGACCTGGCCCACCACGGCATCGGCTCCGCATCCTGCGGTCCAGGCGTCCTTCCCCACTACGAACTCCAAGCCCGGCCATCCACCCTCACCCTCCACTTCACCCACCCCTAACCCCCTCCCGGTGAACCAGACGCCACGGCGGCCCCTGGGGTGTGGTGCCGTGGTGGCTGGTCAAGGGGGCGGTCGTCGCGGCGGGGTGGTGTGAGCTGGACGACCGTTTCCTGGATGGGGGCCGGCCGGAGTATGGCGGGTGGGGTGGGGGCGGCTGGGCCGTGACAGAAGAGCGCCCTTATGGGGCTAGTGTGGCGTGTCGTGAGTGGAGAGCTGAAGGAGCGGGTCCGGGAGCTGCGGGCGACCGGGCAGTCGCCCAAGGAGATCGCCAGGGCGCTCGGCGTCAAGCCGTCCATCGTCGCCCCCCTGGTGCGGGAGATCGCCGCCGAGACCGCCGGCGGTGCCACGCCCGAGCTGGTCGGCAGCTGGGTGAGCACGGGCTGGAGCACCGGCCTGTCGGTCGCCCCCGACCGCGGCTGGACGGACACGGCGGCGGGCGAGCCCGGCACCGGCGGCCTGGTCAGCGTGCTGGTCGCGCGCCGCCACGGCTACAACCGGGTGTCGATCTGTGGGTATCTGGCCGATGTGTACTGCCTGGGGGTCAAGGTCACCCACGGCCCCGAGATCATGGACGAGCGCGGCATGCGCCAGTTCCGCGACTTCTTCTTCAGCGACTACTCCGGCTACCAGGAAGCCCCGATCGAGCTGGCCAGGCAGATCGTCTACGGCTCCGAGGAGTACGCGAGCGGCCTGGGCTTCTCGTCGTTCGAGGATTTCGAGCAGGTCAAGGGGCATCTGGGCGACCTGGAGGGGCCCTCGGCGATCACGTTCGGCCGGGACGGGCGCCCGTTCTACGTCCCGAGCCCGCAGGACGACCAGAACAAGGTCCACCGCCAACTCCGCCGCGCGGTCGGCGACGACTTCGACTACGTCGAGATCGACGTGGAAGACGATGCTTAGGTAGCGGTTCATGATGGAGGCGCCGCTCACCTGGGGACAGCAGGACGTCTGGCGCGCGGTCGTCGCGGCCGAGCCGCAGGAGCAGTACCTGAACCTCGCCCGCCTCTTCGCCCTCCAGCACCCGGTCACGCCGGAGCAGGCGCGCCACGCCCTCGACCGGCTGATCATCCGCCACGAGGCGCTGCGCACCCGGCTCACCGGCCCGCGCGCGACCCCGCGGCAGGCGCTCGCGGAGTCCGCGGCGCCGCAGGTCGAGGTGGTGGAGGGGGAGCGGCCGCACCGGGTGTCCGAGCGGCTGTCGGCGGCGCCGTTCGACTACTGGAACGAGTGGCCGCTGCGGGCGGCGTTCCTGGTCGCCGACGGGTACGTGCGCCAGGTCGTGCTGGTGCTCTGCCCCCTCTCCGTGGACGGGCCCGCCGCCGACCTGGTGGTGCGCGACTTCCGCGTGCTGCTCGGGCGCGGGGAACCGCCGCCGCACCAGGCCGACCGGCCGCGGGACCTGGCCGCGTGGCAGGTCTCGGGCGACGGGCGCGGGCACTCCGACGAGGTGGTCGCGTGGTGGCTGGAGCAGTACGCGCGCATCGACCCGTTCGAGCTGACCGCCACGCCCAAGCGGCCCCGGTACATGGAGGCGACCATGTCCTCGCCCGCGCTGGCCGCGGCGGTGCGGACGGTGGCGGCGCGACGACGGGTCGCCTCCTCGACGGCGCTGCTGACCGGAGCCGTGAGCCTGGCGGGTCGGCTGACCGGGCAGCGCACCTGCGGCATGCGGGTCAACGTCGACAACCGCTCCGACCGCGGACGGCGGGACGTGGTGTCCACGATCGCCCAGGAAGGGCTGGTCGTCCTGGACCTCGGCACCCCCGACTTCGGCGAACTGCTGGCGCGGGGCCGGCAGGCGGTCTCGCGGGCGGATCGCCGGGCGGAGTTCAACCCTTACACGATGGAAGAGGCGCTCGCCGGACGGGTCAGGACGTTCGGCCGGTTCGACGACCGGCGGCCGGGCCGGCGCGACCAGGCTCCCGAGCTGGACGCGCGGCAGATCCGGCTGGCCATGGACAAGACCGACCTGGCCTGGACCGATGCCATGGACCGCAACATCTGCGACTTCCACCTGCGGGTCGCCGGGGAGCCTGACCGCATGGAGGTCTCGCTCTACGCCGACACCGGATTGCTGTCGCCGCTGGCCATCGAGGCGTACCTGCTGGATCTGGAGCGGCTGTTCGTGGAGGAGTCCCTGGTCTGAGTCCCCGGGAAGGAATACGATCACCGCAACTACGGTGGAGGTCGCATGTCAGAGGCGCAGGAGATCACCTTCACCGGCACGCGCGGGCCCCTCGCCGCCCGCCACTGGCCCCACCCCTCGCCGCGCTACGTCGCCCTCCTCGTCCACGGGTACGGCGAGCACTCCGGCCGCTACGAACACGTGGCCGCCCACCTGGTACGGCACGGCGCCGCCTGCTATGCCGTCGACCACATGGGACACGGCCGTTCGTCGGGCGAACGCGTCCTGATCCACGACTTCGAAGAGGTCGTCACCGACGTACACCAGCTGGAAGAACGCGCCAGGGCCGACCACCCGTGGCTGCCCGTCGTGGTCGTCGGCCACTCGATGGGCGGCATGATCGCCGCCCGCTACGCCCAGCGCTACGGCGCCGACCTGGCCGGGCTCGTGCTGTCCGGCCCGGTGATCGGCTCCTGGGACGTTATCGGCGTCCTGCTCGCCATGGACGACCTGCCCGACATCCCGATCGACCCCGCCACGCTCTCGCGTGACCCGGCGGTCGGCGCCGCGTACGCCGAGGATCCGCTCGTCTGGCACGGCCCGTTCAAACGCCCCACGTTGCAGGCCTTCGCCCGCACCCTCGGCCAGATCGCCGGTGGCGGCTCGCTCGGCGACCTGCCCACGTTGTGGATCCACGGCGAGGACGACCAGCTCGTCCCGCTCAGCGGCAGCCGGGGCGGCGTCGAGGCGATCAAGGGCGCCCACTTCAGCGAGCGCGTCTACCCGGGCGCCCGGCACGAGGTGTTCAACGAGACCAACAGGGACGAGGTCCTGCGGGAGGTCACCGCCTTCGTGGACCGGGTCCTCCCCTAGCCTCGTGGATCGATTCCGCGCCATCGTGGACGTGCACGTCCTGCTCCTGCGTGCGCCGGAGGAGGTGCTGCTGATCCGGCGCGCCGGCACCGGCTACCGCGACGGCCAATGGCACCTGCCCAGCGGGCACCTGGAGCCGGGCGAGACGGTCGTGGAGGGCGCGATCAGGGAGGCGCGCGAGGAGGTCGGCGTGGTGATCGCGGCCGCCGCGCTGCGGTTCGTCCACGTGATGCACCGCTCGCCCGACCGGGTCGGGCTGTTCTTCGCCGCCCTGGAGTGGGCCGGCGAGCCGTACAACGCCGAGCCGCACAAATGCTCCGCCATCGGCTGGCATCCGCTGGCCGGGCTGCCCGCCGACACCGTGGACTACCCGGCCGCCGCGCTGGCCGCGATCGGGCGCGCGGAGCCGTTCGCCGTGTTCGGGTGGCCGGCCGGAGGCGATGATTTCCCCGGCGGGGCCGGGTCTATCCCTGTGTGAGCGCCGTCCTGCTCGAACGAGCCGTCAGCTACACCCTCGGCAGCCTGGTCCTGGTCAGACCCGAGCTGCTGGGCAACCGGACGCCCTGCGCGCGATGGGATCTGCGCGCGCTGCTCGACCACATGAACGACTCCCTGCTCGCGCTCGCGGAGGCGGGCGACCTCGGCCACGTCGCGCTCCGGCCCACCGGCTGCGAGGGCGATCCGGCCGGGATGCTGCGCCGCAGGGCGTGCCGCCTGCTCGCCGCCTGGCCGGAGGTGTCCCGCTGCTCGCAGGTCGCCGTCGGGGACGCGTGGCTGGCGCGCGAGGTGGTGGCGGGGGTCGGCGCGATCGAGGTGGCCGTCCACGGCTGGGACGTCGCCGCCGCCTGCGGTGACGTCCGTCCCGTGCCGGAGCCGCTGGCCGCCGCACTGCTCGATCTCGCGCTGGGGTTCGTGGACGACGATGACCGGCCGCACCGCTTCCATGCTCCGGTACGGCCCGCCTCACCTGCGCGTTCTTCCGATCGGTTGTTGGCGTTCCTCGGCAGGTCGGCTTGACAGTTTTATTTTTCAAGGGCAGCCTGGAGGCATGCACGACATCGCGGTGATCGAAGATCCGGCCGCGGCCGAGGCGTCACTCGATCCGATGCGCACCCGGCTGCTGGCCGCTCTCGCCGAACCCGGATCGGCCACCACGCTGGCCGCGAAGGTCGGCCTCGCCCGGCAGAAAGTCAACTACCACCTCAAGACACTCGAGAAGCACGGCCTCGTCGAACTCGTCGAGGAGCGCAAGAAGGGCAACTTCACCGAACGCGTCATGCGGGCCTCCGCCGCGTCGTACGTGATCTCGCCCAGCGCGCTCGGCGCCGTACAACCCGATCCCGCCCGCGCGCCCGACCAGTTGTCGGCCCGCTGGCTCCTCGCGCTCGGCGCCCGGCTCGTCCGCGAACTCGGCGAGCTGATCACCGGCGCGGCCAAGGCCAAGAAGCGGCTCGCCACGTTCGCGATCGACGGCGAGGTCCGCTTCGCCTCCGCCGCCGAGCGTGCGGCGTTCGCCGAGGAACTGGCCACCTCGGTCGCCGTCCTCATCAGCAAATATCACACCGAAGAAGGACGCGATCACCGGCTGCTGATCGCCGTCCACCCCGTCGTCAAGGAGCAAGGGCATGGGTAAGGACTTCTCCATCCAGAAGGACACCGAACTGCGGGCGACCCCCGAGCAGGTCTGGGACGCCATAGCCACCGGACCCGGGCTGAGCTCGTGGCTGTTCCCCTTCGCCATCGAACCGGGAGTGGGCGGCGTCATGCGCCTCGACGTGCCCGGCGTCACCGAAGAATCCACGATCACCGGCTGGGACCCGCCCCACCGCCTGGCCGTGAAGAGCGCCGAGGGCGAGGACGGCACCTTCCAGGCCTACGAATACCTGATCGAAGGCCGCGACGGCGACACCACGGTCCTGCGCTTCACCCACTCCGGCCACGCCGGCGAAGGCTGGGGCGAGGAGTTCTTCTCCAGCCTCAACACCGGCTGGGACCAGTACTTCCACACCCTCGCCCAGTACCTCCTCCACTTCCCCGGCCGCACCGCCGTCTACGCGCTGGCCGAGGGCCCCAAGGGCCAGAAGGACCTCTGGCCCAGGTTCAGCGCCGCACTCGACCTTCCCGCCGCCCCCGAGGAAGGCGACCGGGTACGGCTGGCGCCCGACGGAGCCGAAGGCGTCGTGGACTACGTGGTCATCTCGGGGGACAAGGGCTTCATGTTCGGCGTACGGACCGCCGACGCCTTCTACCGCTTCCACGGCCTGGGCGAGGGCATGGGCGGCGGCGTGGACATGGCCGTCCACCTGTTCGGCGCCGACGACGCCAAGGAGACCGAGCGAACCTGGAAGACCTTCCTCGCCGACACCTACAGCTGAACCCGGCGTCCCGTTGAACCGGGTGGGGAGGCGAGCCCGTACTGCTCTTCGTCACAGACGGAAATGACGAACAGGAGTACGACATGTTCGCAAGAAAGCTCGCCTTCGCCACCGTCATCGCCGGTGCCGCCGCGGCCATCGGCATGGCCCCCGCCGCGAACGCCGCCGCCCTCCAGAAGGTCACGGTCAAGGTCACCAACAAGGCGTCCTTCACCGCCACGGTCTGCGTGACCGACAACCTGGGCGGCGGTTGCCGCGACATCGGCCGGGGCAGATCGCAGCTCTTCCGCGTGGAGCCCGGCCGCGGTACACCGGTCAACGTCCGCGTCCTCGCCAGAAACGGCGGCAGCGACGACATCTCGGTGGTCACGGGCAGAACCTCCCTGACCTTCGAAACCCGAGGCAACCGGACCCGCCCGACCGTCAAACTCACCTCCCGCCGCTGACCCCCGTACGGCCGTGACGTCAAAGGCCTCAACCCGCACGACCGTGAGGTCACGAAGCCTCAACCCGCACGACCGTGAGGTCACGAAGCCTCAAGCCGCACGACCATGAGGTCATAAGGCTCAAGCCCGCCCGGATCGCGGAACCTGAATACTGGCCCGATGCGCCCAGAAGACCTCCGCCTCATCTCCGAGACCATCGGCAGCCCGGTGACATCGGTGTCAACGCTGGCAGGCGGCTTCTCACACGAGACGTGCCTCCTGGAGCTCCCCGACGGTCAGGTGGTGGTACGGCTGGGCGGCCCCGACCCGGCGATCGAAGCGGCGGTGATGGCGGTGGCCCGCGACCACGTCCCCGTCCCAGAGGTCCTCCACCTGCTGCCAGAAGCCATGATCCTGGAATACGTCCCCGGCATCCCCCTGACCGAGGCCTTCACCGAACCGGGCATGAAGGAACTGGGCCAAGAGGTAGGCCAAGTGGTAGCGAGAATCGCCACCGTCACCTTCGACCGCCCAGGCTTCTTCGCCGACGCGGCCCTGTCCATCCCCCCACAACCCCCATGGTCATCCCAACTCCCGGAGATGGCCGCCACCTGCATGGCCGCAGCGGGCCACCGCCTGGACCCCGCCACCCGAGAAGCCTGGCTGTCCCTCTGCACCACCCACGCCCCGGCCCTGAGCGAGATCGACACCCAGCCCTTCCTCGTCCACGCCGACATCAACCCGAAGAACATCCTGGTCACCCGACGAGACGGCACCTGGCAGGTGGCCGCCATCCTGGACTGGGAGTTCGCCTACTCAGGCTGCCCGTACGGCGACGCCGCCAACATGACCCGCTTCGGAGCCGACTACCCCGAGGACTTCGTGGACGCCTTCCGCGAAGCCTTCGGCGGCCACCACCCGCACGATTGGGAGTATCTGGGCTGGGTCCTGGACATGTTCGCCCTGAGCGACCTGGTAACCCGCCCACCCGGCCACGAAATAGCCGACCAAGCCGCCACCCGAATCCACACCCTGACCACCCAAACCCCACCCCACCCCTAACCAGCCGCCCCCACCACACAGCCCGGAACACTCCGTTTTCGAGCCTGGGGCAACCTCAGAGCCACTCGCCGAGCCGCTCCTTCTCACGCCGAGACCGTCTCGGTCGCAACCCAGGCTCCCGCCAACAGGAACTCAGCCGGGTGGGTATGGACCCGGCTGACCGGCTCACGACCCGGGGAGCGCGAGGGGCCGGAGGCCTCTCGCCGGGGGTGCGGGGGCTTGTCCCAGCTGTCACTGCCCGAGTCCTCGGCGCGCAGCGCCCCTTCGCGAGGACCACGCAGAGGGGTGCGGGTGCTCGCCCCCGCTGTCACTGCCCGAACCTCATGGCGCGCAGCGCCCCTTCGCGAGGACCACGCCCTTAGGAGTGGAGGGTTTCGAGGACCTGGGGGCCGAACTTGGCGAGTTTGTTTTCGCCCACCCCGCTGACGGTCCCCAGCTCCGGCAGTGTCGTCGGGTTGCGGGTGGCGATCTCGCGGAGTGTCGCGTCGTGGAAGATGACGTACGCCGGAACCCCCGTCTCCTTCGCCGTGGCGGCACGCCACGCACGCAGGCGTTCGAACCGGGGAGCCGCCTCCGGCGTGAGGTCCACCACCTCGCGGGACTTCGACGAGCCGCCGCCCGAGCGCGACGGGGTGCGCGGCTTGAGGTCGCGGCGGAGGTTGACCTTCTGCTGGCCGCGCAGCACCCCCGTGCTCTCGTCGGTCAGCACCAGGGCTCCGTAGGCGGGTTCGACGGCCAGGATGCCCTGGGCGAGGAGCTGGCGGACGACTCCGTGCCACTCCGGCCCGGTCAGCTCGGTGCCGATGCCGAAGACGGTGAGCGTGTCGTGGCCGAACTGCTCGACCTTCGCCGTCTTCTTGCCCAGCAGGATGTCCACCGCCTGCCCCACGCCGAACTTCTGCCCGCGTTCCCTGGCCAGCCGCAGCACCGTGGACAGGACCTTCTGGGCGGGCACGGTGGCGTCCCAGGTTTCCGGCGGGGTCTGGCAGGTGTCGCAGTTGCCGCAGGGAGCGGTGCCTTTTTCGCCGAAGTAGTCGAGGAGCATGACGCGGCGGCAGGTCACGGTCTCGCAGAGGGCGAGCATGGCGTCCAGGTGGAGCGCCTGGCGGCGGCGGTGGGCCTCGTCGCCCTCCAGCGCCAGGCGGCGGTGCTGGACGACGTCCTGCAGACCGTAGGCCATCCACGCGGTCGCGGGCTGGCCGTCGCGGCCGGCCCTGCCGGTCTCCTGGTAGTAGCCCTCCAGGGATTTCGGGAGGTCCAGGTGGGCGACGAAGCGGACGTCGGGTTTGTCGATGCCCATGCCGAACGCGATCGTGGCCACCACGGTCAGTCCTTCCTCGCGCAGGAAGCGGGACTGGTGCAGGGCGCGGGTGCGGGTGTCGAGGCCCGCGTGGTAGGGGATGGCGGCGATGCCGTGGTCGGAGAGGTGCTCGGCGATCTTCTCCGCCGAGGAGCGCGACAGGCAGTAGACGATGCCGGCCTCGTCGGGGTGCTCGGTGCGGATGAAGTCGAGGAGCTGCCGCTTCGGCTCGCTCTTGGCGGTGATGCGGTACTGGATGTTGGGCCGGTCGAAGCTGGCCACGAAGTGCCGGGCCTGCTCCAGGCCGAGGCGGGCCGAGATCTCGGCGTGGGTCTCCGGGGTGGCGGTCGCGGTGAGGGCGATGCGGGGGATGTCGGGCCAGCGTTCGTGGAGGCCGGAGAGCATGAGGTAGTCGGGGCGGAAGTCGTGGCCCCATTGGGAGACGCAGTGGGCCTCGTCGATCGCGAACAGGGCGACCTCGCCCTTCTCCAGCAGGCGCAGCGTCGAGTCGACGCGCAGGCGCTCGGGAGCCAGGTAGAGGAGGTCGAGCTCGCCGGCCACGAAGGCGTTCTCCACCCGCTGGCGTTCGTCGAAGTCCTGGGTGGAGTTGAGGAAGCCGGCGCGGACGCCCAGCGCGGTCAGCGCGTCGACCTGGTCCTGCATCAGCGCGATCAGCGGGGAGATCACCACCCCCACGCCCTGGCGGACCAGGGCGGGGATCTGGTAGCACAGCGATTTGCCGCCGCCGGTCGGCATCAGGACGAGCGCGTCGCCGCCGGCGACCACGTGCTCGATGATCTCCTGCTGGCCGGGCCGGAAGGAGTCGTAGCCGAAGACGCGGTGCAGGACCTCCAGGGGCGTATCCATGCGGCTACCTTACGTGGCGAGGGAGGAAGGGTCAGGGCGTTCGCCCACGGCGATCAGGCCGACAGGCCCCGTGAGACAAGGCGATCGTAGGCGATCAGGCCGACAGTCCCGGTGAGACAACAGGCGGCGACCGCGATCATGGCCACGGGGAAGCCCATCATCGCCGCGATCGGGGGCGCCACCGCCTTGGCCACGGTGATCGGCAGGGCCAGGGCGCCGCTGATGGAGGCGTAGGCGGCGGTGCCGTACCTCTCGGCCAAGAGCGCGGGGCGGGCGATGGTGGCGACGCCGAAGCCCAGCCCGAACAGGACCACCGCGCCGATCGCCCCGGCCACGCCGCGGCCGGCGATCGGCAGCAGCAGCGCCGCGCCGCCCTGCAGCGCGAAGACGGCGGCGGCCACAGGCGCGACCCGGAAGCGGCTCTGCAGGCCGGTCGTGACCACGCGGCCGGTCACCGAGAGCACTCCGAGCAGGCCCGCGACGGCGGCGGCGAAGACGGGGGAGTGGCCGAGCGCGATCAGGTACGTGACCAGCAGGATGCCCATGACCGACACCGCGCCGGTCTGCGCCAGGAAGGCGAGCGCCAGCAGCCAGAACGGCCGTTCGCGCAGGGCCGCGCCGACCGCCGCGCGCGAGGGCGGCGGGCGTTCGGCCGCGCGCCTCCGCACGGTCAGCCAATGCAGGGGTACGGCCAGCAGCCCGTACGCCACGGCCAGGACGACCAGGGCGGCGCGCCAGCCGTACCGCTCGACGAGCAGGCCCGTGACCGGCAGGAAGATGCTGGACGCGAACCCCGCGACGATCGTGACGGCCAGCAGCGCCCGCGGCCGCCGCGCCGCGTCGAACCAGGCGACGATCACCGCGAAGGCCGCCTCGTACAGCACCATCGCCGACGCGACCCCGAGCACCGCGCAGACGAGATAGAGCTGAACGAGGTTCTGCACCTGTGACCAGGCGAGCAGCGCGCCCGCGCCCAGGGCGGAGCCGAGCGTCATCAGCCCGCGCCCGCCGCGCCGGTCGAGCCAGCCGCCGATCAACGGCGCCACCAGCCCGGACAGCAGGATGGACAGGGTGAGTGCCCCGGTGAGCTGCGGCACGCCCGCCCGTAGCTCCCGCGACATCGGCATGATAAAAACCGAAAAAGCGTAATAAAGCACGCCGAAGCCAGCGGTCTGCGTGATCGCCAGAGCGGCGACCATCCGCATCCCCTGCGGAGGAGACCCACGCCGATCCTCCACGATCACACCCAAGACCCTTCCCCCGGGCAATCACGCTATGTGGTGATATGCATCACCTATGGGCTATGTCGTCACAGGAGGCAGCAAGGGAATCGGGCGCGCCATCGTCGAACGCCTGCCCGGCACCGTCGTCGTCATCGACAGGGAACCCCCCGAAGGCCACGACGACCGCGTGATTCCGGTGCTCGGCGACGCCGCCGACGAGCAGGTGGCGCGCGAGGCGGCCCGCCGGGCGGCCCCGCTGACCGGCTGGGTCAACAACGCGGCCGTCTTCGGCGACGCCTCCCTCCACGACGTGCCCGTCGAGCGCGTGCGCCGCCTGATCGCCGCCAACCTCGACCTCGCCGTCGTCGGCTGCGCCGTCGCCGTCCAGACCTTTCTCCGATCCGGTACGGCGGGCGCCATCGTCAACCTCACCTCCCACCAGGCCACCAGGGCGGTGCCCGGCGCCCTCCCCTATGCCACAGCCAAAGCCGCCGTCGAGGGCCTGACCAGATCCCTGGCCGTCGAGTACGGCAGGCACGGCATCCGGGTCAACGCCGTGGCCCCGGGCTCGGTCGCCACGGGCCGCTACGAGGAGATGGCCACCCCGGAGATCGAGCGCGAGATGGCCCGCCTCCACCCGGTGGGCCGGGTGGCCAGGGCGGATGAGATCGCCGCCGTCGTGGCGTTCCTGCTGTCGGAGGAGTCGTCGTTCGTCAACGGCGCCACGGTCCCGGTGGACGGCGGCAGGACCGTACTCGGATTCGACCCCGAAGCCAGGGAATGAAAACCATTCCCACTTGGTTGAGGCGGCCATGAAGAAGAACCTGCACCCCGAGTACCGCCCGGTCGTCTTCCGCGACAAGAGTGCGGATTACGCCTTCCTCACCCGATCGACCAGGTCGAGCGCCCAGACGATCGAGTGGACGGACGGCCGCGTCTACCCGGTGGTGGACGTGGACGTCTCCTCCGCCAGCCACCCCTACTACACCGGCCGCGGCCGGGTCCTGGACACCGCGGGCAGGGTCGAGCGCTTCAGGCAGCGTTACGGAAGCGAGTAAGGGTGGCCGTTCAGCCCGCGCCCGCCTGGGCCGTACCCGCGCCGAACCGCGGCAGGTCGGCGCGGGCCGGTAGCGTCTGCCACTCGCTGGCGCCGGTCGTGGCCGCCGCGCTCAGCATGCTGCCGCGCGCCAGGCGCTCGGGCGGGGTGAGCCCGTCCAGGGCGGCCGAGATGTAACCGGCCGCGAACGCCTCCTCCGACCCGGCCACGTCCACGACCGGCACCTGCGTGCGCGGCACGTCGTAGCGCATCCGGTCGGCGCGCACGCTGAAACCCTTCGTACCCCGGCTGACCACCACCTCGCGCTCGGGCGTGAGCGCGGGCTTGACCAGGTCGAGCTCGTCCTGGTCGACGAACAGCAGGTGGGAGGCGCGGGCCAGCTCGCTCAGGACCTCCTCCGCCTCGCGTACCGACGGCCACAGCGAGGGCCGGTAGGTGACGGCGAAGGAGATCAGGGCGTCGGCGTTGCGCGCGGCGGTGACCGCGATGCGCACCGCCTCCAGGCAGTCGCGGCCGAGCGCCGCGGTGGTCCCGGTGATGTGGAGCAGGCGCGCGGCCCCGATCCTGTCGATCGGGACGTTGCCCGGTGACA
The DNA here is from genome assembly GCF_044457485.1 of Nonomuraea sp. NPDC050540. Classification (NCBI taxonomy): domain Bacteria; kingdom Bacillati; phylum Actinomycetota; class Actinomycetes; order Streptosporangiales; family Streptosporangiaceae; genus Nonomuraea; species Nonomuraea sp. NPDC050540. Next base: position 198,387 of record NZ_JBITHA010000010.1, read on the forward strand.
GGCGGGTGCCCGCGGAACCCCCGTGGTAGTAGGACGTCAGGCCGGGGTATCCGACCCGCGACTCCTTCAGCAGCAGCCCCGTTGTGGCGCTGTCGTCGACGCGCGTGTCGGCGATGTCCACGCCCTCCCCGCGCAGTACGGAAAGGGCCCGCGCGCCGAGTTCGTCGGCGCCCACCTTGCCGAGGAAGGCCACCCGGTGCCCGAGCCGCGACAGGCCTATGGCCAGGGAGAACTCCGGGCCGCACACGTCGAGCCTGGCCTCGTTGTCGTGGCGGACCCGGCCGCTGGAGACGACACCCATGACGGCGCCCAGGGTGTAGACATCGGTCATGGAGCCTGACTGTAGCCGCACATAACGGATTTCTGCGCTTTACCCCTGGTCGGGACCGTGATCAAATATTTCTCGTAACTTTAGACAACCTTTTCCACTCCCGGTGCCTCAAAGTAGTAGAGGAGCTGGCTATCCCGAGCCGGCTCCAGAGAACGGGGAGAGGATTAGCACCCTCATGAAGAAGATCGCAGTAGGCGCCATCTCCGCCATGGTCGGCGGCGCGATGCTGCTGACCGGTGGCGCCGCTTCCGCTCAGCAGAAGACGTCATCCGTAGACATCCAGAGCATTTCGCCGAACCCGGTCGTCGTCCCCAAGGGCGGCGAGGAGGACGCGTTCATCAGGGTCAACGCTTCATCTGACGTTGACAAGGTCACGGTGAAGGTCCAGCCCGAGGGCGACAGCTTCCGCACTCTCAGCGAGAAGACCGTCACCCAGCACAGCTGGCGCTTCGCCGTGTCGTTCGACAGCAACGACCCTGAAGGCAAGTGGAGCGCCATCGCGGAGGCGTGGAAGGACGGCAAGAAGGTCGCCGAGGACAAGGCGTACTTCTCCGTCGACGTCGAAGACGCGGGCAAGGCCGACAGCCGGATCACGCGCTTCAGCGCCGACCCGTCCAAGGTCCGCAAGGGCAAGTACATCCACTACACCGGTCGCCTCCAGGCCGACGACGACGGCTGGGAGGGTGCTCGCGGCGAGAAGGTGAACATCTACTACCGCGCCAACGGCTACAGCACCTGGAAGTGGGTCGCCTCCGGCAAGACCGGGTGGGGCGGCAAGTTCTACGCCAAGTCGCGTGCCTGGAAGTCCGGCACGTTCAAGGCGGTCTTCAACGGCAGCGACGAGCTCAACGGCTCCGAGAGCCGTCGTGACTACGTGCGTGTCGTTCGCTGGCACCACTGAGCACTAGGCGCCATCTGAGAGCCCGGTCCCGCAGGGGCCGGGCTCTCGCATGTTCACGACGGCCTCAGCGAGGTAGCTAAGAGGGTATGGAGCTGCTGAAAGACTTCGACCCGTTCGACATCTTCGACGCCGAGGCGGCGCGCCTGGACGCGTTCTTCTCCGGCCTCGACGCCGCCGGGTGGGACCGGCCCTCGCGCTGCGCCGGATGGTCGGTGCGCGACGTGCTCGGTCATCTCGCCGGGGAGGAGCTGTACAACCACGCCGCCCTCGACGGCACCGTGCAGCAGCTCATGGCCCGCCTGGCAGGCGAGGGCGTCACCGGCTTCAACGACTTCAACGAGTGGTGTGTACGGCGGCGCCGCGCCGTACCCCTGTCGGAGGTCCTGGCCGAGTGGCGGGAGAAGAACGGCGAGACCCGCGCCCGCATGCGCGCCCTCGGCCGGGACGCGACGCTCGACACGCTCGCCGGCCCCTACCCCGTCGGCGACCAGGCCTTCCACTACGACTCCGAGTACGCCACCCACGCCGACGACGTCGGCGCGCCCGTCACGGAGGAGGAGGTCGAGGGCAGGACGCTCTGGCGGGTCGCGGTGGGCCGCTTCGCCCTGGGGGAGCACGACGCGAAGATCCAGGTCGAGCAGCCGGCCGACCACATCTGGGTGAACGCCGACGGCCACGAGGCCACCCTGTCCTACCCGGAGTTCGTCAACGCGACCGTGGGCCGTCCCGACGAGCGGACCGATCCGCGGATCGCCGAGGCACTGAGGTGCCTGGCCTGAGAGGGGGCCGATCATGTGGTTGCGCAACCGCGAGGGCACGGAGCCGCTGAGCGCGCGCAGCCCGGTGCGCGCCCGCCGGATCCTGTCGGTGATCGCGCTGGTCGTGGGCACGGCGCTGGCGATCTTCTGCCTGTTGCGCGCGATGAGCACCGGCGAGGAGGTCTGGCGCTGGGAGGCGGCGATCGCCGGGTTCGTGGCCGTGGTGGCCGCGGCCGACCTCCTGGTGCTGCGCCGCCGCCGCTAGGACGACCTCTACGTAAGTGAGCGCAAGCCAGTGTAAATTCTTGCGTGAATAGTCGTATGATTTGCGCATGACACGACGACTGGCAGAGGTGGCCAAGAAGGTCGGAGTGAGCGAGGCGACGGTCAGTCGCGTGCTCAACGGCAAGCCCGGGGTGTCGGACGCCACGCGGGAGGCGGTGCTGACCGCGCTCGACGTCCTCGGCTACGAGCGGCCGAGCCAGTTGCGCGGCGACCGGGCCAGGCTCGTCGGCCTGGTCCTGCCCGAGCTGCAGAACCCGATCTTCCCCGCCTTCGCCGAGGTCGTCGGCGGGGCGCTGGCGCAGCAGGGGTTCACGCCGGTGCTGTGCACCAGGACGGTCGGCGGGGTGACCGAGGCCGAGTACGTCGATCTGCTGCTGCAACAGCAGGTCAGCGGCGTGGTCTTCGCCGGTGGCCTGTATGCGCAGGCCGACGCCGCGCACGGCCACTACGAGCTGATCCTGGAGCGCAAGCTGCCCACCGTGCTGGTCAACGCCGCCGTCGAGCACCTGGGGTTTCCGCAGGTCTCCTGCGACGACACGGTGGCCGCCGAGATGTCGCTGGCCCACCTGCGCGCGCTGGGCCACGAGCGCATCGGCATGGTGCTCGGCCCCGCCGACCACATGCCCTCGCGGCGCAAGCTGGCCGTGTTCCTGTCGAGCGGGGGCGATCCCGAGCTGGTCGAGCAGACGATGTTCTCGCTGGAGGGCGGGCACGCGGCCGCCGCCAGGCTGGTCAGGCGCGAGGTGACCGGCATCGTGTGCGCCAGCGACCTGCTGGCGCTGGGGGCGGTGCGCGCGGCCAGGCGGGCCGGGCTGTCGGTGCCCGAGCACGTCTCGGTCATCGGCTACGACGACTCCGCGCTCATGAACTGCACCGATCCGCCCCTCACCACGGTTCGCCAGCCGATCGACGCGATGGGCAGGGCGGCGGTCGACCTGCTGGTCGCGCAGATCGGCAAGGCGGCCGTGCCCGCCGACGAATTGCTGTTCGAGCCCGAGCTGGTGGTGAGGTCGTCGACCGCCCGCGCCTAATCGTTATCTTGCGTATATCTGTCGAATTATTGCAGCCTTCTGTTCGCGAACCTATCGTGTGGGCCACACCACAGGGATCGCACCAGAAGGGTCAGATCCATGCAGAGCAATCGCAGAGCCCTGGCACTGCTCCTCATCGCGGGGCTTGCGGGACCAACGGCATGTGGCACGTCCACACCCGCCTCGAAGACCGAGGGCGGCAAGGTGACGATCAAGGTGGCGTGCCAGCCGGCCAAGAGCGACCCGCGCAACCGCAAGGTCTGGGACGACGACGTCGCCGCCTTCCAGAAGGCGCACCCGGACGTGACGGTCGTGAGCACGGACCAGCAGCCGTGCTTCGACCCCAAGACGTTCGGCCCCAAGCTGGCCGGCGGCCAGGTGGAGACCGTCTTCCGGGTGCCGGTGACCAACACCCAGGACGTGATCGCCAAGGGCCAGGCGCTCGACATTTCCGGCCTCACCGGTGAGATCAAGAACTTCGCCGACTTCTCGCCCGCCACCATGACCCCCTACAGCGCGGGCGGGAAGGTCTACGGCATCCCGACCAGCACCTACAGCGTCGGCCTCGTCTACAACCGCAAACTGTTCACCCAGGCGGGACTCGACCCGAACAGCCCGCCCAAGACCTGGGCCGAGGTCCGCGAGGCGGCCAAGAAGATCGCCGGGATCGGCGCCGGTTACGTCGGCTACGGCGAGTACAGCGGCGGCAACACCGGCGGCTGGCACTTCAACCAGGCCATCTACGGCCGCGGCGGCGAAATGGTGACGCCCGACGGCAAGCAGGCGGCCTTCAACAGCCCGGAGGGCAAGGCCGTCCTGCAGTTCCTCAAGGACCTGCGCTGGAGCGACAACAGCATGGGCACCAAGCTGCTGGTCGGCTGGGAGTCGCTGATGCAGGCCATGGGCAGCGGCAAGACCGGCATGATGCTCGGCGCCCCCGACGTCGTGCCCGACCTGGTCAACAAGTTCGGCGGGCAGATCGCCGACTACGGCATCGCCCCGTTCCCCGAGGCCAAGGCCTCGCTGAGTGGCGGTGAAGGCTTCATGATCAACCCGAAGGCCACGCCGGAGGAGGCGAAGGCCGGACTGCGATGGATCGACTTCTACTGGACCACGCCGGGCCAGGGCGCCTTCGACTACGAGCGGGCGAAGACGATCGGCAACCCGGTCGGCCTGCCCAACAACTCGCTGTTCGGCGACTCGCCGTCCGGCAAGAAGATCGCCGACCTGCAGAAGCAGCACGCCACGCTGCCGGTGGAGAACTTCTCGCCCTTCGTCGAGGGTTCGGCAGCGGTGCCGCCGAAGCTGGAGCCGCCGAAGGCGCAGGAGCTCTACGCCATCCTGGACGTGGCCATGTCGGCCGTGCTCAGCCGTAAGGACGCCGACCTGGACAAGCTGCTCACCGACGCGGAGAGCAAGGCCAACGCCGTCCTGGCCAAGAGCTGATGCTGATCGCGGATGCCGGGGCGCGGCGGCGGGCACGCGTGCCGTCGCGGCTCGGCCGTTCGATCCGGCGCAACCTGACCGCCTACGGGTTCCTGTGCGCGGCGCTGGCGTGCTTCGCGGTGTTCGCGTGGTACCCGATGGTGCGCACGTTCATCCTGAGCTTCCAGCAGACCAACCTGATCGACGCGCCGACCTGGGTCGGGCTGGACAACTTCCGCACCGTGGCCGACGACCCGGCCTTCGGCGAGGCGTGGCTCAACACGCTGGAGTTCACCGTCCTGGCGCTGCTGTGCGGGTACGTGGTGCCGTTCGCGATCGCGATCGTGCTCAACGAACTGCGGCACGCGCGGGCGTACCTGCGCTTCGTGGTCTATCTGCCGGTCATGCTGCCGCCGATCGTGTCGGTGCTGATGTTCCGGTGGTTCTTCGACCCGGGGCCGGGCCTGTTCAACCAGATCCTGGACGTGGTGGGCATCCCTCCGCTGGCCTGGCTCGACTCCACCAGCACCGCGCTGATCTCGCTGGTGATCGTCTCGACCTGGATGAACCTGGGCAGCGGCACGCTCATCTACCTGGCCGCGCTGCAGAACATCCCCGGCGAGCTGTACGAGGCGGCCGAGCTCGACGGCGCCGGAGTCTGGCGGCGCATCCGCCACGTCACGATCCCGCAGACCAAGCTGATCCTGCTGCTCATGCTGATGCTGCAGATCGTCGCCACGATGCAGGTGTTCATCGAGCCGTTCATGCTCACGCTCGGCGGACCGGAGAACGCCACGCTCACCGTCGCCTACCTCATGTACCAGTACGCCTTCGTCTACGGCGGCAACTACGGCGCGGGCGGCGCGCTGGGCCTCATGCTCATGCTCGTGCTGCTGGCCTTCGCCGCCGTGCAGCTGCGGCTGAACCGCCAGGACCGCCCATGACCCGGACGATCATCTCTCCGTTGCAGCTCGGCTCCCGCTGGGGCAGGCGCGTCTACTGGCTCGTGCTGGTGACCGTGCTGGTCACCTTCACCCTCGCCTTCGTCTTCCCGCTCTACTGGATGATCACCGGGGCGATGAAGACGGGCGAGGAGATCGCCCAGATGCCGCCCACGTTCTTCCCGGCCAACCCGAGCCTGGACGCCTTCATGGAGGCGTGGGAGCTGTTCGACATCGGCACACTCCTGCGCAACACCGGCGTCTACGCGCTCGGCGCCTGGGCCTTCACCATGGTCATCGACGTCACCGCCGCGTTCGCGCTGTCGAAGTTGCGGCCGATGTTCGGCGGCTTCATCCTCGGCGCGATGCTGGCCACGCTGATGATCCCGCCGATGGTGGTGCTCATCCCGCTGTACGTCACCGTCGTCGACCTGGGCCTGCTCAACACGCCGTGGGCCATCTGGTTCCCCGCGGCGGTCAACGGGTTCAACATCTTCCTGCTCAAGCGGTTCTTCGACTCGATCCCGCGCGAGCTGCTGGAGGCCGCCGAGATCGACGGGGCCGGCGCGGCGCGCGTGCTCTGGTCGGTGGTGCTGCCCGTCTCGCGGCCCATCCTCGGCGTCGTCTCCATCTTCACCGTGGTCAACGTCTTCAGGGACTTCGTCTACCCGTTCCTCGTCCTGTCCGACAGCGACAAGATGACGGTCTCCGTGGGCCTGTCCCAGACGGCCGGCCAGGTGACCCAGAACGCGATCATGGGCGGCCTGGTGATCGCCGGCATCCCGACCGTCATCGTGTTCTTCCTTTTCCAGCGGCACATCATGGCGGGCCTCACCGCCGGAAGCATCAAGGGGTAACCACATGTCGCAAGCGTGGTGGCGGGGGGCCGCGATCTACCAGGTCTACCTGCGTAGTTTCGCCGACGGCAACGGGGACGGCGTGGGCGACCTCGCCGGGTTGCGGGGGCGGCTGCCGTATCTGAAGGACCTCGGCGTGGACGCGATCTGGCTCAACCCCTGGTACCCGTCGCCGATGGCCGACGGCGGCTACGACGTGGCCGACTACCGCGGGATCGAGCCGGTCTTCGGCACGCTGGAGGAGGCGGAGAAGTTCATCGCCGACGCCCACGAGCTGGGCATCAAGGTCATCATCGACGTGGTGCCCAACCACAGCTCCACCGAGAGCGCCTGGTTCAAGGAGGCGCTGAGCGCGCCGGAGACGCGCGAGCGGTTCTGGTTCCGCGACGAGCCGAACGACTGGCAGTCGATCTTCGGCGGCCCGGCGTGGACGCAGGTGGCCGACGGGCAGTGGTACCTGCATCTGTTCGCACCGGAACAGCCGGATTTCAACTGGGACTCGCCCGAGGTGCACGCCGACTTCGAGAACGTGCTGCGCTTCTGGTTCGAGCGCGGCGTGGACGGCTTCCGTGTCGACTCGGCCGCCCTGCTGTTCAAGGACGCCGAGCGCTGGCAGGACCTCGACCCCGTCCACGACGTCTACCGGCGCTGGCGGGAGATCGCCGACGAGTACGGCGACCGCATCCTCATCGGCGAGGTGTGGCTGCCCGATCAGGAGCGCTTCGCCCGCTACCTGCGTCCGGACGAGCTGCACACGGCCTTCAACTTCGACTTCCTGTCCTGCCCGTGGGAGCCGGCGGAGCTGCGCCGCGTCATCGAGCTGACCCTCGCCACGCACACCCCCATCGGCGCGCCGCCGACGTGGGTGCTGTCCAACCACGACGTCACCCGCCCCGTCACCAGGTACGGCAGAGCCGACACCACCTTCGCCCACGGCGGCGCCCTGCACGGCACCCCTTCGGACCCGGAGCTGGGCACGCGCCGCGCACGGGCGGCGGCGCTGCTGGCCATGGCCCTGCCCGGCTGCGTCTACGTCTACCAGGGCGAGGAACTGGGCCTCCCGGAGGTCGAGGACCTGCCGGACGCCGCCCGCCAGGACCCCATGTACGCCCGCTCCGGCGGCGCCAACCGGGGCCGCGACGGCTGCCGCGTCCCGCTGCCGTGGTCGGGCGAGTCGGCCCCGTTCGGCTTCGGCGGCCACCCGACCTGGCTGCCGCAGCCGGCGGACTGGGCGTCGCTGACCGCGAAGGCCCAGACCGGCGACCCGGGCTCGATGCTGTCCCTCTACCGGGCCGCCCTGCGCCTGCGCCACGAACTGCTCGGCGACGGCACCCTGACCTGGCTGCCCATGGGCGCGCACGTCCTGGCCTTCACCCGCGACTCCGGCCTGACCTGCGTGACCAACCTCGGCCCCGACCCGGTACCCCTCCCACCCGGCGAGATCCTGCTGGCCAGCGGCCCGCTGACCGGCGACCACATCCCCCAGGACACCACCGCCTGGCTGATCTAGCATCGGGACGCGTGACCAGACTCACCCCTTCGCGCCCCGACCGGCTGGACCCGGACGCCCGCGCGGTCTACGACAAGATCACCTCTGGACCGCGCGGAGCCTCCGTGACCGACGCGGACGGCGCCCTCATCGGCCCGTTCAACGCCATGCTGCTCAGCCCGCCGGTCGGCGACGCGCTGCAGGAGCTCGGCGCCGCCATCCGCTACGGCTCCCGCCTCACCGGCCGCTGCCGCGAACTGGCCACGCTGGTCGTCGCCAACCACTGCGACAGCGCCTTCGAACGCCAGGCGCACGAAACCCTGGCTCGCGACCTCGGCTTCACCGAAGGGCAGCTGGCGTCGCTGCGCGCCGGTGAGGAGCCGCCACTCGACGACGAGGAGGAGGTGGCCGTCCACCGGATCGCCCGCGCCCTGGTCACCCGGGGCGACCTGGACGAGGAGGAGTACACGCTGCTGGCAGAGCCGGTGCTGTTCGAGCTGACCACGCTGGTCGGCTACTACCGCACGCTCGCCCTGCAGATGCGCGTCTTCCGCGTCTAAGTTCTAGGCCGACTCGCGGATGATCAGCTCGGTCGGCAGGATGACCGGATCGGCCGGACCGTGCTCGAACAGCGCCAGCAGCAGCCGCACCATCGCCGCCGCCTGGTCGAAGACCGGATGCTTCACCGTGGTCAGGGGCGGCTCGGTGTACTTGGCCGCCTCGATGTCGTCGAACCCCACCACCGCCACGTCATCGGGCACCCGCCGGCCCGCCTGCCGCAGCGACTGCAGCGCGCCGACCGCCATCAGGTCGTTGGCCACGAACACCGCGTCCAGCGCCGGATCGTCGTGCAGCAACTGCCGCATCGCCGTCGCGCCCGACTCGCGGGTGAAGTCGCCCACCGCCACGATCGAGCGTCGGTCGGAGTCGCGCAGCACGTTGCGGTAGCCGGTCAGGCGGTCCTGCCCGGCGATCATGTCCAGGGGGCCGGCGATGGTCGCGATGCGCCGCCTGCCCGTCTCCAGCAGGTAGCGCACCGCCGACTCGGCGCCGCCCACGTTGTCGTTGTCGACGAACGGGATGTCCACCGGTACGGCCGGCCTGCCGTACGAGACGACCGGCACGCGCAGTCGCGAGACGGCGGCGGGCAGGGGGTCGGCGCCGTGCATGGAGATGAGCATGACCCCGTCGACGTGCCCGCCCGCGATGTAGCGCTCCACGCGCGCGTGGCTCTTGGCCGATGAGGCCAGCATCAGCACGACCTGCTTGTCGGCCGACTCCAGCTCGACGCTGGCCGTCCTGATCACCGTGGAGAACAGCGGATCCTCGGAGAAGACCCGCGTCGGCGGCTCCGAGACGACCAGCGCGATCGAGTCGGTACGCTGGGTGACGAGGCTGCGGGCCGCGCTGTTGGGCACATACCCGAGCTCGTCGATCGCCCGCAGCACGGCATCGCGGATCCCCGGCGCCACGGTCGTCTGACCGTTGACGACCCGCGAGGCGGTCGCGCGCGAAACCCCGGCCCGCGCCGCGACCGCCTCCAACGTCGGACGTTTCATCACGCTAGGAATCTACAGTCCGTTCCTGGCTATGACGTCGCGGTACCACAGGGCGCTGTCCTTGGGGGTACGCGCCTGGGTGTCGTAGTCGACGTGGACGATGCCGAAGCGGCGGCGGTAGCCCTCGGCCCACTCGAAGTTGTCCAGCAGCGACCACACCAGGTATCCACGCAGGTCGGCGCCCTGTCGCACGGCGTCGTGGGCGGCTCGGAGGTGGCCGTCGAGGTAGGCGAGGCGGTCGGCGTCGTGGATCCGGCCCCCTTCCACGACGTCCTCGTAGGCGGCGCCGTTCTCCGTGACCATGAGGCCGACCTGGGGGTAGTCGCGCGAGAGCCGTACCAGAAGCCTGGACAGGCCGGACGGGACGACGGGCCAGCCCATCGCGGTCCTGGGGGCGTCCACGGAGGTGAAGGCCACGTCGTCCGAGCCGGGCCAGGCCGGGTCGGCGGGGGTGCCGGGGGCGGACGCCACGAGGCAGGGGTTGTAGTAGTTGACGCCGACGAGGTCCACCGGAGCGTTGATGAGGGTCAGGTCGCCGTCGAGGATGTGCGCGGTGCCGCCGTTGCGCTCGGCGGCCGCGAGCACCTCCGCGGGGTAGGCGCCGCGCAGCGCGGGGTCGAGGAACTGGCGGTTGAGCAGCGCGTCGATCCTGCGTACGGCCGCCGCGTCGGCCTCGGACGGCTCGGCCTGCGGATCGTTCACCTGGGCCGTGGTCAGGACGGGGGCGGCGTTGACCACCAGCATGATGCTGCGGGCCCCGGCGGCGCGCAGTTGCCTGGCGGCCAGGCCGTGGCCGAGCAGCAGGTGGTGGGCGGCGCGCATGGCGGCGGCGGGGTCGGTGCGGCCGGGGGCGTGCACGCCGTTGCCGTAGCCGAGGAACGCCGAGACCCAGGGCTCGTTGAGCGTGGCCCAGTGCTCGACGCGGTCGCCCAGCCTCGCGTGTACGGCTGCCGCGTACTCGGCGAAGCGGTAGGCGGTGTCCCGGGTGGCCCAGCCGCCCCGATCTTCGAGTGGTTGGGGGAGATCCCAGTGATAGAGCGTCACGTAAGGCGAAATTTCGGCCTTAAGTAGCTCATCCAGGAGTCTGTCGTAAAAGTCGAGGCCTGCCGGGTTGATCGCGCCCGAGCCGGTCGGCTGGACGCGGGGCCAGGCGATGGAGAAGCGGTAGGCGGCCAGGTTGAGCTCGCGCATCAGCTTCACGTCGTCGGCGTAGCGATGGTAGTGGTCGCACGCGACGTCGCCGGTGTCGCCGCCGACGACCTTGCCGGCCGTTCTCGAGAAGGTGTCCCAGATCGACTGGCCGCGCCCGTCCTCTGTGGCCGCCCCCTCGATCTGGTAAGAGGCCGTGGCGGCACCCCAGACGAAGTTTTCCGGGAAAATCATCCCTTAACAGCTCCTTGCATGATTCCACCGATGATCTGCTTGCCGAACACGGCGAAGACCAGGACGAGCGGCAGCGTGCCGATCGCCGTCCCCGCCAGGCCGAGCACGTAGTCGTTGACGTAGCCGCTGGCCAGCGTCGAGAGCGCGACCTGAACCGTGGGGTTGTCGGGGGTCAGCACGACCAGCGGCCAGAAGTAGTCGTTCCAGGCCGACATGAACGTCAGCATCCCGAGCACCGCCATCGCCGGCCTGGCCACGGGCAGCACCACGTGCCAGAACAGCCCCCACGTGGTGGCGCCGTCGACCCGCCCCGCCTCCAGCAGTTCGTTGGGCAGCGCGCGCTCCAGGAACTGCGTCATGAAGAACACCCCGAAGGCGTTGACCAGGGCGGGCACGATCAGCGCGTACATCGTGCCGGTCCACTCGACCTTCACCATGAGCATGTAGAGCGGGATGATCCCGAGCTGGGCCGGGACCATCATCGTGCCGACCGTGATCAGCAACATCGCGTTCCTGCCGCGGAAGCGCAGCTTGGCGAAGGCGAAGCCGGCCAGCGTCGACAGGAACATCACCGCCACCGAGATCGCCCCCGCCACCAGCACCGAGTTGGCCAGCGCCAGCGCGAACGGCACGGTGTCGAAGACGCGCGAGACGTTGGCGAGGAAGTTGCCGCCGGGCAGCAGCGGTGGCGGCACCTCGGCCAGCGCCGAGTTGTGCCGCGAGGCCACGACGACGCTGTAGTACAGCGGGAAGGCGGAGAAGAAGGCGACGGCGATCAGCGTCAGGTATCGGAGCCGCATCACAGACCGCCCTTCATCCGGCGCGTGAGCAGGTAGTTGATCCCGGCCGCCAGGACCACGAAGAGGAACATGATCCAGGACGCCGCCGAGGCGTACCCGAAGTCGAACTTGGTGAAGCCGTGCTCGTAGACGAACAGCGAGAGCGTCTGGAACTGCCGGTCGGGACCGCCCGTCACGCTGGAGCCCCCGAACAGCAGCGGCTCGGCCAGGATCTGCATCGCCCCGATGGTCGAGACGATGACCACGAAGACGATCGTGGGCCGGATCATCGGCACCGTGATCCTGCGCAGCTGCGTGAGGTTCGACGCGCCGTCGATGGTGGCCGCCTCATACAGCTCCCTGGGTACGGCCTGCATAGCCGCGAGGAAGATCAGCGCGTTGTACCCGGTCCACCGCCACATGATCATGACCGAGATGGCGATGTGCGACGTCGCGGTGCCCGCGGCCCAGTCGATGGTGCCCACCCCGAACCAGCCGAGCACCCAGTTGATCAGCCCGAAGTCCCGTCCGAACAGCTGGCTGAAGATCACCACGACCGCGACCACGCTGGTCACGTTCGGCAGCAGCAGGCTGATGCGGAAGAACGTCTGCATCCGCAGCGGCCGGTTGAGCAGGTGCGCCAGCCAGATGGCCAGCAGCAGCTGCGGCACCGTCGAGATGACCCCGATGGACAGCGTGTTGAAGGTGGCGTTCCAGAAGTAGGCGTCACCGAGCAGCGTGCCGAAGTTCCCGAGCCCGACGAACGTGTGCACGTCGGACAGCAGTGTCCACTCGTGCAGTGACACCCACGCGGTGTAGAGGAGCGGGAACAGCCCGAAGGCGCAGAACAGCAGGAAGAAGGGGGCGACGTACGCATACGGCGACACCTTCATGTCAACGACGTGCCGTCTGCGCCTCCTGGACAGCGCCCTCAGCGAGATGACGCTCATTTGATCTTCGCGACGTCCTGGAGGACCTGCGCCCACGCCTCGTCGGGCGACTGCTTACCCTGCTCGACCCGGCCGAGTCCGTTGCCGATCGCGGTGCGCACGTCGGCCTCCTTCGGGCCGAGGTGCTGGGGCTTGAGTGCCTTGGCGGCGTCGGAGTAGATCTTGCCGATCGGGGCGTCGCCGAAGAACGGCTTGGTGAACGTCTGGATCGACGGGTCGTCGTAGAGCGCCGGGATCGAGGGGAAGGTGCCCTCCTCCTTGAAGACCCGCGCCTGGTTCTCCTTGGAGGTGAGGAAGTCGATCAGTTCGGCCGCCTCCTTGGCGTGCTTGCCCTGCTTGGGCAGCATCAGGTGGGAGCCGCCGCTGTTGCCGGAGCCGCCGGGCACGGCCGCGATGTCCCATTTGCCGGAGGCGTTCGTGGCCTGCTCCTGGATGTAGCCGGTCATCCAGGCCGGGCAGATGATCGTGGCGAACGAGCCCTTGGCGAAGCCGGTGTTCCACGGCGGGGAGAAGGCGGCCAGCTTGGCCGACAGGTTGTTCTGGGAGATCTGGTTGGACAGGTCCCAGGCCTTCTTCACATCGGGGTTGGAGTCCACGATGATCTTGTCCGTGGGGTCGTACAAGCCGACGGGCGCCTGGTTGACCATCGCGCGGAAGATCTCGCCGGGGGAGTCCACGAACTTGGCCCCCGCCACGTTCGCGGCCGCGAACTTCTTGCCGGTCTCGATGTAGGACTCCCAGGTGGGCCAGAGCCCCGCGACCTCGGCGCGGTCGGTGGCCAGCCCCGCCTTCTTGAACAGGTCCTTGCGGTAGCACATGGCCAGCCCGCCGACGTCGGTGCCGAGGCCCAGCACCTGCGCGCCGTCCTTGCTGATGCCCTGCTGCCACTTCCAGTCGAGGTAGTCGGCCTGCCGCTTGTCCAGCCCGAACTGCTTGAGGTCGTGGAACTTGCCGGTCAGCGCGGTGAACGTGCTGATGTAGCCCACCTCGACCGCCTCGATGTCGGCCGCGCCCGCGTTGGTCGCCAGCCGCTTGACCAGGTTGTTGTGGTGGTCGTTGAACTGAGTGACCTGCTCGATGATCTCGACGTTCGGGTGCGTCTTCTTGTACTCCTCATAGAGCGGCTTGAAGCCGAAGTCGCCGAAGAGGCCGACGGTGAGCTTGACCTTCTCGGCGGGCTTCGCGGAGGAGGCCGTGCCCGCGGTCTCACCGCCGCCGCCTCCGCAGGCGGTGACGGCGAGAGCGAGCATCAGGGGTACGGCGAGCAGTCGCAGACGAGGGGTCATGGAAACCCTCCAAGGCTTTCCTGGGAACGATGAGAGAGCGCTCTCTCAGAGTTATCTCGCCCTTCACTGCAGCTCGTCAACGGAGGTTAGATAACGATCCGAGCGACATAAGAGAACGCTCTCTCGGTGTTTCCTGGCTGTTTGCCCAGGTCGCGCCGGTCGTTCTTCGGTTTGGGAGCGCTTTCATGCCACCCGCTCGCTGCGCCGTACCAGCCGGCGGGCGGGCAGGTCGTACGCCAGCCCGACCACCGCGCACACCACCGCCACCGCCGCGGGCGCCAGCCAGAGCGGGCCGGCCGGCCACGGGCGGCCGAGGAAGCCGATGCTCAGGAACATCAGCGGCACCGCGCTCATCAGCAGGCCGGCCACCGACGCCGTGAGCGCGATCAGCAGCGCCTCCCAGCGGATCATCGAGCGGATCTGGCCCGGCGTCGCGCCGAGCCGCCTGATCGCGGTCAGCTCCGCGCCACGGGCCGCGGTGGTGGCGACCAGCCGGTTGGCGACCGAGACCAGCACGTACCCGAGCAGAACGGCCAGCACCGCGATGTTGATCCACAACTGCGCGGAGGTCTCGCCCGCCTGCGGCGAGGTGGCGGCCGAGGCGACGCTGAGCGCGGGCCAGCGCTCGCTCAGCTTGTTCAGCGCCGACGGGTCGGCCGTGCGCACGAACACGGTCGAGTCGAGATCCGTGGTGGTGTGCCCGGCGACCAGGTCGCGCGCGAGCACGATCGGGCCGAGTCCGAGTGCCCGGCTGTAGGTGGCCACGACGCGGGCCCTGACCTTGGCGCCGTCGCCCAGCACGAGGTCGCGATGCTCGCCCACCGAGCCAGAACGCTCGTCGATCGCGATCGACGGCCCCTTGAGATCGGCCAGACCGCCCTTGGTGACGCCCAGGTCGACCAGGCCGCGGGCCTCCGGCCCGAGGACCATCGCGGAGCGCGCCATCGCCGACTCGGCGCCGTCGCCCAGGGCGAGGCCGCGTCCGATGACGGTCGTGGTCGACGCGGTGACGGCCGAGCTCACGCCGGGCACGGCCCGGACCTCGCCGAGCAGGTCGCGCGGGATGCCGCCATAGGCGGGCGCGGTGATGACGGCGTCGGCCCTGAGCGTACGGGCGGTCTCGTCGGCGGTCGCCCGCATGACGGTGGTGTGGGTCAGCGCGTTGCTGGTGCCCAGCGTGATGACCATGCCGAGCGCGGCGACCGCGCCGGCCGTCCTGAGCGCGTAGCCGTGGGTGTTGGACACCGCGAGCCAGAGCGGCGGGGACACACGGGCGGGCAGCACCCGGACCAGCAGGCCGGTGGCCTTCTGCACCAGCCTCGGACCCGCCAGCGCCAGGCCGATCACCGACAGCAGGCCGCCCATGCTGGGGCCCAGGACCGCGACCTCGCCGCGCAGGAACAACGGCATCGTCGACAGACCCATGGCGGCCAGGATGATCAGCAGGCCGCTGTTGAAGCGTACGGCCGACGGCCGGCGCGGCTCGCTCTGCGCGTCACGCACCGCGGCGACCGCGGGCATCTTGGACGCCGAGATCGAGACGGCCCAGGCCGACACCCGCACCACGCCGAGCAGGACCAGCGCTGCGGCGGCGGCAGGGATCGGGCTGTAGGTCAGCGGGAGCTCTGGGGGCAGCAGGCCCAGATGGATCAGCAGATCGCCGAAGTGGGCGGCCAGGTAGTAGCCGGCGGCGGCGCCGGGCAGCAGGGCCGCCAGGGCGGCGGTCATGCCCTGGACGGCGACCAGCTTGCGCACCTGACGCGGGGTCGCGCCGGCCGCGCGCAGCAAGGCCAGGTCGCGCCGCTGGCGGGTGATCGACAGCGAGATGCCGCCGCCCACGACGAAGCCGACGATGAGCATGCTGATGCCGCTGATCGAGCTGGGCAGGGCTATCAGCATGCCGCGGGCGGCGGCCGTACCGGGGGACTCGGCGTCGCCCTTGTCCGGCCCTGTGCGTACCTCGTAGCGTTCGCCGACCTTGCGGTGCACGGCCTCGGCCAGGTTCGCCGGGTCGGTGCCCGGTGCGGCGCGCAGCGCGATCAGGTCGACGGTGCCCGCGCGCGGGCCGCTCGTCCGGCCGGCCAGCTCGGCGGCGGTACGGTCGGCGAAATACAGATCGGGCCCGTCCATGACACCGGTGACCCGGTACTCGCCCCGCCTGCCGCCCGCGACGACCTCGATGCTCGCGCCCTGCCGTACGGCCAGCGCCTTGGGCACCACGATCTCGTCGCCGGCCCGCGGCGCCCGGCCACTGATCAGCTTCCCCCCGGCAAGGGCCGCAGAACCCCACCCATGCCCGGTCCCCGCCACGGCTTGGCCCGCCGATGCGGCGCCACCCTCCACCTCTTTCTTTGCGCCACCCTTCACGTCGCTCTTGGCGTCGCTCCTTCCGTCGTCCGGCGGTGTGGCGTCGCCCTTCAGGCCGCCCAGGGGTGTGGCCGGGAAGCTCACGTCACCCGTGGCCGAGGCGACGCCGTCGAGGCGGGCCAGTTCACCCGCCAGCGTGGCCGGCAGCACGGCCCGCTCGGGCAGCGCAACGGGCAGATCGCCCTCCTGCGCGAGGCTCTGCGGGGCGGAGACGAGTACGTCGGCGTGGACGAGCCGCTGGCCGGAGATGTTCGAGCGCAGCCCCGACTCGATGATCACGCCGGTCCCGGTGATCAGCGCCATGCCGCCGAACACCGCGAAGAAGGCCACGACCAGCCCACCGAGCCCCGACATCGCGAGCGCGGTCCTGATCACAGCGCACCCCCCACAGCGTGTACGGCGAGCCCGCCCCGGGCAAGCTGGGTGAGCCGCGCGGCCAAGTCCTCCGCCGACGGCTCGGCCAGGACGTCGACCACCTTCCCGTCCGCCATGACGAGCGCGTCGTGCGCGCGAGCCGCGGCGGCCGGATCGTGGGTGACCATGACGACGGTCTGCCCGAGGTCGTCCACCAGGCCGCGCAGCAGGTCCAGCACCTGGGCGGCGCTACGCAGGTCGAGCGCGCCCGTGGGCTCGTCGGCGAAGACCACGTCCGGCCGCCCGGCCAGCGCGCGAACGATCGCCGCCCGCTGCTGCTGCCCGCCGGACAACTCCGCAGGCCGGTGGCGCAACCGATCCTGCAACCCCACCCGCTCCACCAGCTCGCCGATCCAGGCACGATCGGGCCGCTTGCCCGCCAGCCGCAGCGACAACGTCAGGTTCTCCTCGACGGTGATCGCGGGCAGCAGGTTGTAGGACTGGAAGACGAAGCCGATGTGCTCGCGGCGCAGGACGGTGCGCTTGGTCTCGTTCAGCGAGCCGACGTCGACGCCGCCGATCGTGACCGAGCCGGAGGTGGGCTGGTCGAGGGCGGCGGCGCACTGGATCAGCGTGCTCTTGCCCGACCCCGACGGGCCCATCACGGCCACGAACCGGCCCTGCGGAAAGCCGAGCGACACGTTGTCGAGTGCCACGAGCTCGCCGTACTTCTTCGTGACCGAGGTAAGGGTGACGACGTGGCTCATGCCCGGCGCCCCGAGACGTGGCTGACGATGAGACCGGCGATGCACGCGACGGCGACGAGCCCGGCGACGATGCCGATCGCCGCGGTTCCATGGAGGATGTTGTTGGCGATCACGTTCACCACCGCGCTCACCGTCAGGACGAGCCAGAGGACGGCACGGGTGGCGGTTCTGCCCACGGGGCTCCGCTTGCCGGGGGCGCTCTTCGGGCTGATGCGGTAGGGATCGTTCATGAGAAGAACCCTAGAAAGCACCCTGAGCTGCAGGAATCCCGCGAGCTACCCACGTCACGGTAGTGCAGGCGGTAAGAAGATCCGTCCAGTTCGCCAACAGTCCGGTCGCACCCCGCCCAGGCCCCGACAGGGCCCCGGTCGCACCCCGCTCAGGCCCTTGCGGGCCCTGGTCGCCACCCGGCAGGCCCCCGATCGCGACCTGGCAGGCCCCGGTCACGACCCGGCGGGCACGGCCGCGACGCGGTCGGCTCCGGTCACGACCCGGCAGGTCCCCGATCGCGACCCCGGTCGGCTCGACCCGGTCGGCCAGTGGTCGCGACTTGGCCGCTTGTCCCGCAGCGCTGCGTCGATCCGTCCGAGCACGCGGCGCGGCTCACCCCGAGTGGAGGCGCCACGCGCACGACCGCGCGCGGACCTCGGCCGATGCGCTACGCGCATGACCGCACCCAGACCGCGGCGGGCCGGTTGACCGTCGGGGCGCGCGACGGAACGATGGCTCTGACCAGCCCCGACGGAGGGCCGACCATGATCGAGGTGGAACTGCCGTGCGAGTCGTGATCGCCGAGGACGACGCCCTGCTGCGTGAGGGCTTGGTCCTGCTGCTGACCGGCGAAGGCATCGAGGTGGCGGCCGCCGCGGGGGAGCCGGAGGGCTTCCTGGCCGCCGTCGAGGAACACCGCCCCGACGTGGCCGTCGTGGACGTCCGCATGCCGCCCACCCACACCGACGAGGGCATCAAGGCGGCGGTGAAGGCCAAGCGCCTGCATCCGGAACTGGGCGTTCTGGTGCTGTCCGCGTATGTGGAGCAGGCGTTCGCCACCGACCTGCTGGCCGTCGGCACCCGCGGCATCGGGTACCTGCTCAAGGAGCGGGTCGGCAAGGTCGAAGAGTTCCTGGACGCGCTGAACAGGGTCGGCGACGGCGGCACCGCGATCGACCCCGACGTGGTCGCCCAGCTCTTCGCCCGCCGCCGCGACCCCCTCGACCAGCTCACCGCCCGCGAACGCGAAGTCCTCTCCCACATGGCCCAAGGCCTGGGCAACATGGCGATCGCCGAGAAGCTGGTGATCTCGGAAGGCGCGGTGCACAAGCACATCCGCAACATCTTCGCCAAACTCGACCTGGCCCAGACCGACCGCGTGGACCGGCGCGTGGCGGCAGTGCTCGCCTACCTGGACAACACACCCCCCGACCCAAACCCAACCAGATAACAACCCACCCCACCCCCTTCCGGACACCCCCTCACCCCCCAAACCCCCGCCGCGCCCGCTCGGCGGCCCACCCGCATGCCCGAACGCGCACCCGCATGCCTACGAGCACGCCCGCCTGCCCCTCTCCCGGCACCCCGGAACACCAGAAGGCTCCCGCGCCCGCGGGCCGCTGCTGCCCTCGCGATCCACCCACTCATTGCGCCCAGACGGCGTTCCAGCCCATGCGAGGGAGCCGGCGTAGGCGCGAGACTCCCCGCCGAGCCGAGCCGAGCCGAGCCGAGCCGAGCCGAGCCGAGCCGAGGGCGGGGTCTGGGGCAAGGCAGGGGCAGGGCTCAAAGGGCGAGGCAGTGGGGCGCCGACTGGCTGGGTGAGGGGGTGGGGTTAGTCACTGATCTCCCTAGCGGGAGGCCCGTTCCGGGCTGAAAATCGGGGTGGTTGCCCGCCGACGTCGTGCCACTATGGTCCGCTTTGAGGCCGTGGGTTAGTCGGACGCCGGGAGCCGCGCTGTGGGCCCTTCACTGTGCTTCGAGCACGCGGACTAGATTCGCTTCTTCCCTAGCGGCTCCTCGGGCAGCGTGCAGGGAACTGGCGTGTGAGACGAGTGGCGGGAGGGTCTGTGATGCTGGAGGAATCCAGGGACCACGAGGAGATCATCGAGCGGGTCGCGGCGCTGGATGTCGGTAAGGCCACGCTGATGTGCTGCGTGCGCGTACCGGATGAGGACAAGCCGGGACGGCGGCTTCAGGAGGTGCAGTCCTACCCCACGATGACCCGCTCGGTGCTGGGGATGGCCGATCATCTGCACGCGCTGGGGGTCACCCGGGTGGTCATGGAGGCCACCAGCGACTACTGGAAGCCGATCTTCTATCTGCTGGAAGCGGCCGGGTTCGAGGTGTGGCTGGTCAACGCCCGCGATGTCAAACACCTGCCCGGCCGCCCGAAGACCGACCGGCTGGATGCGGTGTGGCTGGCCAAGGTCGCCGAGCGGCAGATGCTGCGGCCCAGTTTCGTCCCCCCGCCCGAGATTCGTCAGCTGCGGGACCTGGCCCGCTATCGGGTCGATCTGATCGGCGCGCGTACTGCCGAGATGCAGCGCGCCGAGAAATTACTGGAGGACGCCCAGATCAAGCTGTCGGTGGTCGCCTCGGACATCTTCGGTGTCTCCGGCCGGGCGATGATGGCCTCGTTGATCGCCGGGGAACGTAACCCTCGTGTGCTGGCGCAACTGGCTCGCTCCAGCCTCCGCAAGAAGATCAGCCAACTGGAAGAGGCGTTCACCGGGCATTTCACCGAACACCACAGCTTCCTGTTGCGCACCATGCTGGCCCGCGTCGACCAGGTCAACCACGACATCGCGCAGGTCGACACTGCGATCGAGGAGCTGATCTCCCCTTTCGCGGGCACGGCGATCGACCGGCTGGATGAGATTCCCGGCATCGGTGCCATCGCCGCCCGAGCGATCATCGCCGAGATCGGCCTGGACATGAGCCGCTTTCCCACCGCCGCTCACCTGGCTTCCTGGGCCCGCTTCGCACCCGGCGTGCGGGAATCGGCGGGCAAGCGCAAAGGCCGCGGCGCCACCGGCCACGGCAACCGCTACTTGGCCCGTGTCCTGGGTGAAGCGGCTGTGGTCGCCGGCAAAAGCCACACCTTCCTCGGCGAACGCTTCCGGCGCATCGCCCGCCGCCGCGGCACCAAACGCGCGATCGTCGCGGTCGGCCGCTCGATCTTGACTATCATCTGGCACCTGCTGTCCGACCCCGACGCGCGTTTCATCGACCTGGGCGCCGACTTCTACGACCGACGACTCGGTCCCGAACGCAAGAAACGCAACCACATCCGCCAGCTCGAAGCCCTCGGCTACCGCGTCACCCTCGAACCTGCCTGACCAGCCACGCTGATCACGAACCCCGACGCGCCACCACACGCCAGGGTCCGCTGCCGCCTGCCCGCTAACTCTCCGATTTTCGGACTAGGGGGTGGTGGGTTGGGGGTTGGGTTCTGGGGTGGGTTCGTGGTCCAGGGGGTGGGCCAGTTCGTCGGCGGGCATGCGGGCCAGCAGGATGGCGATGATGGCGATCGGGAGCGGCAGGATGCCGGCGATGATGAACGTCGGGGTCAGGCCGATGGCCACGCTCACCGGGCCGGCCAGGGCCATGGAGACGGGCATGAAGACCAGGGAGACGAAGAAGTCGAGGCTGGATACACGGCCCAGGAGTTCCGGGGGTACGCGGCGCTGGAGCAACGTACCCCAGATGACCATCGGCGCGCTGAACAGGGCGCCCAGGATGAACGCGGCCAGCACGATCAGCCAGATGTTGGAGGCCACGCCGATGAGGATGAAGGGGAGGCAGGCGAGGCCCCACATGAGGTTCATGGCGGTCAGGTAGCGCTTGGGGAGTTTGCGGCTGGCCATCACCAATGAGGCCAGGGCGCCGCTGATGCCGAAGGCGGCCATGACGATGGCGTGTTCCTTCGGGCCGCCGCCCGCGCCGTCCTTCACCGCGAACGGGATGAGCACCTCCATCGGGCCCATCGTCACCAGGATCATCAGCGAGGCGAAGAGCAGGGTGGCCAGGAGCCACGGGGTCTTCAGCATGTAGACGAAGCCGTCGCGCAGGTCCTTGGCCATGGATCTGACGGGGTGGCCGGTGTCTCCCTCACTCTGGTCTCTGCGCAGCGGGACCGGGCGCATGAAGACCAGGAAGATCGTGGCCACGATCTGCGTACCGGCGCCTACCGCGAGGGCGGTGGCCGGGGACTGGGCGGCCACCAGGAAGCTCGCGATCGCCGGGCCCGCCGCCTGCATGACGACCGGGCGCAGGACGCCCTCCACGCCGTTGGCGGCCAGCAGATGGTCGGCGGGGACGATGGAGGGGAGCATCGCCGAGTAGGCCGGGTAGTAGAAGCCGCTGCCTATGCCGCGTACGAAGGCGACCACGGCCAGGTGCCAGATCTCGATCACGCCGGTCAGCGCCAGGGTGGCGATCACCATGGCGGAGGCGGCGAGGACGAGTTCGGTCGTCAGGAGTACGCGGCGCTGCGGGACCCGGTCGGCGATCACACCGCCGAGCAGCACCGTGGCCACCATGCCGACCGCGGCGCCGGTGGAGACGATGGAGAGCTCGCCCGCCTTACCGTCGAGGGCGATCACCTGCCAGACCATGGCCATCAGCCACAGGCCCTCGCCCAGCATGGACGCGGTGAGTGAGCCCGTCAGCAGGCGGTACTGGCCGTGCTGGAACGGGCGGAGCGGTCCGCGCAGCCAGCGCGCACCCTGTCCGGCGACGGGCTCGGTCATGGTGAGAGTCTCCTCGGGGAATGTGATGGGCACCACTATTGACCTCGGGACCGACAAAAACTCATCGGCCTCACGCTCCCGACACCCATCGAGACCGGGCAAGGGGGCGCGCCACCGAACAGCAGAGGGAGGCGCGCCAGGGCTGAGGGCCGCCGTAGGGCGGGAGGGCCTGGGAGAGCCGGTGGCAGGTGGGCCGGCAAGAGGAGCGGCGAGGCGGTGAGGGGAGGGAAGAGCAGTCAGGAGGAGAGACGGGGGAGGGGAGACCGGGGGCGGTGAGGGTGGGTCAGGGGGTTAGGGCTCGGCCTACTATTCGGGCGTACATGCGGCCCGGACTGGGGTCGGGGGCGAGGAAGCCGGGGAGCATCGGCAGGCCCTGGGCCAGGGGGTCGAGGCGGCGGTACAGGGTGGCGGCGTCGGCGGGGCGGGATTCGGGCGTCTTCTCCAGCAGGGCGGCCAGGATCGCGGCCAGTTCGGGAGGCAGGCCGGGGATCTCCGGTGGCGACTCCTTCACCTGCTGTTCGAAGACCACGTAGTCGGTGGGGCCGGTGAACAGCTGGCGGCCGGTCAGCATCTCGTGCAGGACGCAGCCCAAGGAGTACAGGTCGCTGCGCGGGTCGGCGAGGCCGCGTTGGATCTGCTCGGGCGCCATGTACGCGGGTGTGCCGAGGATCTGGCCGATGCGGGTGAACTGGCCGAGGTCGGTTTCGCGGAGCATGGCGAGCCCGAAGTCGAGGACCTTGACGCTGCCGTCCGGGCAGAGCATGAGGTTGGTGGGCTTGAGGTCGCGGTGGCAGATCGCCAGCGCGTGGGCGGCTGACAGGACGGCGGCGGCCTGGGCGGCGATGGCGCAGGCCCACGGCACCGGCAGCGGCCCGTGCTCGCTGACGACGTCGGCCACGGTGACGCCCTCGATGAACTGCATGACCTGGAACAGCCGTTGTTCGTGGGTGCCGAAGTCGTACAGGACGGGGGCGCCGGGGTGTTCCAGGCGGGCGAGGATGCGGGCCTCGCGGATGAAGCGCCGCTCCAGTTCCTCGTCGTCGGCGCTGAATCCGCGCATGTGCAGGAGCTTCACGGCGACCCTGCGGTCGAGGTGGCGGTCGTGCCCGGAGTAGACCGCGCCCATGCCGCCCTGCCCGAGCGGGAGGTCGTCGAGCTCATAGCGGTCGCCGATGACCATTCGCCCCTCCCCGCAGCCTTTCGGGAAAAAGCTACACCGTCAGGACTACGGGTGCAGATGCCCGTCGATCAAGCCGTCGAGGCCGAGACGGATCAAGGACTGGCCCAGCGCGCTGGCCTCGCGCAGCGCGTCTTCGAGATCGGCCAGCTGGCGGAAGGCGGCGCCGTACTCCCGCTGCTCCTCCATGGACACCCGGGGCAGGCGCGTGCGGCGGGCGTCGAAGCGGCTGGAGCCGGTCGTGGCGCGGCCGCCCGCGCCGCGCAGGAAACCGGCGAGGAAGTCGGCGTCCAGGCGGCGCGGGTCGACGCGGTAGAGCGTGAGGTGCGGGCCGAGCACGCCGTCGGGCTCGCCGATGACGCGGACGCTGGAGTAGGAGGCCACGACGTCGCCGGGTAGTACCGGGACCAGACCGGTGGACGGCGTGGTGCGGCCGGACGGTGGCGAGCCCTGCGCCACGTCGTCGGCGGTCAGCACGGGCAGCTCGCCGCCGTCGGCGGTCATGCGCGGCGGTGCCTGCAGCACCGCGACCAGCCCTTCCTTGATGAGGTCGCCGACGGTGGTGACGGGCCGTTCCAGCGGCTGGTCGAGAACCTTCAGATCCGGCGGTACGGCGGAGGCCGCCAGAAACCTGTCACGGGCCTCGGTGAAGGCCCTGCCCAGATCCTCCAGGCGGCGATGCCGGGCCGGGGTCATGTCGACCTCGTCGGCGAGCAGGTCGATGATGCGTACCGTCTGCTCGGAACGGTCCTCCAGGTGCGCGCGCCAGGCGGGCTCGACGGCGGACAGGTCGTCGGTGGCGTCCACGATCAGCACGTCGGAGGGCGGGCGCTCGCCCTGCGTGGGACGGCGCAGCAGCCACAGGTCGGAGCCCGGCAGCGCGATCACCGCGCGCAGGGCGCCGGCGCGCAGGAGGTTGGCCCGGATGCGGCGGCCGGGCTTGCGGCTGGCGGCGGCGGGCGGCATGAGGATCGCGACCGTGCCGCCGGGCCGGACGTGGGTGAGGCAGTGCTGTACCCAGGCCAGTTCGGACTCGCCGCGCGGCGGCAGGCCGTGCTCCCAGCGGGGGTCGCCGGTGAGCTCCTCGTAGCCCCAGGCGCGTTCGTTGAAGGGCGGGTCGCAGACGACGGCGTCGGCCTTGGCGCCGGGGAAGCCGTCGCGGCGCATGGAGTCGCCGGCGACGATCTCGGCCTCGTGGCCGCCGAGCCGCAACCGGGCGGCGGCGATGCGGGCGGAGGAGGCGCTGAGGTCCTGGCCGAGGTAGCGCGGCCCGGGGACGGCGCCGGCTGCGGCCAGGAGGAGGGTGCCGACGCCGCAGGCCGGGTCGAGAACGGTCCCGCCCTCCGGCACGGCCAGCCGTACCATCAGCGCGGCCACTTCCTCACGGGTGACGGACAGCTGGCGGGAGTGGGCTTCCAGGTAGCGCTCGCAGAGGAAGTCGTAGGCCGCCGCGGCGCCCTCCTCGCCGGCCAGCTCGGTGATCATCGCGGCCAGCTCCGGGTCCGGCACGCTCTCGCCGCCGGTCAGCAGCGCGCCGGCCTCGGCGACGAGCTCGCCGAGCCGCAAATCTCCGGCGGCTTTCAGGCGTTGCCACACCCGGTCGGCCAGTGATACCTGGTAGGACTTCCCATAGCGCAGCAGCCAGGCCTCGACCTGGCGCAGCAGGAACAACGGCTGGTTGGCGGTTCCGCCGACCGGCTGGGGGAAGTCGTCGTGGCGGCGTCGCCAGTTGCTGACCGCGGCACGCCCGACACCGGCGAGCCGGGCGATGTCCCCGGCGTTGACGGTGGGGTCGTGGCTCATGACGCCCACAGTAGTTCACAAGAGTCTTCAGCGCATCTGCTTGTGAAGTCTTTCAACCAATGATTTACTGCAGGGTATGAAGCACAACATCCGCTATGCCGCGGGATCAGACGTGGGCCGCCGCAGAGAGCAGAACGAGGACGCGGGCTTCGCGAGCGCCCGCCTGCTCGTCGTGGCGGACGGCATGGGCGGGCACGCGGCGGGAGAGCTGGCGAGCTCGGCCGCGATCGCCGTCATGCGCGAGCTGGATGCGTCGCTTCCCGAGACGGGCGCCGATTTGGAGGCCGCGCTGGAGGGCGCCGTGCACGAGGCGGCGCGCCGGCTGGTCGAGCTGGCCGACATCGACCCCGCGCGCCGGGGGATGGGCACCACGGTCACCGCCACGCTGTGGGACGGCTACCGCTTCGCGCTGGCTCATCTGGGTGACTCCCGTGGGTACCTGCTTCGCGACGGTGCTCTTTACCAGATCACCAAGGATCACACACTTGTGCAGTCCATGGTGGACGAAGGGCGGATTACCGAGGACCAGGCGGCGGTGCATCCGCGCCGGTCGATGGTGCTGCGCGTGCTGGGCAGCGAGGGCAGGGCGGAGCCGGACATGTCGCTGCGCGAGGCCGATCCTGGAGATCGCTACCTCCTCTGCTCCGACGGGCTGACCGGGGTCCTGGGGCCCGAGATCCTGCACGAGATCCTGACCACTGTGGCCGACCCGGCCCTCGCCGTCCAGAGGTTGATCGATCTTGCCAACCAGGGCGGCTCGCCGGACAACGTCACCGTCATCGTGGCGGACGTCGTGTCACCGGGGGAGGGTGACGCGAAGGTCTTCCGCGTCGGGGCCGGTTCCTAAGCCGCGTAGTAGCTAGTCACCCGCGCCACAAAAGCCACATTTTGCCACCCCAGTGACTATCTTCCGGATGTACGGCACGCGATCACGAAGGCGCTACTACAGTCCATCGTGATCTGCCGGTTATCTGGGAGGAGTCGTCCTGGACCCGATCGCTGAAGATCTTCTGGAAAAGGTCCGCCCGGAGCTCGGATACCGGGAAAAGGGCGGGCAGCACACCAAGTTCGGCGAGTGGTACGCGGATCGCCTCCAGGATCCCCAGTACAAGAACGCGCCGTGGTGCGACATGTTCATCGCGTGGGCCGCGGAGAAGGCGGGCGTCGGCGAGTACGTCGGCCAGTTCGCCTGGACACCCTCGCACGCCGCCTGGTTCATCAAGCAGGGCGCCTGGTCGCGCACGCCCGAGCCCGGCGCCCTGGTCTTCTACGACTGGAGCGGCGGCAAGAGCTACAAGGGCGTCGACCACGTGGGCATCGTGGAGAAGGTCGACGGCACCAAGATCCGCACCATCGAGGCGAATGTCGACAAAGTCTGGTTAAAGCGGAAATTTCGTGACCAGGAGAAAGTCGTCGGCTACGGCCTGCCCCGCGTGGTCAAGGAGAAGACGCTGGCCGGCACGCTCCAGCCCACCGAACAGCCCACCGCCTACGCCCCCGAGCTCAAGACCTACACCGAGATGCCCGCGAAGGATTCCCCGCTTGACCTCCTCGGCACCCCGCAGGCCCTGCTCGCCTTCATCGTGCTGACCACCGTCGTGGTGAGCTTCCGCCTGGCCGGCCGTAGTCGTGGCACGCACCGCAGGGTCCTTCGCGAGCTCGTCCCATGGAACGCGCCAACCCCGGAGCTCCCACCGGAACCAGTGGAACCTCCGGTGCGCGAACGGGCGCCCAACCGCTTCCACGAAGGGCCGCCGCCGATCCATCGCACCCACGTCAGAACGCGGGGCCGCAGGCCGTACGAACGCCTCTGAGAGGGGCGGTCACCTGCGACGCTGGGCATTTAGTAGGACGTCCTAGTAGTTTGTAGGTGAGGCCCCTCACGAAGGAGTGATCTGGCGTGCACGTTCCGGCCCACCCTGTTCGATTCGTGACCGCGGCGGCGTTGTTCGACGGCCACGACGCCGCGATCAACATCATGCGCCGCATCCTGCAGACCCAGGGCGCGGAAGTGATCCACCTCGGCCACAACCGCTCGGTGGACGAGGTCGTCACCGCCGCCATCCAGGAGGACGTCCAGGGCGTCGCCATCAGCTCCTACCAGGGCGGTCACGTCGAGTTCTTCTCCTATCTCGTCGAGCTGCTGCGCGAGCGCGGCGCCGGGCACGTCAAGGTGTACGGCGGAGGCGGCGGCGTCATCGTCCAGGACGAGATCGACCTGCTCCACTCCCGCGGCGTCACCCGCATCTTCTCGCCCGAGGACGGCCAGCGGCTCGGCTTGCCCGGCATGATCAACAAGCTGATCGAGGAGTGCGACGTCGAGCTCGGCGGCGCCCCCTCGACCGAGGCGGTGCTCTCCGGCGACCAGGCCGCCCTCGCCAGGGCGATCACGCTGATCGAGTCGGGGCGCGCCGAGGAGGAGCTCCTCGCGGGCATCCGCGGCGCCCAGCGCCACGCCCCGGTGCTCGGCATCACCGGCACCGGCGGCTCCGGCAAGTCCTCGCTGACCGACGAGCTGGTCCGCCGCCTGCGCGTGGACAACGACGACAAGCTGCGCATCGCCGTCATCGCGATCGACCCGACCCGCAGGCGCGGCGGCGGCGCCCTGCTCGGCGACCGCATCAGGATGAACAGCCTGGGCGCCCAGACCTTCTTCCGCTCCCTGGCCACGCGCGGCGCGGTCGCCGAGGTCCCCGAGCACCTGGACGACGTGATCGCCGCCTGCCGGGCGGCCGGCTACGACCTGGTGATCGTGGAGACGCCCGGCATCGGCCAGGGCGACGCCGGCATCGTCCCCCACGTCGACGTGCCCATCTACGTGATGACGCCCGAGTTCGGCGCGGCCTCCCAGCTGGAGAAGATCGACATGCTCGACTTCGCCGAGGCCGTGGCCATCAACAAGTACGAGCGCCGCGGCGCCGAGGACGCCCTGCGCGACGTGCGCCGCCAGATCGTGCGCAACCGCGAGGCCTTCGGCGTCAAGCCGGAGGACATGCCCGTCTTCGGCACCATCGCCGCCCGCTACAACGACGCCGGCGTCACCGCCCTCTACCAGCACGTCAAGGAACTGCTGGCCGAGAAGGGCCTGCAGGCGGGACCGGGGCTGCTGGCCAGGGTCCAGGGCCGCACCTCGCAGGTGTCGGCGGCGATCGTCCCGCCCGCGCGGGTGCGCTACCTGGCCGAGATCGCCGAGGGCGTGCGCGCCTACCACGCCGAGACCCTGGCCCAGATGGACGTGGCCCGCCGCCGTCAGCAGCTCGCCGCCGTCCGCGACATGCTGGGAGAGGACGCCTCCCGCCTGGACGAGCTGCTCGGCCGCGCCGAGTCCGACCTGTCGGCCGAGTCCCGCGCCCTGCTCGCCGACTGGCCCGCCACCAAGGAGGCCTACCGGGCCGACGAGCTCGTGGTGAAGGTCCGCGACAAGGAACTGCACACGCCGCTCTGGCGCGAGACGCTGTCGGGCAACCGGATCCCCCGCGTGGCCCTGCCGCGCTTCGAGGACCACGCCGAGCTGCTGCGCTTCCTCAGGAGCGAGAACCTGCCCGGCCGCTTCCCGTTCACCGCGGGCGTCTTCCCGTTCAAGCGCGACGACGAGGACCCCACCCGGATGTTCGCGGGAGAGGGCGACCCGTTCCGCACCAACCGGCGCTTCAAGCTGCTGTCGGAGGGCCAGCCGGCCACCCGCCTGTCGACGGCGTTCGACTCGGTGACCCTGTACGGCCACGACCCCGACCTGCGCCCGGACATCTACGGCAAGGTCGGCACCAGCGGTGTGTCCATCGCGACCCTGGACGACATGAAGGTGCTCTACGACGGCTTCGACCTGGCCGCCCCGAACACCTCCGTCTCCATGACCATCAACGGCCCCGCCCCGACGATCCTGGCCTTCTTCCTCAACGCCGCCATGGACCAGGCCCTGGAGCGCGACCCCGACGCGGACCCGGACGCGGTGAGAGCCGCCACCCTGGCCAAGGTGCGGGGGACCGTACAGGCGGACATCCTCAAGGAGGACCAGGGCCAGAACACCTGCATCTTCTCCACGGAGTTCTCGCTGCGGATGATGGCCGACATCCAGGAGTGGTTCATCCAGAACCAGGTGCGGAACTTCTACTCCGTCTCCATCTCCGGCTACCACATCGCCGAGGCCGGGGCGAACCCGATCAGCCAGCTCGCCTTCACCTTGGCCAACGGCTTCACCTACGTCGAGGCGTACCTGGCGCGCGGGATGAACGTGGACGACTTCGCGCCGAACCTGTCGTTCTTCTTCTCCAACGGGATGGATCCCGAGTACTCGGTGCTCGGGCGCGTGGCCCGCCGCATCTGGGCGGTGGCGATGAGGGAGAGGTACGGCGCGGGCGAGCGTTCCCAGAAGCTCAAGTACCACGTCCAGACCTCGGGCCGGTCCCTGCACGCCCAGGAGATGAACTTCAACGACATCCGCACCACGCTGCAGGCCCTGATCGCCATCTACGACAACTGCAACAGCCTGCACACCAACGCCTACGACGAGGCGGTGACGACGCCGTCGGCCGAGTCGGTGCGCCGCGCGATGGCCGTCCAGCTGATCATCAACCGCGAGTGGGGCCTGGCGCGCAACGAGAACCCGGTGCAGGGCGCGTTCATCATCGACGAACTCACCGACCTGGTCGAGGAGGCGGTGCTGCGGGAGTTCGAGCGGCTGTCGGACCGCGGCGGCGTCCTGGGCGCGATGGAGACCGGCTACCAGCGCGGCAAGATCCAGGACGAGTCGATGCTCTACGAGACCCGCAAGCACGACGGCTCGCTGCCGCTCATCGGCGTCAACACCTTCCGCAACGGCGACGACGGCGGGGAGCCGCACAAGAAGCTGGAGCTCGCCCGCGGCACGGAGGAGGAGAAGCGCTCGCAGCTCGACCGGCTGCACGCCTTCCACGAGCGCAACCGCGCCGAGGCCCCCGCGGCCCTGGCGAGGCTGCGCGAGGCGGCGATGTCGGACGGCAACGCCTTCGCGGCGCTGATGGAGGCGGCCCGGGTGTGCTCGCTGGGCCAGATCACCGACGCGCTGTTCGAGGCGGGCGGGCAGTACCGGCGCAACGTTTAGGTCGTCCCTAACCAGGTCATGGTTCGGGGCATGACGACCCTTGCCGAGCAGTTCGTACAGGTCTTGATTCAGGCCGGCGTGGAACGGGTCTACGGGGTCGTGGGCGACAGTCTCAACCCCATCGTGGACGCGATCAGGCGCTCCGGCTCCATCGAATGGGCACACGTGCGCAATGAGGAGGCCGGGGCGTTCGCCGCCGCCGCCGAGGCCCAGGTGACCGGGCGGCTGGCGGTGTGCGCCGGCAGCTGCGGCCCCGGCAACACCCACCTGATCCAGGGCCTGTACGACGCCCAGCGCAGCGGCGCGCCCGTGCTCGCGCTGGCCTCGCACATCCCGAGCACGCACATCGGCACCGGCTACTTCCAGGAGACCCATCCGGAGCGGCTGTTCACCGAGTGCAGCGTCTACTGCGAGGCGATCAACTGGCCGGCCCAGATGCCGACGGTGCTGCGCAGCGCGATCCAGCACGCGATCGGGCTCGGCGGCGTCGGCGTCGTCGTGCTGCCCGGCGACGTGGCCCATCAGAAGGCGGCAGCCCCGGTCGGGCGGCACGACATGCTGGTGCGGCGCGGCGTCGTGCATCCGCCGGCCGACCA
The DNA here is from genome assembly GCF_044457485.1 of Nonomuraea sp. NPDC050540. Lineage (NCBI taxonomy): Bacteria > Bacillati > Actinomycetota > Actinomycetes > Streptosporangiales > Streptosporangiaceae > Nonomuraea > Nonomuraea sp. NPDC050540. The sequence continues at coordinate 229,248 of NZ_JBITHA010000010.1, forward strand.
GGTCGCCCAGCTCGCCGGCGCGCTCAACGCGGCCGAGAAGGTCACGCTGTTCTGCGGCGCGGGCGTGCGCGGCGCCCACGACGAGGTCATGTCGCTGGCCGCGCGACTGAACGCGCCCGTCGGCCACGCCCTGCGCGGCAAGGAGTGGATCCAGTACGACAACCCGTTCGACGTCGGCATGAGCGGCCTGCTCGGGTACGGCGCCTGCTACGAGGCGATGAGCGAGGCCGACCTGGTGGTGCTCGTCGGCACCGACTTCCCCTACACCGACTTCCTGCCGGGCACGAAGACCGTGCAGATCGACGCCGACCCGGCGGTGTTCGGCCGGCGGACGCCGCTGGACCTGGCCGTGCACGGCGACGTGGCCACGACGCTGCGGGCCGTACTGCCGAAGGTGGAGCAGAAGAGCGACCGGCGCTTCCTCGGCAAGATGCTGCGCGAGCACTGCAAGAAGCTGGAGCACGTGGTCGAGGCCTACACGCGCGACATCAAGGACAGGGCGCCCATCCACCCCGAGTACGCGGCGAGCATCCTGGACGAGGTGGCCGCCGACGACGCGGTCTTCACCGTGGACACCGGCATGTGCAACGTCTGGGCGGCCCGCTACCTCACCCCGAACGGCCGGCGGCGGGTGATCGGCTCCTTCAAGCACGGCTCGATGGCCAACGCGCTGCCGCACGCCATCGGCGCCGCCTTCGCCGACCGCGGCCGCCAGGTCGTCTCCATGTCCGGCGACGGCGGGCTGGCCATGCTGCTCGGCGAGCTGATCACGGTCAAGCTGCACGACCTGCCGGTCAAGACGGTGGTGTTCAACAACTCCTCGCTCGGCATGGTGAAGCTGGAGATGCTCGTGGACGGCCTGCCCGACTTCGGCACCGACCACGAGCAGGTGTCCTACGCGGCGGTGGCGGCGGCCGTCGGCATCCCGTCGGTCACGGTGACCAGGCCGGGGGAGATCCGCGAGGCGCTGGCGAAGGCGTTCGCCGCCGACGGCCCCTACCTCGTGGACCTGATCACCGACCCGGACGCGCTGTCGATCCCGCCGAAGGTCTCGGCCGAGCAGATGAAGGGGTTCGCGCTGGCCGCCGGGAAGATCGTCCTGTCCGGCGGGGTCGGCAGGATGGTGGACATGGCCAGGTCGAACCTGCGCAATGTGAAGGGCATATGATCGCCTGCTGGGGAGCACAGCTAACTGGAGGTTTTCATGTCCGAGATCACGTTCAAGGGCAACCCGGTCACGGTCGGCGGCACGTTCCCGCGGCCCGGTGACAGCGCGCCCGGCTTCACGCTGGTGGCCAAGGACCTGTCCGACGTCTCGCTGGCCGACTACGGCGACAAGTACAAGGTCCTCAACATCTTCCCGAGCATCGACACCGGGGTCTGCGCGGCGTCGGTGCGGCGGTTCAACGAGGTGGCCGCCGACCACCCCGACGCCGTCGTCCTGTGCGTCTCGGCCGACCTGCCGTTCGCGCAGGGCCGCTTCTGCGGCGCCGAGGGCCTCGACAAGGTGGTGACGCTCTCGCTGATGCGCGGCAGGGAGTTCCTGAGCGACTACGGCGTGGCGCAGGAGAGCGGCCCGCTGGCCGGACTCGCGGCCCGCGCGGTCGTCGTGCTCGACGGCGAGAACAAGGTCGTCCACTCCGAGCTGGTCCCGGAGATCGTGCAGGAGCCCGACTACGAGGGCGCGCTCAAGGCACTCAAGTAGAAGTCAGGTCTTCCGGCCGATTCCGCAGAGGATGAGCGACTTCTCCGGCTGCCCGGGGAAGTCGATCATGTCGGTGTCGTCGGGACGCCATTCCGGCAGCCAGACGACGCCCGGCTCCTCCAGCGCGAAGCCGTCGAACATGGCCGCGATCTCGTCCCTGCTGCGCAGCGTCAGCGGGCTGGCGGAGTTCTGGTAGACCTCGGTGCCCTTGGTCACCGCCGCCGCGCGGGCGTCGCTGGTGCCGTGGGACAGGACCAGGAAGCTGCCGGGCGCCATCGCGTCCCTGAGCGTGGCGATGATCCGGCCCGGGTCTTCGGAGCGGGCGACGAAGTGCAGGACCGCCACGAGCAGGATGCCGACCGGGCGGTCGAAGTCGATGCCGAGCTCGCCGTCCTTGAGTATCTCCTCGGGATGGCGCAGGTCGCCCTGGACCACGGAGGTGTCGCTGTCGAGTGCCAGCAGCGCCCTGGCGTGAACGAGCACGACCGGGTCGTTGTCCACGTACGCCACCCGTGCGCCGGGCGGCGCGACCTCGTGCACGTTGCCCTGCGTGGGCAGGCCGGTGCCGATGTCCAGGAACTGCGTGATCCCCTGCCCCGACAGGTGTCTCACCGCACGTCCCAGGAAGGCGCGGTTGGCGCGGGCGGCGGCCCTCAGCTCGGGCGCCACCCGTAAGATCTTCTCCGCCGCCGCCCGATCGGCCGGGAAGTTGTCCTTGCCGCCCAGGTAGTAGTCGTACAGCCGGGCGGCGTTGGGCTTGTTCGGATCGAAGCCCCTCGAACTCCTCTGGTCCAACCGGTGATCCCCCGATCACAAATAGTCGGCCTTTGCTGCGATCCTACGTATTCGACCCGTGACGTGGCGCGAGATCGGCCATAACGTCCGGGAGGGGATCACCGTGCTATGGGACGGCGTGCGGGATACTTGGCCGTGTGCTGAGCGACGACACCGGAGCCCCCTCGGCGGTGCCCGACCAGGTGCGGCGGATCGTCTCGCTGGTCCCCTCGCTGACCGAGTCGGTCGCGGCCACGGTGCCCGATGCGCTGGTCGGCGCGACCGACTGGTGCTCGCATCCGGCGGACCTCGACGTGACCCGCGTACGCGGCACCAAGAACCCCGACCTCGACGCCATCGTGCGGCTGCGGCCCGACGTGGTCCTCGCCAACTTCGAGGAGAACCGCGAGCAGGACATCCTGGCGCTGCGAGAGGCCGGGATCCCGGTCTGGGGCACGGTGATCAGGACGGTGGAGGAGGCGTTCACCTCGCTGGCCAGGATGTTCGAGCTGGCCTGCCGTACTCCGGCGCCGCCCTGGCTGGGCGCGGCACGGGCCGCCTGGGACCTGCCGGAGCCCGCCGTACGCGCGAGCGCCGTCGTGCCGATCTGGCGGCGGCCGTGGATGGTCGTGGGCAGCGGCACCTTCACCGGTGACGTGCTGCGGCGCCTCGGCGTCGACAACCTCTACGAGGGGCACGCCGAGCGCTATCCCAAGATCCCCCTGCCCGACCTGCTCGCCGCCGCCCCCGACCTGGTCGTGCTGCCCGACGAGCCCTACGCCTTCTCCGCCGGCGACGGGCCCGAGGCCTTTCCCGGGCTGCCCTGCGCGCTGGTGAGCGGGCGCCTGCTCACGTGGTACGGGCCGTCGCTGGCCGTCGCCCCCGCCCTGCTGGGCGAGGCGCTGGGCCGTACCGCGACCTAGGCGCGATCGGCCAGCCGGGGCCCCTCCAGCGCGGCGTCCACGGCGTCAGGGGACAGGACGTGCTCCGTCACGATCACCGCCGTGCCCACGATGCCCGCACGCGCGCCGAGCACACTCGTCACGATATCGAGATTGCGGGTCGTGTACGGCAGGCTCCGCCGGTAGACGCTCTCCCTGATGCCCGTCAGGTAGTGCTCCCGGGTCTCGGCCATGTCACCGGCCAGCACCAGCACCCCCGGGTTGAGCAGGCTCACCGCCGTGGCCAGCACGATCCCCAGCGTACGGCCGGCCTCCTGGGTACGCGCGATGGCCGTGGGGTCGCCGGCCTGCACCAGCCGGACGACGTCGCGGCTCGAGGCCTGCCCGAGGTCCACGGCGAGCGCGTGGCCGCTGGCCAGCGAGGCGACGCAGCCGCGTGAGCCGCAGGTGCAGACCCGGTCGTCGCTGTCGCGCAGCCGTACGTGGCCGAGGTTGCCCGCGGCCGCCTCCACGCCCCGGTAGATCTGGCCGTCGATGACGATGCCCGCCCCGATCCCGGTGGAGACCTTGATGAGCAGCAGCGAGGGCGTCTCGCGCCAGTGCGTCCACCATTCGCCGAGCGCCATCGCCTTGGCGTCGTTCTCCACCAGGATCGGCACGTCGAAGCCGGCGCCGATGGCCTGGGCGATCGGGTACTCGTCCCAGCCGGGCATCAGGAACGACCTGACGGCCCGGCCGGAGGCGTGGTCGACGGAGCCGGGCAGGTCGACGCCGATGCCGCAGACCCGGTCGCGGGCGTGCCCGGTCCGGTCGAGCAGACGCTGGAAGGCCTGGCGGACCCAGGTCAGGACGGGTTCGGGGCCGAGCTCGATGCGGATCTCGGTGTGCTCCTCGGCCAGCGGGCGGGCGGCGAGGTCGGTCAGCGCCACGCGGGCGTGGCCGGCGCCGAGGTCGGCCACGAGGGCGAACCGGTTGGTGGAGTCGATGTCGAGCACCGACGGCGGCCGTCCGCCGCCGGAGATGGCGACGCCGGACTCGTGGATGTATCCGGCCTCGATGAGCCGGTCGACCCGGTCGGTGATCGTCGAGCGGGACAGGCCGGTGAACTCGATGAGTTCCTTGCGCGTTCGGCAGGAGCCGTTCCTGATGAGCTGGAGCACCTGCCCTGCCGTGAGCATGGCCTATCCCTTCTCCGCCCCGGCGGTGAGCCCTTCGGTCAGCAGCCGCTCGCTGGCGAAGAAGACGATCACGATGGGCAGCGTCAGAACCACCGATCCTGCCATGAGAACCGTGGTCGGGATCTCGATACTGCCCGCCAGCTGGGAGAGCCCGAGGGAGACCGTCCATCTCTCCCGCCGCTCGACCAGGAAGAGCAGGGCGAACAAGAACTCGTTCCAGGCGATCATGAAGGCGTACAGTCCGGTCGCCATGAGCGCCGGCTTGGACAGCGGCAGCACCACCCGCCAGATGGTCTCCACCCGGGAGCAGCCGTCGATGGCCGCCGCCTCCTCGACGCTCCGCGGGACGGTCTCGAAGTAGTTGCGCAGCATGTACACGGTGACCGGGACGGTCTGGGCGATGTAGACGAGGATCAGACCGGCCAGTGAGCCGCGCAGGCCCATCATCGTGAACAGGACGAACAGCGGGATGGCCAGCACGATGGCGGGGAAGAGGTAGACGGCCAGGAACAGGAAGTGCACCTGCCGGCGGCCGAAGAAGCGCAGCCGGGCGACGGCGTAGGCGCCCGGGACGGAGATCAGCAGGGTGACCGCCACCGAGGAGACGGCGATGATCGCGCTGTTGCCCATGAAGGTCAGGAAGCCCTGCCGGGTCAGGACGTCGGCGTAGGTGCTCAGGGTGAAGGCGTCCGGCCAGAGCGATCCTGGTTCGAGTATCAGTTCCTGGATGTCGCGTACCGACAGCATCACCATGTAGAGGAACGGGAACGCGGTGATCACGAACAGGAAGGCGATCACCAGCGGCCTCAGCGCGCGAAGCAGCGCGCGCTCGAACCTATCCCTGCTCACGCGCACCTCCGGAGAAGAAGCGCAGGTAGATCACCAGGAAGACGACGAGCACCACGGCCAGCACGATGGCCTGCGCGGCCGAGGCGCCGATGTCGTCGCGCGCGGTCAGGAAGTTGTAGACGCGCACCGAGACCACCTCGGTGCCCGCGCCGCCGCCGGTCAGCAGGTAGACGTCGTCGAACTTGGTGAAGGTGAAGACGAAGCGCAGCACCGACAGCAGGGCGATGATCCGCCAGAGCTGCGGCATGATCACATAGCGGAAGCGCTGCGTGGGCGTGGCCCCGTCGACCACGGCCGCCTCGTCCAGCTCCTTGGGCAGCGCCTGCAGCCGGGCCAGGATGAACAGGAAGGCGAAGGGGAAGTACCGCCAGGCCTCGAAGGCGATCACCGTCAGCAGCGCCACCGGGACCTCGATGCCCAGGAAGGTGCCGCGGGCCTGCGACAGGAAGGCGATCGGCTCGTTCAGCCAGGTGTTGACGATGCCGTACTGCGGGTTCAGCATCACCTCCCACAGGAAGGCCACGGCCACCACGGGCGCCACGTACGGAACCAGGATCGAGGCCCTGACCAGTGTCCGCCCGGGGAACCTGTCCCGGAGCGCGAGCGCGGCCGCCAGCCCGACGGCGATCGACAGCGCCGTGCCGGCGACCGTGTAGACGAGCGTGTTGACCAGCGCCGACCAGAAGCCCGGCTCGGAGATCACATAAGTGAAGTTCTCCAGCGTGTAGTGGCCGAAGATCCCGACCCGCCTGATGTTGATCAGCCGGACGTCCTGGAAGGCCAGCATGACCGCCCACAGCAGCGGCGCCACGACCACGACCAGCGTGACCACCAGCGTGGGCGAGATCAGCGCGAGCCCGGCCCTGCCCTCCTGCTGCCGGAGCGTCCCCCTCACTGACGGATCCCGCGTTTGATGCCCTCCACGTCCGCCTTGGCCTGCGCCGCCGCGGCCTCGGGCGTCAGTGAGCCCTCGACGATCCCGCTCAGCGCCTTGGGCACCGGCAGCTCGCCCATCGTGACGCCGACCAGCTTGCCCTGCCCCTGCGGGATGCCCCAGCGGCCGAAGGTGTCGGGGCTCTTGCGCAGCGCCTCCAGCGTCGCGGCCGGGTACAGCTCGGCCAGCGGCTTCTTGGTGTCCACCCCGGCGGGCAGCTTGGCCCACGCGCCGGCGAACTCCGGCCGGGTGGGGAACTTGCCCTCGGGCGCCATGCCCATCCAGCGCTCGTAGCCCTCGTTCATCAGGTACGCGACGAACCTGGCCGCCGAGTCCTTGGCGGCGTCGCGGGTGACGGCCCAGGAGACGATCTCGCCGTACTGCGCGGGCGCGGCGCCGTCCGGGCCCTTCAGCGCGGTCACCACGCCGGTGTTCGCGGCCAGCCACTCCTTGTCGGTACGGCACGCCGCACAGGAAGGCAGCGCATCGTTCCGCAGCCCGGCCATCTCGTCGAGGATGAACGACGACCAGATCATCATGGCCGCCTTGCCGGAGAAGTACGCGGCCCGGGTCGAGTCGACGTCCTGCTTGCCCTTGACCGAGTACTGCTTGGCCAGCGTGGAGTAGAACGTGAAGGCCCGCACGCAGTTGGGTGAGGCCAGGGCCACGTTGCCCGAGCCGTCCACCAGCTCGCAGCCGTTGGCCAGAGCCACGTGCTCGAAGCTCTGGGCGGTGAAGGAGTCCTTGGGCGCGACCGCCAGCGTGATGCCGGCCACGTCGGGGCCGTGCAGCTTGGCGGCGGCGGCCTGCAGCCGCTCGTAGGTGTCCGGCGGCTCCAGCCCCGCCTTCTCGAACAGGTCCTTGCGGTAGAGGATGAGCTGGGCCCATCCGTCGCTGGGCACGGCCAGCAGCTTGCCGTCGGCGGTGTTGAGGTCGAGCGCCCGCTTGGAGAAGGTGGCGCGGCCGAGCTGGTCGACGACCTTGGCCGGCGTCTCGGTGTCGAGAAGGTCGTTGGCCTCCATCTCGCGTACCGCCGCCAGGGGGAGTGCGCCGATCACGTCGGGCAGGTCGCCGGCGGCGGCGGCCGCGGTCAGCGTCTGGCTGAACTGGTCCTCGGCCACCGGCACCAGCTTGACCTTGATCTTGGTCTTCCGCGTGAACTCGTCGGCGATCGTGGTTTGGACGTCCATCCGGTCCGGGAGGTTCTCCTCGGTCCAGACGGTGATCTCCGCGGCGGCGGCGGGCCGGCTGTCCCCGCCGCCGTCCCCGCAGGCGGTCATGGCCGCGACCAGCGCGGCGGCGCTGAGAACGGCGGTTGCCTTTCCTGGCATGGCACGCTCCTCGGTCTGCACCCGGCGCTCCGAGCAGCCCGACGCCAGGTCTCCGGCAAGGCCCCCGCGAAAAGGGGTTGGGCCGCCTTTACCCCGTGATGAGCGGCCGCAACGTGTGATAGGCGATACCGAGACCGGTCCGGACCCTCGCCGGGTCGCCACTCCACACCGGATCCTCGTGCTCTACCGACACCACCCCGTCGTACCCGCCTTCCTGAAGTGCGTCAATGACCCGGGTCCAGTCGACCTGCCCGCGGCCGGGAACCCGGAAGCGGTACCAGCCCTTCTCGCCGCCGATCGGGCCGTGGAACCCGGTGTGGTCGATCCGGCCGCCGAGTATCTCGGTGTCCTTGGCCTGGACGTGCGCGATCTCCGAGACGTACGGCCGCGCCGCCGCCACCGGGTCGATGCCCAGCGCCACCAGGTGTGAGGGGTCGTAGTTGAGCTTGAGCCCGAGCCCGAACATCCACTCCCACAGCTCGGGCGAGTAGGCCAGGTTGCCCGGGTACCCGTCGGGGTGCCAGCTCTTCATGACGCAGTTCTCGATGACGAGATCGACCCCGTGCCCCTTGGCGTGCTCGACCAGCGGGCCGAAAACGTCCTCGGCCTTCTTGAGGTTGTCGTGCACCGTCATTCCGGCGTCGCGGCCGACGAAGGTGCCCACGGTCGGGCAGCCGAGCGCGGCCGCGGCCTCGACGCAGTGCCGCACGTGCGCGTTCACCTGCGGCCCTTCGGTTGGGTGCAGGTTGTTCTCGTAGTAGGCGATCGAGGAAAGGGCGAGTCCGGTGTCCGCGAAGATTCGCCTGACCCGCTCGTATTCGATCTCATCGAAACGCTCTACTCTGATGTGATTTCGGTCATCCGTTGCCGGCCATCCGGCTACTTCCAGGGCTTCGAATCCCTGGTCGACGGCCCAGCGTGCGATGTCGGAAAGGTTGCTTTCCGGAAGACACGCTGTTAGGAACCCCAATTTCATCGGCTACCTCCAACAAAAGTCGTAGACTTACGAGTGCTGATTACACAACTATCGCGTGCAAACAAGCACTAAACCTGTGACTTTTGTTTGATCAAAAAGCGTAAGTGTGGGGAATGCACGTCATCACCATTCAAGGGCCAGGTGCTGTCCGCGTCAGTCTGGAGCCAACCGGTGAGCTGGAGCCGGGCTGCGTGCGGGTCCGCACGATCTACTCAGGTGTCTCGGCGGGGACGGAACTCACCGCCTACCGCGGCACCAACCCGTATCTCACGAAAAAGTGGGATACCGAACAGCGGCTGTTCGTCGAGGGCCGGACACACGCCTACCCGCTGACCGGCTGGGGCTACCAGGAGGTCGGCGAGGTCGTCGAGGCCGCTCCCGACGTACGCGAGCCGGTGGTGGGCGGCGTCGTCTGGGGCATCTGGGGCCACCGCGAGGAGGCCGTCGTGCCCGCCGAGCGGCTCGCCGGGCACCTCATGCCGCCCGGCACGGACCCGCTGACCGGCGTCTTCGCCCGCGTCGGCGCCATCGCGCTCAACGCCGTCCACGCCGCGGACCTGCACCTGGGCGACCAGGTCGCGATCTTCGGCCAGGGTGTCATCGGCCTGCTCGCCACCCGCCTCGCCGTGCTCAGCGGCGCCCGCGTGGTCGCCGCCGACGCCATCCCCGAACGGCTCGAACTCGCCCGGCGCTTCGGCGCCGCCGAGACCTACGACGTGCGCGAGGGCTCGGTCGCCGAGTTCATCCGCAAGCGCGTCGTGGGCGCCGACGCCGCCATCGAGCTCAGCGGCAGCCATACCGGCCTGCACGAGGCCATCAGGACCGTCCGCAGGGGCGGCAGGGTCGTCGCGGCCGGGTTCTACCAGGGAGACGGGCTCGGGCTGCGGCTCGGCGAGGAGTTCCACCACAACCAGGTGCAGCTCGTCTCCTCGCAGATCGGCGGCGTGGCCGCGTGGCTGGCGCACCGATGGGACGTGGAACGGCTCCAGCGCACGTTCATGGAGCTCGTCCACCGCGGCGAAGTCCCTGCTGGAGACCTGGTCAGCCATGTCATGGACGCCGCCCAGGCGGCCGAGGCCTTCGAGCTGATCGACCGCCGCCCGTCGGAGGTGCTCCAACTCGTCTTCAAGTTCAAGGAGCCAGCGTGAAGCTTGCCGTACAGGAGCAGCTGCTGCCGGGACGCACCCTGCAGGAGAAGTTCGCCTTCGCGGTCGATGCCGGATTCGACGCGATCGAGCTGCGGGGGAAGGGCGACTTCCACTTCGCCGGGCGGCTGACCGAGCTGAAGCGGGCGCTCGCCGACGGCGTGGTCATGCCGACCGTCTGCGTGGACATGCCGCACTTCATCGGCGACTTCGACGCCGCCAAGCGCACCGACGCCATCCAGCAGTTGCGCTCCCAGCTCACGGTCATCGCCGAGCTGGGCGGGATCGGGGTCATGACGCCCGCCTCGTGGGGGCAGTTCTCGCGGCGGCTGCCGCCGTTCGAGCCGCCGCGCAGCCCCGGGGAGGACCGCGAGGTGCTGGCCGAGGCGCTCGGGGTGCTCGGCGAGCACGCGCAGCGCAACGGCGTGCTGATCATGCTGGAGCCGCTCAACCGCTACGAGAACCACATGGTCAACACCCTGGCCGAGGCGGTGTCCTACTGCTCCATGGACGCGATCAAGGTCGTCGGCGACACGTACCACATGAACATCGAGGAGGACGATCCCTGCCGCTCGCTGGTGGAGGCCGCGCCCTACCTCGCGCACATGCAGATCAGCGAGTCCAACAGGAACCAGCCCGGCACCGGGCACCTCGACTGGGGTTCCCAGCTGGCCGCGCTGGACGCCACCGGGTACGAGGGCTACCTGGCGCTGGAGTGCCGGCTTCGCGGTGAGCCGGAGATCGTGCTGCCGCAGACGGCGGCGTTCGTCAGGAAGTTCCTGTGATCCGCGAGGCGGTACGCGTCCTGGTCGCCAACTGGGACGGCAGTTACACCGTGCCCTCGCGGCGGCTCTACCCGCACCAGTGGAGCTGGGACTCGGCCTTCGTCGCGATCGGCAACGCCCGCTGGTCGCCGCGGCGGGCCAGGTCCGAGCTGCTGTCGCTGTTCGGCGCGCAGTGGCGCGACGGGCGGGTGCCGCACATCGTCTTCAACCCGGAGGTGCCCGACGGCTCCTACTTCCCGGGCCCCGACGTCTGGGAGGTCCGCGCGCCCTCCGGCTCGGCCACCTCGGGCATCGTGCAGCCGCCGGTTCACGCGCTGGCCGCCTGGCGGGTCCACCTGGCCGATCCCGATCCCGCCTTCCTGCGCCGCATCTACCCGCGGCTCGTGGCCCAGCAGCGGTTTCTGCGTACCGCGCGCCGCTCGGCGGACGGCCTGATCTCGATCGTGCACCCGTGGGAGTCCGGCATGGACAACAGCCCCGCCTGGGACGTGCCGCTGGCCGCCGTCCAGGCCGGGCCCATGGGCGCGCGGCGCAGGGACCTCGCCCACGTCAGCGCCGACGAGCGGCCCACCGACCGCGACTACGAGCGCTACACCGCGCTGGCCCGCGCCTACCGCGACACCGGCTATCGCAGAGCGGGCGCGTTCGCGGTCGAGGATCCGCTGTTCAACGCCGCGTACGGCGTCGCCGAGACGTCACTGGCCCGCATCGCCAAGGCGATCGGCCTCGACCCCGACCCGCACCACCGCGAGGCCGCCGAGATCACCGCGGCCATGGTCGCCCACCTCTACGACGACGGCCTGTTCCACGCCCGCGACGCGAGCACCGGCTGCCCGATCCGCTCCCAGAGCGCCGCCGGGCTCGTCCCGCTCATGCTGCCCGACCTGCCGCGCGAGATCGCCCACGCGCTCATCGGCACCGCGCTCGACCGCTTCGAGATCAAGAACGGGCTGCTGCCCAGCTACGCCCCCGGCGCCCCCGAGTTCGACCCGGCCCGCTACTGGCGCGGGCCGAGCTGGCTCAACCTGACCTGGCTGGTCTGGCAGGGGCTGCGGCACCGCCGGCCCGACCTGGCCGAGGCGCTGGCCGACGGCATGGTCGGCGCGGTGGCCCGGTCGGGCTTTCGCGAGTACTTCGACCCGTTCACCCGCGCCGGGCACGGCTGCCGCGACTTCAGCTGGTCAGCCGCGCTCATCCTGGACGTCGCGGCAGAGCACGGCCTGGAGGGCCTCCCTGCGGCGGGCGGCGAGATCGCGAAGGAGCTCGGGCGCCTTGCCGAAGCGGACGACGTCGGTGATCACGTGCTCACGTAGCCACGGGCCGATGCGGTGCAGGAGCTCGACGGTCTCGCGCGAGAGGCGGTCGCGGTCCCAGGCGTGGGCCATGCCGCGCGGCACCCGGCCGATCTGCGCGCAGCGCAGGCTCAGGCCGTTGTGGTGGAACTCCTCGCCGAGCCGTACCAGGCCGGCGCCGCCGGTGTAGAAGGCCAGGTCGATCGCGCTGCCCTGGGGGCGCAGCAGCTTGAGCGCCAGGGCCAGCGCCCGTTCCTGGCCGCGGCACTGGAAGACCACGTCGGCGCCGTGGTCGTTCGGGCCGTGCCGCCAGCGGCGCTTCAGCTGGAACGCGTCCTCGGCCAGCAGCGTCCCCACGCCGAGCGCGGCGGCCACGCACAGCCGCGCGGGGGTCTCGTCGACCACCACGACCTCGGTCCCGCCTCCCGCGCCCGCCGCGAACGCCGCCACCAGCAGCCCGACCACGCCCGCGCCGACGACCACCACCCGCCGCCCCCGCACCCCGTCGAGCAGGTCGCGCACGCCGGGCCCGAGCAGGTCGTGCGCCGCGTGCAGCAGGCCGTTGGCGCAGATCGGCCCCATGTGCGCGGCGTAGATCCCGAGGAGCGGGTCGAGGTCCCGCGGCAGTTCGACGAAGCGGTCGCGCAGCGGGTCGGCGGCGTAGGCGGTGCGGTGCCCGTAGGCCATCGCGACGATCCGCCCAGCGGCGACCGCGTCGGTACGGCTGTCCACCACCATCCCCACCTGCATGTAGCCGATGCCGCGCACCGGGTAGGCCATCACCGGCCCGCCCGTGCCGAACAACCCGAGCGCCGGGTCCCACGAGGTGTTCAGGTAGGGGTTGGTGCCCTTGACGTAGGTCAGCTCGGTGCCGGCCGAGACGCCGCTGTAGACGGTCTCCACCAGGAAGCCGCCCGGCGCCGCCATGGGCATCGGCTCCGAGATCAGGCTGACCCGCTCCGGCCCGTCGATGCTGAGCACCTCAGCCATCCAGCACCACCGGCTCCCGCGTGGCCGCCGACCGCGCGACCGCCTGCGCCAGACGATGCGTCTTCAGCGCCTCGTGGTACGGCACGCGTACGTCGGCCGGCTTCCCCCGCACCGCGTTGACGAACTCCCGGTCCACGCGGATCTTGGCCGCTCCGCCGTCCTCGATCACCGTGCGCCCGTCGACGACCAGGCGTTCCTCGCCCAGGTCGAGCGTGACGCCCTCGGCGTGCACCTCCAGCCCGGCACGCCGTTTGCCCGAGCACAGGCTGGTGGCGGCCAGCGTGCCCGCCGCGCCGTCCGCGAAGCGCAGCACCGCCGCGGTGGCCCGGTCGATCTCGCCGTCCGCCGCCCCCTCCGACGGTACGGCGTGCACCATCGCGACCTCGCCCACCAGAACCCTGGCCAGGTCCAGCACATGGACGGCCTGCTCGACGATCTGGCCGCCGGAGGTCTCGGTACGGAGCCACCAGTCCACGGGCGGCACCTTGTCGAGCCAGTGGCCGAGGGCCAGCCGTACGGGGCGGCCGGCGAGCAGTTCGCGGGCTTTCCGCAGGATGTCGAGGTAGCGCCAGTGGTGACCGACGGCGGAGGGAAGGTCGCGGCGTGTTATCTCGGCGGCGATCTTTTCCGCTGTTTCTAGATCAATTGCTAACGGCTTTTCTACAAAAAGCGGAAGATCGCACGACAAAGCATCTGTCTCCGGGTTACCGTGCGCGAAAGGCGGCACGCACACGTAGACGGCATCCAGTCCGCCGGCGTCCAGCAGGTCGGTGTGACTCCCGTAGGCCAGGGAGCCATGCCGAGAGGCCAGTGCCTCGGCCTTGTGGGGAACCGCGTCGGCGATTCCGGCAATCGTCACGTCGGGGAATGCCGAGAGCACGTCTGCGTGACGGGCGGCGACATTTCCAGCACCTATGATGCCGATTCGAGTTATTGGCGACACAGGATGGCATATCCCACATCCGCTGATGAACAAACGAAAATGTTCGAACTCCTATCGGCAGGGCATGTGTCGCCATCCGTGACCTGAGACGACCGGGGTGAGCGCATGGAGACGAATCCGCGGGTCCGGGACTGGTACCGGCGGCGCACCAGCAGAGCCGCCGACTGGTCGCCGGACACACTGGTGGCCGCCAAGGGGGCGACCACGGTGAGCGTGGTTCTCCCGGCCCGCGACGAAGAACACACGGTCGGGCGGATCGTCTCGGTGATCCGCCGCGACCTCGCCGACCTGGTGGACGAGATCGTCGTCGTGGACTCCCGCTCCACCGACGCCACCGCCGCCGTGGCCGCCGCCGCGGGCGCCACCGTCGTGCGCCAGGACGACGTGCTGGCCCACCTGCCGCCGCTGTCGGGCAAAGGCGAGGCACTGTGGAAGGGACTGGCCGCCAGCTCCGGCGACCTCGTCGTCTTCGTCGACGCCGACCTGCGCGACTTCCCTTCCTCCTTCGTCACCGGCCTGCTCGGGCCGCTGCTGCTGGACACGGGGGTGCACTTCGTCAAGGGCGCCTACGAACGGCCGCTGAACGGCCGGCGCGGCGAGGGCGGCCGGGTCACGGAACTCGTCGCCCGGCCCCTGCTCAACCTGTGGTGGCCGGAGCTGTCCGGGTTCGTCCAGCCGCTCGGCGGTGAGTACGCGGCCCGGCGCACGGCCCTGGAACGCGTGCCGTTCGCGACCGAGTACGGCGTGGAACTCGGCCTGCTGGTCGACCTGCTCGAACTCGTCGGCCTGGACGCCATGGCCCAGGTGGACCTGGGCCGCCGCACCCACGCGCACCAGTCCACGGCGGCGCTCGGCCGCATGGCCGCCCAGATCATGCTCACCGCGTGGACCAGGCTCGAACGCCAGGGCCGGGTGGTGTCGGTGGCGGCGCCCGCGCACAGCCTGCTCCAGTTCGACGCCGAACGGCGGGCGGCCCGCGCCGACGTGGCCGTGGCCGAGCGCCCGCCGCTGGCCTCGCTGGCCGTCGAGGAGGACGTCGCGTGAACATCCTGATGAACGCCGGCCCGTGGCTGGAGGTGCCGCCGCCCGGCTACGGCGGGATCGAGAACGTGGTGGCCACGCTGGTGCCCGCGCTGCGCGAGCGAGGCGTACGCGTGGTGCTGGCTTCGGTGGGGGCCAGCACCGTCGAGGCCGACGAACTGGTCGCCGCCTTCCCCGAAGGGCAGTTCGCCCACCTGCAGAAGCCGTACAACCAGGTGATGGGTCTCGCCCACGCCCACCAGGCGCGGGTGGTGCGGGAGTTACGCGCCCGCGACGACATCGACCTCGTCCACGATCATCTGGAGGTCGTCGGCCCCGCGATGCTGTCGGCGCTCGGCGGGCCGCCGGTGCTCCACACCCTCCACTGGGACCTGCGCAAGCACCCCGACTTCTACGGCGCCTGGCCCCGGGACATCGCCGTCAACGGCGTCTCCCACGACCAGCTCACCCGCGCTCCCGCCGCCCTGCGCGCCGCCGCCGTGGGCGCGGCCCACCTAGCCACCCCGCTGGCCGAGCGCGACCTGCGCTTCCCGCGCGGCGCGCACCTCGCGGTCATGGGCCGGATCTGCGCGCTCAAGGGCCAGCACGTCGCCGTCCGCGTCTGCCAGAAGCTCGGCCTGCCGCTGGTGCTGGCCGGCCCGGTCAGCGGCCTCGGCGGCCCCGCCGAGCTGGAACGTGTCCTGGAGGACCCGGAACATCCGCTCCACGGGCACCCGGACGTCCGCTACCACCGCGACCACATCGCCCCCCATCTGGACGGCGAGCTGATCCGCTGGGCCGGCGGCGTCGCCGGGGACCGGCGCGACGAGCTCTACGGCACCGCCAGAGCCGCCCTGTTCCCCTTGCAGTGGGACGAGCCGGGCGGCACCGCCGTGGTCGAGGCCCTGGCCCTGGGCGTCCCGGTGATCGGCCTGCGCCGTGGCTGCCTGCCCGAACTGGTCGAGCACGGCCGCACGGGGTTCCTGGCGGACAGCGAGGAAGAACTCGCCGAATGGCTGCGGCGCGTCGGCGACCTCGACCCCGAGGAGTGCCGCCGCGAGGCTCGCGCCCGCTTCACCCCGTCCGTCATGGCCGAGCGCTACCTGGAGCTCTACGCCCGGGTCAGTTGAAGCCCCGGGGCAGCACCGCCACCGGGCAGACCGAGGCGCGCAGCACCTTCATCGCCAGCTCACCCAGGAAGACCCGGTGCGCCTGCGCGTCCTCACTGCTCGCGCAGACCAGCAGGTCGCCCGGCGGCCATTCGACCGCGCCGATCGCGGCCGCCACGTCGTAGCCTTCGGCGATCTCCGCCTCGGCCTCGATGCCGGTGCCCTCCCACGCCAGCCGTACAGCGAGGGCGAGGTCGTCGCGCAGCCGGCCGGCGTCTTCCGTGCGCAGGTCCAGCGTGATCAGCCGCAGCGGCACCCCGAGCCGCAGCGCCGCCTGGGCCACCCGCTCCACGGCCTCGTCGCACTGCGGCCGGTGCACGTACGCCAGCGTCAGCCGCGTCGGCGCCGCAGGCGGGCGGTAGCCGGCCGGGGCCAGCATCACCGCCTCGCTCGACAGGTGCAGCAGGTGGTCGGAGGTGCTGCCGATCGCGATGCGGCCGTGCTGCCCGCCGTCCGCGGAGCCGACCACGATCAGGTCCGCCTTGATCCGGCTGGCCAGCACCGCCAGGCCGCGGCCGGCGCCGCGGCTCTCGAACGCGATGTACTCCGCGGGCCGCTCGCCCAGCTCGCCCGCCGCGTGGGCCAGGTTCGCCTGCGCCTCGACCGCCTGGCCGGGGCTGCCCGGCGGGTAGATGGTCGCCACCGTGAGCTCGCCGCCGGTGACCTGCGTGATCGCGGTCCCCAGCGCGAGCGCGTCCCGTCCTCCAGCGTCGCCGGTGTACCCGACGATCACGTGCGCACCGATCACGCATCCCTCTCTACCCGCTCTGAGCAGGGAATACGCGGGTTCTGTCAGACGTTATGAACTCTTGGAGGCGCACGCGAAGTGAAGATCACACCAGACACGGAATTCAACGGCTCCCGCGGTCAGGTCACCCTCAGGGAAGCCGTGAAGCAGCTCAAGGCCCACGAACTCGACTGCACCATCTCCCGCGAAACCCTCGAAGGCAAGGTCAAGGTCTTCGCCGAGTGCGTACAGCGCGGTTTCACCCCGCTGCGCAGCGAGATCATGGCCGCCTACTACGTCGCCGAGAACGACGCGGCCAAGGACGCCTTCGAGACCGGGCTGATCACGGAGGGCGAGCTCAGACAGCGACAGCTCGATCTGGCCCGCATCCTCACCGGCAGCGCCTGATCCCCTTATCGGCCATACGGCCGATGACGACTGGCCGAACTGCCGACGAAACCACTCGGTAAGATCATTAAGGTCATGTCCATCGTTTCTTCATCGATTGGACATGTGTTGTACCGCGACATCGTCGATTTCGCCCTCGGCACGCCCGGCTGGGTGCACACCTTCGCGGAGGTGGGCACCGACGCCGGGCTTTTCGTGTTCGCCGCCCTGTTCGTCCTGTGCTGGTGGCGCGCCCGCCGCGCCCCCGCCCGTGAACTGGCCCTCGCCCTGGTCGGACCCGCCGCGGTGATCGTCGCCTACGTCGTGAGCGAGATCGTGAAGCTGATCGTCCGCGAGGAACGGCCGTGCCGCGGCGTCACCACGGTGGCCGCCTGCCCGCCGGCCGGCGACTGGTCGTTCCCGAGCAACCACTCCGTGATCGCCGCCGGGGCCGCGGGCGCGCTCATCCTGGCGTGGCGGGCCCTCGCCTGGGTCGTGCTCCCGCTGGCGGCGATCATGGCGTTCTCCCGCGTGTTCGTCGGCGCCCACTACCCGCACGACGTGGCCGCCGGGTTCGCGCTCGGGCTCGTGATCGCGCCGCTGGTCGCGCTGCTGTGCGTCGGCGCGGTCACACCCCTCGTCCGCCTGATACGCGACCGGCTGGCCCTCGCCGCCTAACCGGCGAACCGGTCGGTGGCCTCCACCAGGCGGTCCACGATGCCGGGCTCGGTCGAGGCGTGACCGGCGTCGTTCACCACGTGGAAGTCCGCCTCCGGCCACGCCTTGTGCAGGTCCCAGGCGGTCGCCATGGGCGTACAGGCGTCGTAGCGGCCCTGCACGATCACGGCGGGAATGTGCCGGATCTTCCCAACGTCCCGGATGAGCTGCTCAGGCTCGAACCACCCGTCGTGCGTGAAGTAGTGGTTCTCGATGCGCGCGAACGCCAGCGCCATCCGCTCCTCACCGAACTCCGCCACCAGCTCCGGATCGGGCAGCAACGTCACCGTCGAGCCCTCCCACTGCGCCCACGCCTTGGCGGCCGGTACCCGCACCGCCGGATCGGAGCTCTCCAGCCTTGCGCGGTAGGCGGCCATCAGGTCGCCGCGCTCGCCGGGCGGGATCGGCGCCACGAACCCCTCCCACAGGTCGGGGAACAGGTGGGAGGCGCCCTCCTGGTAGAACCAGTGCAGCTCCCGGGGACGCAGTGTGAAGACGCCGCGCAGGACCAGCTCCGTCGTGCGCTCGGGGTGCGTCTGCGCGTAGGCCAGCGCCAGCGCGCTGCCCCACGACCCGCCGAACACCTGCCAGTGCTCGATGCCGAGGTGCTCGCGCAGCTTCTCCATGTCCGCCACCAGATTCCAGGTGGTGTTGTGCTCCAGCGAGACCGCCGCGTCGCTCGCGTGGGGCTTGCTGCGCCCGCAGTTGCGCTGGTCGAACAGGACGATGCGGTACAGCTCCGGGTTCCACTGACGGCGGTGCTTGCCGGTGCACCCGCCGCCCGGCCCGCCGTGGAGCATGACCGCGGGCTTTCCGTCCGGGTTGCCACACACCTCCCAGTAGATCTGGTCGCCGTCTCCGACCTCGAGAAGGCCGGAATCGTAGGGCTCGATGGCCGGGTAGAGCTGTCTCATAGTTCGGCATAATTCCATGCGTGGCCCTGGACGCGGCGGCTCTCGCGGTAGGCAAGGCGGTCGGTGACCGCGCGGCGCGTACCTGGCTGACGGCCAGGTCCACGGCGGAGAGCCGCGAGCTCCCGCTGCTCGACCTCATGCGCTCGCGCTTCCCCGACCAGCTCGTACGCCGCAAGGCGGAACGCCAGATCGCCGACATCGCCGACTCCGTCACCGCCCGCGTCCTGAAGCTGGCCGCCCACGAGTACCCCGGCCTGGAGGACAACGCCCGCGAGAGCGTCCTGGCCGAGATCGTGGACACGCTGACGCGCGCGGACCTGTCCGACGCCGCCCTCCTGGCCGCCGACACCGATCCGGTACGGCTGGCCCGCTCCCTACCCCGCCCCAAGGACCTGGACGAGCCCGCCTCCCGCCTCTTCGAGACCGTCCTCGACGAGGTCCTGGACTGCCTGGTCCGGATCATCAGGCACCTGCCCGAGTTCCGGCCCCGGGCGGCGACGGAGACGCTGACCCGCCTGTCCGGCCTGGGGGAGCAGGTGGCGCTCATCCTCGACCGGCTGCCCGCGCGTACCCTCGAAGCCCCCGACGGCACCGACCGCGACGCCGCCTTCGCCCGCCGCTACCTGGAACACGTCAGCGGCACCCTCGACACGCTCGACCTCATCGGCGTCCGCGTCGAACGCTTCACCCCGCGCACCTCGCTCAGCGTCGCCTACATCAGCCTGTCCGTCTCCGCCGCGCTCCCGCCCTCCCGCGAGATCCCCTTCGACGCCTGGCGCGGCCGCGGCGGCGAGCCGGCCACGATGCGGGTGGAGAGCGCGCTCGGCCGCAGCCGCCGCGTGCTGCTGCGCGGCGAGGCGGGCGGCGGCAAGAGCACGCTGCTGCGCTGGCTGGCCATCACCGCCGCGCGCAGCACTTACGAGTCCGACCTGTCCGACTGCAACGGCTCCACGCCGTTCCTGGTCAAGCTGCGCAGCTACGCCGACCGCGAGCTGCCCCGCCCGGAACACTTCCTGGACGGCACCGCCGCACCTCTGGCCGGCCTGATGCCGACCGGCTGGGTCCATCGCCGTCTGTCGTCCGGCCGGGCGTTGTTGCTGGTGGACGGCGTGGACGAGCTGACAGGATCCCAGCGCAAGGCGATCCGCCCGTGGTTGCGCGGCCTGCTCGCCGAGTTCCCCGGCATCCGCGTCGTGGTCACCTCCCGCCCGGCGGCGGCCGAGTCGAGCTGGCTGGAGGACGACGGCTTCACCTCCGCCTTCCTGGAACGCATGACCCCGGGCGACACCACGGCGCTCATCCGGCACTGGCACGCCGCCATCCGCACCGGCCGCGACCTGCCCTGCGCGCCGGAAAAACTCCCCGCCTACGAGGAACGCCTGCTCACCCGCCTGGAGAACGCCGCCCACCTGCGCTCACTGGCCGCCACCCCCCTGCTCGCGTCCATGCTGTGCGCACTCAACCTGGACCGCGAGGCCCAGCTCCCGCCCGACCGCATGGGCCTGTACGGCGCCGCCCTGGAGATGCTCCTGGAACGGCGTGACGCCGAACGCTCCATCCCCAGCTACGGCGCCATGCACCTCGACCGGGCCCAGAAGACGCAGATCCTGCAGGAGCTGGCCTGGCAGCTGTCGGTCAGCAACCGGGTCGAACTGGCCAAGCCCGCCGCCGTGTCCCGCGTGGGCAGAGTGGTGGCGGGCATGCCCCGGTTGCGCGCCTCCGGCGAGGCGGTGCTGGCGTACCTGCTCGACCGGTGCGGCGTGATCAGGGAGGCGACGGAGGGCCGGATCGACTTCGTACACCGGACGCTGCAGGAGTACCTCACGGCACGGGCGGCGGCGGAGGACGGCGACATCGAACCGCTCGTCACCTGGGCGCACCGGGACCAGTGGCGGGACGTCGTGGTCCTGGCCGCCGGCCACGCCAACGGCCCGGTCCGGACGGAACTGCTGCGAGGTCTGCTGCGCCGCGTCGAAACCGAGCCCCGCCAGGCACGGCGGCTGAAGCTCCTGGTGACGGCCTGCCTGGAGACGATGCCCGCGATTCCCGGAGAGCTCCGGGAACAGATCGAGGCGTGTGTCCGGGACTTGGTGCCGCCCAGGAGCGTCAAGGCGGCCCGTTCCCTGGCGACAGCGGGGGAGGCTCTGCTGCACTGGCTGCCTGCGGACCTGTCCGGGTTGAGCGAGGCGGCGGCGCGGGCCACGGTGCGGACGGCCTGGATGGTGAACGGCCCTAGGGCGTTGGACGCGTTGGCCGGGTTCGCGGAGGACACGCGCGAGGGGGTGCAGGCCGAACTGGTGACGGGATGGCGATACTTCGATCCCGACGTCTATGCCGACCGGGTTCTGTCCAGGATGCCGTTCCTGCCCGATCTTTTGTGGGTTAACACGGTAGGACAGTTCAACGCGCTCGCCCGGGTGCCACCCTTACGTGGGATCTTCACCCTCAGCGACAGACGGAATCTCAGCCCGCTTCTTCCACACCGGGACTCGCTGACGAGTCTCACCGCTCTCGGTTTCAGGCGGGTCGTCGATTTTTCGCTGCTGCGTTCCTTCACAGCCCTCGACTATCTGGGCCTCGGCCACCGCTGCTTCGAGGATCTCGCCTTCCTCGCCGACCTGCCTCGTCTGCGTGACGTGACGCTCTTCGGGCTGACCGGCATCACGGACTACTCGCCTATGCTCGCTTTGCGTAACTTGATCAGCTTGACGCTCACGGATGCTGACGGGCTCACGCGGTGGGAGCAACTTCCCCCGCTCGACCGGCTGGAGCGCCTGTGGCTTGGCGCAACCGGACTGGTGGAGAGCGCCCACGACCTGGTCGAGCGTGCACCCAGGCTGAGGTACTTGCGCCTGGACAGTGCGCCGGTGCCCGCGGATCTCGAGGCGCTCGGCCGGTTGCCGCTGGATCGCCTTGATCTTGAGTGGATCGTGGAGCTGGAAGATCTGGGAGGCTTGGTCGGCTGCCGTGCTCTCACCTCTTTGAGCCTCAGCGAGTGTAAGCGCGTGCGCGACCTCAGCCCGCTCACGGAGCTCACCCTGTTGAAAAGTCTGGATATCAGGGGCGTGCAACCCGGGATCGACCTTGCGCCGCTTACACGGCTCTCCCTGACAAGGGTGAGGATCGAGCCCGACCAGCATGTGATCAATGCGGATTGGCTCGGAGATCGGCTGGTTCGCGAAGCATGATGGAGACATGAATCTGGTTGGGCTGGATGACATCAGGGCCGCTGCCGAGCGGATCGCCCCCGTGGTGGTCAGGACTCCGCTGGTGTCCATGGGCGAGGCGTGGGTCAAGCCGGAGAGCCTTCAGCGGGTCGGCTCGTTCAAGATCCGGGGCGCCTACAACGCGGCCGTCTCCCTGGCGGGCGCGCAGGGGGTGGTGGCCCACTCCTCCGGCAACCACGGGCAGGCGCTGGCGTACGCGGCGAAGCTGCTGGGTGTGCCGTGTGTCGTGGTGGTGCCGGAGGGGACGCCTCGGGTCAAGGCGGAGGCGATCGTCGGTCACGGGGCCGAGCTGGTGGTGGTGCCGCCGGAGCAGCGGGTGTCGGCGGCGGAGAAGGTGGCGGCCGAGCGGGGGATGACGATGGTGCCGCCGTACGACCATCCGGCGGTCATCGCGGGGCAGGGGACGATCGGGCTGGAGATCGTGGCTGACCTGCCGGATGTCGAGGTGGTGCTGGTTCCGGTGAGCGGGGGCGGGCTGGCTTCCGGGATCGCTTCGGCGGTCAAGGCGCTCAGGCCGGACGCCAAGGTCGTCGGGGTGGAGCCGGAGCTGGCGGCCGACGCGCGGGAGAGCCTGCGCGCGGGGCGGGTGGTGTCGTGGGAGCCTTCCAGAACGTTCAGGACGATCGCGGACGGGCTGCGGGCGGACCTGTCCGAGCTGACCCTCGCGCATCTGCGGGAACGGCTGGACGACATCGTGACCGTCTCCGAGGACGAGATCCGCGCCGCCATGGGCCATCTGGCCAGGACGGCCCGGCTGGTGGCCGAGCCCAGCGGGGCCACCGCGACGGCGGCCTATCTGGCGGGGCGGGCGCCGGCCGGGCGGACGGTGATCGTGCTGTCGGGGGGCAACGTGGATCCCGAGCTCTTCCGTTCGGTGATCTAGGACGACCAGGCGAGGCGGCTCAGGAATCCGCGCTCGTCGCGGGCGTACTCGCCGAAGGCCCGCTGGATCTCCGCGAGGTCGGGCGCCTGCGTGCGGTGGAGGGTGCCGCCCTCCTTGTACTCCAGCTCGTAACCCCCCGCCTCGGGGGAGACCTGCATGAAGTGGTGGCCGAAGTTGACGAGGGCGACGAAGGGGTTCTGGGCGGAGAGCGTGGCCAGGGCGTCGTGGACGAGGCCCAGGTCCGGGTCGGTGACGATCATGCCGTCGCCGGTGTGGAGCTGCATGCCCGCATAGGCGCCGCGTGGTCCCGCGTTGTGGACGAGGTCGCGCTGCGGGTCGTAGCAGACCAGGCCGTGCGCGCCGGCGACGGCGAAGACCCGGCCGGACATCTCGTCCATGGACTCCAGGTCCATGGTCACCAGCACGTGCCCGCCGGTGTAGGCCGTGAGTTTCCCGGGCAGCTCGTCGGCGTACGGCGGCAGCGCGCCGCCCGGCGCGTCCTTCTTGGCCGCCAAATACCCCTTACGGGCGTGATCTCGGGTGATCGGCTCTGGTTCCCGCCAGACCATCAGCTCAACACTCACTCGCCCCATCTAACCGGACGATCGCCTCAGTCGGGGCATTCGCCAGCATAGGGCGCAAGATCCGCTTGCTGGCCGTGGCTTTTCCGCGTGGCGTCACGGCTGCTCGGACCGGGGGACCAGCTCGACCGTGCAGTACGCGCACCGCCGGGCCTCGACCGGGACCTCGCTCAGGCAGTCGGGACACTGCTTGGCCGTCGCCGCCTGGTCCCGCTCGAAGAGGCTGACCAGCCGGGACATCGGCATGACGACCAGCCAGTACACGACGGCCGCGATGATCAGGAAGGCGAGGAGGTGGTTGAGGAAGTCGCCGTACTTGAACACGCTGCCGTTGACGGTGAAGGAGTAACTGGCGAAGTCCGGCTCGCGGCCGCCGGTGATCGCGCCGATCAACGGTGTGATCAGATCGGCGACCAGGGCCTGGACGAGCCCGCTGAAGGTGGCGCCCACGATGACCGCGACCGCCAGCTCGACGATGTTGCCGCGCAGCAGGAATTTCTTGAATCCGCCCATGGGACCGGCACATTGCCGACAGAACGCCCCCGAAACCTGGGACCGGGGGCGTGGTGGCGGAGGTTTGCGGGTAGGTCGGTGCTCCCGCCCTTGTCGCCGGCGGCGGGGGCACGGAACATGGGATGGATCGCGAGGGAGCCGTCGATGATCGAGCTTTGGCCGGGAGACCCTTACCCGCTGGGTGCGACCTATGACGGGGCGGGCACCAACTTCGCGCTCTTCAGCGAGGTGGCCGAGCGGGTCGAGCTGTGCCTGTTCGACGAGGACGGCAAGGAGAGCGCGGTCCGGCTGAGCGAGTGCGACGGGTTCGTCTGGCACGGGTACCTGCCCGGCATCGGACCCGGCCACCGGTACGGCTACCGCGTCCACGGCCCCCACGACCCGGCCAGGGGCCTGCGCTGCAACCCGGCCAAGCTCCTCCTGGACCCGTACGCCAAGGCGATCGAGGGCGAGGTGACCTGGGACGAGGCGGTATACGGGTACATGTTCGGCCGCCCGGAGACGATGAACGAGGCGGACTCCGCCCCGTTCATGCCCAGGTCGGTGGTGGTCAACCCGTTCTTCGGATGGGGTCACGACCGGCCACCGGCGACGCCGTACCACGACACGGTCATCTACGAGGCGCACGTACGGGGACTGACGATCACCAACCCGAAGATCCCCGAGCGGATCCGCGGGACCTACGCCGCCCTGGGCCACCCGGAGATCCTCGACCACCTGACGAAGCTCGGGGTGACCGCCCTGGAGCTGATGCCGGTGCACCAGTTCGTCACCGACGACTTCCTGAGCCAGCGCGGGCTGAGCAACTACTGGGGCTACAACTCGATCGGGTTCTTCGCCCCGCACAACCGCTACTCCAGCCAGGGCCAGCGCGGCGGGCAGGTGCTGGAGTTCAAGGCGATGGTCAGGGCGCTGCACGAGGCGGACATCGAGGTCATCCTCGACGTGGTCTACAACCACACGGCCGAGGGCAACCACCTGGGCCCCACGCTGAGCTTCAAGGGCATCGACAACACCCACTACTACCGGCTGGCCGACGGCGACCCGCGCCACTACCTGGACACGACCGGCACCGGCAACAGCCTGTTCATGCGCAGCCCGCACGTCCTGCAGATGATCATGGACTCGCTGCGCTACTGGGTGATCGAGATGCACGTGGACGGCTTCCGCTTCGACCTGGCCTCGACGCTGGCCAGGGAACTGCACGAGGTGGACCGGCTGAGCGCCTTCTTCGACCTGGTGCAGCAGGACCCGGTGTTGTCGCAGGTCAAGCTGATCGCCGAGCCCTGGGACCTCGGGCCCGGCGGGTACCAGGTGGGCAACTTCCCCTCCCGCTGGACCGAGTGGAACGGCCGCTACCGCGACACCATCCGCGACCTGTGGCGCGGGCAGCCGGCGACGCTGCCCGAGTTCGGCTCGCGCTTCACCGGCTCCAGCGACCTCTACCAGGACGACAGCCGCCGCCCCGCCGCCTCGATCAACTTCGTCACCTGCCATGACGGGTTCACGTTGCAGGACCTGGTCTCGTACAACGACAAGCACAACGAGGCCAACCAGGAGGGCAACCGCGACGGCACCGACGACAACCGCTCCTGGAACTGCGGCGCGGAGGGCCAGGCGGGGCCCCAGATCGAGGCGCTGCGCGAGCAGCAGAAGCGCAACTTCCTGACCACGCTCTTCCTGTCACAGGGCGTGCCGATGATCTCCCACGGCGACGAGCTGGGCCGCACGCAGCAGGGCAACAACAACGGCTACTGCCAGGACAACGAGCTGACCTGGGTCGACTGGTCGGACGTGCGGGAGAACTGGCTGCTGCTGGAGTTCACCCAGCGGCTGGCCGCACTGCGCAGACGGCACCCGGTCTTCCGCCGCCGGCGCTTCTTCTACGGCCGGCCCGTGCGCGGCCTGGCCGACATCGCCTGGCTGACCCCGGCGGGCGAGGAGATGACCAACGGCGACTGGGAGGCCGGCTTCGCCAAGTCGCTGGCGGTCTTCCTGAACGGCGAGGCCATCACCGAGCCCGACCGCCGAGGCCGCACGATCAGGGACGACTCGTTCCTGCTGCTGTTCAACGCGCACCACGAAACCATCCGATTCACCGTCCCCAAGGATTACGGCGACATGTGGCAGACCGAGATCGATACCGCGATGCCGATCAGCGTGGGTGTGGCGACGTGCCGCGCCGGGGAGGGCGTGGCCGTGACCGGCCGCAGTGTGCGGGTGCTGCGCCGTGTCTAAGCCGACCTCGACCTACCGCGTACAGCTCACGCCGGACTTCGGCTTCGCGCAGGTGGCCGAGATCGCCCCGTACCTGCGGGAGCTGGGCGTCAGCCATGTGTACCTGTCGCCGATCCTCCAGGCGACGCCGGGCTCGCTGCACGGCTACGACGTCATCGACCACTCCAGCATCAGGGCGGAGTTCGGCGGCGCGGCGGGCCTGCGCGAGCTGGCCGAGCAACTGGCCGCGCACGATCTGGCCATCGTCATGGACATCGTGCCCAACCACATGAACACCGAGAACGCGCAGTTCCGGTCAGTTCTCAAGGACGGTACGGCCTCGCCGTACGCGAACTGGTTCGACATCGAGTGGGCCGGCGGGAAGGTCGCGCTGCCGGTGCTGGGCGACGGCGCCGAGCCCAAGGTCGACGGCGACGTGCTGCGCTACTACGAGCATGAGTATCCCCATCCGGGGCACTACCGGCTGGTTCCTTACACCGAGGGGCCCGGCTACCGGCGCTTCTTCGACGTGTCGTCGCTGATCGGGCTGCGGGTGGAGGACCCCGCGGTGCTGTTCGCCACCCATGAGGTGATCTTCTGGCTGCTCGACGAGGGGCTGGTCGAAGGGCTGCGGGTGGACCATCCGGACGGCCTGGCCGACCCGCGCGGCTACCTGGAGTCGCTGCGCCGGCGTTCCGGCGGCGTGTGGACGGTCGTGGAGAAGATCCTCATCGGCGAGGAGCGGCTGCCGGACGACTGGGCCTGCGACGGCACGACCGGATACGAGGTCCTGAACCGGATCACCCGCCTGTTCGTCGATCCGGCCGGGGCCGATCCGCTCATCAGCCAGTTCGTCCGGCGTACCGGGCAGAGCGCCGACTACCGGGCGGTGGTCGCGCGCTCCAAGCGCGAGGTCATCGAGCTGTTCTTCACCGCCGAGGTCGGGCGGCTGGCGCGGGCCGCCGGCGCCGATCCGGCCGAGGTCGCGGAGTTGCTGGCCGCCATGCCGGTCTACCGCGCCTACGTGACGCCGGGCGAGCCGCCGCCGCCCGCGTCGGTCGAGCTCATCGAGGAGATCGCCACTCCGAAGACGCGGGAACTCGCCCAGAAGATCCTGTACGGCCCCGCCGAGGCGGTCACCAGGTTCCAGCAGAGCACCGGGCCGGTCATGGCCAAGGGCGTGGAGGACACGGCGCTGTACCGGTGGTATCCGCTCGCCGCGCTCAACGAGGTGGGCGGGGAGCCGGACGTCTTCGGGATCGAGGTCAAGGAGTTCCACGAGTTCTGCGCCGGGATGCGGCCGCACACGATGACGACGCTGTCGACGCACGACACCAAGCGCTCGGAGGACGTGCGGGCCCGGCTGACGGTGCTGTCGGAGATGCCCGAGGAGTGGGCTCGGGTGGTGGCGGACTGGTCGTCGGCGCTGAGCTTCGACCCGCACCTCGACTACCTGGCGTGGCAGAACCTGCTCGGCGCCTGGCCGATCACGCCGGAACGCTTCGCCGCCCATCTGCTGAAGGCCGCGCGGGAGGCCAAGACCAGGACGTCCTGGGTCAGGCTGGATGCGGCATATGAGAAGGGGCTGCGCGAGTTCGCCGTCCAGGCGACGCGGCTGCCGGTGGGGGAGTTCGCGGCGGAGATCGAGCCGTACGCGATGGCGAACTCGCTAGGGGCCAAGCTCGTGCAGCTCATGATGCCCGGCGTCCCCGACGTCTACCAGGGCAATGAGATGACCGACTTCTCCCTCGTCGACCCGGACAACCGGCGGCCCGTCGACTTCGGCCGCCGCCCCGCCAACGCCTGGGACGCCACCAAGCTCCTGCTCACCAGCCAGGCGTTGCGCCTGCGCCGCCGGCTGCCGCCCGCCGCGCCGTACCTGCCGCTGTTCGCGACGGGCGAGGCGGAGGAGCACGCGATCGCCTTCGCGCGCGGCTGCATCGGAGCGCAGGAGCTCGGAGGGAGAGAGCGAGGCACGAGCCAACGAGCTCAGAAGCGGGCGCGACCATCAAACGCAGCGGTCGCGGTCGCGGTCGCCACCCGCCTTCCCGTACGGCTGGCGCGCCGCGGCGGCTGGGCCGCCACCACGCTCATGCTGCCACCGGGATCCTGGCACGACCTGCTGACGGGCAGCCGCTACACCGGCCGCATTCCCCTGGCCCACCTGTTGTGCCGCAACCCCGTCGCCTTGCTGGAGCGAACCTGATGCGATTTGACGTGTGGGCGCCTCGTGCCACGACCGTCGAGATCGAGCTGCCCGAGGGGCGGCGGCCGTTGCGGGCGGGCAAGGACGGCTGGTGGGGCGCCGAGGTGGCGGAGGCGGGGCACGGCACGCCGTACTCCTTCGTGCTGGACGGCGACGGCCCCTACCCCGATCCGCGCTCGCGGCGGCAGCCCGAGGGGATCTTCGGCCCCAGCATGGTCTACGACCACGCCCACTACACCTGGAGCGACCACGACTGGACCGGCCGCGACCTGCGCGGATCGGTGATCTACGAGCTGCACATCGGCGCGTTCACCCCCGAGGGCACCTTCGCCTCGGCGATCGAGCGGCTGGACCACCTGGTCGAGCTGGGCGTCGACCTCGTGGAGGTCATGCCGATCGTCCCGGTGCCCGGCGGGCGCAACTGGGGCTACGACGGCGTCGACCTCTACGCGGTCAACGAGACCTATGGCGGGCCCGACGGGTTCAAGTCGTTCGTGGACGCCTGCCACGGCAAGGGTCTGGGCGTCGTGCTCGACGTGGTCTACAACCACCTCGGCCCGTCGGGCAACTTCCTGCACCCGTTCGGCCCGTACCTGACCGGCACCCAGGGCAGCTACTGGGGCGAGGCGGTCAACCTGGACGGCCCGCAGTCGGACGAGGTACGCCGCTACTTCATCGAGAACGCTCTGCAGTGGCTGCGCGACTACCACGTGGACGGGCTGCGGCTCGACGCGGTCCACGCGCTGCACGACCGCCGCGCCACGCATCTGCTGGCGGAGCTGTCGGCGGAGGTGGACGCGCTGTCGTGCGCGCTCGGCCGCCCGCTGTCGCTGATCGCCGAGTCCGACCTCAACGACCCGCGCATGGTCACGCCGCTGGAGGCCGGCGGCCTCGGCATGACGGCGCAGTGGAACGACGACGTCCACCACGCCCTGCACTGCGCGGTCAGCGGCGAGAACCACGGCTACTACGGCGACTTCGCCGGCCTGCGGTCGCTGGCCAAGGCACTGACCTCGGGATTCGTGCACGACGGAGGCTACTCCACCTTCCGCGGCCGCTCCCACGGCGCCTCGGCGCGCGGGGTGCCGGGCCACCGCTTCGTCTGCTGCCTGCAGAATCACGACCAGATCGGCAACCGCCCCGCCGGCGACCGGCTGCCGATGACGGCGCTGAAGCTGGGGGCCGGGTTGCTGCTGGCCTCGCCGTACACGCCGATGCTGTTCATGGGGGAGGAGTGGGGGGCGCGCTCGCCGTTCCTGTTCTTCTCCGACCACGTGGAGCCCTCGCTGCGCGAGGGCGAGTCGGCGCGCAGGGCGCGGGAGTTCGAGGGTTTCGGGTACGACTGGGACGCGCCGGACCCGTCGTCGGAGGAGGCGTTCCAGCGGTCCAAGCTCGACTGGAGCGAGCTGAAGGACGAAGAGCACTGGACGCTGCTGAGCTGGTACCGGGATCTCATCGCCCTGCGGAAGGCGTTTCCCGAGCTCGCCGATCCCCGTCTGGACCGGGTCCGCGTGGAGGTGGGACCTCTTGACCGCTGGCTGATCCTGTGGCGGGGATCACTTTGCGTAATCGTAAATTTTTGTCCGGATTCTGTGACACTGCCTCTCCGTGGAGGCACCGTTATCTTGGCTGCGGATGACCGTGTTTCCGCAGGTCCGAAGGGTTTACTGATCCCTGGACAGTCGGTGGTGATCTACCGTTCAGTAATCTGACCGTAACTTTGCCCCGTTGCGGACTGTTACGTTTCGCCAGATATTCTGCGCTTCGGCCGTGACTGATGCGTCAAGTGGTTTCTCACAACGCGGAACGGCCTTTTCGTTGCGGGGGCGAACACTCCACCCCAGGACCTTCTGGCCCCCGTTCAGCGCGAACGGAGGGTAATGGGCAAGTACCTGCTGCGCAGGTTGGCGATCAACGTGATCTTGGTCGCTATCGCGGCCAGTCTGGCTTACCTCCTCGCCGCGTCGAGTCTGAACCCCCAGGTCAACTTCAAGGGACGTAACCCTCCCGTCCCCGAGGCGACCATCGACAAGACGCTCGACCAGTACAACCTCAACCCCAAGAAGCCGCTGCTCGAGCGGTACGGCACGTGGGCGTCCGGGGTGGTCAAGGGCGACTTCGGCCAGACGTGGGAAGGCGACTCGGTCAACGAGGAGATGGGCCGCAGGATGGGCGTCAGCTTGCGCCTCCTGCTGATCGGAACGATCCTCGGCTCCGGGCTCGGCGTGCTCATCGGCGCCTTCGCCGCGGTACGCCAGTACAAACTCAGCGACCGGGTGATCGGCGTCTCGTCATTCGTGATCATGGCGGTGCCGGTCTTCGTCATGGCCACGATGCTGATCCTCGCCGCGACCGGGCTCAACAACGCCGCGGGATCGAAGCTGATCGAGTTCGTGGGTGAATACTCGCCCGGCCTGACCGGCTGGGACCAGTTCGCCAACCGGCTCGTCCACCTGATCCTGCCGACGATCTCCCTGTGCCTCGGCCAGATCGCCTTCTACAGCCGGATCCAGCGGAACATGATGCTCGACGTGCTCGGCCAGGACTTCGTCCGCACGGCCATGGCCAAGGGGCTGCGGCGCCGTACCGCGTTGTTCAGGCACGCGCTGCGCACCGCGCTGATCCCCGCCGCGACCTACTTCGCCTTCGCCTTCGGCACGCTGCTCACCGGCGCCACGTTCACCGAGAAGATCTTCGGCTGGCACGGCATGGGCGCCTGGCTGGTCGACTCGATCAACCAGCACGACGTGAACTCCGTCGCGGCGGTCAGCACCTTCGCGGCCGCCTGCGTCCTCGTGGCCGGTTTCCTGTCCGACCTGGCGGTCGCCGCCCTCGACCCCCGAGTCCGGGTGAGCTGACAGATGCGTAGCAAGGTCGTTCTCCGACGCCTGGTCAAGAACAAGCAGACGCGCTACGGCCTCATCGGCGTGCTCCTCCTGCTGATCCTGGCCTACGTGGGCCCGTTCGTGGCCCCCTACGAATGGTCCGACAAGGACTTCATGGCCTTCATGCAGCCCCCGGGGCCCGACCACTGGTGGGGCACCACGCAGACCGGCGGCGACGTCTTCGCCAACACCCTGCGCGGCCTGCAGAAGTCGCTCGTCATCGGCTTCCTCGTGGCGCTGATCTCCACCGGCCTCGCCGCCCTCGTCGGCGCCGCCGCCGGCTACTTCGGCGGCTGGGTCGACCGCATCCTCATGTGGGGCGTCGACCTGCTGCTGGTCCTGCCCAGCTTCCTGATCATCGCCATCCTCTCGCCGCGGCTCAAGGGCGGCACCTGGCTGCTGTTCGTCCTGCTGCTCGCGCTGTTCGGATGGATGATCACATCCCGGGTGGTCCGCAGCATGACGCTGTCGCTGCGCGAGCGTGAATATGTGCTGGCCGCCCGGTACATGGGCATCCCCGGCTGGCGGATCATCCTGCGGCACGTGCTGCCGAACCTGTCGTCGCTCCTGATCATCGACGCCACGCTGAACGTCAGCGGCGCCATCATCGGCGAGACCTCGCTGTCCTTCTTCGGCTTCGGCGTCCAGGCGCCCGACGTCTCCCTCGGCACCCTGATCGCCGACGGCTCCGGCACCAGCACGGTCATCTCGTATCCGTGGCTCTTCCTCTTCCCCGCGGGCCTCCTGGTGGCGCTGGTGCTCAGCGTCAACCTGATCGGCGACGGCCTGCGCGACGCGCTCGACCCCGGGAGCACCTCATGAGCATCCTCGAGGTGAAGGACCTCACCGTCACGTTCCCCGGCGGCATCGAGGCCGTCCGCGGCGTGAACTACTCGGTCTCACGCGGAGAAGTGCTCGGCATCGTCGGCGAGTCCGGCTCGGGCAAGTCCGTGACCTCCCTGGCCGTCATGGGCCTGCTGCCGCGCAACGCCGTGGTCAGCGGCTCGGTGAAGCTGCACGGCCGCGAACTGCTCGGCATGTCGGAAGACGAGCAGATCAAGGTACGCGGCAAGACGATCAGCATGATCTTCCAGGATCCGCTGTCGGCCTTCACCCCCGTCTACACGATCGGCGACCAGATCGCGGAAGCCGTCCGCATCCACCAGAAGGTGGGCAAGGACAAGGCCGCGCGCAAGGCCGTCGAACTGCTCGACCTGGTCGGCATCCCGCACCCCGGCGTGCGGGCCAAGTCGTTCCCGCACGAGTTCTCCGGCGGCATGCGCCAGCGCGCGATGATCGCCATGGCCATCGCCAACGACCCCGACCTGCTCATCTGCGACGAGCCCACCACCGCCCTCGATGTCACGATCCAGGCCCAGGTGCTGGAGGTGCTCAAGACCGCGCAGCGGGAGACCGGCGCCGGCATCGTGATGATCACCCACGACCTGGGCGTCATCGCGGGCATGGCCGACCGGGTGCTCGTCATGTACGCGGGCAAGCCGGTCGAGCAGGGGCCGGTGGACGAGATCTACTACCGGCCGCGCATGCCGTACACGATGGGGCTTCTCGCTTCGATCCCGCGGATCGACGGCGAGGAGGGGCCGCTGGTCCCCATCGAGGGCAACCCGCCCTCCCCGGCGGCGCTGCCGCCCGGCTGCCCGTTCGCGCCGCGCTGCCCGATGAAGATCGACGCCTGCGACGACGAGGAGCCGCCGCTCACCGAGATCGGCGGCGGGCGGCACGTGGCCTGCATCCGCTCGCGCGAGATCGAGCACAAGGGTCTGACCGGCGCCGACGTCTTCCCCGTCCCGGTGATCCCGCCGAGCGACGTGGTGAGGGTGCCGCGCGAGCGGCGTGCCACGGTGCTGGAGCTCAACGACCTCATCCGGCACTACCCGCTGATGAAGGGCGCGGTCTTCAAACGCCGCGTCGGCACCGTGCACGCCGTGGACGGCATCAGCTTCGACGTCGCCGAGGGCGAGACGCTGGCACTGGTCGGCGAGTCGGGCTGCGGCAAGACGACCACGCTCCAGCAGATCATGCAGCTTGAGCCGCCGCAGAGCGGCCGCATCGTCGTGCTCGGCAAGGACAGCGGCAAGCTCGGCAAGGAGGACCGCAAGGCGCTCCGCGGCGACCTGCAGATCGTCTTCCAGGACCCGATGGCCGCGCTCGACCCGCGCATGCCGGTCGGCGACATCGTCGCCGAGCCGCTGCGCGCCCACGGCCGCAAGAACGTCGACCAGCGCGTGGCGGAACTGCTCACGCTGGTCGGCCTCGACCCGAGCTACGCAGAGCGCTACCCGCAGCACTTCTCCGGCGGTCAGCGCCAGCGCATCGGCATCGCCCGCGCGCTCGCCCTGGAGCCCAAGCTGCTCGTCCTCGACGAGCCGGTCTCCGCCCTCGACGTCTCCATCCAGGCCGGTGTCATCAACCTGCTGGAGGAGCTGAAGAACACGCTCGGGCTGTCCTACCTGTTCGTGGCGCACGACCTGGCCGTGGTACGGCACCTCGCCGACCGCGTCGCCGTCATGTACCTCGGCCGGATCGCCGAGATCGGCACCGTCGAGAACGTCTACGACCGCCCGGCCCACCCCTACACGCAGGCGCTGCTGTCAGCGATCCCGCTGCCCGACCCCGAGATGGAGCGCACACGCAAGCGCATCCTGCTCGAAGGCGACCTGCCCAGCCCGGCCGACCCGCCATCGGGTTGCCGGTTCCGCACCCGCTGTCCCAAGTTCGCCCGCCTCAGCGAGGCCGAGCGGCGGCGGTGTGTGGAGGAAGAGCCCTCAGTTGCTCGGCTCGCGAACGCCGTCGACCACGGTGCCGCCTGCCACTACGCGGAGGAGATCGAGGTCATCACGGCCTCGGACGATCAGGAGGAAAAGTGAAGGTTCGTTACCGGGCAGCGGCCGGACTCGCCGTCCTCGCCATGGCCGTCGCGGCCTGTGGCGGAGGTGGCGGCAGCGACGCCAAGAAGCCCAGTGCCGAGCAGTCGCAGCAGGCCCAGCAGCAGGCCGCCGCGCTGCCGGAGGTGTCCATCAACGAGACGCCGTACGAGCAGGTCCCGGACGGCGGCACGGTGAAGCTGGCGCTGCAGTCCTGGCAGACGCAGTGGAACTACAGCCAGACCCAGGGCACCAAGGGTGACGTCCGTGACGCCATGTCGCCGATGATGCCGTTCATCAGCGTCGCCGATGAAAAGGGGCAGGTCACCAACAACCCGGACTACATATCCGAGTGGAAGTCCGAGGTCGTCGACGGCAAGCAGACCGTCACCTACAAGATCAACGACAAGGCCACCTGGTCCGACGGCGAGCCGATGAGCTACAAGGACTTCCAGGCTCAGTGGAAGGCCCTGAACGGCAAGAACAAGGACTACCTGATCTCCTCGCCCGACGGTTACGACCGCATCGAGTCGGTGGAGAAGGGCGCCACCGACAAGGACGTCGTCGTCAAGTTCTCGAAGGTCTGGCCGGCCTGGCAGGGCCTGTTCAGCCCGCTCTACCCGGCGTCGGTCAACGGGACCCCCGAGGGCTTCAACAAGGCCTACCTGAACAAGATCCCGGTCACCGCCGGGCCGTTCAAGCTCGGCAAGATCGACCAGACCGCGAAGACCGTCACCGCGGTCCGCGACGACAAGTGGTGGGGCCGCAAGGCCAAGCTCGACTCGGTCGTCTTCCGCGCCATCGACCTGTCCGGCCACGTTCCGGCCTTCGCCAACGGTGAGATCGACGCCGTGGTCATCGGTGCCGACGGCGCCAAGTACCAGCAGGCCAAGGACGTCGCCGGCGCCGACATGCGCAAGGCCGCCGGTCCGATCTGGCGTCACTTCACCTTCAACGGCGCCTCCGAGGCGCTGAAGGACAAGAACGTCCGCCACGCCATCTTCATGGGCATCAACCGCACGCCCATCCTCCAGTCGGACCTCCAGGGCCTCGACTGGCCGATGCAGCCCCAGGACAACCACGTCTACGTGAACACCCAGAAGGGCTACCAGGACAACTCGGGCGGGCTGAACACCTACAACCCCGACAAGGCCAAGCAGCTGCTCGACGCGGCCGGTTGGAAGCTTGAGGGCGACGTCCGCAAGAAGGACGGCAAGGAGCTGAACATCCGCTTCATGTACTCGGCCGACCTGGCCGTGGCGAAGCAGGAGGGTGAGCTCACCCAGGCCATGCTCAAGGAGATCGGGGTCAAGGTGACCCTGGACGCGGCCGTTCCCGACAAGTTCTTCGACCGGATCAACGAGGGCGACTTCGACGTCACGCCGTTCGTGTGGGAGGGCACGCCGTTCCCGCTGGGCAACCTGTTCCAGCTGTACGGCAACCCGCCGGACTCGAAGCTGTTCAACAACAACTTCACCCGCGTGGGTTCCGCCGAGCTGGACGCCGCCATGGACGCGGCCGCCTCCGAGATCGACCCGGCCAAGGCCGTTGAGCTCGGTAACAAGGCGGACCAGATGATCTGGGACCAGGCCGGTGTGCTGCCGCTGTTCCAGCGGCCGAACATCGTGGCCGCCAAGACCGGGCTGGCCAACTACGGCGCGTTCGGGTTCTCGGACCGTGACTGGACCTCTGTCGGGCTGAAGAAGTAATTCCTGACGGGTTGCTCTGGGCCCTGGCCGGGTTCCTCCGGCCGGGGCCCTTTGCTTTTCCACAGCCCTGCTGCCACGGCGGGGGCCTTTCCCCAGAACCCCGTTCGCGTCCCCTTCCCGCACCCGCGCCTCGGCACTCTGAGGGCCTCACCGTTCATCCGGAGGCCCCCTGTGCAGATCACCTTCCCCGTGCCCGCGTCCCTGACGGCCCTGTTCGTGGTGGCCATCGAACGTCTGCGCTTCGACATCGAGGGCATGCTGCCGTGGCGCATGGGCAGACCCCACAGAAGAGCCGCGATGGCGGCGCTGGGCACGCCGCGGCTGACGTTGACCCACAGCACCGCCCAGTGGCGGCCCGGCGGAGTCGACCTCACCGAGGACGAGCGCCGTCTGCTGCGCCGTACCCGCCAGCACGTGCTGATCTCCAGCACCGCGCCACCACAGGCACTACCGGCGAGCCTCCAGGTCGCCAGGGCCGCCGCACGAGCCATCGCCGAGGAGTGCGCGGGCATGGTCGTGGACCCGCTGGCCGGCTACGCCCTGCCGTCCTGCGCCCGCTGCGCCGGCGAACCGTCCTCTTTCCGTCTGACCGACGACTGGCTGGGCTGGAGCGTGGACGTTCACGACACGGCGACCTGCCCACCCTGGAACCCCGCCGACACCCGCGCCTGCGACTGCCTGCGCGTGACATCACGGGGCCTGCGCCGCTTCGCCCTCCCCGAGATCACCCTCGACGGCGCCGCCTGCGCCCACAACCTGTGCGCCGTCAACCTGCTGCGCGCCGTGGCCCAGCGCCTCCTGACCGACCACCTGGCCTTCCTGTCGGCCAACCCCGAGGCCCGCGAACGCACCATCGACGACCACCTGCGCATCCACGACCACGCCCTGTTCTCCGACCGCCAGTCGTTCGGCGTCCGCCTGACCCCATGCGAGAGCCCCGGCTCGATCCGCCGCCTGAAGGTCGGCCCCGCTCCCGGCTCCGGCCAGATCACCTGCCTGAAGGTGGGCCCGCCGTCCGGCTTCACCGGCACCCTGAACGACTGGCTCTGCTCCACCCAGGGCGCGACCCCGGTCACCTACCTGACCGCGGCCTGACCCATCCGGTACGGCCCCGGCCACGACCTCCACCCGGGTCTGGGGCGGCCGGGTCGTGCGGTCGTGGGCCGGGCCGAGGGTATGGGCGGGGTGGCGTGCGATAGTCTCTGCGCCAATGTGGTTGCCGGTGCTCGTGGCCGGCACGGGAGGAGAACGATGAGCGAGCGGGCTCCCGCGGGCATTGACGTCCACACGCCGAACGTCGCCCGGATCTATGACTACATGCTCGGTGGCAAGGACAATTTCGCCGCAGACCGTGAGGCCGCCGAGCAGATACTCAAATCGTTCCCCGAATCACGGGAAGGCGTCCGGCTCAACCGCGAGTTCCTCGGCAACGCCGTCCGGTATCTCGCCGATGAGGCGGGGATCCGGCAGTTCATCGACATCGGGGCGGGCCTGCCCACGCAGCGGAACGTTCACGAGGTGGCCCACTCGGTCGACAAGACGGCCCGCACGGTCTACGTCGACAACGACCCGATCGTCTGCGTCCACGGCCGTGCCCTGCTCGCCAACACGCCCACCGTGGCCATGGTCGAGGCCGACCTGCGCGAACCCGAGGCGCTCCGGGCCAAGGTGGCCGCCACCACGCTGATCGACTTCGACGAGCCGGTGGCGTTGCTGATGGTGGCCGTCCTGCACTTCCTCGAAGACCCGTACGATGACGTCGCCCAGCTCCGCGACATGCTCCCGCCCGGCAGCCACATGGTGATCACCCATATGTCCATGCAGGAGAAGCGCAGCACGGACACGGACTCGGTCCGCGAGGTGTACTCCCGCGCCAGCTCAGGCGTCTACCCCCGCACGGTGCCGGACATCCGCCGCTTCTTCGGCCCCTACGAGGTACTGACCCCCGACCACTTCATCTCCCCGCACATCCTGAGCCGCTTCGCCCCTCTCGGCTGGGCCGCCGTGGCCGAACACCCTTCCTGACCTCCCACTCGGGGGACATACGGCACTCGGCCTGTGGCTCGCGAATGCGTGGGCTCAGCGTTGCCTGGTCCCTTGCGGCCCATCCGGCGGCGCGGCTTCCCCGGTGGCGGTCCGGGAGTCGCACTAGAGGCTGAGGATTTTGGTGAGGGCTTCGTGGAGGG
Organism: Nonomuraea sp. NPDC050540; assembly: GCF_044457485.1. Lineage (NCBI taxonomy): Bacteria > Bacillati > Actinomycetota > Actinomycetes > Streptosporangiales > Streptosporangiaceae > Nonomuraea > Nonomuraea sp. NPDC050540. The sequence goes on from NZ_JBITHA010000010.1 coordinate 267,278, forward strand.
TGGTTTCGGGGGACGGCGGCAGGGAGGGGGCGCGCCAGGCGACGTAGCCGTCCGGGCGGACCAGGACGGCGCCGGTGTCGTCGACGCCGTAGCGCTCCTGCCACTGTCCGTCCATGTCCTTGAGCTCGCCGCCGATGGGCAGCGGGGTGAGGTGGAGTGACAGGCGGTCACTCATCTTGCGCGCCGCCGTCTCCCACGCTCTTCCGCTCGGCCCGACCAGCAGGACGAAGCCCGTTCCGAACAGGTCGATCGTGGAGATCGGGTAACCGTCCCAGTCGAGGAGCATGTGGGGGGCGCGGCTGCCGGGGCGGGCGGTGGCGGTGCGGGGGTCCTCCAGGATGGAGCGGTCGTCGCCGGGTTCCGTCAGGATCGCCGTCGAGTGGTAGCGGTAACCGATCATGACCGAGAAGGGGTCCGCGATCGGCGGGGGAGAGCCCTGCGTCTGCTCGGACGGCATCCGGAAGGCCAGGTTGGCCAGCTGGCCGTCGGCCGTCAGGGCGCCGATGGGGCGGCGTTCGGCGTCGTAGGTGTCCAGGAAGTCCGGTCCGGCCTGGCCGGTGTGAACGAGCCACAGGCGCCAGGCGAGGTCGATGCCGTCCTGGAGCGCGGTGCTGCCGCCCTGGCCGCCGGTGGGCGGCATGGTGTGGGCGGCGTCCCCGGCGAAGAAGACGCGGCCCGCTCGGTAGGTATCGGCAAGGATGTGGGCGAAGGCGAAGCTGGTGGTGTCCTTGATGGTGACGTCCAGATCGGGGATGCCTACCGCCTGCCGTACCAGCTGGCGGCACCGCTCCTCGGTGAAGCCGGGGTCGGTCTCCGGGTCGTAGTAGACGCCGAACACGTGGCTGCCGACGCCGGTGCCGGTGATGATGGCGCCGGTGAGGTCAGGTGACTGCAGGTACCAGAGGGTGACCTCGCGGTCGCGCACGATGCCGGTGAGGTCGGCGTCGAACATGATCGAGTACATCTCGTTCAGCTCGCCCTTGCCGCTGGTCGGCACGCCCAGGGCGGTGCGCAACGGGCTGCGGTAGCCGTCGGCGGCCACGACGTAGTCGGCGCGGATGGTGCTCACCGCGTCGCCGGACATGATCACGGCGGTGACGCCGTCAGCGTCCTGCTCCAGGGAGATGAGTTCGGTGGAGAATCGCAGGTCGGCGCCGAACTCCTCGGCCTTGGCCCGCAGCACCCGCTCCACCTCCGACTGCGGCGCCCCCACCTGCGGCACCGGCGTGATGTCGATCAGGGAGTCGAGGTCGCCCTCGGAGGTGTCCACGATGATCTTCGGGTTGGGGTCGGTGAGGCTGCCGGCGATCGCGATGCGCATCTCGTCGCCGATGCCCTCCCAGATGCTGGTAAGTCTCGACTCGATCCCCGGCACCGACCGCACCAGCTCCATCACCCTCGGCCCCACGCCGAACGCTTTGGGCTGGATCGACGTGCTCGCATGCCGTTCGACCAGGATGACCGGCACCTCGTGCCACGCCAGCATCATCGCCGCACTGAGCCCCGCATACCCGGCACCGACCACCAGAACGGGCACCCGCTCTTCCATCTCCACCCTTTCCACCTCCGAGATGCTCGGCTTCGCGTAATATCGCGTTAGCGCGTCCGAGGGACACGATATGTCGCGTGTTGCGGCGGGTCAAGACATATCGCGTTTGTGGGTGGTTTGTTAAGATCGCCATCCTTTACGGCACAGCCGCCCCCACCGCACGGGGCCGGGCCCCGTCCAGGGAGACGCTGACGAGGCACGCGAGGGGCGGGCCGCCGTCACGAGATCCGCCTACCGGCCAGGTGGTTCAGAAGCCGGGCACCGAATCGGGCCCACCTGGCCCAGACTCCGGAAACCCACCCCGAGACATCCCGTTCTGCGGAACCCCGCCCAGAGGCGAACCGTTCTGCGGCACGCCAGCCTGAGGCGCCCCAGCCTGCGGAGTTCCAGTCTGCTGCGTGCCTGCCTGGGGCGCCCCAGCTTGTGGTGCGCCTGCTTGTGGTGCGCCTGCCTGCGGCGCACCGGTCTGTGGCAGGCCCGCCTGGGGGTCGCCGTTCTGCGGAACCCCGTTCTGCGGGACGGCCTGCTGCGGGCCGCCCGTTTGGGGGGATCCGGTCTGAGGCGTGCCTGGTTGGGTGGTGCCGGGCTGCGGGACTCCGGTGGTGTCCGGTGATGGCACGTTGGTGAAGGTGTCGCCGGAGGGCGGGGCCGACGTGGGGAAGAGGTCGATGGGCGCCGTGGAGAGCGTGTCCGCCGGGGTGGTCGTGTTGACGCTGGTGGTGGCCGTGAACACCTGAACGAGCGCCAGCACCGCGCTTGCCGTGAACGCCAGCGCGAAGGCTCCGATGACGATCGGAACCGCCAGGGGAGTCCGCATTCGCGATTTCTAGCACGCTCAGCGCAGCGAGAAAACCCCGAATACCTCGGAAAGCCGGATATATATGACCAGATCCACCACCCCCGTCAACCCCAACCAGCCAAGACCCCCAACCTGGCCAGGAACCACCAGCAAGCCAAGAACCCCAACCCGGGCCAACGGGCTCCAGCCAGCCGAGAACCCCAACCCGAGCCAAAACGGGCTCCAGACGGCCAAGGACCACCGGCCGGCCAAGGACCTCAACCGGCCAGCGGGATCACACCGGTCGACGGTGTCGGGGAGGTTCAGTCCAGGTGGCGTTCGAGGGAGTCCAGTTTGCTGGTCATTCCGTCGGTGACGCCTTCGCGGATGTCGGCCTTCAGCACGATGCTCACCCGGGGCGCGACTTCCTTCACCGCGTCGACGGCCTGCTTGATGACCGCCATCACCTCGTCCCACTCGCCCTCGATCGTGGTGAACATCGCGTCTGTCCGGTTGGGGAGTCCGCTCTCCCGTACCACCTTGACCGCACGGGCCACCGGCTCAGCGACGCCTTCGCCCACTCCCAGCGGCGTGATGGAGAATGCGACGATCACGAACCAACCTCCCACGAACTCGGCCATGCCCGAAGGCTCCCGATCCTACAAACGCCAGACCTTCTCGACGGCACCCGGGTGGTACCCGGCCGCATGATGCCCGGGGGAAGAGCCCTGCGTAGGAGGGAGGGAAGCGGGTGAAGCGGGGATGGGAATCCCGGGGGAGGAAGAGCCCGGCGCGGGAGGGACGGGGGTCGGGTGCGGGTGAGCCGGAGGTGCCGGGGTGGGCGGCCGAGGGTCGGGTGGGGAAGAGCTCTGGAAGGGGGTGGTGGGGAGCCGCTGGTCGTTGGTGAGTGGCGGCTCCCCGGGGTGTGCTCAGTGCTCGTGGTCGTGCTCTTCCTCGTCCTCACTCAGCCCGTCCGACGGCTCCACGCCCAGCACGGCTTCCCGCGGCTCAACCTCGTCGATGTGGTTGACCAGCGACAGCACGTGGTCCGGCTCGATCAGCCATTGCAGCGCCGTGGCCCCGGTCTCGTCGGCGTTGACCAGCTCGGCCTGCTCCTTGCGCTCCTCGTCGGTGAGGTCGGCGTCCTCATGGCGGATCTCGCCCAGCGCCGCGGCCTGCAGCGCGTCAACGTCGAGCACCTCCACGGTCAGCTCGACCGTGAGACGCAGGAACTTACCTTCATCACTCATGGAGCTGACTCTACGGGTTACAGCCGGATCAGGCGCCGCTCCACGGCGCACCGGACGGCCGCGGTTCTGCTGTCGACGCCCAGCTTGTCGTAGACGTGGGCGAGATGCGTCTTGACGGTGGCCTCGCTGATGAACATGGCCTTGCTGATCTCACGGTTGGAACGGCCGGCCGCCAGAAGTTCGAGGATCTCGATCTCCCGCTGGCTGAGCGCGAGCTGGGGGCTGCGGAAGCGCTGGGCCAGCCGGGACGCCACGGGCGGCGACAGGGCGGTCTCGCCGCTCGCGGCGGTGCGCAGGGCCGCGAACAGCTCTTCGGGGGGCGACTCCTTCAGCAGGTAGCCGACGGCACCGGCTTCGAGGGCACGCAGGATGTCGGCGTCGGAGTCGTACGTGGTGAGCACGACCACCTTGGGCGCCCCCGGCAGGGCGGCGATCTGCCGGGTGGCCTCCAGGCCGTCGATGCCCTCGCCCATCTGGAGGTCCATGAGGACGAGGTCGGGGGCCAGGTAGGCGCTCTGCCGTACCGCTTCCTCTCCGTCGGCGGCTTCACCGGCGACGGTGAAGTCCTCCTGTGCGGCGAGCATCGCGGCCAGGCCCGCCCGCACCACGGGGTGGTCGTCGACCAGCAGGATCCTCATGCGTACACCTTCACGGCCACCACGGTGCCCTCGCCGGGCACGCTGTCCACGGTCGCCGTGCCGCCGAGTGACTCGGCGCGCTGGCGGATGGCCTTCAGGCCGTAGCCCCGGCCCCGGCCGGAGGTGGGGCTGGCGGGGTCGAAGCCGACGCCGTCGTCCATGACGTCGAGGGTGACGGTGTCGGGCAGATAGGTGAGCGTGACCACGACGGTGCCGGCGCGGGCGTGCTGGGCGGCGTTGGCGAGGGCGCCCTGGGCGATGCGCAGGAGTTCGCCCTCCACGCCCGGGTCGAGCTTGCGTGGTGTGCCTTCCACGCGTACCTGGACGGTGTCGGCGACCTTGCGGAGGGCTTCGGGGAGGGAACGTTCGTCGAGGGCGGGCGGGGCCAGGTCGTGGACGAAGCGCCTGGCTTCTGCGAGGTTCTCGCGGGCGGCCACCGCGGCCTGGCGCACGTGGGCGTGGGCCTTGCCGTTGTCGGCGTCCCATTCCTGGTCGGCGGCGTTGAGCAGCATGTGCATGCTGGACAGGCCCTGTGCGAGCGTGTCGTGGATCTCGCGCGAGAGCCGTACCCGCTCCTGGAGGACGCCGGCGGCGCGCTCGGACTCCGCGAGCGCGTCCCGCGCCCGCATGAGGTCGTCGATGAGCTCCTGGCGGCGGACGTTCTCGTGGTGGAGGCGGCGGTAGTTGAACATGCTCATCGTGGCGATCGCGATCGGCGCGACGAGCGGGGCGGGGTCCCAGTTGGTGCGCGCGTGGAACTCGCCGACGACCGCGGCGACCGCCGCGAGATATCCCACCAGGGGTACGGCCAGCCGCATCGGCAGCACGATGAGCACAAGGAAGAACAGCGGGATCGCCGACCAGCTGAAGCATGGCGTGGTCAGCGTGAGCGGCGTCCAGGCGACGATCATGGCGCCCACCCAGGCGACCTGCTGCCGTCCCGGCTTGGCCCACGCGACTCCGCCGGCATAAAGGGAGCAGAAAGCGGCCACCGCGACGAGCCTGATCACGTCGAGCTGCGACACGCCGCCGCCGTAGGAGAGCATCCGTACGGTACAAGCCGCCATCGTGAGATAAAAGCCCAGGTGGACGACTCGCGGGAAACCGTCCTCGAAGGTCATCGGCTGCCGCAGGGAAAGCACGCTCATCCCTTCTTGGTACCAGGAGCGTGCGGTGCCCGGATCATCCTTTTGGATGATCGGAGACCAACCATGCGCCCGTCCCGCCACCCGGCCTGGACCGGAAGGCTTGACCACGACCGGAAAGGAGACTTCACATGATCGAAAAAATTCGGCCGTTCTCCCTGCTGATCGGACGTGTGGTGCTCGGGGCCGTGTTCCTCGTGCACGGCCTGCAGAAGTTCACCGTCATGGGGATCCCGGGCGTGACCGGCTTCTTCGAGTCGCTCGGCGTCCCGCTTCCCGGCGTGGCCGCGCCGCTGGTCGCGATCCTGGAGGTGGGGGGTGGCGTCGCCCTCATCGTGGGCGCGGCCCTGCCCGTCGTCGGCACGCTGCTCGCCGTCGACATGCTCGGCGCCATCGTCCTGGTTCACTTCCAGAACGGCTTCGCCGTCGACAAGGGCGGCTACGAGTTCGTCCTCACGCTGGCCGCGGCCAGCCTGGTGATCGCGTTCAGCGAGGGCGGCGCACTGGCCGTCGACAACGTCTGGCGGCGCAAGCGCGCCCTCGCCGTGGTGCGTTAGGGGAGCTTCCACTCCACGGGCGCCGCGCCCTGCTGGACCAGCAGCTCGTTGGCGCGGCTGAACGGCCGCGAGCCGAAGAAGCCGCTGCGCGCCGAGAGCGGAGACGGGTGCGCGGACTCGATCCGCGGCACGTCACCCAGCATCGGGGCGAGGTTGCGGGCGTCGCGGCCCCACAGAATGGCCACCATCGGCTTACTACGCGCGACCAGAGCGCGAATGGCCTGCTCGGTGACCTCCTCCCAGCCCTTGCCGCGGTGGGAGGCGGGCTTGCCCGGCATCACGGTCAGGACCCTGTTGAGCAGGAGCACACCCTGCTCGGCCCACGGCGTCAGATCGCCGTTGGCGGGCCTGGGCAGGCCGAGGTCGCTCTCCATCTCCTTGTAGATGTTGAGCAGGCTGCCCGGCAGCGGGCGTACGTCGGCCGCGACCGAGAACGACAGCCCGATGGGGTGGCCCGGGGTGGGATAGGGATCCTGGCCCACGATCAGCACCTTGACCTCGTCGAAGGGCTGGCTGAAGGCGCGCAGCACGTGCGCGCCCGCGGGGAGGTATTGCCGGCCTTCGGCGATCTCCTTGCGGAGGAACTCACCCATGGTGGAGATTCGCTCGGAAACGGGCTCAAGCGCCGCGGCCCAACCGGCCTCGACGACTTCGTTCAGGGGACGACCTGCCATGGCCGTTGAGCCTATCCAGCTCTGGTACGGCTTGCGCCGCAAACGCGGGCACAAGCGGTACCAAAACGATCACACACCTGGGATCCGGGTGGCCCGGATCCCAGGGGAGAGCCCTACTTGACCGAACCCGCCATCATGCCCTGCACGAAGTAGCGCTGGAAGGCGAAGAAGAGGATCAGTGGGATGATCAGCGACAGGAAGGCGCCTGACGACAGGATGTCGATGTTGTTGCCGAACTGTCGCATCTGGGACTGCAGGGCCTTGGTCATCGGCTGGGAGTCGGGGTTGGCGAAGACCAGGGCGATGAGCATGTCGTTCCAGACCCAGAGGAACTGGAAGATGCCCAGCGAGGCGATCGCCGGCTTGCCCAGGGGGAAGACGATGCTGACGAAGATCTTCCATTCCGGCGCCCCGTCCATCCGCGCCGCCTCAAGCAACGACGCCGGGATGCCGACGAAGAAGTTGCGCAGCAGGAAGATCGCGAACGGCAGGCCGAAGGCCACGTGGAACAGCACCACGCTGGGGATCGAGCCGAACATCCCGGTGCTGCCGTAGAACGAGGCGATCGGGATGAGCGCGACCTGGATGGGGACGATGAGCAGGCCGACGACGACGAGGAACAGCAGGTCGCGGCCGGGGAACTCCATCCACGCGAACGCGTAGGCGGCCATGGCCGCGATGCCGATGACCAGGACCGTGGTCGGCACCGTGATGGCGATGGTGTTCCAGAACGACGCGGTGAACCCGGTGGCCAGCAGGTTGGAGTAGTTGGCCAGGGTGAGTTCCGCGGGCTTGGTGAAGATCGTCCACCAGCCCTCGGCGTTGTTGACCGCGACCGAGCGCATCGACACGACCAGCAGGCCGAGCGTCGGGACCAGCCAGAACAGGCCGATCAGGATCATCACGACCTGGACGGCGCCGCCGCCCACCTTGTCCACGCCCCGGCCGAGCAGCCCGCGCTTGGGGGCGCCCGCCTGGGCACTCCGCTCAACGGTGGCGGTCGCCGTGGCCATCAGCGCTCCTCCCTTCTGAACCTGCGGACATTCATGATCATGAAGGGCAGGACCAGGATCAGAAGGAAGACCGCCAGCGCGCTGCCCAGGCCCTGGTTGTTGCCGCCGCCGAACGACACGCGCCACATCTCCAGCGCGATCACGTTCGACTGTGGCTGCACCGAGGCCGGCGCGATGATGAAGACCAGGTCGAACACCTTCAAGGTATTGATGATCATCGTCACGAAGACGACCAGCAGCACCGGGGACAGGAGCGGGATGGTGATCCTGCGGAACACCTGCCACTCCGTGGCTCCGTCGATGCGTGCGGCCTCCAGGGCGTCGCGCGGGATGGCCGCGAGTCCGGCCGAGATGAGGACCATCGCGAATCCGGCCCAGACCCAGACGAACGCGCCGATGATCGCGGGGGTGATGAGGGCTTCGCCGAGCCAGTTCAGGCCGCGGTAGGGGGCGGTGAAGTTGGTCTGCGGGAGCCGTACCTCATAGGAGCCGGCGGCCAGCCCGTCGAAACGGAAGGATCCGTTGTCGGCGGTGGTGGTCGTCGCGGCGACCTGGCCGTCCTTGACCGCCTCGACGGTCAGGCCGGGCAGGCCCTTCTCCTGGGGATCGACGGCGCCGCTCGTGCCCTGGCCGCCCGGGGTGAAGTCGAACCAGACCGTCCCGGACAGCGCGCCCGGCGGCGGGCTGGCGAGCGCGGGGGCGGCGTTGGTGGGCATCGTGTTGGCCTTGATGCCGACCAGCGGGATGAGCACCGGCTGGCCCGCCTGCGCGGGCTGCTTGGTGGCGACCCCGCCGTCCTTGGCCGCGACCGGAGAGGCGTCGCCCTCGCGGGGGCGGGCGTCCGGGTAGCCCCGGCTGGAGGAGAACGTGTCGTTCACGGTGGTGAGCACCGCGTTGGCCAGGCCCTTGTCGGGGTCCTGCTCGTAGACCAGGCGGAAGATGACGCCGGCGGCCATCAGCGAGACCGCCATCGGCATGAAGACGATCAGCTTGAACGCCGTGGACCACTTGATGCGCTCGGTCAGCACCGCGAAGAGCAGGCCGAGCACGGTGACCAGGATCGGCGCGACGATCACCCAGATCAGGTTGTTCCTGATGGTGACCAGCGTGCCGCGGTCGGTGAAGATCGTGGTGAAGTTCTCCACGCCCACGAACACGCTGCCCGAGGCGTCGAAGAGGCTGCGGAAGATCGAGTAGACGATCGGGTAGACCACCCAGATTCCCAGCAGGATCGCGGCCGGCAGCAAGAAGACGACGGCGATCGTGGGGGAAGGGCCGAGGCGGAATTTCTTGGGGGTGTCAGCCCGTGAGGAGGCGGCCCCGTCCTGCGACGGGGCCTGCGGGCCGTCCAACCGTTCGGTCACGGCCTAACCTCTCTACTTCCAGGCCTTCTTGGCTTCTTCTTCGAGCTTCGCCTGAGCGCCCTTGACGTCGGCGGGGTTGCGCAGGAAGTCCTGCAGGACCTTCCACTCGCCCTTGCCGTCGGTGGCGCCGAAGGCGCTGGGGGCGAGGTCGGACATGTCGTAGCGGACGGCGTCACCGGCCGAGACGATGGTCTGGCCGAGCTGCTTGGTCAGCTCGTCCGGGTAGTTGTCGGGGGAGACGTTCTTGTTGGGCGACAGGTAGCCGGGCAGCTTCGCCCAGATCTCGCCGCCTTCCTTGGAGGCCAGGAACTCCAGCAGCGCCATGGCGCCGGGGGTGTCCTTGAGCGCGACCGCGATGTCGCCGCCGAGCACGACCGGGCTGGTCTCGCCGACCTTGGGGAAGGGGAAGGTCTTGGCGCCCTCGCCGACCTTCTCGCCGGACTGGGCGACCGGAGTGGCCACGAAGTCCGCCTCGATGATCATGGCGGCCTTCTTCTGGTCGTAGACCTTGGTGACGCAGTCGGGGAACTGCGTCTGCAGGGCGCCGGAGTTGCCGTCGAGGACGAACTCCTTCTTGGTCATGATCTGCGCCATCTTCTCCAGCGCCGTGGTGACGGAGGGGTCGGTCCACGGGATCTCGTGCTTGGAGAGCTTGTCGTAGTTCTCCGGGCCGGCGCTGCTGAGGTAGACGTTCTCGAACAGGTCGGTCAGGGTCCAGCCGGAGGCGCCGCAGAAGGAGAAGGGAGCGGTGCCGGAGTCGGCGATGGTCTGCGCGGCCTTGAGCAGCTCGTCCCAGTTGGTGGGCGGCTGGACGCCGGCCTCCTCGAAGGTGGCCGTGCGGTACCACACCAGCGACTTGTGCGCGGCCTTCACCATCACGCCGTACACCTGGCCGCCCGCGGAGCCGAGCTCCTTCCAGTACGGGGTGTAGTTCGTGTCGATCTGGCTGATGACCTCGGGCGTGAGGGGCTTGAGCGCCTTGTCGTCGGAGTACTGCTGGACCAGGCCCGGCTGGGGCAGGATCGCGATGTCGGGCGGGCTGCCGCCCTTGATGCGCGGGCCGAGGTACGCGCCGGTGTCCTCACCGGTGGAGGCGTAGGTCACCTCGGCGCCGGTCTTGTCGGAGAAGGCCTTCAGCACCTGGCGGAAGGACTTCTCCTCGTCGCTGGTCCACTTGGCGGCGACTTCGATCTTCTGGCCCTGGAGGGGCTTCGCGCCGCCGGAGGTGGCGGCGCCGGTGCCGGCGGGCTGCGTGGGGGTGGTCGTCGGCGCGTTGCCACAGGCCGAGACCGCGACCGCGAGCCCTGCCAGGACGATGGCTGTCTTTCTCATGTCTTGCCTCACTGAGTCGACAATGACTCCGTCAGATCCGCCTTCAACGAGTCCACGACCGCGTCGCTCGGCTCGGGGAACGGCGGGCTGAGCGCCTTGGCGACCGAACTGGCGATCACCAGGCTCAGCTGGTTGTAGTTGGCGCTGACCGGCCGCGGCTTGGCGGCCAGGATGCTCTCTTTGAGCACCGGGAGATAAGGGAACTGCTCGATCAGCTCGGGGTCGTCGTAGAGCTCGGTCCACACCGGCGGGAAGGAGCCTTCCGACAGGACCCGGCGCTGGGTCTCCATGCTGGTGAAGTAGTGGATGAAGTCGCGGGCGGTCTTCGGATGCCTGGAGTAGGCGCTGACGGCCAGGTTCTGGCCGCCCAGGGCACTGGTGCCCGGCCCGTTCTGGCCCGGCAGCCTGGTGACCGCGAACCGGTCGCCGAGCTGGGCCTTGGCGGAGCCGTAGGCGTGCGGCCAGTTGCGGGCGAAGGCCAGGTCGCCGTTCTGGAAGGCGAGCCGCGACTCCTCTTCCTTGTACGACAGCGCGTCGTCCGGGATCCAGCCCTCGCGAAGTCCCTGGGCGAGGAAGCCGAGAGCGGCCTTGGCCTTGGCGCTGTCGAGCGTCACCTCCTGGCCGTCGGTGCTGAGGATCTGCCCGCCCACGGCCTCGGAGAAGTTCACGGTCAGCCCCTCGTACGCAAGGAACTGCCCGGCATAGCCACCAATATTGTGTTTTTTCGTTACATCAAGCGCCCGCCGCCGGAGGTCCGCCCAGGTCTTGGGCGGCTTTTTCACCAGGTCAGAGCGGTAAAACAACAAACCCGCATTGCTCGTGTACGGCACTGCCCAGAGCTTGCCGTTGTACACCGCTGTGTCCACGACCGGCGGCAGGAACTTGTCGAGCGGGAAGGCCCCGCGCTCCAAGGGGATGATCCAGCCGTTGTCCGCGAACTCCGCGGTCCACACGACGTCCAGGACGAGCACGTCATACCTGTCGCTGCGTGCCTGAAGGTTGGAGACCATTTGGGCACGCTGTTCGTCCGCCGCTTCTGGCAGCTCGATCAGCGTCACCTTCTCGGCCGGGTGGGCCTGGTTCCAGCGATCCAGCAGTGGCTGCAAGTACGTCGTGCCCTCGCGCCCGACGGCGAAGGTGATCGGGCCGATCCCGCCCGTCTCCGGCTCGCCGCCGCCGTCGTCGCCGGACGCGGCGCATCCTGCCGTCAGCAGAGCGGCAAGCAGCACCGGCATCAAACGACGCACGTTGTTACCTCCACGTTTCTAGGATTACATACGTGTTAGGTAGATGCATTCATGTTATGCACACCTGTAATCTGATGGTCAACGGTTATCTCCGTAACGCATGCGTAACGTACGGGAGGTGGGGCAGTGCGGCTGCACCTGTTGGCGCTCCTGGCCAAGGAGCCTGCCCATGGGTATGAGCTCAAACAGGCCCTGGAGCTGACCTTCGGCAGCGCCTACCCCTCTCCCAACATCGGCCAGATCTATGTGACACTCGGCCGGCTGGAGAAGGACGGGCTGGTCAGGGCGGTTGACGTCGAGCAGTCCAATCGGCCCAACAAGAAGGTCTACTATCTGACCGCGGAGGGCCGGGAGGCCCTGACGCAATGGGTGGACGAGCCGACCGAGGGCCCGCGCGTGCGCGACGAGTTCTTCATGAAGCTCGTGCTCGCGCCGCTCACCGGGATCTCCGACCAGATGGCGCTGATCAGCCGCCAGCGCCGGCACTATCTCGCGCTGATGCGCGACCTCAACGACCTCCTGGAGCGTACGGACCCGGCCAACCGGGTCGCTACGCTGCTGATCGAGGGAGCCATGCTGCACCTGCAGGCCGACCTCGACTGGCTGCAGCGCTGCCAGGAGGACCTGATATGACCCTTGTGAAAACCGTCAACCTGGTCAAGATCTACTCGAACGGCGGGGTGCCCGTGCCCGCCGTACGCGGTGTGGACCTGCAGGTGGACGAGGGCGAGTTCGTCGTCATCATGGGCCCGTCCGGGTCGGGGAAGTCGACGCTCGTGCACATGCTGGGCGGGCTCGACACCCGCACCAGCGGCGAGATCTGGCTCGGCGGCAAGCGCGTGGACACGCTGTCGGAGTCGGCGTGGGCGGTGCTGCGGCGCCGCCAGATCGGCTTCGTCTTCCAGTTCTTCAACCTGGTCGCCAGCATGACCGTCGCCGACAACGTCGAACTGCCCGCCCTGCTGGCAGGGGCCACGCCCGGCGAGGCCCGCGAGCGCAGGGAGGAGCTGCTCGGCGCGCTCAACCTCGCCGAGCGCGCCGACGCCGCGCCCGGCCAGCTGTCCGGCGGCGAGCAGCAGCGGGTCGCGCTGGCCAGGGCCCTGGCCAACCAGCCCACGGTGCTGCTGGCCGACGAGCCCACGGGCAACCTCGACAGCCGCAACACGCGCGACGTGCTGCGCCTGCTCGGGCAGGTGCACAAGGACGGCCAGACGATCGTCATGGTCACCCACGACGCCCGCGTCGCCAGCCTCGCCGACCGCGTGGTGTCCCTGCTCGACGGCGAGATCGTCGACGACGGCCGGATCGCCAGGCGCCGCACGGGCAACGCCGGAGAGGTCATCGAGCTCAGGTGAGCGTTCTGGCCGTCGCGCCGGAGGCGCGACCATGAGACACGCCGGCAACCGATGGGTCAGGGCGGACCTGCGGGCCAGGCGCGGGCAGGCCGTCCTGACCGTCCTGGCCGTCGCCGGGATCGTCGCCGCGCTGATCACCGCCGCCACGCTGCTGGAGGAGGGCACCAACCCCTGGCGCAGCCTGTTCTCCCAGACCGACGGCGCCCACGTGTGGATCCACACCCAGGAGGTCCCCCAGGCGGTCAGGCTGCGCGAGATCGACGGGGTCACGCAGGTGGCCGGGCCGTACCGCTCGGCGCCCGTGAGCGTCGTGCAGGACGGCAAGAAGGAGCCCGCGGCGCTGCGCGCGCTGCCCGCCGCGGCGCCCGAGGTGGCGCACCCGGTCGTGGCCGAGGGCCGCTGGCTCGACCAGGGCCAGCTCGACGGCGTCGTGGTCGAGCGCTCGTTCGCGCGTGAGCTGGGGCTGCGGCTCGGCGCGCCGGTCACCGTGACCGCGCTCAGCGGCGCCCGCCACACGCTCTACGTCCGCGGCATCGCCGACACCGCCGAGCAGGGCTTCTACCCCGAGTGGACGCCCGGCCTGGCCTGGGTGCTGCCCGACCTGCTCGACCGCATCGAGCCCGCGCTGGGCCGCAGCGAGTACGTGACCGGCCTGCGCCTGACCGACCCCGAGGCCACCCAGGTCGTCTCCCAGCGGGTCGTGGTCATGCTGGAGGACAAGCTCCAGCGGGTCTACACCTGGCGGCAGGTCAGGGCCGCCATGGAGCTCGACAACCGGCTCCTGGGCACGCTGCTGGCGTTGTTCGGCGTCGTGGGGCTGGTCGCCGCCGCGCTGGCGCTGGCCAACGCCGCCGGTGGCCGGGTGCTCGGCCAGCTGCGTGACCTGGCGACGCTGAAGTCCATGGGGTTCACCCGGGCGCAGGTGTCCGGCCTCCTCATGGTCGAACACGGGGCGCTCGGCCTGGTCGGCGTCGCGCTCGGCACCGTCGCCGGCGTGGCGGTGATCGCCGTCGTGCTCGGCCCCTCGGCGATCGCCCCGGCGCCTGTGCTGCTCATCGTCGCGGGCACCGCCCTGGTCGTGCTGGCCGCCGTCGGCCTGCCCGCCTGGCGCGGCGGGCGCACCCCGCCGATCCCCGCCGCCCCCTCCGCGCCGCCACGGGGCCACCTGTCACGTCTGGCGCGCCTGGCCCTTCTGGTACGGCTCCCGCCCGCCCTCGTCCTGGGCACCCGCGACGCGTTCACCCGCCGCGTGCCCGCGTTCATGACCGTGTTCGGCCTGGCCGTACCCATGATGATGATCACCATCGGCCTGGGTGTGTGGTCCACCCTCGACAACTTCCAGCGCAACCCCGCCCAGGTCGGCCAGCACGCCGCCCTCCACGTCCGTCCCGGCAAGCTGGAGTCGGCCTCGGCGGAGCGCCTGGCCAAGGCCGACCGCGGCGTGGCCACCGTCTACCAGGGCGCCGACGTCAACGCCCTGGCCCCGGGCCAGGCCAGGTCGGTGCGGGTGCGGGCGATCGGCAACTCGGCGCAGCCGTACCCCTTCCCGGTGGTGGAGGGCCGCATGTACGCCCAGCCCGGCGAGGCCGTCGCCGGGCAGGGGCTGCTCGACCTGCTGCGGGCCAAGATCGGCGACCGGGTGCGGCTGACGGTCGGCGACTCGCCGCTCATCGTGCGCATCGTCGGCAGGACCGTGGAGCCCGACCTGGACGGCGAGGTGCTCTCGGTCGGCCTGGACAGCCTCGCGGCCAAGGACACGGTGCCGCCGGAGTTCTACGCGCTGGTGCTGAAGGACGGCGCGGACGCGGGGGAGGTGCGCACGCGGCTGCTCGCCGTCTCCGGCGAGGGGCTCGACGTGCAGCGCGTGGTGAACCCGGCCGAGCGGCTGACGGTCATCCGGGTGCTGATCGTGGCGCTCATCTTCGTGCTGTCGCTGATCGGCCTGGCGAACCTGCTGACCGCCAGCGCGCTCGGACTGCGCGACCACGCGCTCGACCTGGCGGTGCTGAAGGCGATGGGCCTGACCCCGCGTCAGCTCATGGCCACGCTGGTGACCGGGACCGGGCTGCTGGTGATCCTGGGCGTGCTCGCGGGCACCGCCGTGGGCGCGTCGGTGGTGACGGGCCTGATCGACCTGCAGGGTCACACCAGCGGCGTGGGCGCCGGCATCGGCCGCCCGCCCTCGGCCACCACACTCGTGCTCGCGGTGCTGGTGGCGGTGGGCGCGGCGCTGGCGGTGGCACTGATCCCCGCCAGACGGGCGGCACGGGCCCAAGTACCCGTCACCGCCCGCTGAGCGATCACATGTGTTTCAGGGCGAACCAGTAGAAGCCGTGGCCCGGCAGTGTCAGCAGGTACGGCAGGTCGCCGATCTGCGGGAACGGCACGCCGCCGCGCGCCTCCACCGGGGTCATGCCCTTGAAGCGGCGCAGGTCGAGCTCGACCGGCTGCGGGAACTTCGACAGGTTGTTCACGCACAGCATGAGGTCGTCGCCCTCTTCCCGGACGAACGTCAGCACGCTGGAGTTCGACGACCACATCTCGGTGTACGCGCCGGTGCCGAAGACCGGGTGGTTGCGCCGGATCTGCAGCATGCGGCGCGTGAAGTGCAGCAGTGAGCCCTCGTGCTTCTGCTGCGCCTCGACGTTGACCGCCTGGTAGCCGTAGATCGGGTCCATCACCGCGGGCAGGTAGAGCCGCCCGGGGTCGGCGTTGGAGAAGCCGGCGTTACGGTCGGGGCTCCACTGCATCGGGGTGCGGACCGAGTCGCGGTCCTCCAGCCAGATGTTGTCGCCCATGCCGATCTCGTCGCCGTAGTACATGACGGGCGAGCCGGGCAGCGACAGCAGCAGGGCGTGGAAGAGCTCGATCATGTCGCGGTCGTTGTCGAGCAGCGGCGCCAGGCGCCGCCGGATGCCGAGGTAGGCGCGCATGCGCGGGTCCTTGGCGTACTCGTTGTGCATGTAGTCGCGCTCTTCCTCGGTCACCGTCTCGAGCGTGAGCTCGTCGTGGTTGCGGAGGAAGATGCCCCACTGGGCGCTGTCGGGCAGCTTGGGGGTCCGCGACATGATCTCGGAGATCGGCTCGCGGGCCTCCTTCTTGACCGCCATGTAGATGCGCGGCATCAGCGGGAAGTGGAAGGCCATGTGGCATTCGTCACCCCCGGTGGTGGGGTCGCCGAAGTACTCCACCACGTCCTCCGGCCAGCCGTTGGCCTCGGCCAGCAGGACGCGGTCGGGGTAGAGGCGGTCCACCTCGGCGCGCACCTTCTTGAGGTAGGCGTGCGTCTCCGGCAGGCCGGAGCACCCCGTGCCCTCGCGCTCGAACAGGTACGGCACCGCGTCCAGGCGGAAGCCGTCGATGCCCAGGTCCAGCCAGAAGCGCAGGACCTCCAGCATCGCCTCCTGGACGGCCGGGTTGTCGTAGTTCAGGTCCGGCTGGTGGTGGAAGAAGCGGTGCCAGTAGTACTGCTTGCGCACCGGGTCGTAGGTCCAGTTGGACTCCTCGGCGCCGATGAAGATGATCGGCGCGTCGGGGTACCCGGTGGGTTCGTCGGACCAGACGTAGAAGTCGCCGAAGGGCCCCTCGGGATCGTGCCGGGAGGCCTGGAACCACGGATGCCGGTCACTGGTGTGGTTCATCACCAGGTCGGTGATGATGCGTAGCCCACGGGCGTGCGCCGACTCGATGAGCTGGACGAAGTCCCCGAGGTCCCCGAAGTCCGGAAGGATCTTCATGTAGTCGGAGATGTCATATCCGCCATCGCGCAGCGGCGACTCGTACAAGGGCAGCAGCCAAAGGCAGTCGACACCGAGCCACTGCACGTAGTCGAGCTTCTCGACCAGACCGCGCAGGTCTCCGGTGCCGTCGCCGTTGGAGTCCTTGAAACCTCGGACGAGGACTTCATAGAAAACAGCCCGCTTGTACCAGTGCGGGTCCTCCGAGACGAACGTCTCGGGCACCTGCTCAGGTGTTGGGGATGCGTTGATCATGTGTCGCTCACAGAAGGAGATGTGGGCAGGACGAAGTCACCGGATACCCCGGCGTTTTGTGGTGACCGCGCCGCCTGGAGTCGTCATCCCTGCGAACCCCATGCCCTTAGCGAGCCCGGATTTGTGACCCGGTGCCCGCTTGTTCGCGGCGCTTACGGGCCGAACACTACCAGCCCGTCGGCCTTCCGGAACCCGCTTGTGCTGTGCCGCATGTAATACCCACGAGATCGCGGTGTAATCGCGACGTTACTTAGCGTTCGCTAGAACGGCGCTTCCAGTTCACCCAGGTCATGCCCGTAATCGCGCAGCCAGGCGCCGAACAGCACCAGACCGCGCACCCAGAACCGGTCGTTCCAGCCGTTGAACCGCGTCAGCGCGTCGGGCCCGCCGCCGATCACCTCGTGCAGGTCCTCCGACAGCAGGCCGGGCACCCGCTCGGCCACCGTGGCCAGCATCCGGTGCGAGTACGCGCGGGCCGGCGCCCCGGTCGAGCGCAGCGGCACCCGCTGAAGCGGCTGCTTGACGACGTTCGTGGACGGCAGCGCGGCCACGCGCGGGCTGGCCGCGTGGAGCAGCTCGCGGTAGAAGCGCCCCTTGTCCTTGCGGGCCACGCCCACCGACAGCGCCGCGTCGAAGAACTCCGGATGGATGAACGGCGCCGCGAACGAGGCCTCAGGCCCCACCAGGTTCACCGCCGAACGGGCGATGCCCCGCACCGTACGCGTGTGCAGCACCGACAGCGGCAGCTCCGCCCGATGCCCGTGGAGCATCGAGGTGGACTCGGCGAACTGCTCGCCCACGGTCTGCGCCATCCAGGCCGCCGCCGGCTCCGACAGGAACGGCCGCGACGGCGCGCCCAACGACAGCGAGCTCAGCACCGCCGCCGAGCGCTCGGCCTGCGAGGTGGCCTCCAGCGCCGCCCCGCTGACCATGAAGTTCTTCAGCAGCGGCCCGCCGGCCAGGCCGTCCACCAGGATGCGGCCGGCGCCGTGCACCTCCTTGGCGAACGGCGCGTACCAGGCGTGGTGCGGCGTCAGATACTCGAGCCTGCGCGCCACCTCCAGCGCGTCGGCCGGATAGGCGCCGGGATCCTGGGTGACCACGCGGTGCGGGATGCCCAGCTCGCGGGTGATCGCGCGGGCGAAGGAGATGTCGGTGTCGGTGCCATCGTCCGGGCTGGTCGTCCAGGACTCCACGTCGAAGCCGCGCGCCACGGCCACACTGGCCAGCAGCCGCGAGTCGTAGCCGCCGCTGACCGGGACCAGCAGCCGCCGGCCCTCGTAGTCCTTGTAGACCTCGTGCAGGATCTCCAGGATCTCGTCCGCGCCGGCCCAGGCCTCGTACGGCTCGCGCCGCAGCCAGCGCGGCAGCCGCCGCTCGGTGGCCAGCCGCTCGCCCGTGAACACCAGCGCGCTGGAGCCGGGCAGCCGCCTGATCTGCCGGTACGGCGTCGCCTCCCCGAGCGGGAAGGTCACCTGCAGGATCGAGGCCCACGCGTCCCAGTCGATCTCGACCGGGACCAGCGAGAGCAGGGGGGCGATCAGGGAGGAGAAGTAGACGGCGTCGCCGAGCCGTACGTAATAGACGTCGACCAGCCCGAGCGCGCCCGCGTGCAGCGTGACCCGCTCGCCCGCGCCGATGAGACCGGGCGTCTCGTAGGTCTCGGCGACCGACATCCACGTGTCCCCGGCCGGCGGCTTGCGCTCGCCCCAGGAGAAGGCGAACTCGCCCTCGGAGCGGTGGTAGGGCGGCAGGGGGGCGGTGCTGAACAGCGCCGCGTGGGCGGTCTGGAGCGCGGGGCGGCAGCGCGGGCCGGCGGCGGCCAGCTTCGCCGCGACGGCGGGGTCGATCCGGCCGAGGGCTCCGCAGACGTAGGGCCGCACATTGAACTGCACCGGATCCATCCCTTCCTGCCGCTTACCGGTTGAAGGGTATCCTTTGGCCTCGTGAGCGAGCGCAGCGAGCGAGCCAACTTTGTCGTTGGCCTGCCGGAGGAAGGCCGATGACGGAGCTGGAAAGCACGCGAAAAGCGCTGAGGGATGCGGTCGCCCAGGCCGAGCACGCGGCCGAGCTGGCGCGGCTGCTGGACACGGCCCAGGCGAAGCTCGCCGCCGCCGAGCAGAGCGCGCAGGAGGCCAAGGCGCTGGCCGCGCAGGTGTCGGAGCTGGAGGACCGGCTCGACGACGAGCGTTCCGACGCGGAGAGGCTGCGCAAGGAGCTGGCGGAGCAGCGCTATCAGGCCGAGGTGGCGCAGTGGAAGCTGTCCTCCATCAAGGTCGCCCGCTGGAACCGGCTGGGTGACGCGCTGAAGTCCGGCAAGTCCAACCCGGTGCGGCTCGCCAAGGGCATCAAGGGCGCCGCCAAGGCCGCCCCGCGCCCGGTCGCGCCCAAACGCAAGCCGGTCGCCGCCGCCGACCAGAAGGCCGAGCGGCCCGGCGCCGCCTTCCAGGCCACCGCCGCGACCAGGACGATAGAGGGCGCCTCGTTCCGGCTGAAGCCGTTCAGGATCCCGACCGGCCCCAACACGCGCCCCCACCTGACGGCCGCCGTCATCGCCGGCCCGCACGCCGAGGCGCTGCTGCGCTACGAGTGGCGGCAGACGACCGGCTTCACCCCGCGCGACTTCGCCCGGGTGCTGCCGCTGGAGGTGCCCCACCTGCTCGTGGTCGAGTCGGTCACCGAGGGCCCCTGGGCCGAGGAGATCGCCGGCGAGCCGGGCGAGGGCCTGCGGGCGCTGCTGGCCTGGTGCGCCGAGCGGGGCATCCGCACGGTCTTCTGGCACACCCAGGGCGACCCCGCCGGCTTCGCCGCGGCCGCCGCCCTGTTCGAGCACCGCTTCAGCGTCGACACGGCGAGCGGCTGGCCGCGGCTGCAGTTCGGCGTGCAGCCGAGGGTGCACAACCCGCTGCCGCTGTCGGGCGGCCGGGTCGACCGGGTGCTCACGCTGGAGCAGTTGCTGCCGCCGCACCTGTCGTATCCGGACGTGCTGACGTCCTACCGCTGGCCGGCCGCCGTGGACGTGCCGCCCGGAACGCCGACATGGCGGCTGTCGGAGATCGCCGCCTGCGGCACCTCGATCGGCCCGGAGCCCGACTCCCGCCGCGCGCACGCCGCGCTGCGCCGCGCCTACGCGGGCGGCACGATGACCGAGCGGGTCGACGAGCTGCTGGAGCGCATCGGCCTGCCCAGCGCCCGCGCGACGCTGAACGTCTCGGTGATCCTGCCGGTCACCGACGCGGCGCTGCTGGAGCACGCGCTCGCCCAGGTCGCCAGGCAGAGCGGGGTCACGCAGCTGATCCTGTTCGGCCCGCCCGGCGCGGAGGAGCGCGCCCGCGACGTGATCAAGGATGCCGAGGTCGTCTTCCGCGACCTCGACCCGGCGGTGTCCACGGGCGGCATGCTCAACCACGGGCTCGACCTGTGTGAGGCCGACCTGGTCGCGGTCATGGACCCGCGCGACGTCTACGGCATGCACTACCTGTCCGACCTCAGCCGCGCCTTCCTGTTCGGCACCGCCGACATCGTGGGCAAGGCCGCCTTCTACGCCCACCTGCGCAACGCCCAGGCCACGCTGCTGAAGCAGCCGGACGCCGAGTACACCTACACGCCGGAGATCGCCGGGGCGACCCTGCTGGGCCGTCGCAACGCGCTGCGCGAGCTGGGCTTCCCCGACCTGACCGAAGGGTGGGACGAGGTGCTCATGCGGCAGTGCCGTACGGACGGGGTGAAGGTCTTCTCCGCCGACCGCTTCGGCTACGTGCGCGTGCGCGACGAGGACCGCTGGCTGCTGGGGGCCGCCCAGCTCATCGAGTACGGCTCCGCCGAGCCCCACGCGCTCATCTGATGACACCCGGGCAGCTCGCGGAGCTTCTCGGCGAGCCGCCCGCGCCCGAGGGCGACTGGACGCGGGAGGCGGTCTACCTGTCGGCCGCCGCGCTGCGCCGCCGGGTGGACCCGGGTGAGCTGGCCGCGTCCGTGCCCGGGGCGGTGGCGCTGCCGAACGGGCTGCTGCGCATCGTCCTGCCCGAGCCCGCCGACGTGCTGGCCGAGGTCTTCGCGGTGGCGGACCAGGGGTGGCCGGAGACGCCGCTGACGTGGGATAACCCCGGATTTGTCGTGAAATATGCGCGCGCCAGAGCAGTGGCCGTGGCGCGCGAGGCCGCCGCCCTCGGAGTGCCCGGCGCCCCTGGAATGCCTGGCGCCCCTGGTGTGCCCGGCGCTCCTGCAGTGCCCGGTGCCCCTGCAGCGCCCGGCCTCCTTGGAGCGTCCGGTGCCCCTGCAGTGTCCGGCGTCCCTGGAGCACCCGGTGCTCCTGGTGCGTCTGGCGGGCTTGGTGCGTCTGGTGGGTTTGGTGCGTCTGGTGGGTTTGAGCCCGCGCGGTTGTCGGGGGCGCGGGATCGTGCGGTGCTGCGCGTGCTGGCCGAGCTGCCCGGCCGCCGGGTCAGCGCGGAGCCGGGGTGGGCGGCCTTTCTGGTACGGCTCGCGCTGGCCTACCACGACGCGTATGAGCACGCGGCACCGCTGCCCGTCGGGGACGAACCGGCCTCCCCGGTGCACACCGCTCGGGTGCGGCTGGCGCTGGCCGTACAGGAAGTCCTTCCTGGACCCGACAGAATCTGAAATTTCACTCCATAAGGCGTGAAAACGCGTAAAAACTCTACAATTTCCTGCACATCGTGTCTCGACAGGTGGGCACGGTGTCCGGCGCGATCCCGCGTTCCGATAGCCTCTTTTGGGTGAGTCGATTCGCCCATCCCGCAGGGGACCGGCACGCCGAGATGCTGCCCCACGAGCGCCCGCCGCTGGCGCCCGCCGACCTCAACCGGATCAATCCCGCGATCTGGCCGCGAACGTCGAGCAGGACCGAGGGCGCGCTCACGGTCGGCGGCATCGACGTGCGTGACCTCGCCGCCGAGCACGGCACTCCGCTCTACGTCGTCGACGAGGCCGACGTGCGCTCGCGCATGCGCGACTACGCCACCGCCTTCGCCGGTTCCGACGTGCACTACGCCGGGAAGGCGTTCCTGTGCAGGGAGATCGTCCGGTGGTTGCGGGACGAGGGGCTCGGCCTCGACGTGGCCAGCGGCGGTGAGCTGGCCGTCGCGCTCAGCGTCGGCTTCCCGCCCGAGCGCATCACGCTCCACGGCAACAACAAGTCCGTCGCCGAGCTGACCCGGGCCCTGGAGGTCGGCGTCGGGCACATCGTGGTCGACTCCTACGAGGAGATCGCCAGGGTCGGCTACCTCGCCGACGAGCTCGGCAAGCGGCCCAAGGTCATGATCCGGGTGACCACCGGCGTCGAGGCGCACACCCACGAGTTCATCGCGACCGCCCACGACGACCAGAAGTTCGGCCTGTCGCTCAACACCGGCGCCGCCGCCGAGGCGGTCCGCCGCATTCTGGCGCTGCCCCAGCTCGAACTCGTGGGCCTGCACTCCCACATCGGCTCGCAGATCGTCGACACCGCCGGCTTCGAGGTGGCCGCCCGCCGCCTGGCCGACCTGCTCGTGCGGATCAAGGATGAGCACGGCGTCGTGCTGCCCGAGCTCGACCTCGGCGGCGGCTACGGCATCGCCTACGTCGAAGGCGACGAGGCCCCCGACATCAAGGAACTGGCCGACGGCCTGCGCGAGATCGTCGCCAAGGTCTGCACCGGCGCAGGGCTGCCCGTGCCCAACCTCACCGTCGAGCCGGGCCGCACCATCGTCGGCCCCGGCGGCATCACGCTCTACGAGGTCGGCACCGTCAAGGACGTCGAGGGCATCCGCACCTACGTCAGCGTCGACGGCGGCATGAGCGACAACGTGCGCACCGCGCTCTACGGCGCCGAGTACACCGCGGTGCTGGCCAACCGCGAGAGCACCGCGGCGCCCATGCTCAGCCGCCTGGTCGGCAAGCACTGCGAGAGCGGCGACATCGTCATCAGGGACTTCTACCTCCCGGCCGACCTCGCGCCGGGCGACCTCATCGCGGTGGCCGCCACCGGCGCCTACTGCCGTTCGCTGGCCAGCAACTACAACTATCTGCCCAGGCCCGCCGTGGTCGCCGTCGCCGACGGCGCCTCCCGGGTGATCGTGCGGGGCGAGACCGAGGACGATCTGCTGAGGGGGCAACTGTGAAGGTCGCGCTGCTGGGATGCGGCGTCGTCGGCTCGCAGGTCATCAGGCTCATGCGTGAGCAGGCCGACGACCTGGCCGCCCGGATCGGGGCGCCGCTGGAGCTGGCCGGCGTCGCCGTACGCAGGCTGGGGCGTAAACGCGAGGTGGACGTCGACCCCGCGCTGCTCACCACCGACGCCGAGGCCCTCGTCACCCGTGCGGACGTCGACATCGTCGTCGAGGTCATCGGCGGCATCGAGCCCGCCCGCTCGTTGATCGTCGCCGCCCTGTCCAAGGGCAAGTCGGTCGTGACCGCGAACAAGGCGCTGCTGGCCGAGGACGGTTCCACGCTCCACGAGGCGGCCCGCGCCGGCGGCGGGGACCTCTACTTCGAGGCCAGCGTGGCCGGGGCCATCCCGCTGCTGCGCCCGCTGCGCGAGTCGCTGGCCGGCGACCACGTCAACCGCGTGCTCGGCATCGTCAACGGCACCACCAACTACATCCTCGACAAGATGGACTCCACGGGCGCGTCGTTCAACGACGCGCTGGAGGAGGCGCAGGCGCTCGGCTACGCGGAGGCCGACCCCACCGCCGACGTCGAGGGCTTCGACGCCGCCGCCAAGGCCGCGATCCTCGCCGGTCTCGCCTTCCACAGCCGGGTGACCGCCGAGCAGGTGCACCGCGAGGGCATCACCGAGATCACCGCCACCGACGTCGCCTCGGCCAAGGCCATGGGGTACGTCATTAAGCTCCTGGCCATCTGCGCACGTTCCGACGACGGCCGGAGCGTCGGCGTACGGGTCCACCCGGCGATGATCCCGCGCACCCACCCGCTGGCGGGCGTGCGCGAGGCGTACAACGCGGTGTTCGTCGAGGCGGAGTCGGCCGGTCAGCTCATGTTCTACGGCGCCGGCGCCGGCGGCGCGCCCACCGCCTCCGCGGTCCTGGGCGACCTGGTGGCCGTGGCCAGAAACCGGCTGGCTGGGGCGCGCGGCCCGGAGGAGTCCACGTACGCCTCGCTGACCGTGCATCCCATGGGCGAGACCGTGACCCGGTGCCACGTGGCGCTCGACGTCGCCGACAAGCCGGGCGTGCTGGCCAGGGTGGCGGAGGAGTTCGCCCGCCACGACGTCTCCATCCAGACGGTGCGGCAGGAGGGCCACGGCGACGACGCCCAGCTGGTGATCGTCAGCCACCGCGCCACCGACGCCGCGCTCACCGCCACGATGGAGGGGCTGCGCAAGCTCGACATCGTCCGCGCGGTGGCCAGCGTGATGCGGGTGGAGGGCGACGAGTAGCCGCCCCCACCCGGGATCAGGTACGGCGGGCGATCGCGGTGATCAGCGGCTGCACCGCCTTGGCCGCCAGCGGGCCGAAGGCCGCCAGGATGAGCACGTACGCGGCGGCCAGCGGCCCGAGGTCCGGATGGACCCCGGCGGCCACCGCGAGCCCCGCGATGACGATGTTGAACTCGCCCCTCGGGATCAGCGCGATGCCCGCCCGCGCCTGACCGGCCTTGGCGATGCCCGCGCGGCGGGCGGCGTAGGCGCCGGTCAGGAGCTTGGTGACCATGCTGACCAGGGCGAGCGCCGCGGCCAGCCCGGCCACGGGGAGGATCGCCGCCGGGTCGGTCTGCAGGCCGAAGAAGACGAAGAACACGGCGGCGAACAGGTCGCGCAGCGGCTCCAGCAACGCCCGCGCGCCTTCGGCCAGCTCCCCCGACAGCGCGATGCCCACCAGGAACGCGCCGACGGCCGCCGACACCTGGAGCTGCTGGGCGATCCCGGCGACCAGGAGTGCCAGACCGACGACCTTCAGAAGGAGGACCTCGGAGTTGGGGCTGGCCACGAAGCGTTCGATGAGCTTGCCGTACCGGAGGGCGAAGACGAGCACCACGCTCACGGTCGCCAGCGCGATCGCCACCGTCACCGCCCCGCTCAGCAGGCTCGCGCCGGCCAGCAGCGCGGTGAGGATGGGCAGGTAGAGCGCCATCGTCAGATCCTCGAAGACCAGGAGCGACAGGACGACGGGCGTCTCCCGGTTGCCGATCCAGCCCAGGTCGGACAGGACCTTCGCGGTGATGCCGGAGGAGGTGGCGTAGGTGACGCCCGCCATCGCGACGGCCGCGACGGGGCCCCAGCCGAGCAGCAGAGCGGCGATCGCTCCCGGCGCGGCGTTGAGCACCAGGTCCACGAGGCCGCCGCGCAGGTTGCCGCGCAGGCTGGTGACCAGCTCGTCGGCGTTGTACTCCAGGCCCAGCGTGAGCAGCAGCATGATGACGCCGAGTTCGGCGCCGACCTGGATGAACTCCTCGCTGGTGGCCAGCGGCAGGATGCCGCCGGTGCCGAAGGCCAGGCCCGCGATCAGGTAGAGGGGAATGGGGGAGATGCCGCCGCGCAGGGCCAGCGCGCCGAGCACGCCGAGACCGAGGATGACGGCACCGAGTTCGAGAAGAAGGATCCCTGCGTGCACCCGCGGGCCTACCCCGCGGCCAGGATGTCGGCGGCGGCCGAGGTGCCCTCGGGAGTGCCCACGACCACGACCACGTCACCGGCGGCGAACACGAAGTCCGGGCCGGGACTGGCCACCACCCGGCCGTCGCGCGCGACGGCCACGATGGAGGATCCCGTGCGGGTGCGCATCTGGGTGTCGCCCATGGGACGGCCCGCGTACGGCCCGCCGTCGCTGATCGGCAACTGCACGCTGACCAGGCCCTCGACCTGCCGGTGGAGCTCGTTGAGCCGCTGCACGATGCGCGGGGCGCCGAGCAGTTCGCACAGGGCGTCGGCCTCTTCGTCGTTGAGCTTGACCGCCTCGCACGCCTGGTCCGGATCGTTCTTGTCGTAGATCACCAGGTCCCGGCGCCCGCTGCGGTGCGAGACGATGCCGATCCGCCTTCCGGACTGGGTGGTGAACTCGTGCCGCAGTCCGATCCCCGGCAGGGCCGTCTGCTCGACGTCCATTGCGTGCCCTTTCATTGCTTTTGTTGAACTTCATACTATTGGCCGGGGATGACCTTGTGGTTCAGCGGGACTTGGCCTCGTAGCGGCGCAGGGCGAGGCGGGTGGCCAGGGCCAGGACCGCCGACATGAGGATCAGGACGGCCATCGAGCGGAGCCAGCCCGCCGGGTCGTGGTCCCAGAGGGCGTCCTTGGGCTTGGCGATGTCGATCTTCTGCAGGTTGGTGGTGGCCGCCGCGGCCGCGTAGCCCCAGCGCGTGGGGATGAGCCAGGTGAGCTGCTCCAGGCCGGTACGGCCGACGACCTCGATCAGCTTGCCGATGAAGACGAACTGGGCCATCACGAGCACCACCATGATCAGCATGGCCTGCTCGTTGGTGCTGACCAGGGCGCTGACCAGCAGGGCCAGCAGGCTGCAGGTGAAGGCCACCGCGGATACCACGACGATGATCTCCACGCTGCCGGAGCCGAAGATCAGCGGATCGGCGGGAGGCTTGCGGCCGATCATGGCCAGCGTGACGAACAAGGTCGCCTGCACCACGTTGATCGCGCCCAGCACGGCGGCCTTCGACAGCAGGTACGCCACCGGTGACAGGCCGACCGAGCGTTCGCGGCGGTAGATGGGGCCTTCCTTGACGATCTCCCGGATCGCGCCGATCAGGCCCATCAGCGCGGCCCCGAACACCAGGATGATCAGGAGGGTTCCGGCCTCCTCGCTGCGCCCGATCTTGCCGCCGGGTGGCGCCAGGCCCGCGGAACCCTCCACGACCCGGGTCATCAGCGCCAGGATGATCGGCAGGCCGATCATCGACAGCGCGGCCAGCTTGTCGGAGCGGATCACCGAGAACATCCGCCGTGACAGGATCGCGAACTGCCGTCCAGTGCTCTGCTTGGGCGGCGCCGGGGGAGGGGTGACGGTGTGGCCGTCGAGGCCCTGGCCGGAGGCGGCGCCGCAGTAGCGGGTGTGGTAGGCGGAGTGGCGGAAGCGGTCGGCCCACAGGTCGGCCTCGTCGCTGACCTTCTTGAAGACCTCCGAGTACTCCGTCGCCCCGAAAAATCCCAGCAATTCACCCGGTGGGCCGAAATATCCGACCTTGCCGCCTCGGCAGAGCACGAGCACGCGGTCGCAGACGTTCAGGTGCAGCACGCTGTGCGTGACCACCACCACGGTCCTGCCGTCGTCGGCCAGCTCCCGCAACGTGTTCATGACCTCTTTGTCCAGGCTCGGATCCAGCCCGGAGGTCGGCTCGTCCAGGAACAGCAGCGACGGCTTCGTCAGCAGCTCCAGCGCCACGCTGGTGCGCTTGCGCTGGCCGCCGGACAGCCGGTCGATGCGCAGCTTGCGGCGCTCGGCCAGGTCGAGCTGGTCGATCACCTCGTCGATACGGGCCCGGCGCTCGGCCCGCGTCACGTCCTGGGGGAAGCGCAGCGCCGCCGCGTACCCCAGCGCCCGCTCGACCGTGAGCTCCTTGTGCAGGATGTCGTCCTGCGGGACCAGGCCGATGCGGTGGCGCAGGTCGTCGTAGTGGGCGTACAGGTCGCGGCCCTCGTACAGCATCCGGCCGTGCGTGGCGGGCCTGGCGCCGGTGAGCGCGCCGAGCAGCGTCGACTTGCCCGCGCCCGACGGGCCCACCACCGCGAGCAGACTGCAGGCGTCCAGCTGCAGACTCACCCGGTCCAGCAGTACGGCGGAGCCCGCCGTGACCGTCAGCTCCTCGGCCCGCAGGGACACGGCGCCGGTGTCGGCGTGAACCGCCACGTGGTCGCGGTGCACGACCAGCTGGTAGTGGCCCACCGAGACCAGATCGCCCGGCTGGACGTAGGCGTCGGTGACGCGGTGGCCGTTGACGTGGGTGCCGTTGCGGCTGCGCAGGTCCCTGACGTACGGGCCGTTGGGGGAGCGGTGGATCTCGGCGTGGTGGCGGGAGATCAGGAGGTCGTCGGGCAGCGCCAGGTCGTTGTCGGCGGCCCGGCCTATCCGCAGGACGTCGGTCAGGGGGAGGATCCGCTCGGGGATCTCGCTCGGACGCGCCTGTACGGCCGGCCGCCCGAGCTGCGTCACCCCTTCCGACACCCCACCGCAACCCTGCCCACCCCCGGAATGCCCCGCACCGGAATACCCTCCGCTCGGGTGGCCTCCGCTCGGGTGCCCTCCGCTCGGGTGCCCTCCGCTCGGGTGCCCTCCGCTCGGGTGGCCTCCGCTCGGGTGGCCTCCGCTCGGGTGCCCTCCGCTCGGGTGGCCTCCGCTCGGGTGGCCTCCGCTCGGGTGGCCTCCGCTCGGGTGGCCTCCGCTCGGGTGGCCTCCGCTCGGGTGGCCTCCGCTCGGGTGCCCTCCGCTCGGGTGGCCTGGGCTTGAATGACCCGCGCCAGGGTGTCCGGGGGTTGAACGGCTTTGGTGTCCGGGGGCTGGAGGGGCTGGGTGTCCGGTGGGCCGGTGTCCGGTGTGGCGCGGGTCCGGGGGGCGGTGCGACTGCGGGGCCGTCGGGTGGGCCGGTTCGGGTTCGAGGTCGAGGCGGGGGCCGTGTTCCGCGCCGCCGAGCCGTACCGTGCAGGGGACGGCCACGTGGACCGTCGAGATGCGGTTCTGCCCGATGAACGTGCCGTTGCGGCTGCCGAGGTCGCGCAGGATCCAGCGGCCGGACTCGTGGACGACCTCGGCGTGGTGGCGGGAGACGCGGGCGTCGGCGATGGCGATGTCGCCCTCGCGTCCCACGAGCAGCCGCTGACCCGGCACCAGCCGGATGAAGCCCGCCGGACCCCGCACGAGTAACGCCGTCATCTCTCCGCACCCCGCAAACCCCGGCCGTCCCGTAATTATGGCCGCATATCAGGCTGGGGACGGGCCAGGGTGAACGGCGTTGCAGGGACGTGACCTCGCGTGTAGTGGTAGGCCACGGTGGCCACACCCAGCGACAGTCCCCACGGCAGGAAGAACAGGCCCACACCCCCGAGCGACCAGTCCATGTCGCCGGCCAGCAGGCCGCGCCACGAGGCCACCCCGGTCACGGTGAGGGCCACGGACACCAGCGACGCGGGCACGACCGCCATCGCCTCGGGCACCGCCCGCCCGCCGAGCACCGGCACCCAGCGCGGGAAGACCCGCCCCCACCGCTGCGCCAGCCCGAGCGTGAGCAGCGCCCCGCCCAGGCAGAGCAGCGGAAGCGAGTACTCCCCCAGCTCGCTCACGCCCTTGGCCGCGGCGTCGGCCGCGAGGTCGTCGACGAAGCTCTGGTCGACCCACATCGGGATGCCCGCCGCCCAGGCCGCCCGCTGCGTGCCGTACGGCAGCGGCGACAGCACCGCGACGGCCGTCGCCCAGAGCCCGATCCGCCGCCACGGCCACGACGCGGCGCCGCCCCGCGCGGAGCCCAGCGCGACGCCGATCCACAGCGCCCCGCCCGCGACGCACACGAGCTGGTTGAGCACGGGCCAGTCGACCAGGCCGAAGTAACCGCGCAGGGAGTAGGCCATGTTCTGCAGCAGCCGGACGTCGGGGAACACGAACAGGAGGCTCGCCCCTGCCACCCAGCCGTACGCCGCGACCACCGGCGCGGGAATCCTGGGCCACCAGAGGGCCGCCGCCGCGAGCAGGACGCCGGCCGTACAGGCGAGGGCGACGACCGGTGCCATCGCGTCCGCCGTCACACCCGCGAAGAGGCTCATCCCGACGTCGGCGTTGGGGCCGCCGAAGGGGAAGCCGCCGCCGCCCGACCACCAGAAGTAGCCGAGCGCTCCGTAGATCGCGCTCCAGATCAGCGCGCCGTAGAGAACCAGTCGTCGTTTCATGGTTCCCCAGCCTGGGCCGGGATCGGCGCCAGGACATCTGCCGATCGGCAGATTCGCCTGCGCGCACTCCTGGCTAAGGTGGCGGTCATGAAACAGGTGCTGGCCTGCGCGGTCGTGCTCTGCTGCGCCGTCTGGCTGGTCTCGCTCAGGTCGCCGTTCCCCGAGCCGTTGATCTCGGTCCCCGCTCTGCTCGCGGTGGCCGCGGCGAGCGCCGCCGTCGCGTGGTCGCCCAGGACGCGGCCGCTGCTCGCGCCGCTCACCGCGCTCGTGGGCGCCATCGGCGCGGCGTGCACGCTGGTGTGGCTGAGCGACCCGGTCGGCGCTGCCGGTCCCGCCACCTACTTCCACACCCTGGCCGTGCTCACGCTCATCACGATGACCGTCCGCTGGTCGCCCCTGCCGCGCGGGGTGCCCGCCGTCGCCGTGGCGGCGGTGGCCGAGGCGCTGCTGGCGCTGCAGGTCGTGCCGGTGAAGTCGGTGATGGAGTCGGTCGCGTTCGGGCTGTTCTGGTCCTTCGGTACGGCCGGCGCCGTCGGCCTGGGCGTGTACCTGCGCGTGCTGGACACCCGCCGCGAACGGGCGGTGCGCGAGGCCAGGCGCTCCCAGCGGATGCAGCTCGCCCGCGACCTGCACGACTTCGTGGCCCACGACGTCAGCGCCATGGTCTTGCAGGCGCAGGCGGCGCAGATCCTGCTGGAGAGCTCGCCGCGCGAGGCGGCCGCGACGCTGCGGGCGATCGAGGAGGACGGGACGCGGGCGCTGGCCTCCATGGACCGTACCGTCCGGATGCTGCGTGAGCTGGAGGGCGAGGCGGTCTCCGCCGAGCCGCTGCCCGGCCTGGACGACCTGCCCGGCCTGGTACGCCGCTTCGCCGAGGCCGGATACCCGGAGACGGAGCTGGAGCTCGCGCCCCCGAGGTCGGTCTCGCGCGAGGTGGCCACCACGGTCTACCGCATCGTCGCCGAGTCCCTCACCAACGTCCGCAAGCACGCGCCCGCGGGGTCGAGCGTGGCGATCCGGGTGGTGGACGAAGCGGGCGCGACCGTGCTTACGGTCGCCGACCACGCCGGCGCGCCCGCCCAGCCGCGCCTGCCCGGTTCCGCGCGGCCCGGAGTGGGGCTGGCCGGGCTGGCCGAGCGGGTCGAGGCACTGGGCGGGACGTTCGGCGCCGGCCGGGATGGAGACGGCGGGTGGCTGGTGAAGGTCGCCTTCCCGGGAGGACGGCCATGACGATCCGGGTGCTGGTCGCCGACGACCAGCCCGCGGTGCGGCGGAGCTTCCGCACCATCATCGACGCCCAGCCCGACCTGGAGGTGGTGGGCGAGGCGCCGGACGGCGTCGCCGCGCTGGAGATGGCCGCGGAACTGGCCCCCGACGTGGTGGTGGCCGACATCCGCATGCCGCGCATGGACGGCCTTGAGCTGACGCGGCGGCTGGCGGACACGGTCCGCGTGATCGTCGTGACCACCTACGACCTCGACGAGTACGTGCACACGGCGCTGCGCTCCGGCGCCTGCGGCTTCCTGCTCAAGCACGCGGGGGTGGGGCTGCTGGCCGAGGGGATCCGGGCGGCCGCGGCGGGCGACGCGCTGATCAGCCCGTCGGTGACCGTACGGCTGTTGCGCCACCTGACGCCCGCGCAGGGCCGTACCGGGGTGGCGGGTGAGACGCTGAGCGACCGCGAACTGGAGATCGTCCGGCTGGTGGCTCAGGGCCGGTCGAACCCGGAGATCGGGGCCGAGCTGTTCATCTCGGCCGGCACGGCCAAGACGCACGTGGCCAACGTCCAGCGCAAGCTCGGCGTGCGCAACCGGGTCGGGATCGCCGCGTGGGCCTGGGAGAACGGCCACGCCTGAGCGGCTACTGGTCGGGAAAGGTCAGGTCGCGCACCCTGCGCACGGCGCGCTTCAGCACGGTGCGCTCCTTGGCCCTGGCCAGGCGGACGGCCTCCTGGCGCCACGCCTCGGCCTTCTCGCGCCACCGGGCGGCGTCGCGCTCCGCCTTGCCCGCCTCCCTG
The DNA here is from genome assembly GCF_044457485.1 of Nonomuraea sp. NPDC050540. Lineage (NCBI taxonomy): Bacteria > Bacillati > Actinomycetota > Actinomycetes > Streptosporangiales > Streptosporangiaceae > Nonomuraea > Nonomuraea sp. NPDC050540. The sequence goes on from NZ_JBITHA010000010.1 coordinate 299,033, forward strand.
CGCAGCTGCGACGTCTCCGCCTGCAGCGCGGCGGCCCTGCGGCGCAGCCGGATGATCTCCTTCTCGTGCTGGAGCGCCTGCTTCTCCAGCTCGGTCAGGGGGCGGCGGCGCGGCGGGTAGACCGTGGGGCGGCGTACGAACCCCCACGACTCCCCGTCCACCCACTCCACGCCGAACACCTCGTGGATCACGTCGTCGGGGTGTTCGCCCGGCCCGGCGAGCAGGGCGGCTCTGGCCAGGGCCGCGGTGCGTTCGAGCCGGGCGACGACGACGCCGTCACTCTCCTCGGCCAGCGCGACGCAGAGCGCGCCCAGGTCGTGCTCGTCGAGGTGCTCGGTCAGGCGCCGGAGGGTGTCGTGGCCGGGCATCCAGCCGGGCGGGACCGTCAGGCGGTAGGGGGCGGCGGGCGCCGGGTCCTCCGCGGGCGTGAGCCGTACCCGGGAATCATGCTCGAACGTGGCGTGGATCAGGCGCAGGTCCAGGTCGGGGTCGCGCAGCGGGTGGCGGCGGCCGCCGCCCAGGTCCGGCCACGGCCCCGTGACGGTGACGCGCACGTCGGGCAGGGAGGTGGCGAGCAGGCCGTCCACGGTCGCGCGGACGTCCTCGTAGGGGTGCTCGCCCGCCACCACGCAGTCGATGTAGGGGACGAGCCACTGGCGGCCCTGGTTCACGCGCAGATAGCGGCGGTGCGGCACACGGTCGGCCACGAACGGGTCGTTGTAGCGCTTGAGCGCCGCCCACTCCCGCATGGCGGTGGGCAGCCCGAGATGCCAGGCCCGCGCGTCGGGGTCGGGTACGAACACGGCGCCCGCCTGCGCCAGCCGGTAGCCCAGTTCGGTGTCCTCGGCGAGCACCAGAGAGGTGTCGAGCCCGCCGATCCGGCGCAGGAGCGCGGCCGGGTAGGAGGCGGTGGCGCCGACGTGGACGCGGGCGGTGAGCGCGCTGGGCGCGGTGCGCAGGCCGTCGTGCTCCTCGATGATCTTCTCGGCCCAGTCGTGGCGAAGCGGCGACAGGTGGAACAGCTTGTCCTCGTTGCCCGCGTCGAGCGCCTCGCGCACCTCGGCGGGGGCGGGCAGGACGACGTCGTCGGTGAAGTCGATCCAGCCGAGCACGACCAGGTAGGGCGCGAGATGGTGCCAGCGCAGCTGTGCCTCGACGTGCCCGCGGTGCGGCACCATGTCGGCGTCCAGGACGAGCACGATCTCACCGGCGGCGGCGTCGATCCCGGTCTGCAGGGCCCAGGCGCGTCCCCAGCCGCCGGGTGCGCTGGGCACGAGCCGGGTGGCGGCGGGGCGCAGGTCCGGCAGCCGCAGCGGCGGCGCGCTGCCGTCGTCCACGACGATCACGTCGAGCAGGTCCGCGGGGTAGCTCTGGACGGCCAGCGCGGCGAGCGTGAGGTCGAGCGTCCCCTGCCGGTCGTGGGCGGGGATGACGACGGTGACGGTCAGCTCGGGCGTCCAGGCGCCCAGCGCGGGCGGGGTCAGGACCCCGTAGTCGTTGCGCCGGATACGCGCGACGCCCCTGCTCATACCCGGCCCGCTCATACCCGGGCGCTCCCTTCCAGTTCCATCAGCGCGCACGGCCGGAAGCCGCGCCACTGGTGGCGATTGCGTTGCAGGAAGGTGCCGATCGGCTCCTGCCAGGTGTGGTTGGCGGCCAGACCGCGGTGGAGGATGTAGCCGAGGCCGTGGGTGCGGTAGATCTGCCCGCCGGCCGCCTGCAGCGCCTCCTGGAACTGCGTGTCCACGGAACGGCGCAGCGGACGGAACCCGCCGACGGCCTGGAAGGCGGAGCGCTCGACCAGGATCGTGCCGCCCGCCACGAAGCTGGTGATCTGCTCGGTGATCTGCTTGCGGTGCACGGTGACGTCGATCGAGGACAGGTAGACGAACTCGGGCACGGTGCCGACCACCTGTGCCCCCGAGTACGAGTGAGCCAGCAGCAGGTCCGACAGGAAGTCCGGGCCGTACCAGTCGTCGTCGTCCATCTTCAGCAGGAACGAGCCCGACGCCCTGGACGCCGCCTCGTTCAGCACCTCGCCGAAGATCTGGTCGGCGGCGGCCTCGTACACGGTGACCTGCCCGTCGAAGGCGGCGATCGCGGCGGCCACGTCCGGGTGGCCGGCGGGCACGCCGTGCAGGGCCAGGATCACCTCAAGCTGCGCGTCCCGCTGCCTGGCGATCTGGTCGAGCGCGAACCCGACCATGTCCGCCCGGCGCGTGGCCAGCAGCACCGAGGTCAGCGGCGGCACCGGCGCGGGCGCGCCGAGCTGTTCCCAGCGGGCGGCCACGCCGTGGGTGCGCAGCGCCGTACGGCGCAGCCGGATGCTGTGCTCCTCCCGCCGGAGCTGGTCGGCGAGGTCGGGACCCGACTCGATCAGCCGAACCAGTGGCTCGCCCAGCGCCCCCGCCCAGCGCGGCACGGACGGTGACACCAGCGGCACCCCGGCCGCGGCCAGCCCGGCCAGCACCCGCACCGCGGTCAGCGGCCCGCTGTGGGCGTGCTGCCAGTCGACCTCGACGCCCCTGATCTGCCGGAGCCTGGCCACGTCGGCGTCGGTGACGCCGCCGGACTCGGCGAAGGCGATGATCAGCTTGCCGTCGAGGACGATGGACCAGCGGCCCTCGCGCTCGGTCAGCGCCGCCATGCCGCGCGAGGGAGTGGTCACGAAGCCCTGCGGGTTCACCATCCGCTCGTCGACCGGCGGGATCATCGACGGCTCCGCCAGCACCTCGGGATCGGCCAGCGGCAGCTCGGCGCCGCCCGGCCGGCCGAGGTGCTCCCAGCTGGCCGCGCGCAGCGTGGGCCGCTCGACCGGCGTCTCGTCGCCCTCCCAGGGGGCCTCCCAGGGCGAGTCGGCCGAGCCGGGGTTCACGTCGGGGTCGTCGAGCGTGCGCAGGACCAGGTCGCTGCCGGGCGCGCCGACCCGTCCGGGGACCGGGCCGCCGACTTCGGCCGGGGTGGCGTTCGGGTCGCCCGGCCGCCAGGCCGCCGCGCCGACCCCGGCGATCGCCGCGGCGGGGGCCGCGATCACGTCGAGGCGGTGCCCGGCGAAGGCCCGCGCGGTCGCGGCCACGGTACGGCCGGCCGGCGTGGGCGCGGAGAACTTCGCGTCCACCACCCAGACACGATCCTTGGGCTGGTACACCCGCAGGTCGATGAGCGAGCGCCACCGGTTGGCCGGGGTGGGCGTCGGGACCGGCGCCGGATGCGAGGGCGGCGCGTCCAGCACGGCCACGACCACGCGCTGCGTGTCGGGAAGGAGCTTGTGCAGGGTGGCGACTCTGCGCAGGTCCGCGGGGGTGCGGGCGAGCACCAGCACCTCGGGCGCGCGTTCCTTGCCGCTGGGTGGCTCCAGGATGTCGCGGTCGAGGTCGACGCCCTTGACGTCCTCGTCGATGCCGACGGCGAAGACCCACGCCTGCGGCATGTCCGCGATGAGAGAAGAGATCATGGCAACCTCCATGAGGCGACCCGCTGGCGTGGTCATCCGGTCTTCCTCAGGTGCTTGAGCAGGGCGGCGAGCGGGCCGGTCGGGGGTTCCGGCTGCTCGGGCGGCGGCTGCGAGAGGTCGTCCACCTCGGCCCGCAGCCGGGCCACCTCCGCCTGCAGTTCCTTGATCTCGGCGGCGCGTTTGGTCGCCAGCGCCCGCCACTTGGCCGGGTCACCGGCGGGCGGCTCGATGTCGTCACCGGCGGCGAAGCCGAACTCGGTCCCGCTCACCCACAGCGCTCCGAACATCTCGTCGACCAGGTCGTCGGCCGGGCCCTCGTGGCGGGCGGCGCGGGCGAAGGCGGCGGTGCGCTCCAGCCGGGCGGCGACCACGCCCGCCCCGGACTCGGTCAGGGCCGCGCTGACCAGGCCCAGTGTTTCCTGTTCTGCCTGCCGTACGAGCTGGGCGATCGTGTCGGCGCCCGGCGCCCATCCGGCGGGGACGCGCAGCAGGAACGGGGCGGGCGCCGCGGAAGCGGGCGCGTCGGCCGCGAACGCGACGCGCGGCTCGGAGGCGTAGAGGTTGCGCAGGAGGCGCAGGTCGAGGTGCGGGTCGTCGAGGGCGGCGTGCCGGTCGCCGGTCAGTACGTCCCAGGGGCCGGTGATGGTGACGGCGGTGTCGGCGAGCGTGCCGGCGAGCGCCGCGTCCACGGTGGCGCGGGTGCGCTCGTAGCCGTCGGCCTCGGTGACGACGCGCACGTACGGCACCCGCCACCGCCGGCGGGGATGGCCGCGCAGCCAGCGCAGGTCGGGGATGAGGTCGCCCAGGAACGACCAGTTGTGCCGGTGCACCTCCTTCGCCCGCAGCATCACGGTGGAAGGGCCGACGTGCCAGCCCTTCGCCTCGGGGTCGGGGATGAAGACGGCGCCGGCCTGCGCCAGCCGGTAGCCGAGCTCGGTGTCCTCGGCCATGTTGAGCGTCACGTCCACGCCACCTGCCGCGCGCAGCAGCGCGGCGGAGACGGAGCTGGAGGCGCCGGTGTGCAGCAGGTAGGCGCTGGTGCCCGCGTCGCGGAGCATGCGCGTGGATTCGAGCGTCTTGGTGGTGTACTCGGTGCGGGTGCCCTCTTCGCCGAGCTCGTTCACGAACCGGGTGTCGCCGATCACGACGGCGTGGTCGAGCAGGTGGTGCCAGCGCATGTGCGCTTCCAGGTGCTCCTCGTCCAGGATCATGTCGGCGTCGAGCCAGTGGACCACGTCACCGGTCGCGGCGTCGGCGCCCGCCTGGCGGGCGGCGCCGCGGCCCCAGCCCCCGCTCACCCGCACGACCCGTACGCCCGGCGCCGACAGGGGCGGCGTGCTGCCGTCGTCGGCGACGACCACCTCGGTCAGCTCGGCCGGGTAGCTCTGCTTGGCCAGCGCGGTCAGCGTGCGGTCGAGCCCGTCCTGGTCGTTGTAGGCGGGGATGACGACGGAGACGCGCTTGGCCGGCCGCCAGCTCCCGATGGCCGGCGGCTCCAGGGCCCCGTAGTCGTTGTGCCTGATCCGCCTCATGCCGAGCCCAGCGCCCGCACCTCTTCGCGTAGCTGCTCCACCTCACGGGCGTGGGTCATGGCGTTGACGCGGTCCTCGCCGAGGGAGACGAGGATGGCGCTGAGGTCCTCGGTACGGCGGGCCGCGCCGTCCTCCATCGCCGCCGACAGCTCCTCCAGCCGCTTCTCGATGCGCTTGAGCGTGGCGGCGGTGGCGGCGTGCGAACTCTCGTTCTTCTTCACGCGCTGGTCGATGCGCTGGGCCTTGCCGTCGAGGCGGCGCACGGTCAGCACCAGGAAGGCGAGGGCGGCCAGCGAGACCAGAAGCGCCGCGGCGACGGCGGCGGCGGCGAGCGTGAAGACGCCCGTGACCAGGAGCGCGACAAGGGCGAGAACTCCCAGAATCGCGGCCGTCGCCGCTGTCCGGCGAGTCGAGAGCATCCGCATATCTATCCTTGTCACGACTTGAGAGGCACTAGGGGATATTGACACCCTAATAAACAGGTACGAGTTAACGTGCCATAAGTTCCTGAACGGAATCTGGGAGCCGCCGCCGTGTGACCTGCGGCAGGTGCCGTAACGAATGGGGGACCTCCCTCCTACCGGGCGGTAAAAGCGGCGTAAGGTAGGCGCCGTCTCCGAACCCCGCCGTCGAGGAGCGCCACGTTCATGACCGTCACCCCCTGCGGCTTCCGGCGTACGCCGGAGAAGGGACTGGCCCGCCTGCGCTGGGCCGGACGCGGCTGGACGGCCGAGGGAGAAGGGCTGCCCGCGGCCCCGCCCGGCCGCCTCGACCTGCCCGTCCTGCGGCCGTTGCGCGGGCTGGAGGTCGACTGGCCCGGCGGGCCCGTGCCGCTCGGGGAGATCGTGCGGCTGGCCGCCGCCGGCGTACCGCTGACCGCCGCCGAGGCGCCCGCCTGGGTGCCCGCGCCCCTGGCCGACCTGCTCGCCGACCGCGAGTGGCTGGCCGGCGAGCCCGCCGGCGGCCTGCGCTGCGTGGCCGACCTGCGCCGCGAGGAGCACAGCGTACGGCTGCGCCGCGTGGCCGCCCGGCTGGCCGCGACGCCGGGGGAGTTCCCGGAGAGTTTCGCCGGTGAGGTCGCCTTCGCGGCGCGGCCCAAGGTCAGCGTGGTCATGTCCACCAAGCGGCCGCACCTGGTGGCCGAGGCGCTCGCGCAGATGGCGCGGCAGCGGCACGTCGAGGTCGAGGCGGTGATCGGGCTGCACGGCGTGCCGTACGAGGCGGTGCGCGCCGCCGTCGAGTCCGCTCCGCTGCCGGTGTCGTGCGTGGTGTCGCGGGCCGCGTTCGGCGAGGTGCTGAACCTGGCGGCGGCCCGCGCGAGCGGCGACTACCTCGTCAAGTGGGACGACGACGATTGGTACGGTCCCGAGCACCTGTCGGACCTGCTGCTGGCCATGCGGGCCACGGGCGCCGACATCGTGGGCGCCACCGGCGAGTTCTTCTATCTCGAACCGCTCAACACCACGATCCGGCGCACCACCTTCGCCAGCGGGGCGGCGTACCCGAGCGAGGTGTGGGCGGATCACGTCGCGGGGGGCACGATTCTCCTCGCTGCGGCGAAATTTCGGTCTTTAGGGGGATTTCCTGCCTTGCCTCGGGCGGTGGACAAGGCCTTCCTCAAGGCCGCCCAGGCTCAGGGCGCGCGCATCTACCGGACCCACGGGCTCGGGTACGTGCTGCGCCGCACTCTCAGCGACGAGCACACCTGGCAACTGCCTCTGTCGCATTTCCTCAAGGTGGCTGCCAACCAGTGGCGCGGCTTCCGGCCGAGCAGGCTCATGGAAGCGGCATGAGGGTCCGGGGCAACGACTACCGGGTGCTCGCGCCGCCCGAGCGATGGACGCCCTCACTCAAGGTCAGCGTGGTCATCCCCGCGTACGGCGGGCAGCACGAACTCGACCTCGTCCTGCGCGCGCTGGCCAGGCAGACCTACCCGGCCGGGCTTACCGAGGTCATCGTCGTCGACAACGGCAGCGACCCGCCGCTGCGCCTGCCGCGGGAACGCCCGGAGAACACCACGCTCGCGAGCTGCCCGCGGCCGGGCCGCGCCGCCGCCCGCAACACCGGGTTGGCCCTGGCCACCGGCGACGTCATCCACTGGCTCGACTCCGACGTGCTGCTCACCCCCGGCGCGGTCGAGGCGCACATGCGCTGGCACCACCGCGCCCCCTATCTGGCGGTCACCGGCTACATCAGGTTCACCGAGGCCAAGGTTCCCGCCGAACTGCCCGACGACCTCGAGAAGGCCTTCGAACCCGCCCGCCCGCACGCCTGGATCGTCGACCTCGTCGAGCGCACCCGCGGCCTCACCGACAACCCGCAGCGCCCCTTCAGCCTGCACGTCGGCGGCGCCACCTCGGTCAGCGCCCGCCTCGTCGCCGCCGCCGGGCCCATGGACGAGGACCTGGTACTCGGCCAGGACACCGAGATGGGCTACCGGCTGGCACAGGCCGGGGCCGTGTTCGTGCCCGAACCCCTGGCCCGCGCGTATCACCTCGGCCCCACCATGCGCATGCGCGACAAAGCGCCCGTCGACCGGGTCAGCCACGCCTTCGTCGCCGACCGCATCCCCACCTACCGCTGGCTGCGCGCCCACCCCGGCCGCGCGTGGAAGGTCCCCTACGTCGCCGTCGTCGTGGACGGCACCGCCGGGTACGAGACCGTCCGCACCACCGTGGACGCGGTGCTCGCCGGGACCGTCCCCGACGTCCGCGTGGTGCTCGTCGGCCCCTGGGACACCCTCGACCGCGACCGCCGCGCCCCCCTGCGCGACCCCGCCCTCGACCTGGTGCTGGTCCACGGTCACTACCAGCACGAGCCGAGGGTACGGCTGGCCGTCACGGACGCCCCCGACCCCGCGGTGCCCTGGATCCTGCGGCTGCCCGCCGGATGGGCGCCCGCCGAGGACGGCCTGGCCCGCATGCTGGACCTGGCCGCCGGCGAGGGCCTGGGACTGGTCAACGTCCTGCTCAGCGAGTCGCCATCCGGCCTGGTCGGCGCCCGCCTGGAGCGGGCCTCCGCCTTCGCCAGGGCCGCCATCGTGGCCGGTCCTGGCGAGGACCTCGACGACGCTGTGGATGACGTGTCCGGGGTGACCTGGGTGGAAGGCGAGAGCTACGGCTTCACCGAGTCGCCCGCCGAACCCCTGGGCCGCCGCGGCGCCCTGCGCGCCCGCGTGGAGGCCCAGTCGGAGGCCGCCCGGCTGGGCAAGGAGGTCGAACGCCTGCGCGCCCAGAGCGTCAAGTGGCGGGAGGAGGCGGGCACGTGGCGTAAGAGCGCGGTGGAACTCCGGCGCGAGGTGGGCGGGTTGCGCCGCCAGCTCGCCGCCGCCAACCGCACCCAGCGCAGCCTCCGCACCCTGCTCGCCGCGGCCCTGAAGCGCGCCTGGACCAAAAAACCGGACGACCCCCCACTCTGACCACCCCAACGGCCACGGTCCCGCCCTCGCACACCCCGCCGCACCCGCGCCTACCGGGGGGTGACAGGGCGGTTTGGTGGCCTTGTGCGGAAAGCTCGGTGTGTCGGTCAGTTGGGGCGGAGGGCGGACTTGAGGCGGTTCAGGAGGGTCTTCTCCTCCGTGGGAACCGCCGGGACCGCGGGGATCTGGACCGGCTCGGGTGCCTTCGCACCGGTGGGTGGGGCTTCTGGCAGGGGCGGCGGGGGCCAGTAGCGGGCCGGGGCGGCGTGCCGTACACCATGGGTCTGGTCGATCACGGCGTCCAGGTCGTCCGAGACGCCCGCCAGCAACACGGCCCGCGCGAGCGCCGACGTGCGCTCAAGCCGTGCGCTTCGCCCGGCGCCCACGTCGACCACGAGCACCCCGTCGAGGTCCTTCTGAACCGTCTCCACCATCCGCTCCAGCGTCGCCCGGTGCAGCGGCACGTCCACCGGCCCCCGGTAGCGGAACGGGATGGGCGCGGGCGTCGGCGCGGCCTCGTCGATGAGGCGGATGCGGTCGTCGTAGGCGAACAGGTCGCGCATCATGCGCAGTTCGAAGCTCGGGTCGCCCAGAACCGATCGGCGCTCGTCGCGCAGCGTCGACCACGGCGCCACCAGCGTCACGACGACGTCCTGCAGCTTGCCGTCGAGGGCGGCCGCCACGGCCTGCCGTACGACGGCCGCGGGGGTGTCGCCCACCTCGAACACGATCTCCACGTACGGCACCAGCCACCGCCGGCCCCGATCCTTGCGCAGGTCGCGGCGGAGCGGGATCCGGTGCGAGAAAGCCGGTTCGACGGCCTGCACGACCCGGTCCTTGTCCACCCGCTGCGCCGGAAGCCCGAGATGCACTGCTTTGGCTGCCTCGTCCGGGATGAACACCACGCCGTGCATCGCCAGCCGGTAGGCGAACTCGGTGTCGCCGCCTCGGTGCACGTTCGGGTCGAGACCGCCGACGGCGTGGAAGATCTCCCTGGGAAGGGCGAGCGTCGGCCCTGTGCACACGTGGTAGGGATTGCGGCTCTTGCGCAGCCCGTCGGTCTTGGCGATCGTCGCCTCGGTGGAACTGGCCACGGCGGCGTCCAGGTCGAACAGCTCTTCCAGGTGTCCCGCCCGGTAGATCTGCTCGGCCTTGAGCGGCGGCGGCTCGACGAAGCGCTTCATGCCGATCGTGACCAGATAGTCGGTCACGTGGTGCCAGCGGGCGAGCGCCTCGATGTGCTCGCGGCAGGGCACCATGTCGGCGTCGAGCCGCTGGATGATCTCGCCGTCGGCGGCCAGCGCGCCGGTGTTGACCGCGTTGGAGATGCCCCATCCATCCGTGACCCGCACGATCCGGGTGTTGAACGGCCGGATCTCCGGCAGCTCGATCGCCGGACGGCTGCCGTCGTCGACGACCAGGACCTCCATGAGGTGGTCCGGATAGGTCTGCGCGGCCAGCGCCGCCAGCGCGAACTCCAGGTACGGCCCGCCATGGGCCGGAATCACGACGCTCACCGACAGCGACGGCGACCAAGCGCCCAGCTCCGGCGGTGTGAGCGGTGAAAAGTCGTTCTGCCGCACAGCAGGACGCGCGTTCATAGTCGATGACCCCCTGGCCGGAAACCTTAGCCGGGGTTGCTGAATATTTCCTGAAAAGGCGTGGTGTCCACGCTGTGGACTCGGATCCTCGTCCCGAGCCGGAAGCCCGTACACTCGGTGCCCAACACCGCAGGTAGGGAGTCATCATGGCTAGGTCGTGGCGTGGCCTCATCGAGGAGTACCGAGAGCGTCTTCCGGTCACCACGACGACGCCCGTCGTCACGCTGCTCGAGGGCGGCACGCCGCTGGTGCCCGCGCACCGGGTCTCCGCGCTGACCGGCTGCGACGTCTACCTCAAGGTCGAGGGCGCCAACCCGACGGGCAGCTTCAAGGACCGCGGCATGACGATGGCCATCAGCAAGGCCGTCGAAGAGGGCGCCAAGGCCGTCATCTGCGCCTCCACCGGCAACACCTCCGCCTCCGCCGCCGCCTACGCGGTGCGCGCCGGGCTCACCTGCGCGGTGCTCGTGCCGCGCGGCAAGATCGCGATGGGCAAGCTGGCCCAGGCGCTCGTCCACGGGGCGACGCTGCTGCAGGTCGAGGGCTCCTTCGACGACTGCCTGGAGATGACGCGCAAGCTGTCGTCCGAGTACCCCATCGCGCTGGTCAACTCCGTCAACCCCTTCCGGCTCCAGGGCCAGAAGACCGCCGCCTTCGAGATCGTCGACACGCTGGGCGACGCGCCCGACATCCACTGCATCCCGGTGGGCAACGCGGGCAACATCTCGGCGTACTGGATGGGTTACCAGGAGTACGCGCAGGACGGCGTCTCCACGCGGCGTCCGCGCATGTTCGGCTTCCAGGCCAGCGGCGCGGCCCCGATCGTCAACGGCGCGCCGGTGGCCCGCCCGCACACGATCGCCACGGCCATCCGCATCGGCAACCCGGCCTCCTGGCAGCTCGCCGAGGCGGCCAGGGACGACTCCGGCGGCGTCATCCAGTCGGTGACCGACCGCCAGATCGCGGCCGCGTACAAGCTGCTGGCGCAGGAAGAGGGCGTCTTCGTCGAGCTGGCCTCGGCGGCGAGCGTGGCAGGACTCCTGCAGGCCCACGCCGCCGGCCTGGTCGAGCCCGGCCGGCGCATCGTCTGCACGGTCACCGGCAACGGACTGAAGGACCCCGACTGGGCCATCTCCGGCGCTCCGGCCCCGGTGACGATCCCCATCGACGTCCACGCCGCGGCGGGCGCGCTCAACCTCGCCTGACCACGCGATCTGAGGGAAACAACACATTGATCACTGTTCGCGTGCCCGCGACCTCCGCGAACCTCGGTCCCGGCTTCGACACGCTCGGCCTCGCGCTCGGCCTGTACGACGAGGTCGAGGCCGAACTCACGGGAGACCGCGTCCAGGTCACCGTCGAAGGCCAGGGGGAGGGCGAGCTCGACCTGGGCGAGGGCCATCTGGTCGTCAAGGCCATGCGCAAGGCGTTCGACCGGATGGGTATGGAGCAGCCCGCCGGCATCCGGCTGCGCTGCCGTAACCGCATCCCGCACGCGCGCGGGCTGGGATCGTCGTCGGCGGCCATCTGCGCGGGCATTCTCGCCGCGCGCGCTCTCGGCTCTCAGCGAACATCGCCGGACGGCGCGCGCACGCTGTCGGACGATGAGGTGTTCGCCCTGGCCACGGAGATGGAAGGCCACCCGGACAACGTCGCCCCATGTTTGACCGGAAATCTCACGATTTCGTGGACCGACCATGGGGGATCACCGCATATGGTGAAAGTCACCCCCGATGCGAGAATCCGTCCGGTCGTGCTCGTCCCATCGGCACGGGTGTCCACGGAGACCGCTCGAGGGCTGCTTCCGAAGGACGTGCCCCACAAGGACGCTTCCTTCAACGCCGGCCGGGCCGCGCTGCTGATCGCCGCGCTCACCCTGCGTCCGGAGAGTGACCTGCTGCTCGCCGCCACCGAAGATCGTCTCCACCAGAAATACCGCGCGCCTGCGATGCGCGACAGCGCGGATCTGGTAGAACGTCTGCGTGCGGTGGGCGTGCCCGCGGTCGTTTCGGGAGCGGGCCCCACGGTTCTTGCGTTTTCCACACCGGATACGCAGGATTTGATCGCGCCAGAAGTGGGTAATGACTGGCACATCCAGCTAATGGACGTCGACCCGGATGGTGCGAACGTTCAGTTCCCCGAGACACGCTGATGCCTCTTTAGACCTTCAGGGAATAGCCGTGTGCGCTGGTGATGTTAGGCTGATAGCCGCACCAGATGCCCCCTTGGTGGGTGCGTGCTTGTCAGCCACACATCGCTGCTTCATGCTGCACGTCGCGAGGCGTGGGCAGCGCGGCTGTCTCCCCGGAACCCGGCGTCTCCCATGGACCTACACCCGGTTGGTTCACCACGAGACGACGACTATGGGGATCTGCGCGTTCGAATCACCTCGACATCTGGCTGGCGACAGCAATCTGGGGGGTGTCCTCCATGCGCCACCGTCCTGTGGCGGCCTGGACGAACCCCTCCCCAATCGTGGCGGCCGACCTGCGCGGCGGCCGAAGATCGCAGCGTGCATCCCGACCCGGTCTGTCCCGCCGGATCGACAGCACCTCCGGGACGCCCGGTACAGCAAAGCCGGCGCCCGACCCCTGGGAAGGACCTTTTAGTTGAGCGACACCACCGAACTCCTCTCCGACGCATCGGGCGCGTCTGCGCAGCCCGCGTCCGGCGACACCCCCACTCGTGCCGCGGCCAAGCCGCGTGCGCGTCGCTCCGGCACCGGCCTGTCCGCCAAGGTGCTGCCCGAGCTGCAGAAGATCGCTGCCGAGCTCGGCATCAGCGGGACCGGACGCATGCGGAAGAGCCAGCTGATCGCGGCCATCCAGGAGAAGCAGGGTGGCGGTTCCGGTGACAGCGCCCCGGCGGCTCCGCCCGTCGCGGAGGCTCCGGCGGCCGTGGCCGAGGCGCCCGCCGCCGAGCGGCCCACCCGCGCGAGGAGGGAACGTTCCCGGGCCAAGAGCACCGAGGAGACCAGCGCACCCGTAGCAGAACCGGTGGTCACGGCCCCTGAGCCGGTGGCCGCCGCCGCCCCGGCCGAGCCGGTCGTCGCCGCGGCTCCCGCCGTGGTGGAGCAGCAGCAGCCGGCCGCCGAGGCCGTTCAGAGCGACCCCCAGGGCGACTCCCGTGGCGACCGCGGTGACCGCGGCGACCGGGAGAGCCGCCGTGAGCGCCGCACCCGCGGCGAGCGCCGTGAGCGCGGCGACCGCGGTGACCGTGTGGGCGACCGCGGTGAGCGCGGCGACCGTGGGGACCGCGGCGGTGACCGTGGCGAGCGCGGGAGCGACCGTGGCGAGCGTGCGGGGAACGACCGTGGCGAAGGCGGCCGTGCCGACCAGCGCGCGGTGGACGCGGGCAGCCGCGGTGACCAGCGCGGCAACGACCAGCGCGGCAGTGACCCCCGTGGCGGCGACACCCGTGGCGGTGACCAGCGCGGCGGCGACCCCCGCGGCGGCGACCCGCGCGGCGGGGCCGACGACGACGAGCGCGGGCGCGGGCGGCGTGGCCGTTTCCGTGAGCGCAACCGTGGCCGTGGCCGCGACCGCTTCGACAGCAACGAGCCGGTCATCGGCGACGACGACGTGCTCATCCCGATCGCCGGCATCCTCGACATCCTCGACAACTACGCCTTCGTGCGGACGAGCGGCTACCTGCCCGGCTCCAACGACGTCTACGTGTCGCTGGCCCAGATCCGCCGCAACGGCCTGCGCAAGGGCGACGTCGTCACCGGCGCCGTCCGGCAGCCGCGCGACGGCGAGCGCCGCGAGAAGTTCAACGCCCTGGTCCGCCTCGACACCGTCAACGGCATGGACCCGGAGCAGGCGCGCAGCCGTCCGGACTTCAACAAGCTGACGCCGCTCTACCCGCAGGACCGCCTGCGCCTGGAGACCGAGCCGAACATCATGACGACCAGGATCATCGACCTGGTCTCCCCGATCGGCAAGGGCCAGCGCGGCCTGATCGTCTCGCCGCCGAAGGCCGGTAAGACGATGGTGCTGCAGGCGATCGCCAACTCGATCACGCGCAACAACCCCGAGTGCCACCTGATGGTCGTGCTCGTGGACGAGCGTCCCGAAGAAGTCACCGACATGCAGCGCTCGGTCAAGGGTGAGGTCATTCACTCCACCTTCGACCGTCCCGCCGAGGACCACACCACCGTCGCCGAGCTCGCCATCGAGCGCGCCAAGCGTCTGGTGGAGCTGGGCCACGACGTGGTCGTGCTGCTGGACTCGATCACCCGTCTGGGCCGCGCCTACAACCTGGCCGCCCCCGCGTCGGGCCGGATCCTGTCCGGTGGTGTCGACTCCACCGCTCTGTACCCGCCCAAGCGCTTCTTCGGCGCCGCCCGCAACATCGAGAACGGCGGCTCGCTGACGATCCTCGCCACGGCCCTGGTCGAGACCGGGTCCAAGATGGACGAGGTCATCTTCGAGGAGTTCAAGGGCACCGGCAACATGGAGCTCAAGCTCAGCCGCTCCCTGGCCGACAAGCGCATCTTCCCCGCGGTGGACGTCGACGCGTCCAGCACCCGTAAGGAAGAGATCCTCATGGCCAAGGACGAGCTGCAGATCGTCTGGAAGCTGCGCCGGGTGCTCCACGCGCTCGACATGCAGCAGGCGCTCGAACTGCTTCTGGAGAAGATGAAGGAGACGAAGTCCAACGCGGAGTTCCTCCTCCAGGTCCAGAAGACCACCGTGAGCAACGACCGCGACTAGACGGCGGTGCTTGAGGGCGGCGGGGATTCTTCCCGCCGCCCTTTTGCGTCCCGTCCGTCGTTGCGTGCCCTTGGAGTTACGGCAAAGCCGCCAGGACCACCGCCCGCCGCCGTCGGCGCACCACCGCAACCGTGCGCCCGCCGCCGCACCTCCACCCCACCGCCACAAGGCACGTATCCCAGCGGCACGGTCAAGCCGGCCCTCCGTACTTCCAGAACCCCCCGAAGCCCCCGGCTCTCCCGGACCCTTCGGCTCTTCGGAATCCTCCGGCCGTCCGGCTCGCCGGACCTCCGTGGGGTCCGAGGGCACCGGATCTCCAGGGTCCAATGCTGGGGTTTGGCTGGATGCGGGGGTTAACCCCACCTTGATGCGGGCGCCACCGGCATTCACGGATGTCGTTGCCCCGGGCACGCTGGAACCGTGGATGTGCCGTTGCGTGAGCGGGTGCCGCTGGGGCCCAGCGGGCCGGTCGGAGTCGTGGTCGATCCGCGTACCTGGCGGGCGGTGCCGTACCTGCTGGTGAGTTTGTTCTTTGGGCTGACCTGGTTTCTGGTCGTGGCGTTCGGGAGCACGATCTCGCTGGTCATGATGGCGGTCTGGGTCGGGTTCCCGTTGCTGCTGGTGACCGTGCTCGTCTGGCGTGGCGCGGCGATGCTGGAACGGCGGCTGCTGTGGCTGGCGTTCGGGGTGCGGATCCGGGATCCCTATCGGCGGCGGCCCGAGCGGGGCGTCATGAACCATCTCAAGTGGCTCTTCCGGGATCCGGCCACCTGGCGGGATCTGGGGTATCTGATTCTGCTCGCGCCGCTGAGCCTGCTGGAGTTCATCGTCGTGATCGTGCTCGGAAGCATGTCGGTCGCGCTGATTCTCGCGCCGTTCCGGGAAGAGCTGATGATCGGCGAGGCCTTCGTGGTGAACACGCCTCTGGAGCGGGCGATCGCTGTTCTGGTGGGGTTCGTGATGGTGGCGGTGCTGGCGTACGCGGTGCGTGGGCTGAGTCTGCTGCACGGGACGCTCGCGGCGGCGCTGCTGGGCGGCGGCGAGGAGGAGCGGCTGCGGGCCAGCCGGGCCAGGGGCATCGACGCGGCCGAGGCCGAGCGGCGCAGGATCGAGCGCGACCTGCACGACGGGGCGCAACTGCTGCTGCTGTCGGTCGCCATGGACCTGGGACGGGCGCGCACCAAGCTGGACGACGATCCGGAGCAGGCCAAGGAGCTCATCGCGCAGGCTCACACGGGCACCAGGGCCGCGATCGCCGAGCTGCGCGACCTGGCGCGCGGCATCCATCCGGCGATCCTCACCGACCGGGGCCTGGACGCCGCCCTGTCGGCTCTGGCCGCGCGGGCGCCGATCGGGGTCGACGCGACCGTGGACGTCGGCGAGCGGCCCCCTGCGGCCGTGGAGAGCATCGCCTACTACATCGTGGCCGAGTCGCTGGCCAACATGTCCAAGCACGCGGCGGCCACGGAGGCGTCGGTACGGGTCGTACGCGCGGGTCAGATGGTCACCGTCGAGGTCTGGGACAACGGCATCGGCGGCGCGACCCTGCGCCACGGCGGCGGCCTGGCAGGGCTGGCCGACCGGGCGGCGACCATCGACGGCGTGCTCGTGCTGAACAGTCCGGTGGGCGGGCCCACGCTGGTTCGCGCGGAACTGCCGTGTGAGTGGTAGTCATGGGCGCATGCGAGTGGTGATCGCCGAGGACTCGGTGCTGCTGCGTGAGGGCCTGGCCCGCCTGCTTGCCGACGGCGGCATCGAGACGGCGGCGGCGGTGGGCGACGGCCCTTCGCTGATCAGCGCGGTCGAACACCACCGGCCCGACCTGGCGATCGTGGACGTGCGCATGCCGCCGAGCAACACCGACGAGGGCCTGCGCGCCGCCCTCGACGTGCGGGCGCGGCGGCCGGACTTCCCGATCCTCGTGCTGTCGCAGTACGTGGAGGAGCGCTACGCGGCCGAGCTCATCGGCCCCGGCGTGGGCTACCTGCTGAAGGAGCGGATCTCCGACGTGGCCGAGTTCCTGGCGGTGGTGCGGCAGGTGGCGGAGGGCGGCACGGTCATCGACCCCGAGGTGGTGCTGCAGCTCCTGGGCAGGCAGCGCAGGGGCACGGCCATGGACACGCTGTCTCCGCGCGAGCGCGAGGTCCTGGCGCTCATGGCCGAGGGACGCTCCAACACCGCCATCGCTGCCAGGCTCTCGGTCAAGGAAGGGGCCGTGGAGAAGCACATCTCCGGCATCTTCGCCAAGCTCTCGCTCGGCCAGGCGCCCGACGACCACCGCCGGGTGCTGGCGGTGCTGGCCTACCTCGGGCGCTGAAACGGCCCGCGCCGGAGAGGGCGCGGGCCGTTTCAGCCGACGCGGGCTACTTGATGTTCACGAACTTCTGCGGTGACCAGGCGCTCCTGGTCTTGCTGGTGCCCGAGACCTTCACCTTGACGTAGCCGTCCTTCTTGATCTTGACCTTGGTGCTGTACTTGCCGGCCGAGTCCGTCTTCACGAACGCGATGCGCTTGTACGTCTTGGCGCCCTTGGCCTTGTAGTAGACGGCCAGCACCTTGCCCTTGTAGGCCTTGCCGGCGCGGGTGGCCTTGCCGTACGCCTTGACCTTCGTGCCCTTCTTCTGCAGGGAGAGGGTCACCTTGGACTTGGCCTTCTTGGAGACGCCGCCCTCGGGCTCGTTGACGGTGAAGGCGACCTCGCCCTTGAACGTCTCGCTGCCCCGGGTCGCGGTCACCTCCAGGGTCCACGTGCCGGGCTCGGTGTCGTCGCTGAAGAACGTGCTGCCGGTGTAGATGCCGTAGCCGTCCTGGCTCAGGGTGCCGAGGTCGTAGTACTCGCTGGTGTCGTCGCTGACCAGGCGGGCGCTGACCGAGCCGGCGTCCTTGACCCTGGCGCGTACGTCGACCTGGACCTCGCGGCCCTTCTTGAGGTTGACGGGGTCGGGCGTCACCGAGGCGCTGATGCTCGCCTTCTTGCCCGTCACGTTGACGGTGAAGGAGTCGGAGCTGATCGATCCGCCGCGGCTGACCTTGAACGTCAGCGACCAGTCGCCGGCCGGGTCGTCGCTGGAGATGCTGAACGATCCCGTGCCGGCCGCCGAGGTGGGCAGTCTGCCGTCGCTCCCCTTGGACGGCTGGCTGTAGGAGACGTTCACCGAACGGGCGCCCTTGCCGGGCGGCGAGATCTCGGCGGTCACGCCGGCCGGGACCGTGGTGTTCGGGTCGGTGCCCAGCGGGTCCTTGACCGTGAAGTTGATGCCGGCCTGGACGGTTCCTTCGCTCGGCACGTAGGTGTTGCCGGCGGAGACGCCCGTGATGTCCCCTGCCGCGGTGCGGGCGGTCAGGGAGGTGGAGGCTCCGGCAGCCGTGGCTGTGACTCCGGCGCCTCCGAGGAGAACGGCGGCCCCCGTGGCGGTCGCGAGCAGCAACCGCACCTTTCTCATCATCGCTTTTGATGTCCTTTATGGGAGGAAAACTAATGATTGATGCGCGGGAGCCTAGTGTGACAGGGGTGAGCCGGGCATCAAGATCCGGGGAATGCCTGGTGGCCTGGGATGGTTGCAACGTCTGGCACACTGGTAGCTGAACCGAAGCGGTACCGGTTCCCGCCGCGCGCACCACATCCAGTGTGCGACCGCGCGCAGAGCAGCTGAGGCGACCCGGCGACCGCACCCCGAAAGGACTCACATGAAGAGCGACATCCACCCGGAGTACCACGTCACGCAGGTGACCTGCACGTGCGGTAACTCCTTCACGACCCGCAGCACCGCGAAGAACGGCGTCATCCACGCCGACGTGTGCTCGGCCTGCCACCCGTTCTACACGGGCAAGCAGAAGATCCTGGACACCGGTGGCCGGGTGGCGCGCTTCGAGCAGCGCTTCGGCAAGAAGGCCCAGAGCAAGTAGCTCCCCTGACGCCGGCCCGACGCACTCACAGGTGCGCCGGGTCGGCGTTCTTGGTGATACGGCCGGCACGGACGACATAAGGGACCACGGTGAACCTGGACGAGTTGCTCAAGGAGTACGCGGAGCTGGAGACGCAGCTCGCCGATCCCGCCGTGCACGCTGACCAGTCCAAGGCCCGCACGCTCGGCAAGCGTTACCGCCACCTGACCCCGATCGTCGGCACCTACCGCGAGCTGGAGAGCGTGCGCGACGACCTCAGCGCCGCCAAGGAGCTCGCGAGCGAGGACGAGGCGTTCGCCACCGAGGCCGAGGAGCTCGCGGCCCGCATCCCGCAGTTGGAGGAGAAGCTCCGCCACCTGCTCATCCCGCGCGATCCCAATGATGACAAGGACATCATCATGGAGATCAAGGCCGGTGAGGGCGGGGAGGAGTCGGCGCTGTTCGCCGGCGACCTGCTGCGGATGTACCTGCGCTACGCCGAGCGCCTGGGCTGGAAGACCGAGGTCATCGAGGCCCAGCACTCCGACCTCGGCGGCTACAAGGACGTCACCGTCGGCATCCGGGCCAAGGGCGACGAGGGCGTGTGGTCCAGGCTCAAGTACGAGGGCGGCGTCCACCGCGTCCAGCGGGTGCCCGCCACTGAGTCGCAGGGCCGGATCCACACCAGCGCCGCGGGCGTGCTCATCTATCCGGAGGCGGAGGAGGTCGACGTCCAGATCGACCCCAACGACCTGCGCATCGACGTCTACCGCTCCAGCGGACCCGGCGGCCAGAGCGTCAACACCACCGACTCCGCGGTGCGCATCACCCACGTGCCCACGGGCGTGGTCGTCTCCTGCCAGAACGAGAAGAGCCAGCTGCAGAACAAGGAGTCGGCGCTGCGCATCCTGCGCGCCCGCCTGCTGGCCATCGCCCAGGAGGAGGCCGACGCCGCCGCGCAGGCCGAGCGCAAGTCGCAGGTCCGCACCGTCGACCGTTCCGAGCGCATCCGCACCTACAACTACCCGGAGAACCGCATCTCCGACCACCGCGTCGGCTTCAAGGCGTATAACCTCGACCAGGTCCTCGACGGCGAGCTCAACGCCGTCACCCAGGCTCTGATCGACGCCGAAACGGCGGAGAAGCTCGCACAACACTCATGACATTTCTGCTGGACGAGATCGCACACGCAACGGCCCGGCTGGCCGAGGCCGGTGTGCCGTCGCCGCGCACCGACGCGGAGGAGATCGCGGCGTTCGTCCACGGCGTGCGCAGAAGCGAGCTGCACACGGTCAAGGACGGCGACTTCGACGCCCTGTTCTGGGAGGGCATCGCCAGGCGCGAGGCGCGCGAGCCCCTTCAGCACATCACCGGCCACGCCTACTTCCGCTACCTGGAGCTTGAGGTCGGCCCCGGCGTCTTCGTCCCGCGGCCGGAGACCGAGGTCATGGCGGGATGGGCCATCGAGACCCTGCGGGCCATGGACGTCACCCAGCCGCTCGTCGTCGACCTCGGCACCGGCTCCGGCGCGATCGCCCTGTCCATCGCCCAGGAGGTCTCGCTGGCCGAGGTCCATGCGGTCGAGGTCGACCCCGGCGCGTACACGTGGGCCAAGCGCAACATCGCCGAGCACGGTCAGGGCCGCGTCCACCTGCACCCCGACGACCTCGCGGAGGCGCTGCCCGAGCTCAACGGCACCGTCGACATGGTGATCTCCAACCCGCCCTACATCCCGCCCGGCGCGATCCCGCGTGACCCCGAGGTGCGCGACTACGATCCCTCGCGGGCGCTGTACGGCACCGGCGACGACGGGCTCGACGAGGTCAGGGCGGTGGAGCGTACGGCGTTCCGGCTGTTGCGGCCGGGCGGCTGGGTCGCGGTCGAGCACGCCGACCAGCAGGGCCGGTCGGTCTACCTGACCTTCCCCGAGGACAATGGCTGGCGGGACGTACGCCTGCGCCAGGATCTCACCCGGCGAGACAGGTTCGTCACCGCCAGGCTGGCCCAGGACTAGGATGCGGGCGAGCACCGCCCATTCAGAACGCAGAGAGGCCGACAGCGCCGTGGGACGACGATTTGACTGCTCGGACGCCGACCAGAAGGCCGAAGGCCTGACCGAGGCCGCCAACGCGGTGCGCAGGGGCGAGCTCGTGGTGCTGCCGACCGACACCGTCTACGGCATCGGCGCCGACGCCTTCACCCAGAGCGCCGTCACCGCGCTGCTGGAGGCCAAGGGCCGCGGCCGCGAGATGCCGCCGCCCGTGCTGGTCGGCACCGTACGCGCGGCCAACGCCCTGGTCGAGGACCTCGGCCCCTACGGCCAGGACCTCATCGACGCCTTCTGGCCCGGCCCGCTGACGATCGTGTGCAAGGCCAACCGGTCGCTGTCGTGGGACCTCGGCGACACGAAGGGCACGGTGGCGCTGCGCATGCCGCTCCACCCGATCGCCCTCGACCTGCTGAAGGAGACCGGCCCGATGGCCGTCTCCAGCGCCAACCGCTCCGGCTCGCCCGCCGCCACCACCGCGGAGGAGGCGGAGGACCAGCTCGGCGAGTCCGTGGCCGTCTACCTGGACGCCGGACCGACCAATGACAACACGCCCTCGACCATCCTCGACCTGACCACCGCGGTGCCGCGACTGCTGCGGGGCGGGGCGATCCCGGTGGAGAAGTTGCGGGGGATTGTCGGGTACGTCGCCACCGAGGGCTGATCCCAGCGATACCCGCTGTTTATCACGCGAGTCACAGGGGACACGGGCGGCCTACCGTGGTGCCCGGAGGTGGCTCGCCCATGGGCAAGTTCGACGGCATGGACCCGAAGCTGGTGCGTGACCTGCTGGCCGAGGTGAAGCAGGCGGCGGGGGAACTGCGCGCGATCGAGGGCCGGGTCGCCCAGGTGATGAGCGGGGCGGGGCTGGCCACCCGGGCCATGCATCGGCCGGGGCAGGTCGCCGAGGCCATCGACACGATGTCCAAGGACGTCAACACCCGGCTGGCGACGCTGGAGAAGCGTGAGGACGCGCCTCGGAGGGCGGACGCGGGCAAGGACCCGGTGCGTGTCCTGGGCGGGAACGACGAGCCCAAGGACGGCGCCAAGACCCCCACCGGTCCCGAGGACGAGCCGAAGGAAGAGCGCGGGGAGGACCGCTCGCGCTACGACAACCCCAGGGCGGACGATCCGAAGCCGGACGCCAAGACCGACGACAAGCCGGATCCGAAGGGTGACGACAAGCCCGACGTCAAGACGGACGACAAGCCCGATGTGAAGACGGACGACAAGCCGGACGTCAAGACCGAGGACAAGCCGGATCCGAAGGGTGACGACAAGCCGGATCCCAAGAGCGATGACGTCGCGGCCTCCGACGAGAACAAGAACGACAAGAAGGACGACCCGGTCAAGGGTGACGAGCCCAAGGACGACGAGCGTGACAGCAGGCGCGACCGGGGCGCCGAACCTCCTCTCGACCCGACCAAGCCGCAGGTCGTCGAGGTGGACGGCGTGAAGGTCCTCCAGGTTCCCCTCGATCCGCCCACAGCCGAGGAGCTGGAGGAGCTGATCAGGAACATCGACGACATCCAGCCCCAGGACACGCCCACGCTCGCCGGCGACACCACTCCGGGCCAGATCCAGCCCGGCGGGAAGACGGTCGACGCCGGTGGCCTCGGCACCTGGGCGAACGACGGCAGCGACGTGGTCTCCGCGGACGCCAGGCCGATCGACCCCGCCGCCCTGAAGGCGCTGATCGAGAACGTCAGGGACGTCCAGCCGATGGACATGCCCGGCGTGGAGGTGCCCAAGGGGGAGTGGGGCAACGGCCAGTGGGCGCCGCAGGACATCAAACCCGACGGCCCACCGGGCTCCCTCGACCCCGGCAACCCCACCACGACCCCGAACCCCGACGGCAACCCGGCCACACCA
Source organism: Nonomuraea sp. NPDC050540 (assembly GCF_044457485.1). NCBI lineage: Bacteria > Bacillati > Actinomycetota > Actinomycetes > Streptosporangiales > Streptosporangiaceae > Nonomuraea > Nonomuraea sp. NPDC050540. The sequence continues at coordinate 321,557 of NZ_JBITHA010000010.1, forward strand.
CGAGAGACCTCCGACAGCCCGGCCACTCCCGCTCAGCCGGTCGGCAACCCGCCCGGGACCTCCGACGCCTACGGCAACCCGGCCACGCCGGCCCAGCCCGTGGGCGGTCAGCCTCAGGACACGCCCGGCAACCCGGCCCACCCCGTGGGCAATCAGCCCGTCGGCGACTCGCCCTCGGGCACCTCCGGTGGGCAGGGCGACTGCGCGAAGACCGGCGGGAACGACACCGCACCTGGCGACAAGGCCGATCCCGGTACCCCGGTGACCTCCGGTGACCGTGATCAGACGGTGCCGACGGGGGACCGTACCGGAGTGGGGAACGGCGACCGTACCGGGACCGAGTACAGCACCCCGGCGAACGGCAGCCCCGCGGCGGGCAGTGCGGGGCCGCAGCAGTGGGCCGGGGACGGCGGCGATGTGGTGTCCGCGGACGCCGAGCCGCTCGACCCCGCGGCGCTCAAGACGCTCATGGACAACGTGCGCGACGTCCAGCCGATGGAGATGCCGAGTGTGGAGGTGCCCAAGGGGGAGTGGGGCACGGGGGAGTGGGTGCCTGAGGACATTCGGCCTGACGGCCCGCCGGGTGCGGTGGAGCCGGGCGAGAGGAGTCGCTGATGTACGTGGACCCGCCCGCCCCCCAGCCCCGCCAGCCCGGCGAGACCCCGCCCGCCACCGCCTCCGGCGCCCTGGACGGCCAGCCGAGGGCCTGGGAGTTCAATCCCGAGTACCAGCGCCTGGTGACCGCCTGGCAGGCCGTCATGCCGCTGCTGGAGTCGCTGACGACCTCTCTGGACAAGGCCTACCAGCTCGCCAGGAGCCCGCAGACGTGGGATGCCCCGGTGGGGGCGCGCTACGTCGAGGATCTCGCGGAGTGGCGTACCCGGCTGGGCCTCTACCGGCAGGCGGTGCTGACCGCGATCAGCGACGAGGCGGCGGACACGCCGCGCTGGGTGCCGAGCTCGGCCGGGGCGCCGCATGCCTTCTCCTGACGGGGCTCCGGCGCGTGGTGCGAGGGGGGCCCGCGTCGGGTGAGGGAAACGGGCGTACATTGAGAAAATGCCCTACTACGGGCCAGACTTCGGCCTGCTGCAGCAGCAGGATCCCGAGATCGCCCAGGTGTTGCTCGACGAGCTCGACCGGGTGCGCGGCGGGATCCAGCTGATCGCGAGCGAGAACTTCACCTCGCCCGCCGTGCTCGCCGCCCTGGGTTCGACCCTCACGAACAAGTACGCGGAGGGTTATCCGGGACGCCGCTACTACGGCGGCTGCGAAGTCGTGGACCGGGCGGAGCGGCTGGCGATCTCCCGGGCCAAGGAGTTGTTCGGGGCCGAGCACGCCAACGTCCAGCCGCACTCGGGCGCCTCGGCGAACCTGGCCGCCTATGCCGCGCTGCTGCAGCCGGGCGACACGATGCTGGCCATGGCGCTGCCGCACGGCGGCCACCTCACGCATGGTTCGAAGGTGAACTTCTCCGGAAAATGGTTCGACGTGATCGCGTACGGCGTGCGGCGCGACACCGAACTCATCGACTACGACGAAGTCAGGGCGCTGGCCCTGCGCCACCGGCCGAAAGTGATCGTCTGCGGCGCCACCGCCTACCCGCGCCTGGTCAACTTCTCGATCTTCCGCGACATCGCCGACGAGGTCGGGGCCTGGCTGCTGGCCGACGTGGCGCACACGATCGGGCTGATGGCGGGGGGTGCGATCCCGAGCGCGGTGCCGTACGCGGACGTGGTCACCTTCACCACGCACAAGGCGCTGCGCGGCCCGCGCGGCGGCGGCATCCTCTGCACGCGCGAGGTCGCGGCGCGTGTGGACCGGGCGGTCTTCCCGTTCGTGCAGGGCGGGCCGCTGATGCACGCCGTCGCGGCGAAGGCGGTGGCGTTCGGTGAGGCGCTGCGGCCGGAGTTCGCCGACTACGCCAGACGGGTGGTCGACAACGCGAGGGCGCTGTGCGACACGCTCGCGGAGGAGGGCATGCGCCCGGTGTCCGGCGGCACCGACAGCCACCTGGCGCTGATCGACCTGCGCGGGCTGGGCGTCACCGGGGCGGAGGCGGAACGCCGGTGCGCGGCGGCCGCGATCACCCTGAACCGCAACGTGATCCCGTATGATCCCGAACCACCTGCCGTCACGTCAGGAGTCAGGGTCGGCACGCCCTGCGTCACCACGCAGGGCATGGGACCCGAGGAGCTGAAAGAAGTGGCAACACTCGTGGCGCAGGCGGTGAGATATCCGGACACTGTCGCTGAAGTGCGGAGACGGGTTTCGGAGCTGCTGGTCATACACCAGCCTTATCTCAGCGAATTATAAGCTGTTCTGTGTCGTTTTCCGGTCACAGCAGGCCGGAGGATCCGGGAAACTGGTGCCCGTGCGCGAATACCTCTTCATGGCGTTGGTCGCGGCGGCGGTGACGTTTCTTCTCGTGCCGCTGGTCCGTCGCTTTGCCATTCGCATCGGAGCGATGCCCGAGGTTCGCGAGCGCGACGTGCACACCACGCCGACCCCGCGCCTGGGCGGTCTCGCCATGTACTTCGGCCTGGTCGCGGGCCTGCTGGTGGCGGGCAACCTCAATCGCACCGGCCAGGTCCTGGCGGAGGACCAGACCACACTGGCGCTGATCGTGGCGGGCGGTGTGATCACGCTGACCGGCTTCCTGGACGACTGGTGGGGCATGGACCCCTTCATCAAGCTGGGCGGCCAGATCGCGGCGGCGGGCGTCATGGTCTTCTTCGACATGCGGCTGACCTCGATCCCGCTGCCCGACAGTTGGGGCGGCGCCTATGTGCTCGACTACAACCTGAGCACGGTCGTGACGATCCTGATCGTGGTCGTCGCCATCAACGCGGTGAACTTCGTCGACGGCCTCGACGGTCTGGCGGCCGGCATCGTCGGCATCGCCGCCGCGGCCACCTGGATGTATTCGATCTTCCTCGAACAGGCCATCGAGCAGACCCGCATCAGCACCACCGCGGCCATCACGGCGATCCTCATCGGCATGTGCCTGGGATTCCTGCCGCACAACTTCCACCCGGCCAAGATCTTCATGGGCGACACCGGCGCGATGCTGCTGGGCCTGGTGCTGGCCGGCTCGCTCATCACGGTGACCCCGCTCGACCCGTTCTCCTTCGAGGGCATCAACAAGTTCGGCACGCTGGTGCCGCTGCTGCTGCCGGTGGCCGTGCTGGTCCTGCCGCTGACGGACCTGATAACCGCCGTGGTCAGACGCACGTCCCACGGCATGTCCCCGTTCGCGCCCGACCGGGGTCACCTGCACCACCGGCTGCTCGACATCGGCCACTCGCAGCGCCGCACGGTCCTGATCATGTACGCGTGGACGGTCCTGTTCGCCTTCGGCCTGGTGACGATGTCGGTCTTCGGGGTGCCGATCCTGCTCTTCCCGATTGTGATTCTGCTCGCACTCGGCGTGCTGGTCATGATGGCGCTGCCCCGATTCCGCGGCCGCGGCGGCGCGCACGCCGCCTCGCGTGGCGACTCCGGCGATGACGACGACGGCCCGCCGACCGGCCCGATGCCCGTCATCCAGCCGTTCGACGAGGTCACCCAGCAGGTACGCCGCCCGTCTCCCAACCAGGAGCGCAACACTGTTCAGGCGTTCCCCGGCGGTTCATGATCGCGAACTAGAAACGGCAGGTAAAAGCGGTCTTCCATGAGCTTGTGATATCTTTCACGAGCAAGGCCCCCCGGACGCACCGGCTCTGGGGGTAGCAAACGCTCGCTTGATAACTCGCTACGGGAGCACCGATGCAGGCCAACGACGTGCGCGTACTCAAAAGCGCCGCGCTGCCCACGCTGGTCGTGGGCGCCGTTGCCGCCATCGTGGCCTTCTTCCTCGCGGGGGGTAAAGGAGCCATCGGAGCCCTGGTCGGGCTCGCGCTGGTCGGTGTCTTCTTCAGCATCAGCGTGGTGGTCGTCTCGTACGCCGCCAGAATCTCCCCGCAGATGATGGCCGCCGCCGCCATGGTCAGCTACCTCGTCAAAGTCGTCGTCATCATGGTCATGCTCTCCACGTTCGGTGACACCACCGCGTGGAACCCGCGGGCCTTCGCCTGGAGCGTCGTGATCTGCACGATCGTGTGGACCGCGGCCGAAGTCAGGGCCTTCATGAAGACGAAGATGCTTTACGTGGACCCCGACGCCAAAGTCCCGGGCCAGGGCGACTCATGAGCAAGGTAAAGGGGCGGGTCCGATATGACTAGTCCTCTGCTTGCCTGCTATCGTCGGGCGCGCGATGAGCGAAGAGAAGAAGCGCCGGCCCGAAGACGACGGCCAGGACTTCGCCAACGCCGCGTGGTCGATTCCCAGCTACCTTCTCTCCGGGATGGCGATCTACGGCGGTGCGGGCTGGTTGCTGGACCGCTGGTTCGGCACGTCCGCGCTCTTCCCCATAGGCATTGTCGTGGGGGTCGCTCTCGCCGTCTACCTGGTCTACCGGAAGTACGGTCGCTGACCCCACCTGGCGATCGCTTCGCTGAGGAAACCCTTGTGATCCACTACGACGTTGAAGGGGACGCCGCGTGAATGCGCTGACGGTCCTGGCCGCCGACACTCCTGGCGAGTTCGGGGCGCCGACGCCCGAGTCACTGTTCGACCTTGCCCCGATCATTCCCGGGGTCGCCTGGTTCACCAAGCCGGTTCTCCTCGCGATCCTCAGCTCGGTCATCGTGATCGGCTTCTGCTGGGCGGCCTTCGCGAAGCCGAAGATCGTGCCCAGGGGCATCCAGAACGTCGCCGAGTACGGCTACATGTTCGTGCGCGACCAGGTCGCCCGGCCCTTCCTGGGCAAGGACGCCGACCGCTGGATGGGCCTGCTGCTGAGCATGTTCTTCCTGGTGCTGGTCTGGAACCTGATGGGCGTCGTGCCCTTCATCCAGTTCCCCGTCGCCTCGCACATCGCCTTCCCCGCGGTGCTCGCGATCACCATCTACGTCATCAAGGTGTATCTCGGCGTCAAGCACCAGGGTGCCGTCGGCTACTTCAAGAACATGATGTTCCCCCCCGGCCTGCCGAAGGCGATCTACGTCCTGCTGGCCCCGATCGAGTTTCTCTCGAACATGATCATCGCGCCTTTCACGCACGCGGTGCGACTGTTCGCCAACATGTTCGCCGGTCACATGCTGCTGGCCTTCTTCAGCATGGTGGGCTTCTGGTTCCTGTTCGAGAAGCTGACCCCGCTGGGTGCCCCGATCGGCGTGCTCGGTGTGGTGATGACCATCGTCTTCACCGGCTTCGAGATGTTCATCCAGTTCCTGCAGGCATTCCTCTTCGCGATGCTGGCCTCGATGTACATCGGCGGCGCGCTGCACGCGGAGCACTGAGAACCACATACCGGAACAGTCCGTGACCGGTGAGACTCCGCTTCACCGGCCGTCCAGTAAAGGAAAACAGCAATGAGCGTTCTCGCTGAGGTCTCCGGCAACGTCACCGCCATCGGTTACGGTCTCGCCGCCATCGGCCCCGGCATCGGCGTCGGCATCATCTTCGGTCAGGGTGTGCAGGCCATCGCCCGCCAGCCGGAGGCGTACGGCCTGATCCGCCAGAACATGCTCCTCGGCTTCGTCCTCACCGAGGCCCTGGCCCTGATCGGTCTGGTCGCGCCGTTCATCTTCCAGGGCATCAAGTAATCAGAAGACTCTCTGACGAAAGGCTGCATCCATGACTAAGGCAGCTACGCTCCTCGCTGCGGAGGAGGGTTACAACCCGCTCCTTCCGCACACGTACGAGCTCGTCGTCGGTATCTTCGCGTTCGCCGTCGTCGCTTTCTTCCTCATCAAGGTCCTCACCCCGCGCATCCAGAAGACTCTGGCCGAGCGGACCGATGCCATCGAAGGTGGCATCAAGAGGGCGGAGGAAGCTCAGGCCGAGGCGCAGGCGCTGCAGCAGCAGTACCGCGACCAGCTGGCCGAGGCCCGGCATGAGGCGGCTCGTCTGCGCGAGGAAGCTCGTGAGCAGGCCGCGCAGATCAAGGCCGAGCTCCGCGAGGAGGCGCAGGCCGAGGCCCGTCGTCTCGTCGAGGCGGCGCACGCCCAGATCGAGGCCGACCGCCAGGCGGCGTTCGCCTCGCTCCGCAACGAGATCGGCCGCCTGTCGACCGATCTGGCCGGACGCATCGTCGGCGAGTCCCTTGAGGACGAGGTCCGGCAGCGCCGTACCGTCGACCGGTTCCTCGACGAGCTCGAGAACTCCGCGGCGGTGCGCTGATGCCGGAGCGAACCCGACGCACTGAGCGGAGCGAGACATGAGGGGTCTGAGCAGGACCTCGCTGGCCGAGGTCGAGGAGCGCTTCAACGCCGCGGCCGGCAGCGCCGACCTCGGCGCGCTCTCCGACGAGCTGTTCGCGGTCACCGACCTGCTCGACCGCGAGCACGGCCTGCGCCGCGCCCTTTCCGACCCGGCCAGGCCCGCGGGGCAGAAGGCGGAGACCCTTCGCAGCCTGCTCCAGGGCAAGGTCAGCGACGCGACCCTCAGCACCGTCGAGGCCGCGGTCGCGGCCAGGTGGTCGCGGGCCGGGGACCTGACCGACGTGCTGGAGCGGCTCGGCGTGGTCGCCGCCGCCGCCGAGGCCGAGGGGCAGGGCAAGCTGGACGACGTGGAGGACGAGCTCTTCCGCTTCGGCCGCATCGTCGCCGCCAACCCCGAACTGCGCCGCGCTCTCACCGACGCGTCCGCGCCCGCCGAAGGCAAGCAGCAGTTGCTGCGGGACCTGCTCGGCGGCAAGGTCGCACCGTCCACGCTGCGTCTGGTCGCACAGCTGGCCGCGCACCCGCGAGGACGTAATCTGGAGGGTGGCCTCGAGGAGTACGGGCAGCTGGTCGCTCAGCAGCGGCAGCGCCTGGTCGCGGTGGTGCGCAGCGCCGTCGCGCTCAGTGAGGAGCAGAAGCAGCGCCTGACGGCGTGGCTGCGCGGCTCCTACGGCCGCGACGTGCACCTGAACGTCGAGGTGGATCCGCGTGTGCTCGGTGGATTCTCGGTCCGCATCGGCGACGAGATCATCGACACCACCATTGTGGGACGAATCGAAGAAGTCCGCCGCCGGCTGGCCGGCTAAGGCGAATAGGGAGACAGAGTAGAGATGGCGGAGCTTACGATCCGGCCGGACGAGATCCGGGACGCGCTTGAGCGCTTCGTCCAGGCGTACGAACCGGAAGGCGCCGCGCGCGAGGAGATCGGGACCGTCGTCGACTGTGGCGACGGCATCGCCCACGTCTCCGGCCTTCCCTCGGCGATGGCGAACGAACTGCTCGAGTTCGAGGACGGCACGCGCGGTCTGGCACTGAACCTCGACACCCGCGAGATCGGTGTCGTTATCCTGGGCGACTTCAGCAAGATCGAAGAAGGCCAGACGGTCCGCCGGACGGGCGAGGTCCTGTCCGTGCCCGTCGGCGACAACTTCCTCGGTCGCGTGGTCGACCCCCTGGGCAACCCGCTCGACGGCAAGGGCCACATCGAGTCCGAGGGCCTGCGCGCCCTTGAGCTCCAGGCGCCCAGTGTCGTCCAGCGCCAGCCGGTGAAGGAGTCCCTCGCCACCGGCATCAAGGCGATCGACGCCATGACCGCGATCGGCCGTGGCCAGCGTCAGCTGATCATCGGCGACCGTGGCACGGGCAAGACCGCGATCGCCGTGGACACCATCCTCAACCAGCGCGACAACTGGCTCTCGGGCGACCCGAAGAAGCAGGTGCGCTGCGTCTACGTCGCGGTCGGCCAGAAGGGCTCGACGATCGCGCAGGTCAGGGCTCGCCTGGAGGAGGCGGGCGCGCTGGAGTACACGACCATCGTGGCCGCTCCCGCGTCCGACGCCGCCGGCTACAAGTACCTCGCCCCCTACACCGGTTCGGCCATCGGCCAGCACTGGATGTACCAGGGCAAGCACGTCCTGATCGTCTTCGACGACCTGACCAAGCAGGCCGACGCCTACCGCGCGGTCTCCCTCCTGCTGCGCCGCCCGCCGGGCCGTGAGGCCTTCCCCGGCGACGTCTTCTACCTCCACTCCCGCCTGCTGGAGCGCTGCGCCAAGCTCTCCGACGACATGGGCGGCGGCTCGATGACCGGTCTGCCGATCATCGAGACCAAGGGCAACGACGTCTCGGCGTTCATCCCGACCAACGTCATCTCCATCACCGACGGCCAGGTCTTCCTTGAGACCGACCTGTTCAACGCCGGTGTCCGCCCTGCCATCAACGTCGGTATCTCCGTCTCCCGAGTCGGTGGTTCCGCGCAGGCCAAGGCGATGCGCAAGGTCGCCGGTACGCTCCGTCTGGCCCTGTCGCAGTACCGCGACCTGGAGGCCTTCGCCGCGTTCGCCTCCGACCTCGACGCCGCCTCCAAGGCTCAGCTCGAGCGTGGTCTGCGCCTGGTCGAGCTGCTCAAGCAGCCCCAGTACAGCCCGTTCTCGCTGGAGCGCGAGGTCGTGTCGGTGTGGGCCGGCACCACCGGTGAGCTCGACGAGGTCCCGGTCGAGGACATCCGCCGCTTCGAGTCGGAGTTCCTCGACTACATCCAGAGCGCGCACAAGGGCATCTTCGACAGCATCCGGGAGACCCGCGAGCTGTCGGACGACACCGTCACCGCGCTCAAGGACAGCGTGACGGAGTTCAAGAAGGGCTTCACCACCTCCTCGGGTGAGCTTCTGATCAAGGACGAGCCGGTCGCGCCGCTGGACGCGGACGAGGTCGGCCAGGAGAAGATCAAAAAGGTCGTCCGGTCGGCGGAGAAGAAGTAGGCCATGGGTGCCCAGCTAAGGCTGCTGCGGCGGCGGATCAAGTCGGTCACCTCGACCGCCAAGATCACGCGCGCCCAGGAGCTCATCGCCTCCTCACGGATCGTGCGGGCGCAGCAGCGGATGCACGCGGCGCTGCCGTACGAGCGTGAGATCACTCGCGCCGTCACCGGCGTCGTCAGCAACGCGGCGAGCGTCGACCATCCCCTGACGGTGGCGAAGGAGAACCCCGCCAAGGCGGGCGTCCTCATCGTCACCAGCGACAGCGGGTTCTGCGGTGGCTTCAACGCCAACGTCCTGCGCGAGGCCGAGGCCCTGCGCGGGCTGCTGGCGGGCCGCGGGCTTGAGGTCATCCCGTTCGTGACCGGCCGCAAGGGTGTCACCTGGCACTCCTTCCGCGGGCGTTCGATGGGCGGCCAGTGGGTCGGCTTCTCCAGGAAGCCCTCCTACGGCGACGCCAAGACCATCGCGGGCGAGCTGATCGACTCGTTCAAGGACGACAACGGGATCGACGAGATCCACATCGTCTCGACCGAGTTCGTCTCGATGCTCACCCAGAACGTGGTGGTCAAGCGCATCCTGCCGCTTGAGATCGAAGAGACCGAGGCCACGGCGACGGACACCATCCCGCCGTACTTCGAGTTCGAGCCCACCGCGGGCGACGTGCTGGAATCGTTGCTGCCGCGCTACGTCGAGTCCCGTATCTTCACCGCGCTGCTGCAGTCGGCGGCCTCCGAGGAGGCCGCGCGTCGGCGCGCGATGAAGTCCGCGACGGACAACGCCAACGAGCTGATGCGGGTTCTGACCCAGCAGATGAACCAGGCTCGCCAGGCCGAGATCACCCAGGAAATCAGCGAGATCGTCGGTGGCGCCAACGCGCTGGCCGACGCCGCAGCGGGGAAAGAGTGAAATGACTGCAGAGGCTGTTGAGACCACGACCGGCACGGGCCGTGTGGCTCGTGTCAACGGTCCCGTCGTCGACGTGGAGTTCCCCGTCGAGGCGATGCCCGACATCTACAACGCGCTGAACGTCGAGGTCACGCTCGGCGGCGAGACGAAGAAGCTGACCCTGGAGGTCGCCCAGCACCTGGGTGACAACCTGGTCCGCGCGATCTCCATGCAGCCCACCGACGGCCTGGTGCGCGGCTCCGCCGTCACCGACTCCGGCGAGCCGATCTCGGTGCCCGTCGGCGACGTCGTCAAGGGTCACGTGTGGAACGCGCTCGGCGAGTCCCTCGACGTGCCGACCTCCTCCCTGAAGGTCACCGAGAAGTGGGGCATCCACCGCCCCAGCCCGGCGTTCGACCAGCTGGAGTCCCGTACCGAGATGCTGGTCACCGGCATCAAGGTCATCGACCTGCTGACCCCGTACGTGCAGGGCGGCAAGATCGGTCTGTTCGGTGGCGCCGGTGTCGGCAAGACCGTTCTGATCCAGGAGATGATCCGCCGAGTCGCGCGTAACTTCGGTGGTACGTCCTGCTTCGCGGGCGTCGGCGAGCGTACCCGTGAGGGCAACGACCTCTGGCTGGAGATGGAGGAGGCGGACGTCCTCAAGGACACCGCGCTCGTCTTCGGCCAGATGGACGAGCCCCCGGGCACCCGTCTGCGCGTGGCCCTGTCGGCGCTGACGATGGCGGAGTACTTCCGCGACGTGCAGAAGCAGGACGTGCTTCTGTTCATCGACAACATCTTCCGCTTCACGCAGGCCGGTTCCGAGGTCTCCACGCTGCTCGGCCGCATGCCGTCCGCCGTGGGTTACCAGCCCACGCTGGCCGACGAGATGGGTGTGCTCCAGGAGCGCATCACCTCGACGCGTGGTCACTCGATCACCTCCATGCAGGCGATCTACGTGCCCGCGGACGACATCACCGACCCGGCTCCGCACAACGCGTTCGCGCACCTCGACGCGCAGACCGTTCTGTCGCGGCCGATCTCGGAGAAGGGCATCTACCCCGCGGTGGACCCGCTCGACTCCAGCTCCCGCATCCTCGACCCGCAGATCGTCGGCGCCGAGCACTACGCGGTGGCCCAGGAGACGAAGCGCATCCTGCAGAAGTACAAGGAACTGCAGGACATCATCGCGATCCTCGGTATCGACGAACTGTCCGAAGAGGACAAGGTCACGGTCAACCGGGCCCGCCGCATCGAGCGCTTCCTGTCGCACCCGATGTACGCCGCCGAGGCGTTCACCGGTCAGCCCGGTGAGAACGTGCCGCTGGACGAGACCATCGCCTCCTTCAAGGGGCTGTGCGCCGGTGAGTACGACCACCTGCCCGAGCAGGCGTTCTTCATGGTCGGCGGCATCGAGCAGGCCGTGGCGAAGGCCAAGGAACTCGAGCGCTGATCGCCCGACGATGCCGGTGTCAGCAAGCGCTGATACCGGCATCTTGAGACCGGAAGGGAACCTAACGTGGCCAAGCTACGCGTAGGGGTTGTCTCGCCAGAGCGTGAGATCTGGTCGGGCGAGGCCGACATGGTGATTGCCAAGACCGTGGACGGCGAGATCGGTATTATGCCGCAACACGCACCCGTTCTCGGCGTCCTCGTCGAGGGCGGCGTGCTGCGCGTGAAGCGGGAGGGCGAGGGCGATCTGGTCGCCGCGGTCCACGGGGGTTTCATCTCCGTGGCCGACGACGAGGTCTCCGTTCTCGCCGAGGTGGCCGAGCTCGGTTCCGAGGTCGACGTCGCGGCTGCGCGCGACGCTCTTGAGCGGGCTCAGGCCTCGATCGAGAGCAACCAGGAGGATGCCGACGCGGCAGTCGAGGCCAAGCGTGCGCGGGCTCGACTGAAGGCGGCCGGCGAGGACGTCTGATCATTTGGGGGCGGCGATGGCGGCAGCGCTGACGGTATTGATCGGTGTGCTGCTGTTCGCCGCCCTGATCGTGTTGCGCGGGCTGGTGCTCGCGCGCACACGCGGGAGTGTGCCCTGTCGGCTGCGACAGGGGTCCGGCTCCTGGCGCAGCGGGGTAGCCCGCTACGCCGACGGGGAGCTCCACTGGATCCCGCTCATCGGAGTGCGACTGAGGCCGCGCCACGCGATCGCGAGGCGCGGCCTCGTCGTTTCCGACCGCCGCCCGCTCGACGACGACCTGTACGCCATCGACTGCGGCCCGGTGTCGCTGGCGATGAGCGCGGACGCCCTGACGGGCTTCCTGGCGTGGCTGGAGTCGGCTCCGCCCAGCGCCTACCTCGACGTCGCCTAGCGGGTGCCGCCCGGCTTCCAGAGGATCTCGGAGCCGTCGTGGGCGACCCTGCACAGGATGAACAACAGGTCCGACAGCCGGTTCAGGTAGGTGGCGGTCAGCGGGTTGATGTCGTCGTGCGTCTCCAAAGCGGCCCAGGCGGTGCGCTCGGCCCGGCGGACCGTGACGCGGGCCACGTGGAGCTGGGCGGTGGCCGGGTCACCGCCGGGCAGGATGAAGCTGCGCAGCGGTTCGAGCTGGGCGTTGAAGGCGTCGCACCGCGCCTCCAGCCACTCGACGTAGGACGCCTCGACCCGCAGCGGCGGGAACTCCGGTTCGGCCACCACCGGCGTCGCCAGATCGGCGCCCAGGTCGAAGAGCTCGTTCTGGACGCGGCCCAGCACCTGCGCGATCTCCGGCGCGAGCGTGCCGAACGACAGGGCCAGGCCGATCGCCGCGTTGGCCTCCTCCGCGTCGGCGTAGGCGGCCAGGCGGGAGTCGGTCTTGGGGGCGCGGCTCATGTCGGCGAGCGCGGTCGTCCCGTCGTCCCCGGTGCGGGTGTAGATCTTGGAGAGGACGACGGGCTTGTCCTTGTCTGCTCGGGTCATGGCCCCAGGATCTCACTCTTCACATGTACTGCGGAGCCACAGCGTGAGCGCCCAGTCCTGGTCGTTGGCGAGCGGGTCGGGCCGGTGCGCGGGCAGTCCCTCCACACAGCTCGGCATCACGAACGCGCAGGTGGCCGAGGCGTCGGCGGTGTAGGTGACGAGGTTGGCGCGGAAGATGGCCTCAGCGCTCTCCCTCTCGCCCACCTGGGACAGGGCCACCGCGGTCAGGACGCTCCAGTAGTGCGGGAAGACGTCGCCGTAGAGCCGGTCGCGGCCGAACCAGAAGCCGTCCCAGTGCCGGATGCCGATGTCGCGCAGCCGTACGTGGGGCTGGGGGCCGCCGAAGGCGCGCAGCCAGCGCAGCGCCCGCTCCAGCGCCTCGGGGTGGCCGCCGTCGGCGGCCAGCAGGGACACCAGCGGCGCCACCATCGACTGCTCGTAGTTGACCTCGTGGCTGGGCAGGGCGTGGCCGAGCCGGGCGAAGTGGGCGGCGTGCTTGGCCAGTGAGTCGCGCAGTCCGGCGGCCCGTGCGGGCTGGTCGTTCTCGTCGAGCTGACCGGCCACCTGGAGGATCACCTCGGGGAAGCCGAGCAGCAGGTGGTCGATGGCGCCCAGGGTGTAGGCGCGTTCGACGACACGGGCGGCCAGGTCGAGGTCGGCGGCCTCGCCGTACAGCTTGAACTGGTCGGCGAAGAAGTGGGCCAGCCAGGGGAAGTTGTACAGGCGCGGCTCGCGCTCGGGGAAGTGGCTGCCGCGGCGGACGGTGCCGTCCTCCTCCACCAGCCAGGCGCGGGCGAAGGCCGACCAGCCGTGCAGCGCCTCGTCGATCGCCGTCGCGTCGCCCCAGCCGCGCAGCCTGGCCTGCTGGAGCAGTGTGGGCATGGCCAGCCGCTCGGCGCCGTCGGTCCAGTCGCCCCAGCCGTTGGTGGGCTGGGTGAGGCCGGTGGCGTTGTCGTAGGGGACGAAGGCGTGCCGTTCCGGCCCGTCGAGGTGCAGGGGCCGGTGGTCGGCCAGGACGCGGGCGACCCGCCGCTCGACCAGCTCGCGCCGCGGCATGTGGAACAACACCGCGGTACGGCTGCCGCCCGGCAGCTCGACGTGCACCGCCCCGTGCTCGTGCGAGGTGATCTCCCGATCGCCCACGCGCAACGTCTGTCCCGTCTCGGCGACCAGCCGGTCGATGGCCACCGGCGGGCGGGTCGCGGGCAGGAACGCCTCGACGGAGTCGTGGAAGCCGGTCTCCAGCCGCAGCACGTACGGCCGGCCGGGCTCCAGCACGATCTCGGGCTGCCCGCCGAACGCCTGGGGGTTCCTGGCGTGGTCGGTGACGTGGAGCAGGATGTGGCCGCGGACGTTGGAGCCGGAGCCGATGTTCCTGGACTCGACCGAGTAGGCCCACAGCGCGCCCTCGCGCACGATCGTGCCCAGGACCGGGCCTTCGCCGCTCATCGGCTGGGCCAGCACCCAGGACCAGGCGCCGCCGGTCCAGATGTGGGCGTGGCAGGCGCGGGTGAGCGCGTCCTCGGCGTCGTCGTAGACGTCCCTGATCGGCAGGGAGACGGCCAGCGAGCCGAGTGTGAGCGGGGAGTCGCCGGTGTTGAGCCAGGTGTAGGTCTCGGTGAGGGCGTTCTCGCCGGCGGTTCTGGCGATGGTCAAGGTGAGGCCGGGGACGGGTTCGTGGACGCCGGAGGCGGCGTTCCAGCGGCCCGAGCCCCGTGAGGTGATCGCGAAGCCGCTGCCCCATCGGTGGGCGGGCGTGTGCCAGCGGTCGGTGTCCTCCTGCAGGAGGAACGGGTGGCCGGGCAGGTCGGGGTGGGTGAATCGGAGCGGGAAGCCGTCCGGGTGGAAACTGGCGGTCATGTGGCTGGCCTCGGCAGGGGTTGGTCGGTGTCGTACGGGCGCGTCCAAATGCGGAGACTGCCACAGCCGGAGGGCTCCCGACAAAGGGCGTCCACATGGCGGCGCCGCGGGATGACAAATGTCATCCGAAGCGCACGCACCCTGCATTTCCAGCCGGTGATTTCCACGACTACCTGGATGAACCGCCCAGCCAGCACCATAGACGCATGCTGGAGATAAGGGATCTGCGCAAGCGGTACGCGGACAAGGTCGCCCTGGACGGGGTGGCCTTCGCCGTACGGCCCGGCGAGATGTTCGGGTTCGTCGGCGCCAACGGCGCCGGAAAGACCACCACCATGCGGATCGTCATGGGGGTGCTCAGGCCCGACGCCGGCGAGGTCGTCTGGCAGGGCCGCCCGCTCGGCGCCGCCGACCGGCGCAACTTCGGGTACATGCCCGAGGAACGCGGGCTCTACCAGAAGATGCGGGTCGGCGAGCAGGTCGAGTACTTCGGCCGCCTGCACGGGCTGAGCCAGCCCAAGGCCCGCCAGGCCACCGACGAGCTGCTGGAGCGGCTCTCGCTCACCGAGCGGCGCGCGGACGCCGTCGAGGCGCTCTCTCTGGGCAACCAGCAGCGTGTGCAGCTGGCCGTGGCCCTGGTGCACGACCCCGAGGTGCTCGTGCTCGACGAGCCGTTCTCCGGCCTGGACCCGATCGCGGTCGACGCACTGGCCGGAGTGCTGCAGGAGCGGTGCAGGGGCGGTGTGCCGGTGATCTTCTCCAGCCACCAGCTTGAACTGGTGGAGCGGCTGTGCGACGCGGTCGGCATCGTCTCGGCCGGGCGCATGGTGGCCAGCGGCACCGTCGAGGAGCTGCGCGCGGCCGAGAGCAGCACGCTGCGCGTCGTCGTGCGCGACGCCCAGCCCGGCTGGGCCGACGGCCTGCCGGGGCGGCTCACGGTCACCGGCGACCGGCACGTGCTGCTCATCGAGTCCGGCGAGGACCAGGAGATCCTGCACCGCGCCATCAAGGCGGGACACGTCGAGCACTTCGGGGTCGAGCACCCCACCCTCACCGAGATCTTCAAGGAGGCCGTGGCATGAACTCCCTGCTCCTGGTGGCGCGTCGGGAGATCTCGACCCAGCTGCGGACCAAAGCCTTCATCATCGGCCTGATCGTCACCGTGGTCATCATGGCCGGCCTCGCCTTCGCCCCCAAGCTCATGGGCGGCCCCGACTCCTACACGCTGGGCACGGTCAACTCCCAGCAGCTACCGCTCAAGGCGGCGGCCCCCGACATCGAGTTCGAGTGGCGCAAGTACGCCGACGCGGGAGCCGCCAAGAAGGCGCTGCTCGACGGCGACGTCGAGGCGGTGCTCGTGGACGGCACCAAGGTGCTGACCGACGGTGAGATCGAGACCGAGCTCGGCATCCTGCTCCAGAGCGTCAACCGCGAGGCGCGGCTCGGCGCGGCCGGGGTGAACATCCCGCCGCTGGCCATGGAGTCGGTGGGCGCCGACACCCGCTACCAGGCCGCCCGCGCCGGCATCGCGACCGTGCTGGTCGTCCTGTTGTTCATGCTGGTCATCGGGCAGGCCATGATGGTCGCCATGGGTGTGGTCGAGGAGAAGGGCAGCAGGATCGTGGAGATCCTGTTCGCCTCGCTGCGGCCGTGGCAACTGCTCGGCGGCAAGATCGTCGGACTGGGCGTGATCGGCGTCATCAACCTGGCCGTGACACTGGCCGCCGGCCTCGTGGCCGCGTTCGCCTCCGGTCTGGCCATGGACTTCCCGCCCGGGATGCCGATGATCGTGACCTGGGTGCTGGTGTGGTTCATCCTGGGGTACGCCTTCTACGCCACGCTGGCCGCCTCCCTGGCCTCCCTGGTCTCCCGGCAGGAGGAGGTCGGCAACACGCTGACCCCGATGACCATGCTCATCATGGTCACCTACCTCGTGGGCTTCTTCGCCGCCAACCAGCCGACCGGCACGCTGGCGCAGATCGTCTCGATCATCCCGCCCTTCTCCTCGATCGTCATGCCGGTGCGCCTGGCCGCCGCCGAGGTGCCCCTGTGGGAGGTCTCCCTGGCGGCCGTGCTGATGGTGGGCGCGGTGCTCGGCATGCTGTCCGTCGGCGCCAAGGTCTACGAGCGGGCGGTGCTGCGTACCGGGGCCAAGGTCAAGCTCGGCGACGTGCTGCGCGCGAAGTAGATGGATGAGCTGACGCGGGCCCGCCGCACGACCCGCCTGGTGCTGAACTCGACACTCGGCGCCATGTGGCTGGTCATCCTGCTCAACTCCGCCGCCACGCTGGGGACCGGCCGGACGGAGCCGTGGCAGATCGGGCTCGCGCTGCTCATGACGGTTGTCTTCAGCTGGCTCTACCTGCGCATCAGCGACGCCGTCTTCGAGCGCCGCTATCCGGTCAGGGACGTCGTGGTCGCCGGCGTCCTGGCCTTCGCCGCCTGCGCGCTCAGCGGCGCCGACGTGGTCGGCTGGGGGTTCGTCCCGATGGCGTGGCTGTCGGTGGCGGTGGTGGGGGTCCGGCGGCGGACCATGTTCCTGCTGATGTTCGGCTCCTGGCTGGTCGTCACCGCGCTGGCGTCGTTCTGGACGGTGGCCGGGCGGGTGGTCTTCGTGCCCGAGGACACCCCGGTGGGGGTCGGGATCGTGGCGGCCGCCTTCACCTACCTGCTCATCTGCCTGATGACCCCGCTGTCCAACCGGATGTGGGTGTGGATCTGGCTGCTGGCCGCCAAGGCGCACGAGGCCAAGGAGGCCCAGTCGCAGCTCGCGGTCGCCGAGGAGCGGCTGCGCTTCGCCCGCGACCTGCACGACCTCGTGGGGCATCAGCTCTCCGCGCTCGCGGTCAAGTCGGAGCTGGCCGTACGGCTGGCCGACGCCGACGTGGGAGCCGCCAAGGCGGAGATGATCGAGGTCCGCGACCTGACCAGGAAGGCGCTGCGCGAGCTGCGCGAGGCGGTGCGCGGCTACCGGGAGCTGGATCTGCCCGCGGAGCTGCTGAGCGTCAAGAGCGTGCTGGAGGCGGCCGGCGTGCGTTGTGAGCTGAACCTGCCCTACCGGGAGGTTCCCGTGGAGGTGGCCCGGGTCTTCGCGTACGTGGTGCGCGAGGCGGTGACCAACGTGCTCAAGCACTCCACGGCGAGCTTCTGCGACATCACCCTGCGCTTCACCGGCGACGACGCGACGCTGGAGGTCCGCAACGACGGCGTGGCCCGCAGGCGCGCCCTCGACCTCGGCAGCGGGCTGAGCGGCCTGAACGAGCGGCTGGCCGCCGTGGGCGGGAAGCTGACGGCGTTGCCGAATGGTGATGGGGAATTCACGCTGAAAGCGGTAGTGCCTCGCTAAGCGGGTAGTTCTTTGTTACTAGTGCTCTTTTGGCAGGGTAAAGCGACGTTGCGTGACGATCATCGCGGAGCGTGAGTTGGGGAGGTGGCATGCGCGTCCGGGGTAAGCCTGGGGCCCAGGTGGTGCGGATCGGCTCCCGGCTGGACGCCGGGACCTCGGCGGGGCTGCGCCAGCGGCTGCACGACGCGGTCGACTCGGGCACGGGCGATCTCATCCTGGATCTCTCCAAGCTGGAGATGATCGACGCCACCGGCCTCGGAGTGCTCGTGGGCACGCATCGGCGCGCGCTCGCCGCGGAACGCCGCCTGGTCCTGCGCCGGGTGCCGCCCCGGATCATGCGGGTGCTCGCGGTGACTCGGCTGAACCGGGTCCTGCACGTGGAAGTGCCCGCCGCCGCGGTGGCGTGACCGGTTCTACACCCTGGCCCGGAGCCGGGCCAGCGTCGCCGGGGTCTGGGCGTCCAGCCAGCCGGCCAGTTGCTCGAAGGAGACGCACCTCACCGCGTCGCGTGTGCAGACCTCCTTCATGAGCGTGATCAGCGCCCGCATGTAGATGCCGCCGTTCCACGACTCGAAGTGGTTGCCGATGAAGACCGGGGCGCGGTCGCCGCGCAGGGAACGCCGTACCGCGCCGATGTAGGCGTCGGTGGTCTGACGCTGCCAGCGCCGCCAGTTGTGCCGTTCGCTGCTCCGGGCGCCGCTGTGCACGGTGAAGAAGTTGTAGTCCATGCCGAGCACGCGAGTCCCGCTGCCGGGAAGCGGGATGCTGGGCAGCGGGAACTGCCACAGCCCCGAGCGTTTGTGCGGCCAGCGGACCTCGCCGGTGCCCGAGGCGTCGTAGCGCCAGCCGTACTTGCCGAAGGCGGTGAACATCGCCTCGCGATCGCCCTGCAGGCAGGGTGTGCGGCCGCCGGACACCGCCTCGCGGATGCGGAAGGGGAGCTCGGGCAGGTCGGTGCGGCCGGAGTTGCGCCGCCAGTTCTCGACAAAGCCGTAGAACTGCTCGATCTCGCTGCGCCAGTCGGCGGCCGACCACGACGAGACGCCGGTCGGGCCGCAGAAGTGGCCGTTGAAGTGTGTGCCGATCTCGTGGCCGGAGTTCCAGGCGGCGGTGAGCTCGGCCGCCTGGCCGGCGATCCTGGAGGGGCTCTGGAAGCCGATGTCGGAGCTGCCGCGCGGCCGGCCCGGCGGCCGGTACTGCTCGCGCCGGTCGGCGGGCAGCAGGTAGACGCCCGACAGGAAGAACGTCAGCTTGGCCTGGTGGCGCTCGGCGGCCCTGCGGAAGACCGGGAACCAGCCCTGGCCGTCCACCCCCGCCCCGTCGAAGGAGATCACCACGAACTGGGGCGGGCGTTCTCCCCGGCGCAGGCGGCAGCTGTTCTCCGCGCACCACGAACTCCGGCCGCCGGGGGAGGGCGACTTTCGTGTACGTGTTTCGCTGGGCCGAGGGTTGACGGGTGCGGACAAACCGAGCCTGCCGGGCAATGGTTGTGCCGTGACGTCGCCGCACGCCGTCGTTCCCAAAGCTACGCAGATGCCGATTAGCGCAGCGATTATCCCCCGAAGCACTCCGCCATAGAATCACGTTCTGTCATCAAATGCTCACGACGCACCGAGCGCCCGTCCACAGATGTGAACAGCGACTTGGACCAGCTCTTCGAGTTCCTTCGGCTCCTCGGCGAGGATCCATTCGATGAGAAGTTCTTGCAGCGCTCCAATCACACCGAGCGCCAGCAGATGCCGATCGATCTTCGCCGCCTGCGGGAATTCGGCGGAGGCCTCCTCCACGAGCCTGGCGAAGGAGGCCACGGCGCGCTGCCGGGATGCCGCCAGCACATCTCCCGACCTGCGCACCTCCAGGTGCATGATGCGGGCACGGCGCCAGTCGGCCGTGGCGAATTCCATATAGGCGCGTACTCCCGCGCCGATTCTCCCGTCGAGCGTCTGAGGCGCATCCTGCAACGCTTTGGCGACGACGGCGAGGCTTTCCTCGACGCATCGTTCGTGGAGCGCCTGAAGGAGTTCCTCGCGCCCGCCGAAACATTCGTAGAACGCCCGGTTGGAGATCCGCGCCTCCGAACACAGCCTTTCGATCGTTGTAGCCGAGAAGCCCGGCTTAGCGTAGAGCGTGTACGCAGCTGTCATGAGCCGCTCGCGTCTGTCTGCCAGCCTTTGCTCAGCCGACATTCCCCGGTAAGACCGGTTCACATTCCACCCGTCCAACATGATCGTGGCCCCCAGAGCACATAATTATGGACGGATGATCTGTATTCGGAAAGAGCGGGCAGATCACCTCTTACGTCGTCCATGCAAGAACGTGACAAGCCTGATCAGCCGCTCAAGCTCGTCGGTGCCCCGGGAGAAGGACGTAAGGTTCATCCCGGGCATCGCGAAGCGCTGCCGGGAGATGGCTTTGGGCCTGGCGAACTCGCGCAGTCCGTCGGCGCCGTGGATGCGGCCGAACCCCGAGTCACCGACCCCACCGAAGGGTAGCGCGGGAACGCCCGCGAAGGAGATGACTGAGTTGATCGCGGTCATTCCGCTGCGCATCAGCCTGGCCAGTTCCATGGCCCGCCGGGAGTTCTTGGAGAAGATCGTTCCTGCCAGCCCGTACGCCGAGGCGTTGGCCAGCTCCAGCGCCTCCCGCGCGTCACGGGTGCGGCGCACGGTGATGGTCGGGCCGAAGGTCTCCTCGCGCACGGCGGGGGAGTCCTCGGGCACGTCCTCGACAATGACGGGGTCCACGAACGGCGCGCGGACCGACTCCGGCCCACCAGTCACGACTTTTCCGGACTTGGTGGCTTCATCGATATGCCGGCGGATGATGTCCATCTGCCCCGGCATGGTGATCGGACCGTAGTCCTTGCCCGCCTTGACCGATCTCGCCCGCTCGGCCAGTTCCCGCATGAACGGCTCGTACACCGCGTCCACCACGTAGACCCGCTCCACGCCCACGCAGGTCTGGCCGGCGTTGGACAGCGCGCCCCAGAGGCACGCGTCGGCCGCCGCCTTCAGGTCGGCGTCGGCGTCCACGATGAAGGCGTCCTTGCCGCCGCACTCGGCCACGATCGGCGTGAGGTTCTGCGCGCAGGCCGCCATGACCCGCTTGGCGGTCGCGGTCGAGCCGGTGAAGGCGATCTTCTTCACCCTCGGGTCGCCCGCCAGGGCCGCGCCGGTCTCGCCCAGGCCGGTCACCGTCTGCAGGACCGGGTGCTCGGGGACCGACTCGGCGAACAGCTCGGCCAGCCGTACGCCGACGCCGGGGGTGAGTTCGCTGGGCTTGAAGACGACCGCGTTGCCGGCCGCGAGCGCGTACGCGATGGAGCCCATCGGCGTGAAGACCGGGTAGTTCCACGGGCCGATCACGCCGACGACGCCCAGCGGCAGGTACTCCAGCGTGGCGGCCAGGTTCAGGCCGACCATGCCGGGGGAGACCCGGCGGCGGCCGAGCACCTTGGCCGCGTTGCGCGCCGCCCAGTCGATGTGGGTGATCGCCAGCACGATCTCCAGCGTGGCGTCGCCCACCGGCTTGCCGGTCTCCTCGTGGACGAGCGTGGCCAGCTGCCTGAGGTTCTGCGTGATGACGGCCTTGTAGTCGAGCAGCCGGCGGCGCCGCTCGGCCGCGCCCAGGCCCGCCCACCAGGCGGCCGCCTCCTCCGCGCGGCCGACGGCGGCGTGGACCGCCTCCTGCCCCTGCTTGGGATGGCTGCCCACGACCGTGCCGGTCGCGGGGTTCAGGGAGTCGAACGTCAGCGTCGTCATGGCCGCCACGATAAGCCGGTAAATCAACGCTTACAACAGACCGCGCTCCATGGCCGTCGTGACCGCCGCGGTACGGTCGGAGACGCCGAGCTTGCCGAAGATCCGCAGCAGGTGCGTCTTCACCGTCGTCTCGCTGATGAACAACCGGCGGCCCGCCTCGGCGTTGGTCAGCCCGCGCGCCACCAGCGCCAGCACCTCCGCCTCGCGCGGCGTCAGCGCCTGCTGCGCCGGGCCGCGCATCCGCGTCACCAGCTTGGTCGCCACCGACGGCGACAGCACCGTCTCGCCCCTGGCCGCCGCATACACGGCCGCCACCAGGTCCTCGGCGCTGGTGTCCTTCAGCAGGTAGCCCGCCGCGCCGGCCTCGACCGCGCGCACGATGTCCTGGTCGCTCTCGTAGGTGGTCAGCACGATCACCCGGATCCCCGGGTGGTCCGCCAGGATGCGGCCGGTCGCGCTCACGCCGTCGCCGCCGGGCATGCGCAGGTCCATGAGCACCACGTCGGGGGCCAGTTCGCGGGCCCGCGCGACCGCCTCGTCGCCGGAGGCGGCGGCGCCGACCACGTCGAGGCCGGGGTCGCCGTCCAGCATGCCGCGCAGGCCCTCCCTGACCACCGGGTGGTCGTCCACGATCAGGAGCTTGATCACGCCGGCACCTCCACGGTCAGCGTCGTCCCCGCGTCCGGTGCGCTGGTGAGCGTCAGCGTGCCGCCGGCCTGCTCGACCCTGCCGCGCATGGTCCGCAGGCCGAAGCCGACGCACTCCTCCCGGAATCCTCTTCCGTCGTCGGCCACGCTCAGGCGTACCTGCCGCTCGCCGTACTCCAGAGCCACGCGCACGGACCGCGCGGCGGCGTGCTTGCGCACGTTGGCCAGCCCCTCCTGAAGCGCGCGGATGAGCACCACGTCGGTGCGGGTGGCCAGCGGCCGCGCCGCGCCGCACGCCTCGAAGCGCGCGCCGATCCCGATCTCGTCGCCCATCCGCTCGGTGATCCGCCGTAGCGCCTCGACGAGCGAGGCGTCGTCGAGCGGCGCGGGCGCGAGCGCCGAGAGGAACGCGCGCGCCTCGGCCAGGTTCTCCTGCGCCGTCCGTACGGCCAGCGCCAGATGCCGGTCCGGATCCGGCTGCCGCTGCGCCGCCCGCACAAGCATGATGATGCTGGTGAACCCCTGCGCCAGCGTGTCGTGGATCTCCCCGGCCAGCCGCTCGCGCTCGGCCTGCGCCCCGCGCTCGGCCGAGAGCCTGGCCACTTCGGCCCTGCTCGCCTCAAGTTCTTCGATCAGCGCCGCTCGCTCCTTGCTCTGCTTGGTGATCCGCTCGATCCACAGCCCCATGGTCCCGGAGAAGAACACCACCACGGTCATGACCACGATCAGGTTGAAGGCCGATCCCAGCGGATCCTCCCGGTCGGCCACGGTGATCGCCGGTCCCGTCCACAACAGGATGCTGGCGATCGTCGCCTCCTTGGCGGGCAGCGCCAGGTAGCACATGGAGCAGAGCCCGAACAGCGAGAACGAGATCGCGGGGATCGTCAGCGCGGCCGGGGTGAACAGCACGATCAGCAGCGCCACGTAGAGCACGCTCCTGCGCCGGTCCTCCGCGATGATGCCCGGCCGGCCGACGAACACGTAGAGCGGGATCGTGGTCAGCAGGCATCCGGCCACGATCGCCTTCTCCCTGGCCGAGAAGTCGCCGGCCAGCGCGAACACCACCGGGATCAGCGTGGTGACGACGAGCAGCAACTCCCAGCCGCGCAGGCTCTCCCAGACGTTGGGGCCCGCGGGGCTCAGCCGTCGCGGCGGCTCTTCCACCGGAACGTCATCAGGCACAGCGCCAGGCCTCCGACCGTCCACGCGCCCAGAACCAGGGCGACCTTGCCCAATTCATACGACCTGGCCATCTCCAGCGCCACCCCGCCGTCGCCGATGAACACCGAACGCAAGCCCTGGGCCACCCACCGCAGCGGGAAGACCGAGGCGACGTCGATGAGCCAGGGCGGCAGCTCGGTGAAGGGGATGTAGATCCCGGAGATGAACTGCAGCACCACGAACGGCAGCGTGATCACCGCCGCCGCGGACTTGGCCGAGCTGGGCACACTGCTGGCCGCGATCCCGAGCAGGCTGCCGGCCGCCAGCCCCAGGACCAGTACCCAGGAGAAGGTCAGCCAGCCGACCAGGCTGGAGGGCAGCTCCAGGTCGTACAGGAACACCGCCACGGCCAGCAGCAGCGCCACCTCGATGGCCGCGATGACCAGAACGCTCAGCACCTTTCCGGCGAAGTACGAGCTCTTCGGCATCGGCGTGCCCGCCAGCCGCTTGAGCCCGCCCTCCTCACGCTCGACCGCGATGCTGATGGCGAGGTTCTGGAAGCTGACGCTGAGGACGCCCGCGCTGATCAGCGCCGCCGCGTAGAGCTGCGAGACCGTGACGTTCGTTCCGTCCAAGGTCCCGGCGAAGATCGCGCTGAACAGCACCAGCAGCACGATCGGGAAGGAGAAGGTGAAGACGACCTGGTCGCGGGCGCGAAAGAAGATCTTGAGCTCGAAGGCGGCTCTCGACAGCGCGATCATGACTCCTCCAGCAGGCGCAGGTAGACGTCCTCCAGAGTGGGCCGGGTGACGCGCAGTTCGGGGATCTCGCCGTCGTAGCGGCCCATGAGCTCGGCGATCGTCCTGGTCGGCGTCGCCGTGCGCTTCTCGCCGTCCGCCCACGTGACCGTGGCCTCGTCGCTCGCGCGCCCGCCGAGGGTACGCGGCGCGCCCTCGGCCACGATCCGCCCGCCCGCGATCACCGCCACCCGGTCGGCCAGTTCCTCGGCCTCGTCGAGATAGTGCGTGGTGAGCAGGATCGTGGTGTCCTCCAGATTCCTGATCAGCTCCCAGAAGCGGCGGCGGGCCTCCGGGTCGAAGCCGGTGGTCGGCTCGTCCAGGAAGAGCAGCTCGGGGTTGCCGATCAGGCCCAGCGCCACGTCGAGGCGGCGGCGCTGGCCGCCGGAGAGCTTGGCCACGCGCGCCTTCGCCTTCTCGGCCAGGCCCACCCGGTCGATGACCTCGTCGGGGTCGGCCGGGGCCGGGTAGAAGCGAGCGAAGTGGGTGACGATCTCGCGTACCGAGACCTCGGCCACGTCACCGGCCGTCTGAGGGACGATGCCCACGCGGGCGCGCCAGGCGCGGGTCGGCCGGTTCGGGTCGGCGCCCAGGACGCTGACCTCGCCGCCGTCGCGCTTCCTGAGCCCTTCGAGGATTTCTATGGTGGTCGACTTGCCCGCGCCGTTGGGGCCGAGGAGGGCGAAGGTCTCGCCCCGGTGGATGTCCAGATCGATGCCGCGGACCGCCTCTAACGCGCCGTAGCGCTTGGCGAGTCCGCGGACGTGCACTGCGGTCTCCATGGAGTCAAGGATCCGGATTTACCCGGATCTGCGACACCTTCGGCCGACCGACCCCGTTGTCCTCCGTTCAGAGGACGGCCGGGCGCAGCATTCCCCACACCGCCGGGCCGTCGGGCAGCTTGATCTCCTCGGTCACGGCGAAGCCGAACCGCTCGTAGATCGGGATGTTCGCCTCCTTGCTGCTCTCCAGGTAGACCGGCAGCCCCGCGCACCGGGCCAGCCCGGAACGCAGCAGCGCCCCGCCCACGCCGGTGCCCTGGACCGCCGGATCGGTGCCGATCTGGGCGAGATACCAGTGCGGCTCCTTCGGGCGGTGTCCGGCGAACGCCTCCTCCAGCCGCATGCCGTACACCACCCGGTCGCCCATGACCTCCAGCAGCGCGGACCCGCCCGTCTCCAGGTCGGGCGTGAAGCCGGGCGGATCCCACAGCGCCGCCCCGGTCACCGCGCCGCTCCCGTCGCGGGCCACCTCCACCACGTCGTGCATGTAGCGGGCCAGCGCCACGAACATCCTGGGCCGGTCCGCGGCCCTCGGCATCATCCACTCCATCACCGGGTCGTCGGCGAACGCCCGTCCGAGCACCTCGCCGATCTCCTCCAAGCCGCTCGCCTTCTCGGCGGTCACGATCTCCATGAAGCTCAGTCCTCCAGCCAGGATCCGTGGAAGCCGGCGGGGACCCGTCGCGGCAGCCGTACCGACGCCACCTCCGAAAGGTCGCGCGCGTCGGCCACGAGCAGGCGTGAGGCCTCGCCCGAGGTGACGATCGACAGCAGCCAGCCCTCGTCCTCGGCCCGCGCGCCCTCGGCCGCCACGAACACGGCCTCCCCGGTGGCGCCGCCCGTGGCCAGGGCGGAAGCGGCGCCGCTCCGGTGGTCGTACTTGATGATCTGGTCGTCGCCGACCGTGTAGAGGTAGCGGCTGCCGAGGCCGAGCCGGTGCTCGTTCAGCGTCGGGAACTCGATGTTGCGGTCGTCCAGCGGCTCCTCCGACACCTTGCCCGTGGCCGGGTCGAGCGTCCAGCTGTACAGGGAGGCGCTGATCGTGCCCGCGGCGTGGCGGGCGGCGTCGGCCCGGCCGGCGATGTGCTCCCACAAGTCGACGAAGACGTCGGCAGTGTAGCGGGCGGCGGTGAGCACCACGCGGCCCTCGGCGTCCTCCCAGGCATTGCCGACGTGGAACGCGTAGCACAGATCCACATCGAACCATCGCGTCATCCCGCCCGCCCGCGGCGTCAGCCCGATCCGCGCGCCGTACCCCTCGTCGAAGGCGTAGGGCATGCCCATGCCGCGCTCCAGATTGAAGGTGACCGGAAGGTCCAGCCAGACCAGGTAGTTCTCGGTGATCGCGAAGTCGTGCATCATCGTCGAGCCCGGAACCTCGATCTCCTTCGTCTCCACCAGCTCACCCCCCGCCGACAGCCGGTGGTAGGTCAGGAAGGGCGGGAAGAAGCCGTAGCCGAAGAAGTGCAGCTCACCGGTGATCGGGTCCTGCTTGGGGTGCGCGGTCATCGCCGTCGCCAGCTTCCCCTGGAAGTCGACCGGCCCGACCGTGTCGAGCTCGGGCGTCATCTCGTACGGCAGGCCGACCTCGTTCAGCGCGAAGATGCGGCCGTCGTGCCCGATCACATGGGTGTTGGCCTGGGTGGCGGTCAGATCGACACCCTTGTCGCCGACCAGATCGGTCCCGTCGGTGAACTTCGTGGTCCGCACCCACCGATTGCGGTACCACTCGGCCCGGCCGTCGCGCAGGCGGATGCCGTGGATCATCCCGTGCCCGGCGAACCAGTGTCCGGGGTCCTCGCCGGGGCGCGGGTTGGGACCGTTGCGGAAGTAGCGACCGGTGAGCTCGGGCGGCAGCGCGCCCTCCACAGGAAGGTCGTAGGCGTCGACCTCATCGGGAACGGGAGCCAGATGGCCCGTCAGGTAAGCCTTCTTCATGCCGATACTCCTATCATGATAGGTCGAACATAGAAGCTTCATATGTGACCTGTCAATGCTGGAATATATGCGTGGTTCAGGACTTGTACGCCAGGGACCCGGCCGCGCAGGACATCGAGCCGTAGGCGAGGTTGAACAGGGTCGCGGCGCCGACCGCGATGCCCCAGGTGACGGGTTCCTCGTCGTCCGCCAGCAACGGCGACAGGACGCCGCTGCCGTCGAAACAGGTTCCGGCCCAGCCGTTCAGAACGCCGATCGTGTTCTGGTTCTCCTCATCGACGGTCGCGGCGATGGTCGGCACCTCCCACATGATGTTCTCGGCGAAGTCCACCCAGGGAGACGCCGGGCCCCATACCTTGCTCGCGCCCGAGTCCTGCGCGGTCAGCCCGACGCCCAGGTCCACGAGCGACTTCACGACCATGAGATCGGTGAGGGCCTGGTTGGTGATGGCCCACCACTTCTGGTCCTTCAGATCCTGGATCTGGCCCATGACGTCGGGGGCCACGTAGACCCAGTACGACACGCACGCCAGGCTGTTGAGGACCGGGAAGGCCTGCGTGACCACCTTGAACTGCCGGGCCTTCGTGGCCAGCGGCTGCAGCACGCTCACCGCCACCGCCCCGGCCATGGCGCAGACGCCGCCGGTGAGCGCCAGGACCTTGTTGGTCGAGCTCGAGATCTGCCCGGCCTCCATGGCGGAGCGGCTGTCGGCTGGGTTGCAGATCCGCTGGATGGCCGCGAAATCGGGCGCGTCGATCAGCGCGGCCGTGGTGGCGTCGTCAGGGAACGGCGCCTCGTCGGCGATGAGCTTGTAGCCGATCGTGACCGGGATGGCGGCCACCAGGCAGGCCGCGTCCAGCAGGCTCAGGTCGTTGCCGGAGACCTTCCTGTAGAGCCACGACAGGACGGGGATCTCGATGGTCGCGGTGAGGATGTCCATGACGCCGTCGACGAGTTCGGCCAGCACGTCGAGCGCCGCGAGCAGGATGTTCTCGACGCTCTCCAGGAACGCGTCGGTGATGATCGCGATCACTTCCGTGACGATCTGGGCGAACGAGATCTGGTCGATCTTGTCGATGATGTTGCTCTTGAAGCTGGCGAGTGCCTGTTGGAAGACCTCCTCCTCCCGGCTCAGGGCGTCCACCAGCGGCTGGAGCGTGGCCGCCACGTCGCCCGTGACCCCCTGGTTGGGCTGGGCGGTCGTGGTGCCGTTGGACGCGTTGCTCTTCAGCTGGTGCAGCCCCCAGTTGCTCTGCGGGCTGTTCTGGCCGGGCACCGCCGGGCCGGACGCCATGACGCCGCCGCGGGTGGTGCCGCTCAGGTTCGGTGGAATGTCGCCGGGGAGACCGGCCCACGAGTCGACGTACCCCTGCACATCGGTGAACGCGTGCTGCAACCGGGTTCGCGCGTCGCCGAGCCCGTCGATGCTCTTCGCCACGTACCGGGTGAAGATGTTCTTCAGCACGTTGTGCGTGCGGACGATGTCCGACCAGACGAACAGGAAGCCCAGCCACTTGATCAGGTCCTCGAAGAACACCTTGATCTTGTTGAAGACGAACTCCACCGCGTGCACCACCGCGTCGACGCAGTCGAGCAACACGTCGTAGACCTCGCCCGCGATCGTCGCGAGGAAGTGGTAGACGCCCTCGGCCTCCTGCACGACGAAGCTCACGACGTCGTCGAAGCAGTCCTTGAGCCAGGAGAAGAAGTCACCCATCGCCACCGAGATGGCCGACGCTCCGTCCGCCTGGGCTTCGGGCCCTTCGTGGTAGGTGAGCCCGCCGCCGGCGAACGAGAGGCCCCACACCTGCGGCACGGCGGCCCGGCGGGTGGCGGAGTCGCCGGAACGCTGCCGGGAGCCGTCCTGCGGCAGTCCGGAATTGATGTTCATGAACTGCGCGAGGGCCTTGGCGGCGCTGTCGCCGTCCGCCGTGCCGATGCTGGAGGGCACGAGCGGGGCCCGCGAGCCGTCCGCGTTCGTGACCACGACGGCCCGCAGGTCGTCACCGGTCTGTACGGCGTTCAGCGTCGCGATCGCGTTGGCCATGGGATTGACGTCGGCCACGACGCCCGGTGTGTCGGACAGGACGACACGGAAGCAGACGGCGGCCAGGGACTGGGTCTCCTGGACGACGGTCAGCACCCCGGTCGCGTCGGTGGTCGCGTTCACCGGCACCGCCGGTGAGAGCAGGTGGTAGACGTCGTCCAGGTAGACGCTCACCGGACTGGTCGCGGTCACCGCCACATTGGTGTTCGGCGCCGCGAGACCGTCGTCGTCGGTGACGGCGACGTGGGTGGTGAAGGTGTTGTACGTGATCACGTCGTCCGGGTCGGTGGCGGGCAACAGGATGGAGCGCTGGAGCCAGTCGGTGGTGACGGGATCCTGGGTGAGCCGGACGAGGTCCTGGCCGTCCAGGTCGGCGAACAGGACGTTGTTGCCGGCGCCGAGGTTCAGGAAGAACGCGAACCGCGCCGCCGAAGGCAGCAGCGGCACCGGCGCCGACCACGCGGCCGGGTCCGCCTCGCCGCCCGCGGCGCAGCGCACGTAACACAGGGTGCCCTGCGGGCCGAGACCCCAGACCGCGGTGCCGTCGGCGTCGCTCGCCGCGGCGAGGGTGGTGGCGCCGGCCAGGAGACCGCCGGCCACGATCTGGACCGGCGTGGCCATGTCGTGCTGGTTGTCCGGCGTGAACAGGTACAGGCCGTCCCCGGCGGACACGAACAGGTTGGTCACGCCGGAGCCGTTGAGCGCCGCCGCGATCGTGCTGGTCCCCGCCGGCGGCGTCAGCCGGGCGGGGTCGGGCGCGTCCCGGTTGGGCGCGTTCTTGGCGGCGAAGTAGTTGTACTGCGGCGTGAAGAGCAACTGGGGCTCACCGCCGATCGTGCCGAAGGTGTAGATGCCGGGAATCGGGTCGTTCTCCCGCTGCCCGAGGCAGTTCACGATGCTGTTCGCGGCGAAGTCGGCGGCGAGCTTGTGCGGGTTCCACTGGGGCGACCCGTCGGGCGTGATGTAGTAGCGGTCGAGGAGTTCCAGGGAGTCGCCCGGCACGCGGATGACGTCGACGAAGATGTTCTCGACGGTGCCGGGGCCGTTCATGATGCTGACGTCGGCGATGGTGAGCGGGTCCGGCGCGGTGCCCGCGTCGAACGGGACGGCCGTCCAGGTGACGCCGTCGGCCCAGGCCGCCTCCGTGTTCGCGTTGCCGAGGGAGAGATACAGGATGTCCGCGCCGTTGACGGTCACCACGAGCGCGAGGTCGATGGCGAGGGTCTGGGCGTTCTGGGTGACGGCGAACGCCTTGGCCGTCACCGGGGCGCCACCGTTCCGGGCCGACAGGGCGCCGCTGAGGTCGATCCTGTTCCAGCCGGTCGGGGTCTCGGTCACCTCGCGGGTGAGGTAGCAGACGTCGTCGGTGCCGATCGAGAAGAAGAGCGCGTCGCCGTTCTGCGACTGGAGCACCTCGAAGGCCTGGTCGGGTGCCATGACCACGGCGGCCTTGTGGTTCTCCATCAGCTCGGAGTCGAATGAGATCTTCATGGGACCTTCAGCGCTTTCGATTGGGAACGGGTATTCACCGCGTCGGGTCGGCGTACGTGATGTGCGCGACGAGGTCCTGGTTGTCGGAGAATACGGCGTCGCTGAATGAGAACGTCGTTCCGCCGGGAAAGACGAAGTTCTCCACGAACGAGACCGGAATGTCCGTCATAGCGGTCGCAAAGCAGCCTTGCGTGTACTGCTTCGTGTAATCGAGGAGCTGGTTGACCCCGGTGAAGAAGTTCAGAAAGCCGTTCTGCCCGGGCGTCTGCGACTTGTCGACCACGCTCGAATGCGGAGGGGAGACCACGACGCTTCCGGTGTCGTCCACCCCAATCGAGTAGACGTCCGTGATGCTTTTGTCGACGATATTGCCGCCGGCGCCGCTCCCCGCGCATCTGATATAGGTGTAGATGACGAGATGCTGGGTGATGGTCATCGTGTCGCCCTGGACGCTCACGGAGAAGTCGTACGTGCTGTCGAGTTCCATCGACCCGCCGAGCAGGGGGCCTCCGCACTCGTCGGAAGCGGTGCTGCTGAATGCGACGGAGATGATGGTCGGCCCGGACGCCGGAAAGGTTATCGTCGGCGTCGTGTACCAGAGATTGAAATAGTAGTAGACGTCCGGCGCCTTGCATTGGAGGGTCACGTCCGTGGTCAGGCAGTTCGTCCCGATGTATTCGGACAGGGTTTGAATGCCGTTGTAGGTGTTGAGGAGATAGCCGGCGAACGTGTTCCTGTTCAGGGCGGCCACGCCGTCGTACTGGGACACCTCGCCCGGCTCGATCCAGTTCCAGCCGAACCCGGCGTGCGTGGTGTCGGGAAGCTGGTCGTCGTTGGCGGCGCACAGGTAGTTCAGCGTGAGCGGAGCGCCGTCCGAGCCGACGGCGTCCGGCGTGAAGAAGTTCACGTCCGTCACCGCGATCGAGGACGGCGACGTGGCCGTCACCTGCTTCGCGGCATAGCCGAGCACCTCGCCGCCATCGAGCGCCTTCCAGTAGGTGTCGATGAAGTCGCTCGTCATGAACGCGTTGAGCACACTGTTGGACGGCTGGTCGCTGAACTGGAAGCCCTGCTCCAGGTCGGAGCTGTTCAGGTCGTAGTAGAGCTGCTGGACGCCGAACATGTCGGGGTCGCCCACGCCCTTGAGCCGGTTCTGCACGTCCGGGGGAAGGCTCTCGAAGGAGGCGTCCTGGAAGTCCAGGTCGACGGCGCCGGAGAAGGTCCAGCTCGTGCCGGACGGCTGCGCCTGGTTGAACCAGGTCATCGAATCGCGCGGACCGAAGAGGAGCTCCGTCGCGACGAACTCCGAGAACATCAGCGTGTACGTCACATTCGACTGCCCCGGCTTCAGCGCGATGATCGGCGGCAGCGACGAGGGATCGACACCGGGCGGAAGGCCCAGCTTCGCCTTGACGGCGAACGCGAAATAGGCGTTGTTGAGATTCTGCACTCTCGCGTCTGATGAAGGCGTGCCGTCGGGCACGGTGAAGGGATCCGTGTTTCCGGCGTTGGCCACGAAGGTGGCGAAGTCGATCGGGACCGGCTGGTCGCCGTCGTATACGTAGCACAGGATGGCTTCCGGCAGGCCGCCGTAGAGATATTCCGCCAGGGTGCTGTTGGCGCTGTCCTGGGTGACCGCGACGACATAGTCGAATCCGGTCGACGAGAGATTGGAATCCTGAGCGCTCATGAAACGTTTCCTTGTATCTGAAAAGAGGCGCCGCCAAAAGGCGTACCATTCCGAAGCCACAACCCGGCGGGGCGGATTCTTCGTGCGCGGGGCGTTGTCCGCCTTGATCTCCACGCGCTGATTTCTGTTGGCATCCGGTTCCACGAGATCCGCGTAGTACGTCGAATACCCTCTGCTCAGATCAGTACACGTGCCGCGCCTTCGCCTCTTGGAAAGTTCTGCGCCCATCTATCCGCGCCGGCCGTCGATTAACGGCGACACGCCGTTTCTCGGTCGCTGGGAAAGTTGGCAAAAGAACCGATCCGGGTTGATGGCGTTCGCATGGACCGGGTTCCGAGACCGGGGGCGTGAAGATCGGGGATTTCGTCGCCGGGTAGTTCTTCGCATCCGACAACACCTGCGAGATCGCTGCGCGTTCGACAATGGCGCGGGGGAGCCGGGAGCTTGGCAGCGGGTAGATCTCGCCGCCAGGGTGGTCGCCATCGGTGTCAACCAGGCACTGGCGGGTCTGCCCGCTCGTCAAAGCCCGGCGGCGGCTCGCCGGGGCTCCGGGGTCGCGGAGGGCCCGGGTGTCGCCGGGACGTGGGTGGCTGGCCGCTGAGGCTTGCGACCGCCCGACAGCCGGGGGTGTCCCTATGGTTTCGTCAAGTGGCCAGGGCTTGCTGGGTTCGGGTTTTCCGTCGGGGTTGGTAGGGCTTGCGGTCGCGGAGCATGGCGTAGATGACGTCTGAGCGGCGGCGGGCCAGGCAGATGAGGGCAGCGTTGTGTTTTTTGCCCTCGGCGCGTTTCTTGTCGTAGTACTCGCGGCTCTCGGGATCGGCCAGGGAAGCGAACGCGGCCAGGAACATGGCGCG
>NZ_JBITHA010000011.1:0-345604 GCF_044457485.1 Nonomuraea sp. NPDC050540
CGGCAAGCCCATGTCACCGACGAAAGGACCACCTCCATGGACAACCTTCACCAACCCGGCCCCCTTCCCCCGTACGGCACAACCGGCAACGCCGCGCCCGCCTCGAACCTCACCGCCGCCGAACCGGTCGAGGAGGCGGGGTGCTCGGTCGATGAGCTGACCGCCGAGAAGATCACCTCCGCCCGTCACGCCTACTACACGGCGGCGGCCGAGGCCGTCGCCGCCTTGCAGAACGGGGAGTTTCTCTCCGCCGAGCAGGTGTTCGCCGCCGCCTACGCCCAGACCAGCCGCGCCTGGTGGGACGTGGTCGACGGGCAGATCACCTTGAGGAGGCTGGCCTGCGACCACGCGTTGCGGCGCGTGCGCACCATGGCCCGCCACTTCCTGACCAACGAAGCCCCCGCCAGACGGCCGGGAACCCTGTTCGATCACGCCCTCGCCCACGCCGCCCGCATGGCCGCCCGTGACTTCCTCAACGCCAGCGGCGAACTCCTCACCCACCACCTCGCCGAGTCCGGCGAGGAAGCCGACCATCCGGGGCCCGGCCTGCCCGTGGACCCCCGCCACCCCAGCGGCCCGCACACGCACCCGGGACCCGTTCCGGCGCAGCCCCCTACATCGGACACGCCGTGAACGACCAGCCGACCACGCCAGCGCACCCCGGCGCTGGCCTCCCCACCCACAGAAAGGTTCCGACCATGCCCGAGTCCACCCCGATCCCCGGCACGGACACACCCCCGCCCGACGCCCCCGCCGTGCCGAGCCCGGCGTTGTCGGTGGAGGAGATCATCGAACAGGCCCGCACGACGCGGCGGCGCAACGCCGACGACATCGCCCACCGGCTCGCCCGAGGGGAGCAACTGAGCGCCGAGCGGCTCTACGACACCCTGCACTCCCAGAAGGTGGGCGGGTGGTGGCTGATGATCGACCGGCACATCCGCTACAGCCCCATCGGCCGAGGGCTGACTCCGGCCAAGGCGGTCGCCAAGTACGTCTCCTGGATCAGCCCCTACCTGGAGGACAATGCGCCGTGCGACCCGGTCTGCACCTTCGATGCCCTCGAGCTCAAGAGTGTGCAGGAGCTGGCTTTGGCTCACCTGGACCGGGCGCTGGCCCTCATCCGCCAGGACGCGGCTCGAACCTTCCTGGAGCAGGCGGGCTCCCTCGCGCCGGCCTCCTCCGCGGAGCACAAGCAGTCTCCCTCCGGCTCGGCCGGACAGGAGGCGACGGCATGAGCGGCCACCCCACCACCGGCGAACCCACCCCCGGCGATTCCCCCATCCCCGTCACACCCACCCCCGTCACGCCCACCCCGCCCGCGCGGGAGGAGGCGCTGTCGGTGGAGGCGGTCATCGCGCAGGCCCGCCAGACGCAGCGGCGTAGCATCGACGGCATCGCCAGAAAGCTCCACCGGGGGCAGCAGCCTACGGCCGAGCAGCTCTACGAGATGCTGCATGCTCAGACGCTCGGGACCTGGTGGGCGCTGGTCGAACGGAAAATCCGGGACGCGGGAGGCGACCAGGGGCAGGCACTGGCCAGGTTCTTGCCCCTGATCAGCTTCTGTCTCGAAGAAGACGACAGCACGCCGGATGTCTCCCTGTCCGTCGGCATCATGACACCGGACGTCGACCACGAGTTCACCTTCATCCACCTCTACCGGGCCATGGACCTGATCCGGCGACAGGCGGCTCGAACCTTCCTGGAACAGGCGATGTCCCTCGCACCGACCTGCCCGGAGCCCGAGCAGGCTCCCTCCGGCTCGGCCGGGCGGGGACGTCATGAGTGACTGCACCGCCAGCGGCGAGCGTGCCACCGCCGCCTCGCAGCCGCCGGTTACGAGGATCTCCGCCTCTGGGCGGGCCGACCGCTCGCGGGTGGAGTTCTTCCAGATGATGGCCTGGCGATGGGACATCACCAAAGCCAAGAAGCTCACCCAGGGCCGCGCGCCGGAAGGCCGGATCGAATCCCGGGAATGGGCAGGCATGCTCCAGCTGGTCTCCATCAACCGCGAGCACGCCGCCGAGACGGATCTGTCCGAGCCGCTGATTGTGGCCACCGTGCCGAACGGCGGCATGCTGATCATCGACGGCTGGCACCGCCTGTACAAGGCACTGACCACCGAAGTACCCGAGCTATCGGCCATCGTGCTGACGGCCGAGGAGGAACTCGCCTGCCGGATGCACGGCGGGGAGAAGGGCCAGGGCCACCTGAGGTAGCGCCTGATCCGGTGACATAGGGGGCATGCCCCGCCCAGCACAACTCCAGTGCGCTGGCCGGGGCATACCTCCTGCACCACCGGCTCACACAGGCGAGCCTGGCGGCTTGGGCGTCGCCCGGGGTTGACGCTTACCTGCCCTGACCATGGCGCCCTTCTCCATGATGGCCTCAATGGGTGGGTTGGTTCCGAGGCCGAGCACGCTGACGAATGAGCGAGGTGGTTCCGGCGCAGGTGCAGGCTTGATCCTCTTAACGACAGGGCCGCCGTCGTCTGGAGCATGGGGGTCGCGGTGGTGGAGGGCGTGGCCGATGAGGTGGAGCGTGGACTCGATGGGGATCATGTAGTCGCGCAGGCTGGCCTCGTCCTCGATGGACAGGGTGGCGTCTTGGGGGCGGTTGCGGTTGTGCAGGTCGACGTTTTCGGTGCTGTCGAGGCAGTAGTAGATCTCGCCTTCGAGCCAGCCGGCCTCGGCGCTGTTCAGCTTCTCATCGTCGTTGGACTCATAACGGATGACCAGCACCCGATACCAGTGGCCACGTACTTTGAGCTGCTGCAGGACGCGGTTGCGGAGGCCGGGGTTGGTGGCCTTGCCGACGTAGGCTCCCCACCGGCCCTCGGCATCGGGGCGGTCGAGCAGGATGTAGGCACCGGGCACGTTCCAGCTTGGATCGAGGCTCTTGACCTGGTGGCGGTCGAGCAGGAGCATGCCGGCCACCTTGTGCTTGGCCCGGATCTTGATCGGCTCGTCAGGGTACTCGGAGAGAGTGACGACGAGCGGGAACGCGGCGAGCCGTACAGCGGACACGGGGGGCATGGGGAGCTCCTTCACTTGGATCTACTGGAGATGTCCCGGCCAGTATCGGCCACATCGCTCTGCGTGACCACAAGTTTCGAGAAACAGGAAAAGGCCATTCACCTGCGGATTTATGTCTGCACCTACGGACTTTCGTCGCTGCGGCACCGGGCTCACGGCGTCACCCGCCGCCGTGACGGTGTCGGGCGGGTAGGCATCATGGGCCGGGCGGCTGTGGGCCCGGTGCGGCCCTACGGGGGCCGGTACGGCGTCCCCCGCCCCCATGGCCCCGCCCCGGCCCCTGTTGCCGTCCTGCCGCCACGGGCTGTGGGCGGGTTAGCGCGGGTCGGTCCGGCCGGTCCGTGCGTGGGCGGCCGGGCGTGAGAAGCCGATCAAGTCATGGCGGTGGTAGGTGTCGATTTTGACGACGGTGCGCTTGTTGGGTGCGTGGATCATCTGGCCGCCTCCGATGACGAGGCCGACGTGGCCGGGCCCGTCGGCTTCCATACGAAGGAAGGCGAGATCGCCGGGCTGCTCCTGCCCCCGTGGGATAGGCGGGCCGTACCGCCATTGGTCGGCGGCGACGCGCGGAATGGAGATTCCGGCGGCCTGGTAGGCGCGCATGGTGAGGCCGCTGCAGTCGAAGGCGTTGGGACCTTCGGCTCCCCACACGTAGGGTTTGCCGAGCTGAGCGTGGGCGTAGGCGATGACCGCCGCCACACGTTCGCCCGGGATGACGGTCACACACGTTCCCGCCAGCGCGTCAACGACGCGTTGGGCGAGCGACTCCCACTGGGCGTAGGCATCGGGGTAGCCAGAAAGCTGAACGGCTTGCGCGGCTTGAGTAAGCGGAAGCCGCTCCCACCGCTTCACCTTGACCAGGCGGTCATAGAAGGTGCCGGTGGCATAACGCGGGTCGAGGACCTGCTCGCGCGTCCCCCACCCCTGGGAGGGGCGCTGCTGGAACAGCCCGAGGCTGTCGAGATGACCGTAGGTCAGGTTCCGCAGCTTGGACTCCTGCATAGCGGTCGCGACGGCGATCACCGCCGCCCGCGCGGGCAGACCGCGTTCCATCGCGATCTGGACGATCAGCGCGGCATGGGTCTGCTGCTCACCATCCAGAGTTAGCGTGGAGGCGAGGCCGGTAGCTGCCGGGGAGGCCGCGACCGGCCCGCCCGCCGTCCTGCTCACCATCTCGGGTGTGATCGCGCAGGCCACCCCGCCGGGCGTGCCCGAGCCGGTCAGGATGCTCGTGGCGGCTGCGAAAAGCGCCAAGACGATGAGCAGCAGGAGGGCGGCGCCGGCCGCGGCGGTCTTCACCTCTCGCTCTCCTCTTGGCCGAAGATGCGGTCGAGGAAGGCGTTCTCGTCCTGGCTGGTGTCAGGTTGATCGGGGATTGTGCCGAGGGTCAGGTGGGGCCATCCCTGGTCGAGATCGGCCAGCCGCATGCGCGGCTGCCCGGCCTCGGCGAAGGCGGGCAGCCAGATGGGTCCGGCCGGGCTGTCGCCGTTGTGGGAGTGGACGGCGGTGGCGACCGGGATGTCATCCTCGTTGAAGAGCTTGCGCAGGTTGGTTTCGCGGGTGCGGTTGGGCAGCCAGAACAGCACGGGCGTGGAGAAGCGGGTGGCCTCGGCGAGGTCGCGGTAGTGGTCGACTTTGGCGGCGACGCGTTTGAGGGGTTCGGTGCCGGTGTCGTGCTCGAGGAAGAAGTCAATCTGGCGGCTGCTCTCGGTCCAGCAGCCGTAGGCGTCGGGGCGGGCCAAGTCGCCCCATTGTTTGCCGCACTCCTTTTCTGACAGCCAGGCTTTCAATGCGGTGGTGGGGGTGTGGCGGGCGTGGGCGTGCAGGCGGGAGAAGAAGTCGTTGACGCCGACTTGGTGATGGAGCCGGGAGGAGGCGGAGACCTTGGTGTCGGGGTCGTAGCCGAGCTCTTTCACGGTGACCTCGCGGCGGGCGGCCAGGACGTGAGCTCCGGCTTTGCCCAGGGCCCAGTGGATCGGGGCGGAGCCTGCGCCGTATCCGGCCCAGGGCCGGAAGCGGACGACGGCGTTGAGCGCGAGCAGGGTGGTCATGCGGGCTCGGGTGGCTTGCACGATGCCGAAGAACATGCGCTGGATCTGGTGGGTGGTCAGGACCTGGTGGCGGTGCAGGTGGTCGAGGATCTGGTAGTCGCGTTCGGTCAGGCGGGCGGCGAGTGCGGGCAGGGCGGCGGGGTCGAGTCGGGGCTGGGATGCCGGGATGGGCTGGATGGTGAGCCGGGCCAGCTTGCGGGCCGCCTGGCGGGCAGCGGGCGGATTGGTCGGCGTGCAAGAGCAAGGGCAGTTGCAGGGCTTGTCGGGCATGGCGAACCTCCGTGTTCGGGCAGGGCGAGGACAACCGTCGATCAGGAAGGGCCGGATTCGAGAACGGCCGCGTTCGGGGACGGCCGGGTTCAGGAAGGGCTGGGGTCCGAGACGATGGCCGGGCCGGTTCTTTCGGTTGTGTGGCCTGATCTCTTGGCCGCTGCTTGGTGAGTGAAGCGCTGGCGGGAGGCGTGTCGGATCTCGGCTTCACGGCCCTGGATGGCAGCGGGCAGGGGCCGGGTGCGCAGGGTGAAGGCGGAGGTCTGCTGGCCGTCGACGACGAGGCGGGCGGCGGCTTGGTAGGCGCCGAGGTGGGTGAGGTCGTGCGGCGTTAGCAGGGGCGCGGTGTGGTGCTTGAGCTCGCCGGCGTCTTTGGGTGAGGCGTTGAAGTACACCTTGTTCCGCGCGTCGGCCGACAGCGCTTCGCGCAGATCGGTAGGGAGCTGGTCCAGGTGCTGGTGCGCCAGCACCAGAGACAACCGGTAACCGCGCGCCTCGGCCAGCACATCGTTGATGTGACCGGGCAAGTTCAAGAAGTTATGACACTCATCGATCACCAGGGAGGCGTCGGGCCGGTCGGTTTCGGCGAGGTTGGAGCGGCGGGTGGTGGCCTGCCAGGTGTGGGCCAGCAGGATGGAGCCGAACAACCGGGCCGCGTCATCGCCCAAGATGCCCTTCGGCAAGCGCGCGAGCACCAGGCCGCCCCGGTCGAGGAGCTGGCCGATGGGAATGGTGGTGTCCGGGCTGGCCAGCGCCTGCCGCACGAACGGCCGCAACAGCACGGCGCGCAGCTTGTTCATGACCGGCCCGATCACGGTGGCCTGCCCGGCCGGGGTGAGGGCTTCGTAGGACTGCCAGAACCCGGCCAGCAGCTCATCGCGCAGCTCGGCCGTGGTCCGGGTACGGAACGCCGAGTCGGTCAGCAACCTCGGCACATCCGCCAAGGTCGCCTTGCGACCCAGGACCGAGGTGAGCGTGAGACACGTGGAACGCAGGAGATCGTCCACGCGTGGTCCCCAGGCGGTGGAGAAGCAGCGGTGGAAGATGGTCACCACGGAGTCGACGGCGAAGGCCGGGTCGTGCCCGGCGAGGATGTTGATCGACGGTGGCGGAGCCGGGTCCTGCGGATCGAACACCACCGTCTTGCCGACCGCTCGCTCGGGGAGGCGATTGAGGATGTCGGTG
Source organism: Nonomuraea sp. NPDC050540 (assembly GCF_044457485.1). Taxonomy (NCBI): domain Bacteria; kingdom Bacillati; phylum Actinomycetota; class Actinomycetes; order Streptosporangiales; family Streptosporangiaceae; genus Nonomuraea; species Nonomuraea sp. NPDC050540. The sequence continues at coordinate 6,539 of NZ_JBITHA010000011.1, forward strand.
ATCAAGTCGCCCTTCGGGTCGATGACCAGCGCTCCCCGCCCGGCGGCTGCGTCGGCCAGGACCATGTTCGCGAGCAGGGTGGATTTGCCGACGCCGGTGCCGCCGAGCACGTGGGTGTGGTGCCGCCCGTCCTGTACCGGTAGCGCGACGGACCGTCGTGGGCCGCTGTCGGCGTCCCCCAGGACGCGTACGGCCCCGTTCGCCGCGTTGCGGGGTACGGCCGGGGACGGCGCGACGGGGCGGGCTCCGGCGCGGGTGACGCCGGGGGCGTCGATGTCCCACGGCAGGTGCGCGAGCATGGCCAGCTCCGAGACGGACAGCAGATAGCCGCGGTCGAGACGCCGCGAGCTGATCGCGCGGGCGGGCCGGAAGAGGCGGGCTCGGCGCAGGTACTGGTGGCTGCCGGTGAAGAGGGCGAAGACGCCGGCGAGAGTGTGGGCTTGACCTCGCAGCCACCCGCGGAGCAGAGCAGAAGTGTTCGCGCGGCCCTGAGCAATACCCTCCGAGGTACTTGCGGAGACAGGTGCGCGGCTGGTGGAGACGGCGTAGCGGATGGCCACCTCATAGCGAGGCTGACCGGCCTTCGCGAGAATCACCCGCACCTGCTCCGCCCGTTCGGGGAAGTCGCGAGCCAGCTCGCCGGACCGGTGACGGTCGTGCGAGTCGGCAGGCATGGGCAGGATGGCGTCGAAGAGTCGGCCGAGCTGGTTGCGGCTGCCGCCTCCGCGTAGGTGGGCGGCGGCGCGGTAGGCGTGCCGGAGGCGGCGGCCGGTGGTGGGGCGGGCGAGGATCTGCACGACGGCGTGCTCGCCCTCGCGCAGGCCGCTCATCGCTTCCAGGAGGGAGCGGGCGGGGTCGTGGTCATGGTCGGTGGTGAGCGGAAAATGCTCGGGCCCGGCCAGCACCAGCCTGCCGCCCGCGACCGGCGCGCCTTCGGGCAGCGGTGAGGTGGCTGGCGAGGTGGTGGTGGTCGCGCCGGGCCAGGCGGCCTGGATGGCTTTCTCCACGATGCCGGGCGGTACGGTGCCGGGCACCCACAGCCGGATGCGGACTCCGGCGTCGCTGCCGTGGTACTCCCACACCAGGTGCGGCTGCCCGGTGAAGAACCGCGCCCAGGCGGGCCGCAGCAGCCCGACGAGTTGCCGCCACAACACCAGCGCCCCCTCGGGGTCGCTGCGCGGCGGCGAGGAGATCTCGATCAACCTGGCTCGCGGGGTCATGTCGGTGTGGTGCGCCCAGCCGAGCAGGTAACGCACGCCACGCACCACCGTCCAGATGATGGCCCATGCAGCGGCAAGGTAGGGGCCGTAGGCGAGGGCGAACTCCGGCAGCCGGGCGGGCAGCTCGGCCAGGAAATCGAGGGCCTTCTGGACGTCGTGTTCGTCGATCCCGCACAGCAGGCACGGGCTCTCGGGGCCGGTGCTTATCGGGTGGTTCATAGCGGGTCGCCTTCCTCATCGTCGTGGTTGTTGTGGTTGGTGTTGGTGGTGGCGGTGAAGGTGGTCGGCACAGGCGGTGGCGCAGGTGTTTGGCCGAGCTCGGGGTGTTGGTCGAGTTCGGCCAGGTGGGCGGGGTCGGTGGTGACCAGGGCCGCTTCGGCGGGTGAGGCGATGATGTGGAAGGCGGCTCGGCTCGCCGGCCCGGCCACCAGGAGTGCCTCGCCGCGTTCGGCGGTGAGCAGGAACTGGCGTTCGCCGTCGGTCAGGTCGAAGGCGTCGCCAACCGCGCCGATGGCCTGCGGCGCCTGACGGAGGAGGATCTGGTTGGCGGCATTGGCCACGATCGCTTGCCCCAACTCGCTACCGAGCAGGTCCGCGGCGTCCTGGGTGATGACGGCGAGCCCGGCCCAGTGCTTACGGGCGGCCTTGGCCATCCGGAACAAGAACCTCGCCCCTTCGGGCTCCTTCATCAGGAGCCAGGCTTCGTCCACGACGACCAGCCGCTTCCTGCGGTCGCGGGGATTGGCCACCCGCCGCCAGATCGCGTCCAAGGCGAGCAGGGTGCCGACCGCCTTCATCTCCTCCGGCAGGTCCCTCAGGGAGAAGACGGTCAGGTGCCCGGCGGGTTGGGTGGTGGTGGGCCCGTCGAAGAGGGCGCGGTAGGAGCCTGTGACGTAGGGGGCGAGCTGCGCGGCAAGCTCGGCTCCTGCAGACTCGCCGCCTTCCCCGCCTTGAGCTTCGGTAAGGGTGGTGACCAGATCGGCGAGCAGGGGTGCGGGCCGGGTCCACGTGGCCGGGTCGCGCGTGATTCCGGCAGCCTCGTAGGTGGCCAAAATCGCCGAGTCCAGTACGGCGCGGGTCTGAGCGCTGAGCGGGCCGCCAAGCATGGTGGCGATCAGGGTCTGCAGGAACATCGCCCGACGGGCGAGCACGTCATTACGCGGGCCGTGGCTGGCGGGCAGATCGAACGGGTTCCACCGGACCCCGGCCGCGCCCAGGTGCAGGCAGGTGCCGCCGACCGCTCGCGCGAGGCGTGCGTACTCGTCTTCGGGGTCGACGACCGCGACCTCGACCCCTTGGTAGAGCAGGCGGAGAGTTTCGAGTTTGGTGAAGTAGCTCTTGCCCGCCCCGCTCCGGGCGAGGACGACGGAGTTGTGGTTGTCCTGGCCGTAGCGGTCCCACAGGACGACCCCGGTGCCGGTGGCGCTCAGCCCATACAACACGCTGCTCTCACTCACCTCGCTCACGAGATCAGGCGAGGTGAACGGGAAGCTCGCCGCGAGCGCCGTGGTGTCGAAAGTGCGGGTCAGGTTCAGGGAGTCGACGGCGAGCGGCAATGTCGTGGTCCATCCCTGCAAGGCGCGGAACGTGGCCGGTTGCGCATCGAGCAGCAGTGACGATGTGAGCGTGCGCACGCGTTCGACCTCGACGGCCAGCTCTGGCTCTGTTGGGACGTGGATGGTCAGATACAGGCCGACCTTGAACAGGCGGCCGTGGCCTCGGGCGAGGCTGTCGGCCAGGTCGGTGGCGTCATCGGCGGCGGCTTCGGCGGCGAAGTCCTGGAGGCGGCCGTGCTGGGCGTCGGCGCGGCTGGCTGATTCGAGGCGGGCGAGCTGGCGGCGGAGCCGCATCGCGGCGACCTGCTGCGGGATGGGTTCGATGTGCAAGGAGACGTCGAGGTGTCCGGGGTAGGTGAGCAGCGGTTCCAACCACCCTGCGCCGACTTCGCGCGGGTAGCCGGCCACCGCGAACGACGCGGACACGGCACCGGGCAGCGTGATGGTCCGCACGCCCACACCGACAGCAGCGGGATGGGCCAGGACACCGGGCTCGTGATCGCGGGTGCGGCGGCGCAGTTTCATGACGTACTCCTGGTCGAGGCGGAGGTGATGAGTTCGTCGGGCAGGGCTTGGCCGGCGGGATGCGCGGCTCCGGGGTCGAGGCACTCGGTGAGCGCCTGGGCGGACTCATCGGCGTCCAGAACGCGGGTGGTGATGCCGAGTGCGGCCAGGGCGCGTTCGGCTTCTGCGGCGCGGCGCAAGACGACCGCGGCCGAGGCGTCGCGCCGGACCGAGCGCCGTCCTCGGCTGCGGGCGGGGTGGTCGCGGAGCACGACGAGGACCTGGCGGGTCAGCAGCTCGCGCGAGGTGTTCAGGTCGACCAGGTAGGCGGCGTGCTCGCGCGCCGCCTGGGCCAGCGCCGCGTGCGGCAGCTCGTCGGCTCGCGCGTCGATGGTTTCGACCAGGCCGGTCAGGTCGGCCAGCCGGGCTCGGGCCAGCAACTGCACGGGCGCTTCCAGCGAGTTCAGCCACCGGCCAAACCCGCCAACCAGAGCGGCCTGCTCGCCCGTGGTGCGCAGGTGGAACGACAACGTGCCGGTCTCCACCAGCACGGCGACGCCGCCGTCGGTGAGTTCGAGCGCACCGTCCGTGTGGATCGCCCGCACCGGAAGCCGCAACGGGGCGGGCAGCTTGCCGCGCAGGCGACACCACCGAGGCGGCCCTGTGACCCCATCGGGCGCGGCCACCAGCCGCTTGTTGGCCCGGCCGTGCAGCAGTGCGGCCAGCGCGAACCGATCGAGGCTCAGCCCGTCCCGCCGTCCGAGCGCGATGGCGATGCCCAAGGCGACGAGCGGCAGCAGGATCGCCGCCAGGATGACCACGGGCAGGAGCCGGTGGAGCAGGTAGTAGACGGCGGCGGCGATCCCACCGGTCAAGGCGACGATGAGGAGCTGGCGGATGGTGAGCCCGTAAGCGATCTTGTCGGGCTGGTTGATGTTGGCCGGGATGCGGGCCAGCAGCGGCGGCGGCTCGGCGTCGTGTTTCATCGGTTCCCCCCTTTGGGCTGGCGCGGGGTGCGGCGGGGTGGCGGGTCGAGCCGCAGGCGGAGCTGGCCGGGGCGCGGTTGGCGGGTGGGCATGCCGGGGAGCCGGTCTTGCACCCACGGCGGCCGGGGGCGAATCCACGGCCCCGAAGCCGATGTCGTGGCCCTGGACGCGCCGGGTGGTGTGGGTGGGCGCGGGACGCGGGTGACGGGGAACGGCAGCGCGAGTTGGGTGCCCTGCCGCGCCCGTCTCGCCGAGGCGGCGGTGGCTTCCGGTGTCGGCGCGGCCGGGGCGTGAGCGGGCAGGCTGAGCGGGAGTTCAAGCTGCTGCCAGGCCGGTGAACGGTTGGGCACGGCGGCTCCCGTCGATGAGTGGGGACCGGGGCGCTGAGGTTTGTTCGGGCCGCCCAGCTTCGGGCCAGCGCCGCCACGGCCCTTGCCTCGGCCTGGCCCGCCGTGCCGGTGCGCGGCTGCCGTGGCCCCTTTGCCGGCGGCGGCTGCACGTCGGCCTTGGCCAAGGGCACGGGCAGCACCGAGGGTCTTGTAGATGATCACGGCCTTGATCAGCCGTTTCAGCATGTTCGGCTGGCCTTGTTGCCAAATGGTGCGGGCCACCCAACCAGGGATCTTGATCAGCACGAACAAGACGCCGATCAAGATCAGAATGTCTAGCGCCCGGTTGGCGGTCGGCCGCATCATCGCCTCGATCGCATCCCCGGTACTCGGATTGGCGGGGGCAAGCGGATAAGCAGCGGCCGAGTCGGTGAGCAGCAGCTTGAACGCCAAGATCAGACCGATGGCTTGCAGGACCTGGATGGCCAGCAGCCCGAAGACGCACCGCCACCACAACTTCGCGACGCCCTCGGTCTGCGGCAGCGCATGACACAGCAGGGCCAGGGGCGCGGCGATGATGAGGAACAGCAGCAGGGTGATGCGGATGATGCCGATGAAGGCGAGCAGGAACCCCATCACCACCGCGACCGCGATCAGCAGCACCAGGAACAGCACGATGCCTTTCGGGTCTTTGATCAGGCCGTCGACCTTGGCGGCGATGAGGTTCCCGGTCCGGGTGGCGTCGACGCCGTCGCCGAGCAGCGCGGCGACCATCGCGTTGGCCAACTCGATGGCGTACTGGCAGATCGTCAACGAGGCGTTCAAAGCGATGACCGCGATCACCAGGCGAGGGAGGACCTCGCCGGGCGTGGTCGACAGGCCCGAGGTGCTGCCATAGGCAATCACGATCACCCCGGCCGCCAGCACCATCAACACCAGCAGCGCGTTCGCGATCAACCGCACGTGGCTGTTCAGCTCCCGGACGCGCTCCAGCATCAGCGGAGGCGGGGCGGCGAGCAGGGCGCTGCCGACCAGGACGAAGGCGGGCTGGATGGCGTCGGTGACCAGGCCGGTGAACCAGCCGTTCATCGCCTGGTTGAGCTTGCACCCGACATCCATCCACCCGCACTCGGCCACCCCGCCCGGTGTTGACGGCGAGGTGGTGGATGGTGCGGCGGGTGGAATCCAGGTCACCTGCGGCGACGGCTTCGGGCTGGCGCTCGTTGTGGGTGACGGCGTGGGCGCGGGGTCGGCGATGGCCGGGGTGGACGTCGCAACGGAACTCGCGATGGCCGTCATCGTGAGCAGCGCCCAGACGAGAAACGCGCGGTGCAGCCAGCCTGCCCGTCTGCGCGGTCGTCGCCTCTGATGGAGGCGGTTCACTCTGCCCCCACGATGCCTTTGAGGATGGTCACCAGCAGCGGGGCCAGAGCGGCGACGCCATAGCCGAGCCCGGCATAGCGCAGGCCCTTCTTCGCGGCCTCGACCTCGCCGGGGTCGCCACCGGCCAAGATGTAGCGAACCCCGGCGACGGTCAGAAAGAGGGTGGCCAGGGCCACGAGCAGGCCGACGATGACGTTGCGCAGGTTGTCGATCACCGTGTTCAGCGAGTCCGGCGGCGCGGCCAGCACCTGGCCGGAGACGGTGACCGTTGTGGTGGTGGCGTGGGCGAGGGCGTAGCTGAGCAGCATGCCCAGGGCGATTGTGACGAGGACGAACAGCGCGGCGAGCGCAATCTTGAGGCTGTGGGCTTGCGAGGTGGTGGTGCGGCGTGGGCGGGTCATGGGCTGTCCCCCGGAAGTTCTGGTGCGGGTGGTGCGGTGGTGGAGGCGGCGCGGAGGGGGCCGAGCCCGGCGGCGGGGCCGGGTGGGCGTCCTCCTTCGAGGGCGGAGTGGGTGGGCTGGGCCGGGTGACAGGGACCGGTAACCAGGCACGGTCCCGCTGCCGGGCTCGGCGCCCCTAAATCCGCGCTGCCTTCACTTGTCCAAAGACCTGGTCGAAGAGCCGAGATCAGACATCGGAGCCAGCGGACTTTGCGCGCACTTTGCTCGCGAACGCGCGCTGGCGCCCGGTCCGATCGCTACAGGCGGCGGGCGAGAATCGCCTGGTAGAGCGCGTTCTCCGCGCGCTGACGGCGCTTGAGAACGGTGCAGTAGAGCAGGCCACGGCGGCGGCAGTAGGACGACAGCGCGATGCCCTCCAGCCGGGTAAGCCCGATCAGCTCCGCCGACGCCTGGGTGATGACCCCTTCGGCGACTGCCTGGGCGAGCAGCAGGTCGGGGTGGCCGGCCGGGTAGGCGAGCGTCTGCTGCCCGTTCTCGGCATGGTCGAGCTGGTCGGGGTCGTCCAGCAGGCGCGGCGGCTCGACCGCGAGTGCCCGCAGGACGGTGAACTGGGTCAGCCGGGACAGCCGCAGCAGCGGATGCGACCAGGCCAGGTTGACCCGGATGAGGGCTTCCATGAAGGCGGTCAGGATCTCGGCTTCGAGGTCTTCCTGGTCCATCCGGGCGAGCCGGTCCGGATGGTCGGTGTGCTCGGTAGGGAGCTTGGTGGCGAGGGCGGTGACCAGGCGGCCCAGCATCGGGCGAGCCAGCGCGACGGCGGCCACCATCCACGCGCCCCGGTGGGCGCGGGCCTGGGTGATGAGGTGCCGCCAGACGTGGTCGCGGGTGGTGCGCGTGCAGGACCGGCGCAGCAGAAGCTGCCGCAGCTCATCCAGCGGGATCAGCCGGGCCGGGAGCCCCTCACCGAGGGCGGCCCCGTCAACCGACAGTGGTTGCGGGCCGCGCATGAGCAGGTCGAAGGCGTGCCCGGCCACATCCAGCGGCAGCGAACTCGTGAGGGGTGCGGGCGTGGTGGCCGGGGCCGTCAAGGTCGCGGGGGTGGTGGCCGGGGTGGGGGCCGTGGAGAGGTGGACCGAGGTGTGGAACATGGGCGACGCTCCCGATGCGGAGAGGCGGTTGAGACGTCGCCATCCGGTCAGAGCGCCCGTACAAGAAACCCACAGAAAATGATCAGACATCGGGCACGGCAAAGATCACACAGCGTTAGCCCATACTCCGAAACCATGCATGACCTGCGAAAACGCCGAAAAGTGCGGCGTGGGCACGGCTGGCGGCGGCAGACGGCCCTCCGCGATGCTGGGCGCGGAAACCGGCGCTGACCTGCGAGAACCGGACCCGTCCAAGATTCTCGGGTCAAGCTTGCGTCAAAGGGGTAGACGCCCTGAACTGGGGGCGGCCCGCTTCACGCGCGGTCGACGATCACCTGCGGCACCGTCATCGCGCTCGACGGCCGTCGGACAGGTGTTCAGAGGTCCTGGCCGGGCTCGTCATCCGGCTGGCCGGGGAAGGTGGGCTGGCTGGTGCGGCGCATGCGGGCTTCGTTCTGGGCGCCGGTGAGGAGGGCGGCGGTGGCCTCGGCCGCGCGGTGGGCGGCCAGCATCCGGATCTCTGAGGGGGCGTCGCGGCTATCCATCACCAGTAGCGTCCCGTCCTCGCCTAGGTGGGTGCGGACCTTCCAGCCGAGCTGCCGCCCGGCGGCACGGGCGGCCTTGCGGACCTCGGCCACTCACCCAGCTCCGCCACCGCGTCCGGGGCGAGCAGAAGCTGGCCGTAGAAGCCGCCGTACTCCGGCTTCAGATTGGCGGCCATCATCGCCTTCACCTGAACGACCAGCTTGGCCAAACGGCGTTCGGCCAGCTCATCCTTACGGCTCGGCAACCCGTCCACCTCCCGTGGCCTCATCCGTGCAGGGGCTTGTTTTCAGCGTATGCCGCCCCCGCCGGGCGTTGCCCGGAATCTGTCCGAAAACGCTGTGACCTGCGAAAACAGTGCCAGTTGTGGGGTGGGGCTGGCGGCCGGAGCCGCGATGAGGTGGGGCGCTGGCCCGGCGCGAACGACGGCCGGGGCCAGGACGCCCCCAACGGGTCGGACCCCCCTCCAGCATCCGACCCGCACGCCGCACCAGTATGGGTGTAATCGAGCGGACACGTTGGGTGAATGGCAGATGTGAGGTGCGGTAATGCGCCCGATCGGATGCCGGAATGGCCTCGATGATCTGGCAGGCGACACCGCCGCCACAGACCGTCCACAGCCTGTGAACAACCGAGGAAGAGGCCCTTCAGTGACACCTCAGCCGGGGGGCCGGGTCGAGCGCGGTACGGACCGGCATGACGCGATCTTTGCTTGACGGCCCGTCCCAACTCGACCCTGGCGGCAGGTATTTGGATAAGTGACAGGGATCAGTGACCCGGTGCTCGGGCCACACCCAAATGACCAAGCCCATCAACCACCGCGTCACATTCGACTACGACTTCTACGACGAGTACGGCGCACCCGCCGTACTGACCCCTGATCCGCGCGGCGACCTCACGGTGAACCGCGAGGTGTCGGACCCGGCGCGGGGGCATCTGCCGCTGACGGTGTGGCTGGCCGCCGCTGACTGCGAAACGGACGCCACCTGCCAAGCAGGCTGCTGCCACCCGGTCAGCGGCCCGCTGGCCCGCCACCTCATCGCCGCCTGCACCCGCATAGGCGAGAGAGTCATCCACCTGACCGCCAGCGACCACCAGGTCGTTTCGGCCGCGCTGACGGCTGGCCGCCTGCCGGTGGCCATCTACACCTTCGCGGGAGACGCGGGGGTGACCTGGACGCGGCTGGCCCGAATGCACCCGGACTACGACCTGCACAGGGTCGACGCACGCATCACCGACGCGCCAGGCGCGGACACCCCACCGCTGCTGGCCGACCTGACCGGCAGCGCCGGGCTGGTGGTGTCGGAGCAACTGTGCAACCAGCACAGCCCCGAGTACCCATGTTCGGCCGAAGACGCCCTGCTCTACGACATCTCCACGGCTGCCGGGCTGGTCAAGCCGGGCGGGCACCTGGCCGTGATCACCAGCCGCCACCGCGCCGACGGCGCGCCCGACCCGCTGCCGCAGATCATCACCCAGGCACGCGCGGCCGGGCTGGTGTATCTGCAGCACATCATCGCCCTGCGCCGGCCCGCCTCCAGCAGCCGTCGCTTCTGCGAACGCGGCAAGTTGGACACCTGGCAGGAACGGCCGGAGTGCGCCGGGTCGGCGGCGAGCGCACCCGCGCACAGCGACGTGCTGCTCTTCCGCAAACTGACCATGCCTTCGAGCTCACGTGCGCACGCAGCGACCTCCGCGGCGAAGGCTGGAGGTGCTCACTGATGACCGAGCAGACGCACGCCACGATGACGGAGTCGGTGTGGGCGACCGGTCAGCAGCCCTCGCGGGTGCAGCGGCGAGGCCGGTATGTGCCGGAGTCGATGCGGCATCCGGGCAAGATGCTGCCGTCCATCGCCGCCCGGGTGATCGGCACCTACACCCGGCCGGGTGAGCTGGTGGTCGATCCGATGTGCGGGATCGGCACCACCCTGGTCGAGGCCGCGCATCTGGGCAGGCACGCTGCGGGTGTGGAGTACGAGGAGAGATGGGCGCGCCTGGCGGTCGCCAACCTCGCCTACGCCCGCAAGCAGGGCGCGGAAGGGTTCGGCCGGGTGGTGGCCGGGGACGCCCGCAACATCGCCTGCCTGCTGCCGGACCTGGCCGGGCGGGCGGCGCTGGTGCTGACCTCGCCGCCGTACGGCGCCTACACCCACGGCCACATCCGCTCCACCCGCGATTCCGGCCAACCGGGGGTGCGTAAGTGGAACCAGTACTACTCCGCCGATCGCGGCAACCTCGCCCACCAGCTACTCCCGCAGTTGCTGGAGGGGTTCGGCCGCATCCTCACGGGGTGCGTGGAACTGCTGCGGCCGGGCGGGGTGGTGGCGGTCACGGTGCGGCCTTACCGGGTGCGGGGTGAGTTGGTCGACCTGCCCGGCCATGTCCATCAGGTCGCTCGGCAGGCGGGGCTGGTGTTCGCCGACCGGATCGCCTGCCTGCTGTGCGGGATCGGCGACGGCGTCCTGCTGAACCGGGCGAGCTTCTTTCAGCTCCACGAGGCCCGCAAGGCCTGGGCACGCGGTGTGCCCATCCACGCGGTGGCGCACGAGGACCTCCTGGTGTTCGCGCTCCCACCGACGGCTCGACCGGGGCCGGCCGCCCCTGGCTCCCACCTCCGCGAGGGCCGCGAACTGGAGTAGCGCCCCATGGGCCCCTGTTCCTGATCCGGATGCGGGCCGCGAACAGGGGTTCGAGCCCTGACCTGCGGACTTCGCTTGACACGGGCCAACAAGGTGGGCGTCGATACCGCCGCCACCAACCCCAACCCCAACCCCAACCCCAACCCCGCATCGAACCCCGGCATGCCGGGGCTGTGACCGGCCCGCCGCCAACGGGACGGCCACACCCCGGCCCGGTGACCGGGCGGGGCCGGGATGGCGGCGAAGCGCCCTGCCACAGCCCGCCCGGCCGCACGGGTCGCGCATCCCGCGCGCCCCGACCGGCCCCTATCCATCCACGCGCATGGAGGTGACGCATGACCAGCACGACCCCGAACCAGCCCCTCGACGCAGAGACGGCCGGACGGCCGGAGGTGGTGAGCCTGCTGGCGGCCGGGCGGCTGCTCGGCATCGGCCGCACCAAGGCCTACCAGCTCGCCAAAGCGGGCGCGTTCCCGTGCCGGGTGCTGCGCATCGGCGGCCGATACGCCGTACCGATACGCGGGCTCCGGGCGCTGCTCGACCACCCCGAACAACACAACGACGCGATCACACCCAGCCCGGACAGCAGCAGCCGTCCGGCAGGACAAGAAGGACAGGACGGATGATCACGATGGCCAACAACCCGTGCACGACGAAGGCCGGTAAGGAGCCGACCGTCGCCAAGGGCACCACGCACAAGATCTGCGCCTGCATCGATCCCGACACCGGCAAGAACATCGGCAAGACGTGTCCGAAGCTGCGCACCACGCACGCCAACGGCGGGAAACGGTGGAGCTCGACCCACGGCACCTGGGCCTACCAGCTCGAACTCCCCGCGCACGCCGACGGCAAGCGCCGCACCCCGCTACGGCGGCGCGGCTTCCTCACCTTGGAGGACGCGGAGGCGGAGCTGGATCACGCCCGCGGCCTGCTCGCCCTCGACCCCGACCCCGCCGTCCGCAGGCAGATCACCGCGCTGATGCTGTCGGTGCTCAAGGCCACCATGCAGCTTCCCGACACCGAAGAAGTACGGCGCAAAGTCCGCACCCATCAAGATCTGAACCGGCACATCACCGTCGGCGAGTGGCTGGAAGAGTTCCTCAAACGCAAGCGGGCCATCGAGCCCACCACCCGGCGCTCGTACGAGTCGCACATCCGGCTGTATCTGATCCCGTACCTGGGGGACATCCGGCTGGACCGGCTCCGCGTGTCGGACGTCGCGGGCATGTTCGACGCGATCGAGGAGTTCAACGACATCATCGCCACCGAACGCGCCAGCGGCGATCCGGCCCGTGTACGGGCGGTGCGCTATCGGCGTCCGGTCGGCCCGACCACGATGCACCGCATCCGCGCCACCTTGCGGCATGCGTTGAACATCGCCATCCGGCAGGACCGGTTGCTGGACTTCAACCCGGCCGCCGTCGTCGAACTCGTTGCGGCCTCCCGGCCCAAGGCGCTGGTGTGGACCGAGGAGCGGGTCGCCCAGTGGCGCCTCGACCACGCCGCCCACCTGGACCTGCTCAAGCGGGCACGCGAGGCCAAGGGAGGCAAAGAGGGTAAGCGGGTCGACCCGGTGGTCGCCTACATCGGTGCGCCGCGTCCCTCACCGGTGATGGTGTGGACCCCGCAGCAGACCCAGCAGTTCCTCACCTACGCCCGAAAGGATCGCCTGTTCGCCCTGTACCGGCTGTATGCGATCAACGGCCTGCGCCGGGGGGAGGGCGTCGGTATCCGCAAACCGGATGTGAACTACCAGGCGTCACGGATCGGGATTCACTGGCAGATCACCCAGCTCGGCTGGGACCCCATCCAGAGCACCCCGAAAACCGATGCCAGCGACCGGGAGATAGCCGTCGACGCCGAGTCGATGACCTGGCTGAAGGAGCACGAACGGCGGCAGGCGCGGGAGCGGCTGGCCGCGGGAGCGGACTGGGTGGAGTCCGGGTTCGTCTTCACCGACGAGATCGGCCGGCCTCTGCATCCGCAGTATGTGACGGATCGCTTCTACGCGATCTGTTACCAGGCCGGGCTGCCACCGATCCGGTTGCATGACCTGCGGCATCTGGCGGCCACAGCGATGCTCGCGGCCGGGGCGGATGCCGTCCTGGTGCAAAAAGCGCTCGGGCACCGCACGGCGTCGTTCACCCGCGACACCTACATCAGCGTCTACCCGGAAGCGGCTGCTGCCGCGGCCGAGGCGACGGCCGCGTTCCTGACCGGGACACCCGCACCCGCGCCCCGGCCGCTACCACCCACTCGCCAGGGCACACGGGCAGGAGCGAAGGGTGCGGCATCCGGCGAGGCCGGTGGGACGGTGATCCACCTGCCCACCAACTAGGTCGGAGAAGGGGAGGTGGGTCAGCGTGCGCTGACCTACCTCCCCTTTCCTCTTCTCTCCCTTCCCCCGCAGCGGGAACGGAGAGGGCTTCGGGACGGGATGAGCGGCCCATAGGGGAAGAAGACTCCCCGCCTTGCGCTACGTCCCGAACGCCCCAAGGGTCCGGCAGCAGGGCACGAGGGAGGTAGCGCCACCGCTGCCGGACGTTTCCATAGAGTCCCGGGGTGGCGGCTCCAGCGTTCGTGTGCGGGCCCCGGATCCCACACTCGTGTGACGCTGCTGGAGCCGCCCGCCCACGGCCTGGTGAGTCAGCGGCTACACCAGACCATCAGCGTCGGCCGACCGGGCTTCCAGGACGGTCAGCCAAGGGGCGTGGCTGCTCTCCGCACAGCGGAGGCCCGAGCAGCCACCTCCCCTCCCCCTTGACGGGCACGGTTGCCTGCGCGCAACCCGCCCGCCGGAGGGGTCCGGGTCCGGTAGCGGCACCCGCGATGACTGGGAGCGTGCCACTACCGGACGATCATGAAGTTCTCAAAGGGCGGGCGGCCCCCTTCCGCGCCTCACGGCCTGTGCAGCCGCGCTCCGCACCAGCGCATAGGAGGGGGCCGCCCACCGGTTGACCGGGCGGAAGGGGAACCACCCGGTCGTTCCCGGAGGGTGGCTGACCAGACCTCCTCGGCTATCCGGCCAGCCACCCGGTGACCGCGCCCGCGGTTGCAAGAGGCGCTCGCGGCCACCCGGTTCTCGGGAATACGGCCAGGCGGGCCTACGCATCCGCCCTCTGGTCGCGTTCCCGAGAAGCCTTCGGCAATCTCGTTGGTTCACTTTCGGTTGAAGAGGGGCGGCCCCTCCCATCGCGGAGTCGGCGTTCGCGATGGCTCCCTCCCAGGTGAAGGACCGCCCCACGGGCGGCGATCCGACGCGAGCGGGGGACCCGCGTGATCGCCGCACAGGCGGGTGGCCGACTGCCGGACGCAGCCAGCCACCACCGGTGACCACGCGCTGCACACCACGCGGCCACCTCGGACTCGAACAGGACACCGGCCACGGTCGCCCACCACCCGGTGTCCCATCCGAGAAGCCATTCAGATTGCCCTCACCCACCCCGGCCCCCGGCTTGGGATGCCACCGCCAGACACCCCAAGTCGGAGGGGCGCGGGTCAGGGCGCTGCCACCCACGTCCCCGCCCCACACGAACGGGTCACCGTAGTGACAGGGCTTAGGGCCGCCGGTCCCGGCCCCTGACAGCCACGACAGGGCCCGCGACACGGGGCCGACAGCACCCGGCCCCGGTCAGCATGACCCCGTGCCGGTCAGACGGTGTCCGGGGCCGCCACCGCCAACACCCGCCCCACACATTCGGCCGCCCGGTCCGGGTAGGCCACCTCAACGATCGGCCCTGCCCACGACCACCAGAACAACCACTCACCCTCCCGCGGCGAAGCCGACACGACCTCGGCCAGGGAGGCGGCCTCCGGGTTGATCACCCGCAGACGCGGCAACCGCCCAGCATCGGTTAGCATCCGCGCGAGTAAACCCCGCGCCTGCAACACTCGCTGCAGCTCGGTTAGGTAGAGGGCTGCCTGCTCGGCTATCGCCGAGGGGACGGGATCGGACATGGTCGACTCCGGAGGACGGTCAGGAGAGGGGAAAGGGACGGGGCAGGCAGCCGCGTACGGCGGCGGCGGTATTCCGGGAGGGCGATCTTCAGGCGGACGGCTGGTTCTGCTTGCGACGCCGCCACACGACATAACCAGCCCACACCACCACCGCGACGACCCAGGCCACGATCAGTCCGAGCACCCCCACCGCCACCGGCCGGACCACCCCGGCCGGAGCCACCACGGAGAAGGTCGCGAAAGCGGCGGTGAACGCCACCAGCAGCCCATTGATCAGATGACGACGGGACACGACGAACTCCATTTCACGAAACGAAACATGCGAAGACACGGAACCGGATGGGATGAGTGTGATTCAGGGGCCGAACAACGAACGGCCGTTGAGCGCCTTACGCCGCAGCCGCCACCGGCGCCCGAGCACGACACCTGCGAACAGGCTCGCCCGACGACGAGCACCGCCACCGTCACCGGCATCGGGATACTGCCGGGCGCGGCGGTGATCCAGCCGACGAACCCGGCCGTGATGAACACCGGGACGAGCATGAACAGGTGATGACGGCGCACGATGCGTCTCCGTATGTCTTGGAGGCCAGTACGGCCGTGAACGCGATGAGCGAGGGTGGCCGGCTACACCGGCGCGCGGAACAACTCCTCGATCTGAGCCGGGGTCGGGTCGAGGTCGAGATGGCACCACACCACGCGCCCACCGGTTACAGGCAGCCGGAAACTGCCCCACCGGTTATGCGACAGCGCCTGCACAATCGCCAACCCCCGACCGCACTCGGCGTTGAGGCTCGGTTCTTGGAGGGGGATGGCGGATGGCTTGGAGCAGGACGAGCCGGAGTCGGTGACGCCCAGCCGCAGGTAGTCGGTGCCCTGACACAACTTGAGCGTGATCGAGCCCTGACCGCCTTCACCATCACCCTCGCCGTTCCCGCTGCTGCCGCCGGTGCGGCTGGTGTCGGCGTAGCGGACGGCGTTGGTGATTAGCTCCGAGGCCGCCAGCACCGCGATCTCCCGAGCTGGATGGCCGGGCCCCAGCCACGCGCTGACAGCCTCCCGGGCCAGATACGGGGCCCGGTCGCTGCACGCCAGGTGCAGGACGTCGACCGGCTGAAGTTGTTGTGTGGGTGGAAAGGAGTAGATCACCATCATCGCCTCACTACCTCTCGAACATCAGCTCTGTCCTCCTCAAGGGATCAGCCAGCACCCCGAACTGGCCGAGCCGAACCGGACTTCGCACCGCGACGGACGGAGGCTCGGTCAGCTCCCAGTCCGGTTCCCGGACCGGATACCGGCCACCCACCGTGCCTTGGTCACGCCGGGTGACGGTCACCCATGGAACCCGCTGCTGGACGTCCTGCGGAAGAGCGTCACCTGGGCGTTGACCGCGCCCAGGCGACGCCCGGTAGGCGGATAGGGCGTTTGCAGGGCGTTTCCCGGTCAGGCTGGAGGCGGGGGTTGGAGTCGGCGCATGCTGTGTGGTCCCCTAAGTGCTAAGGGAGCGTGGCGTGGTGACCCACCAACCAGAACAACGAAACTCGTCCCAGCAGGCCGGGCCGGTCAAGCCGTCCCGCCCCGGCCTGATCCGGGCACGGCTGCAGCGAGGCCTGACCCAGGAACGGGCCGCCGAACAGATCGGCGTGTCCCTCAGCACCTGGGCCCGCTGGGAACGCGGCACCCAGAACGTCCGGCCGTTCTACCGCACGGTGGTGGCCGAGCAGTGGGGCGCCGAGCAGGGTGAGGTCGATGCTTGGTTCCAGGTCACCGCAGGCTCCTCCCGCACGCCATGTGTCGATTTGGCCGTGGCCGAGGCGGGATTGGCCGAGCCCATGCTTCACGCATCCAGCGTGGAGACGGCCAGGCAGTTGTGGAGGTTGGAAATGGACCCATCACGCAGGCACCTGCTGGTCGCGATGCCTTTCGTCCCGGCGGCGCTGGGAGAATGGCTGCTGGCCTGGCAATTCGACGAAGCTCCGGCCACCGCCCGACACGCAGCGGGAAAGACTGTCGCGGTCGGCATGGCCGACGTGCAACGTGTACGCGAGGCACATCATGCCTTCGTCCGGATGGATCACCAGTTCGGGGCCGGGCTCGTCCGTCCCGCCGTCACCGACTTCATGAACACCACCCTCGCCCCGCTGCTGCAGGGCTCAGCCTCAGAACAGGTACGTGCCGACCTGCTGAGCGCATCGGCGGCCATGACCCAGATGGCCGGATGGATGGCCTTCGACCTCGGCCACCAAGGACAAGCCCAAGCGCACTTCGGGCAAGCCTTGAGCCTGGCCAAACAGGCCGGCGACGACCTCACCGCAGCCTGGATCCTGGCCACGATGGCCCAGCAGGCATGCGAGCTGGGCCACGGCCGATGGGCGATCAGGCTGGCCAGCGCCGCCGTCGACGCCGGGGTACGAGCGGACGCGCCAGCCCGCGCCCGAGCCCGGCTGAGCCTGCGTCTGGCCTGTGCTCACTCCGTTCGCCCTGCCGAGGCAACCTCAGCCACTTCAGACGCCAAACGACTGGTTGCCGCACACCTCAGCCAGGCCGACCAACATTTCAGCAAGGGCCCCACCGACCGCGACCCCGTCTGGGTCGACCACTTCGGCGAAGCGGAACTAGCCGGAGAAGGGGGACTCTGCTGGCGAGGCGCAGACGAATTCCAGCGCGGCGTGACCCGCCAGCAAGAAGCCATCGCCGCCTTCGGCACCCGATACCCACGCTCCATCCTGCTCACCCAGGTCAGCGTGGCCGAAGGCTACCTCGGCATGGGCGAAATCGAGGCAGCCCTGGAACACGCCCACGCCGCCGTCACCTCCGCCAAAGACCTCACCTCCACCCGCGCCACCGCCCACCTACACGACTTCACCACCCACCTGCAGGCCCACCGCGACAACCGCCACGTGCAGGACTTCACCAACTACCTGCGCACCGAACTGGCCAGCTAACCCACCTACCGGCGTTTGATCCAGACAGGGCCCTCACACTGCCGGAACCCATTGCGCGTCACACAGAGCTTGAACACATCGATGCGGGAGATGAACGTGCGGTCGCTGCCACACCCGAACCGGGCCCCATTGTCGTCGGCCACGGTGTAGATGCCGAGCATCGAAGTGGCGTACTCGGCCTCAACCTTGTAGCTGTCGTCCGCCAGGTCGCACACGTGATGTGCTGGCGATCGGCCGAGACGCGGACGCTGCCCTCGCTGGTCCGGCTGCTCCAGCCCGAGCTGGGGGCGGCAGCCGCTGCCGGGGCGGCGAGCAGGGCCAAGACGGTACATCCCACAAGAGTAAAGCGAACGATCATGCGCAGATCCGTTCCGCAGAGGAGGCCAGAACGGCAGCCACTATGAAAGCTGCCCTGCCCGACCCCAATCGGCTTTGCCGGCCCTTGGACGGGCCTGCGGTCAAGCCGGGCACAAGCTGCCCGCCACCCCTTCCGCGACGCCCTTCCTTTGCCCTTCTGGCGGTTCTGGCTTGACCTGCCAGGTTTCGAGGCGGCTCGCAAGGCCAGTCAGCGGGACCGGCCCACCGCGCCTCGTTCCGCGCGCTCGCTGGCACCCAAGGGAACAGATGGGTGCAGAACGGGGCAACTGCGACGACGATGCTCCGCCTGACCGGAGGCGGTTTTACACGCGGTTGGGCGGGCCTGGAATCAAGCTGGAGATGGGTCGCCCTCGACCCCGTCTGTCATGACCTTCCCTTGCGCTTCCGGCGGGTCTGGCTTGACCTGAGAGGGCACGGGGGCACGCGCACATGCCTACCGTAGGTTCGCCCGCGTGCCGGACGCGTGCCGAAGAGCACTGTGCGAGCACTGACTCGGCCATTTTCGGCCGTCAGAAGAAGGTCGAGAATCGAGAAACTCCAGGTCAGACGCGGTTTTTGTGGGTAGGGCGCCCGGGGCTCGAACCCGGAACCTACGGATTAAAAGTCCGCAGCTCTGCCAATTGAGCTAACGCCCCTTGCAACATGCAGCGTACCGAGGTTACCCGTCAGTACGCGACCGGCTTCCCGCCGGTCACGATAACGTACGCGTCCCGTCGAAGCAGGTGTGAATCCCGCACCGGCCCGACGGGCGCCGGTGCGGGGCGGGCGGGTCAGCGGTAGGCGGACAGGCCGGTCAGGGCTTCGCCCAGGACCAGGGTGTGGATTTCCTGCGTCCCCTCGTACGTCAGGACGCTTTCGAGGTTGTTCATGTGGCGGATCACCGGGTATTCGAGGGTGATGCCGTTTCCGCCCAGGATCGAGCGGGCCTGGCGGGCGATGTCCAGGGCGGCGCGGACGTTGGCCAGTTTGCCGAAGCTGACCTGGCGGGGATTCAAAGCGCCTGCGTCCTTCAGGGCTCCCAGGTGGAAGGCGGTCAGGGAGGCCTGGGCGGTGCCGACGTACATCCAGGCGAGCTTTTCCTGGGTCAGCTGGAACGCGCCGATCGGCTTGCCGAACTGGACTCGGGTCTTGGAGTAGTCGACGGCGGATTCCAGGCAGGCGCGGGCGGCGCCGACCACGCCCCAGAGGATGCCGAAGCGGGCTTCTGACAGGCAGGACAGGGGGCCCTTCAGGCCGGAGACCTCCGGCAGGACGGCGCTGGACGGCAGGCGGACGTCGTCGAAGTAGAGGGACGAGGTCACCGACGCCCTCAGGGACAACTTCTTGTGGATCTCAGGGGCGGAGAAGCCGGGCGTGTCGGTCGGGACGACGAAGCCCCTGATGCCCTCGTCGGTCTGCGCCCACACGACCGCGACGTCCGCGATCGACCCGTTGGTGATCCACATCTTGGCGCCGTTGAGTATCCAGTCGGAGCCGTCGCGCTTGGCGAAGGTGCGCATGTTGGAGGGGTCGGAGCCGTGGTCGGGCTCGGTCAGGCCGAAGCAGCCGATCGCCTCGCCGGCCGCCATGCGCGGGAGCCATTCCTCCTTCTGCTCGGCGGAGCCGTACTTCCAGATGGGGAACATCGCCAGGGAACCCTGTACCGAGACGAACGACCGCAATCCGGAGTCCCCCGCCTCCAGCTCACGACAGGCCACGCCGTAGGAGGTGGCGTCGGTGCCGGCGCAGCCGTACCCCTCCAAATGCATGCCGAGCAGGCCCAGTTCGCCCAGAACGGGCGCGAGCTCGCGGGCGGGGAAGGTGCCCTGTTCGAACCAGTCGGCCACGTCGGGGAGGACGCGGTCGGTGACGAAAGACGTGACCGTGTCACGGATCAGGCGCTGGTCAGGGTTGAGCCGATCGTCTATGCGCAGCAGGTCTTCCATGACGGTCCTCTCCTCGCGTAGGGGGCTACCAGGGTTCTACCAGGGGGAATCCCGATGTGCGAACGCCGGGTCCCAGGGCAGTCTTGAGGCATGAGCGAATCGAACATCAAGCAGCTGCGTCGGACCAACAAGGGCAAGATCGCCGGTGGCGTTTGCGCCGGTGTCGGCGAGTACGTGGGGATCGACGCCAACCTCATCCGGATCGGCCTCGCGGTCGCGACCCTGTTCGGCGGCCTGGGCGTCGGCCTCTACGCCATCGGCTGGCTCCTCATCCCCGAAGAGGGCAGGAACGAGTCGATCGTCCAGGACCTGATCGGCAAGCAGCAGGCCAAGAAGAACGACGACGTCTGGCAGCAGTGATCAGGCGGTGGCTCGGGCGCGCACCCGGGCGGCGATGTCACCGCGGGACTCGGTCCAGACCATGGCGAGCACGGCCGCCGAAGTCACTCCCATGACCCCGGCCAGCGCGACCACCGGCTCCGGGCCGAGTCTCTCCGCGGCGAATCCGCCGATCAGGATGCCTATGCCCTGCACGGCCATCAGCCCCGACTGCACCAGGCCGAACGCCTGACCCCGGCGTTCGGCCGGAACACACTGGACGAACGCGGCATTGGCCGCGAGCTGATAGGCGCCTCCGATGCCGGACAGGATCCACAGCGCCAGCACGACGGCCAGCGGCGGCCGCATCGCCGACAGAATCAGCGGGGCGCAGCTCAGCATCGCCATCCACCCCATCATGCGCAGACGTCCCGATGGCGTGACGAACCTGCTGAAAAGGAACCCGCCCAGCACCGTGCCCGTCGGCATCGCCGCCATCAGCAGGCCGGTGACGACGGCGACCGGAAGCTCCGAGCTCAGAGTCGCCGCATACGGTACGGCGATGCCCTCAGGAAGCACGTAGAAGCCGCAGAGCCACGCGAACAGCACCAGCGTCCGCAACTTCTTGTCGCCGAACACGAGCCCGGCTCCAGCCCGGGTCATGGTCCACATGGAGGGTTTCGCGCCTTCGCGGGTCGCGGACGCGCGCCGCCGTACCCCGGAGACGAGGATCAGCGCGGAGGCGAGGAAGGTCGCCGCGTCGAGAGCGAGCGCGCGGTACGGCCCGAGCGTCGCGATCAGCGCGCCACCCGCGGCGAACCCGAGCATCTGGACGGCCTGGTTGGTCATGTTCTGCAGCGCCGAGCCGGCGACATAGCGGTCACCGACCAGGATCTCGGGCAGCAATGCCGCCCGCGCGGCCGAGAACGGCGCGCTGAGCAGCACGACGAAGAACACCAGCCCGCACAGGACGGGGAACGGCATGCCGGGCACGGCCATGCCCGCGACCAGCAGCGCCCGCAGGACGTCACACGTGATCATGACGCCGCGCCTGGCGAACCGGTCGGCGAGCCCGGCGAGCAGTGGCCCGCCGAGGATCGACGGCAGGTAGGTG
Source organism: Nonomuraea sp. NPDC050540 (assembly GCF_044457485.1). Taxonomy (NCBI): domain Bacteria; kingdom Bacillati; phylum Actinomycetota; class Actinomycetes; order Streptosporangiales; family Streptosporangiaceae; genus Nonomuraea; species Nonomuraea sp. NPDC050540. Next base: position 27,885 of record NZ_JBITHA010000011.1, read on the forward strand.
AGCGCGTAGACGGCCGCGGTGGCGGCCGCGGACTTCGTCCGGTCATATACCAGTACGGCCAGCGCCACCTGGGCCAGCTGGTCCCCGAGCAGGGACAGGCCTTGCGCGTACCAGAGCGCGCGGAACTCGCGTATGGCGATGACCTCGCCGTACGTCGCCTGTCGCTCGGCGGCGCGTCTGTGCCGCCCCGGAAGCCTGGCCCCCATAGGACTCCGCTGCGCCTGACTCAGTGTGTTCGGTATGTCACCTAAGGTGCCCGATCACCTGGCACGCCGCAACCGAAAGCTTCCAAGCACTTGCAAACTGTCATCGCCGGGGACGGCTTACCAGCCGAGCTCGTGAAGTCTGGCGTCATCAATCCCGAAATGATGCGCGATCTCGTGCACGACTGTGATCTGCACTTCTTCCACCACATCATCTTCGGTGTCGCACATCTGGCAGATGGGATTGCGGTAGATCTCGATGCGGTCGGGCAAGACTCCTGCGTACCAGTCGCCACGCTCGGTCAGGGGGATACCGGTGTACAGCCCGAGGAGGTCGGGCTCCGGGGGGTCATCGACCACCACAACCACGACGTTGTCCATGAGCCTGGTCAGCTCCGACGGAATCGTGTCCAATGCCTCGGCCACGAGTTCCTCGAACTTCTCCCGCGGAACCTCGATCACAGTTTCCATTCTGCCCTGTCCGTCAGGTAAGCAAGAAAGCGTATGAAGTACCTGAAGTCCAGATGGGTCACCTCCGTCGCGGTCCTGTTCGTCGCGGCGGTGGGCGCATGGCTGGGCATAGTCCTCAGCGGTACGGTCCCCGCCCAGATCGGCCCGGTAGAAACAGGAATGTCCCTTCGACCTGCCTGGAAGGGCGAGACGATCGTCGACGCGAGCCCGCTCGGCACGCTCACCTTCCGCACCCACGACGCACCGCTGCGCCTGCGCATCACGCTCGAGAACATCGACCAGGAGCAGGCCAGAGCGCTCATCGAGGACCCACGCCTGGCCGACCGGCTGCCCGGCATCCTCGAACGCGACCTGCGCGAGGGCGTGAGCCTGCTGATCATCCGCTCGCTGCTGTGCGCGGGGGCGGGCGCCCTGGTGGCCACCGTTCTGGTCTTCCGGCGCCCCAGAGTGGCCCTCATGGGGCTTCTGGTGGCCTCCGTGGCTTTGGCGGGCACCGGCACGCTCGCGGCCGTCACGTTCAAACCGAACTCCGTCCTCGAACCCCGCTACTCCGGGATCATCGCCGCCGCGCCCTCCCTGGTGGGCAGCGCCGAGTCGATCGTGACCAAGTTCGAGTCGTACCGCGCCCAGCTCACCAAGCTCGTCACCAACGTCTCCAAGTTGTACGACACCGTGCGCGACCTGCCCGTCTACGACGCCGACCCCACCTCGATCCGCGTCCTGCACGTCTCCGACATCCACCTCAACCCCATCGCCTGGAACGTCATCCGCTCCATGACCGACCAGTTCAAGGTGGACCTCATCGTGGACACCGGGGACATCTCCGACCATGGCAGCAAGCCGGAGAACAAGTTCGTGGAGGAGATCGGCAAGCTCGGCGTGCCGTACGTCTTCGTGCGCGGCAACCACGACTCGGCCATCACGCAGAAGGCCGTCGCCCAGCAGAAGAACGCCATCGTCCTCGACGACAAGGCCGCCGAGGTGAACGGCCTGCGCATCTACGGCCTCGGCGACCCCCGCTTCACGCCCGACAAATCCGTACCCGTCGACCCGGACCTGTCCCGCCTGGAGCAGTTCGGCCGCTCCCATGCGGTACGGCAGGCCGCCCCACCCGACCTCGTCGCGGTCCACGACCCGACCATCGCCAAGGGATTCTCCGGATACGCGCCGATGATCCTGACCGGCCACTCCCACCAGAGATCGACCACCGTCCTGCCCTCCGGCAGCCGCGTCCTCGTCCAGGGCTCCACCGGCGGAGCCGGCCTGCGCGCCCTCGAACACGCCGAACCGACCCCCGTCCAAGCCTCTGTTCTGTACTTCGACAAGAAGACCAGACGCCTCCAGGCCTGGGACGATGTCACGCTCGGCGGCCTCGGGGAGCAGTCGGTGCACATCCAGCGTCACGTGGAGCAGAACCCTCGACGTATGATTTCCCCAGAGCCAACGAACGCCCCGTCGCCAGCGGGATCGGTCACAGGCACGACGACGCCGGCCGCCGGTCCGCCACTTTGGCATGAGGGGCAATCGTCCCCTATGCTTCAGAGGTCTCCGACGGAAGACGTCAGGAACAGGATGCGAATCCTGAGCCCCCATCGTCTAGCGGCCTAGGACACCGCCCTTTCAAGGCGGCGGCACGGGTTCGAATCCCGTTGGGGGCACGGCTTCACCGGAAAACCGGCTGGTCGAAGACCACCGAAAGACTGGTAAGCTAAGCGAGGCCGCGAGGCCGCGAGGCCGAGCGAACAAGGTCCTGTAGAGCAGTTTGGAGTGCTCGCCACCCTGTCAAGGTGGAGGTCGCGGGTTCAAGTCCCGTCAGGACCGCTCTGGGTCAGGTAGCTCAGTTGGTACGAGCGTCCGCCTGAAAAGCGGAAGGTCGGCAGTTCGACCCTGCCCCTGACCACCCTTCTTGAACAGCCAGAACACCCCGAAGCGAAGATCGCTGCGGGGTGTTTTTGTTGTTGCCCGAGCGGCGGAAGCAGGCAAGATCTTCCCCACGGCGAGCCCGGGGAGAATACTCTGAGGAAATGGATCGTCGCATCCTCGGCCTGGAGAACGAGTACGGCACCACCTTCACGTTCCGGGGGCAGCGCCGACTATCCCCCGACGAGGTGGCCAGATACCTGTTCCGGCGGGTCGTGTCCTGGGGCCGGTCAAGCAACGTGTTCCTGCGCAACGGCGCGCGCCTCTACCTCGACGTGGGCAGCCATCCCGAGTACGCCACCCCCGAGTGTGACAACGCGGTCGAGCTGGTCACGCACGACAAGGCGGGCGAGCGGATCCTCGAAGGCCTGCTCATCGACGCCGAGAAGCGGCTGCGCGACGAGGGCATCGCCGGGGACATCTACCTGTTCAAGAACAACACCGACTCGGCCGGCAACTCCTACGGCTGCCATGAGAACTATTCGGTGGGACGGGACGGCGAGTTCGGACGGCTGACCGACGTGCTGATCCCGTTCCTGGTCACCCGGCAGCTCATCTGCGGCGCGGGCAAGGTGCTGCAGACGCCGCGCGGGGCGGTCTACTGCGTGTCGCAGCGGGCCGAGCACATCTGGGAGAGCATCTCGTCGGCGACCACCCGGTCCAGGCCGATCATCAACACGCGCGACGAACCGCTCGCCGACGCCGAGCACTTCCGCCGCCTGCACATCATCGTCGGCGACTCCAACATGAGCGAAACCTCGATGCTGCTCAAGGTCGGCGCGACCGACCTGGTGCTGCGCATGATCGAGGCGGGCACGGTGATGCGCGACCTGTCGCTGGAGAACCCGATCAGGGCCATCCGCGAAATCTCCCACGACTTCACCGGGCGGCGGCGGGTACGGCTGGCCAACGGGCGTGAGGCGTCCGCTTTGGAGATCCAGCAGGAGTACCTGTCCAAGGCGAAGGACTTCGTCGACCGGCGGGGCGGCGACCCGATCGCGCACCGGGTGCTGGAGTTGTGGGAGCGCACGCTGCGCGCGGTCGGGACCGGAAACCTCGACCTGGTGGCCCGCGAGATCGACTGGGTCACGAAATATCAGCTGATCGAGCGGTATCGCAAGAAGTACGACCTGCCGCTGTCCTCACCGCGCGTGGCCCAGCTCGACCTGGCCTACCACGACGTGCACCGCAAACGCGGGCTGTTCTACCTGCTGCAGAAGCGCGGCGCGGTCGAGCGGGTGACCTCCGACCTGAAGATCTTCGAGGCCAAGTCGGTGCCGCCCCAGACGACCAGAGCACGCCTGCGCGGCGAGTTCATCCGCAGGGCGCAGGAGAAGCGGCGCGACTACACCGTCGACTGGGTGCACCTCAAGCTGAACGACCAGGCCCAGCGCACGGTGCTGTGCAAGGACCCGTTCCGCAGCGTCGACGAGCGGGTGGACAAGCTCATCGCCGACATGTGACCACCCGGGGGATGACCTGCGGCGAACCGGCCCATCCGGCACGCTGAGTTGATCACGGACTCGGGCGGATACCTGCGAACGCTTCCTTGGCCACAGGCAGGGCATATCAGACAATCTGATTTCAAGAAGGTGATGACGGCCACCGAGGCCTCCCGGGGCTTCGCGACGCTCCTCGATGAGGTCGCGCGGGGGGAAACCATCGTGGTAACGCGTGGCGGTAAGCAGATCGCCATCATCGGACCTGCGCCGACCGCACCAGGGCGCATGGTCAAAGCGTTCCTGGCCAGTAGCGCGGGGACGTTGGACGCGGACTTTGAAGCCGATGTCGTGGCGGCGCGCCAGGCGATCGGCGACGAGATGAGGGGCACGTGGCCCGACGCCTGATTCTTGACACGGGTGTGCTCATCGCGGCCGGGCGAGGCAAGGCATCCGTGGACACGGTAATAGGCGACGCCGACGACGTGGCGATCTCCGCCATCACTGTGGCCGAGCTGCTCGACGGTGTGGAACCGGCCGATGACGTCAGGCACCCCGGCCGGCAGGCCTTTGTCGACCAGGTCCTTGCGCTGATCCCCGTTGAGGAGTACACGACGGATGTCGCCAGGGTTCATGCTCGTCTCATGGCCCAGGTACGGCGAGCGGGGAAATCCCGAGGCGCGTACGACCTGCTGATCGCGGCGACGGCGGCGGCCACCGCGAGAACAGTGCTCACGATGGACTCGTCCGCGGCATTCGATGATCTTCCCGGCGTGCGCGCTCAGGTCGTTCCACGCTGAAGCGCCCACGTGTAGGGGCAGCCCTACCGGGGTTTTGGGTGGTGCCGTGACTGTGGGGTGGGCGGGGGTCGCGGGAAGGTCGAGGTACCTCTTCGACCCCCAAGGAGCACCGGATGTCTCGCCGCCTATTGGCTCTTGTGATCGCCGTCCCCGTTGCCCTGGCGCCCGTGGCGCCCGCGTTCGCCGTTGCCGCGCCCTCCGTGCAGGCTCGGCTGGATCAGCTGACCGCCTCTCCTGAGTTTCCTGGTGCGGTGGCCTATGTGAGGGATCGGGACGGCAAGGCGCGTACCGTCAAGGCGGGTACGGCGGAGCGTGGCACCCGGAAGCCGATGCCCGGCGCGGACGGGCGGTTCAGGGTCGCCAGTGTCAGCAAGCCGATCGTCGCGGCCACGGTTCTGAAGCTGGTCGATCAGGGGAAGGTGGAGCTGGACGAACCGGTCGAGAGTTATCTGCCCGGTGTCGTTCATGGCAAGGGGATCGACGGGCGGGAGATCACCGTCCGGATGCTTCTGCGGCAGACCAGCGGGCTGGCCGACTTCTCCGCCGCCGCCGACTGGTCGAAGATCGGGAAGCAGGATCTGCTCAAGCTCGCGCTGACGCTCGAGCCCACGCCTCGGGGGAAGTTCGCCTACTCCAACACCAACTACCTGGTCCTCGGGATGGTCATCCAGGCGGCCACCGGGCGGGACTTCCGGGCGGTCAGCCGGGAGCTGGTGTTCGAGCCGCTCGGCATGCGTGACACTTACTGGCCCGCCAAGGGTGAGACCAAGATCCGGGGGCCGCACGCGCACGCTTACGGCGTGCATCCCCTCCGGCCCAAGGACGGGATCGTCGATGTGACCCGGTTGCCCGGCTATGAGTTCGGTCCCAGCGGCGGGCTGGTGTCCACGCCGCGCGATCTCGACCGGTTCTGGCGGGCCAGGTCGGTGAAGGCGGACACGTTCGTGCCGGTGGCCGAATCCGGCTGGCCCAAGGGGTCGCGCTACGGCCACGGCCTGATGGAGATCCCGCTCAGTTGTGGCCCGATGTGGGGGCACGCCGGTGACCTCCCCGGCACCTCGACCTTCAGCGGGCGGGACCGCTCGGGGCGCACGGCGACCGTGTACGTGACGGGGACGGCCAACGGCAAGCCGCGTGCCCGGCTCATCGCCGCCTTCGACGCCGCCCTCTGCGGCGGCAAAAGCTGATCTCCGGGAAAGGCAACCCGCTGATCTCCGGGAATGGCTGGATCGCTGATCTCCGGGAAAGGCAGGGCCGCTGATCTCGGGGAACGGCGGCCGCGTACAGTGAAACGCCCTGTGAGAGGGCCGGAGGGGCAAGGGGGGCATGTGGAGGAGCGGGCGTCACTCGGGCGGCTCGCCCGGCAGCTCGAAGAGATCGTCGGTGAGCTGCGCGGCCTCCCCGTCGAGGTCGAGCGGCTTGAGGACAGCGAGCAGGTCAGGCTGCGCATCACGGAGCTGGCGCGGACCTCGCGTGAGCTGCGGGCCATGCAGCCCATCGGCGCCACGGACACCGGGCGCGCCGAGCAGCGCAACCGGCGTGAGGTGCTCGACTCGCTGGAGCGCGGCATGACGATGCGGACGGTCGTGCACGCCAGCGTCCTGGACGATCCGCGCAAGGCGGCCCGGCTCCGGGAACTGCACGCGGCCGGGGATCAGCATCGTGTCGTCGACGAGCCGATCCAGCAGTTGCTCGTCTTCGACCGCGCGGTGGCCTTTCTCCGGATCACGCCGGTCGACGGGTCGCCCGGCGCGCTGCTGATCAGGCAGCAGAGCATGATCAGCATTCTGATCGCGTTGTTCGAGCAGACCTGGGCCAGGGCCAGGGAGGTCACCGATCCGGTGCCCAAACTGAGCCCACGTGAGCGCGAGGTGCTCGCGCTGATCGCGGAGGGGCGTTCCAACAGCGCCGTGGCCCGTGCGCTGTCGATCTCAGAGGCGGCCGTCGGCAAACACGTGGCCGGAGTGTTCGCCAAGCTCGACCTGCCCGCCACCGACGACGTCAACCGGCGCGTACTGGCGGTGCTGGCCTTTGTCCGGGGAGCGGTCAGGTAGGGCGAGCACTACCTCACCCTCGGTCCAGCCCCCTCGCGCGGACCTCGCGGCGAAGCCTTCAATGAAGGTCATGCAGCGTATGTCTGGATTGCTGGTGGGCGCCGTCTTCGGCGCGGTGTTCGTCGTCGTCAACGCGCAGGAACCGCTCGACGGGGCGGTGGCGGCCGTTCTGCGGGTTCTCGCCGGCCTCGCCGCCGCGAGCGTCGTGGCGATGTGGTTCGTGGCGGTCAGGAGGGAGCGGCCCGTGCGGGAGCGGGGGCCGCGGCCGGGCATGTTCGGGAAGGGTTACCTCGTCGTCGTGGCGGCGGAGGCGGTGCTGCTCTTCTGCGGCCTGCGGGTGCTGGCCGCCTGGGGAGTGCCCGCCCAGGCCAACGTGGCCTGGGTGGCGTTCGTCGTCGGCGTGCACTTCGTCGCGCTGGCGCCGATCTGGAAGGACTGGGCCATCGCGGTGCCCGGCGCGGTGCTCACCGTGCTCGGCGTCGCCGGGCTCGTCATGGCCGCCACGGCGGGCCTGGCCTGGGTGCCGTTCGTCAGCGGGGTGCTGTCGGGGGCGGTGCTGCTGGCCGGGAGCGTCACGTTCGGGTGGAAGGCGATCCGGTCCGTACCGGCAGGCGTTCCAGTCCGTGCATGAGCATGCCGGGGCGCCACGTGACCTCGGCTGAGGCGAGTGCGAGGTCGGGGAAGCGCTCCAGCAGGTGCCTGAAGGCGATCTCGCCCTCGACGCGGGCCAGCGGTGCTCCCAGGCAGTAGTGGATGCCGTGGCCGAAGGCCAGGTGCTGGCCGGGATCGCGGGTGACGTCGAGTTCGTCGGCCCGCTCGTACTGCCCGGCGTCGCGGTTGGCCGACAGCAGGGAGACCAGGACGAGCGCCCCGGCCGGGATGTCCGTGCCGCCGATCGTCACCGGCTCGGTGGTGAAGCGGTAGGTGGAGGTGCTGATGGGGCCGTCGAAGCGTAAGAACTCCTCGACGGCCTGCGGCACCAGCGCCGGGTCCGCGCGCAGGGCGGCGAACTGGTCGGGACGGCTCAGCAGCGCGAGCATGCCGTTGGCGATCAGGTGCACGGTCGTCTCGTGCCCGGCGACGAGAAGCAGCCACGACGTGCTGACCAGCTCGGACTCGGTCATCCGGGTCTGGACCATGGCGCTGATCAGGTCGTCGCCCGGGTTGTCGCGCTTGGCGGCGCACAGCTCGCCCAGGTAGGCGATGGTGGCCTGGGCGGCGGCCACCACCTCGCCGGGGTCGAGCACGGAGCCCTCGATCGTGGTGTTGGACCAGCGGATCACCTTGGGCCAGTCGGGCTCGGGGATGCCGAGCAGTTCTCCGACGACCATGGCGGGCAACTGGACCGCGTACTCCTTGATCAGGTCGAACTCGCCGCCCAGCCCGTCGAGGAGGCCGGAGCTGAGCTCCTCGATCCTGGGGCGCATCGCGCGGACGCGGCCGACGGTGAAGGCCTTGACGACCAGGCGGCGCAGGCGCTCGTGGTCGGGCGGGTCGGAGAAGAGCATGTTGTCGGGGACCACGGCGGCGGCGCCGCTGCTGTCGCCGCCCTCCATCTCGTTGGCCTTCATGATGTGGGGGTTGCGAGGGAAGTCCTTGCTCAGGCGCGGGTCGTTGAGCGCCGCCCTGACGTCCTCGTACCTGGTCACCAGCCATACCCGGACGCCCTGGGAGGTGATGGTGTGGGCCACGGGCTGCTCTCGCCTGAGCTTGGCGTAGACGCCGTGCGGGTCGCGCAGATACTCCTGATCGAACACTTTGTTGATCACGGTTGCCCCTCCGCGGTAGGGATCTCAGACTATGCCGGATATGCGGCGGCGCGGTGCTCGCTCGGAGTGACGCCGCGCAGCCGTTTGAAGGCGACGCTGAGCGTGAAGGCGTCGGAGTAGCCGACCCTCCTGGCGATGGACGTGAGCGTGGCGTCGGAACCGCGCAGCAGGTCGGCGGCCACCTCGACGCGGCGGTCCGCGAGGTAGGCCATCGGCGGGCTGCCGACCCTGGCGGCGAAGCGGCGGGCCAGGGCGGCGCGGGAGACGCCGGTCTCGGCGGCCAGGTCCGCCACCGTCCACGGACGGTCGAGCTCGTCGTGCAGCAGGCGCAGGGCCCGGTCCACCACCGGGTCCGGCTCCACTGCCGCGCCGGGGCGGTCGAACCACGCGCGCAGCGCGGCCACGAGGGCCAGGTCGAGGAGGCGGTCGAGGACGGCCTGCTGGCCGGGCCGTACCGCGGCGATCTCCTCGGAGAGGAGGTCGAGGGCCGGGTGGCGGCCGGCGGGCAGCACCAGGGCGGGCGGCAGCGCGCGCAGCAGGCGCTCGCCGATCGGGCCCTCGTAGGCGCCGCTGAGCATCAGGGCGTCGGCGTCGAGCCGCGGGCCGCAGGTGCGCGGGCCCAGGGTGAGCGCGTCGCCGAGTTCGGTGCCGTCCGCGAGCAGGCAGTAGGAACCGGGTGTCACCATGAACCGCGGCGCGGTGCCCGGCGGGTCGGCGATCGTGTGGGTACCGCGGACGACGGCCACGTCGCCCTGGCCGACGCGCAGCGGCTCGCCCTCCTCCGGCACGACCCACGCCTGCCCGCGGATCATCGTGGTCAGCGTCAGCGGGGCGCCCGAGGCGAAGCCCACGGCCCACGGCGTGTCCATGACCGACCGGCCGAACGTGGCGCCGCGCGCCCGTACCCCCTCCAGCAGATCAGCAAGCGCGTCCATACTCTCGACTGTAGACGCTGAGACATCCAAGTGAGCGCCACGCCCATGGAGCGTCTGACCGCGGCCGGATTGACTGGTCCGCATGAGCGAACAGAATCCGATCCTGGTAGTGGGCGGCACGGGTACGACCGGCCGCCGGGTGGTGTCACTCCTGCGCGAGCGCGGCATCGCGGTGCGGGCGGGCTCGCGCTCCGGGGAGACGCGTTTCGACTGGAGCGACCGGGCGACGTGGGACGCGGCGCTGGCGGGCGTGCGGGCCGTGTACGTGGTTCCGCTGGACGGCGAGCTTCTCACCCGGCCGTTCGTGGAGCGCGCCGTGGAGCTGGGCGTGCGGCGGATCGTGCTGCTGTCCGGGCGCGGCATCGACGTTCCCGGGTACGGCGACGTGACCAGTGGCGTAGGGGCCACGCACGCCGAAGGCGAGAAGGCGGTGCGCGCGTCCGGCGCCGAGTGGACGATCGTGCGGCCCGGCTGGTTCGCGCAGAACTTCAGCGAGGGCTTCTTCCGCGACGCGGTGGCCACCGGCGAGCTCAGGCTCCCGGCCGGTGACGGCGGCGTCTCCTTCGTGGACGCCGCCGACATCGCCGCGGTCGTGGCCGCCGCGCTGACCGGAGAGGGCCATGCCGGGCAGGTGTACGAGCTGTCGGGGCCACGCGCGCTGACCATGGCCGAGGCGGCCGCCGCCTACTCCGCGGCGAGCGGCCTGCCGCTGAGCTACATGGACGTGGACCCGGAGGCGTTCGTGGCCGAGCTGGTGAAGGAGGGCTGGCCGGTGGCCGACGCCGAGGGGTACGCCGCCGCGATCGCCCCTGCCCGCCTGGGGATGGACGCCTACCTGTCCGACGGCGTCCAGCGGGCACTCGGCCGTCCGCCGACGGACTTCGCCGACATCGCATGGAAGTAGTGGTGTCAATATCGCGTATGCGTTGCGAGGGGATGGCGTATAGATAGCGGACATCGGCTGACCTGCGGTGTTACCTGGATGTATGCGTACCTTGCCGCTCGGAGGGTTGGTCGTCGGCGCTTTCGTCACGGCCGTGTTGTCCTGCGCGGTGGCCGCGCCGCTGTTCCCGGAGGCCGCGGCCCGGACGGTGGTGGTGGCGTCGCTGGTCGGGGCCTACTCCTTGTGGGCGCGGAGCCTGCTCGTGGCGCTGGCCGCCGCCGGCATCGCCTGGTTGTTCGTGACCGGGTTCCTGGTCAACGGCCTGGGAGTGCTGACGTTCGCCGAAGGGGACCTGGTCAGGCTCGGCGTGCTGGTGGCGGCGGGGATCGGCGGGTATGTCACCGGGGCGGCCCCGGCGGTGCGGCGGTTCGTCGTTCAGTCGTGGAGAGGCAGGCCGGCCAGCTCGGCGCGCGAGGCGACACCCAGTTTGGGGAAGGCCTTGTAGAGGTGGTGACCCACCGTGCGCGGGCTGATGAACAGCTGGGCGGCGATGTCCCGGTTGGACAGGCCCTGCGCGGCCAGCCGTACGATCTGCAGCTCTTGCGGGGTCAGCTCGGCGAGCACGCCGGGCGCCGCGCGGCGGATCGTGAGGCCGGTGGCGTGCAGTTCGGCGTCGGCGCGTTCCGCCCACGGCCGGGCGCCGACGCGGTCGAAGCGCTCCAGCGCCGCGGTCAGGTGCGTGCGCGCCTCCGCCTTGCGGCGGGCGCGCCGCAGCCACTCGCCGTAGAGCAGTTCGGTGCGCGCGTGCTCGAACGTCCTGCTGTCCTGCTCGTGCAGGTGGAGCGCGGCGCGGTAGTGCTCCTCGGCGCCGGGCTCCAGCAGCGCGGCGCACCGCTCGGCCAGCGCGCCGACCGCGGAGCGCCGCAGCCGCCGCGCGAGCTCCGCGAATCGCCGGTACGGCTCCGCCGCCCGCTCCGGGCTGCCCAGCCGTACCGCCGCCTCCACCAGGTCGGGAGCGCAGCGCTGACCGGGCAGCTGGTGGCGGGCGGGACCTTCCGCCACCCGTTCCAGGTGCTCCAGCGCCCGTTCGGCCCGGCCGTGGGCGAGGTCGAGCAGCCCGAGCGCCCAGTCGGCCCGTGGCGCGCCCGGCGAGAAGATCTTCCCGTCGGAGGACGACCTGGTCCGCGCGGCCAGCGCGCGGCAGCGCTCCTCGTCCCCCTCGATGGCCGCGAGATAGGCCAGCACGCCGGCGGACAGGCTGCTCCACTGCCACTGGCCGGTGTCCTCCGCGATCGTGAGCGCCTCGGTGGCGCTGCCCGCGGCGTCGCGGTGCCGGCCGAGCGTGCTCTCCGCGACCGCCAGGTGGTACAGGGCCGGAGGCAGCAGGCCGATCGTCCCCGCCGCCCGGCTCTCGGCGGTGACCTCGGCCGTCAGGTCGTAGGCCTGGTAGTCGAGGCCCGCGATGAGGCCGAGCCCGGCGATGTGCATGAGGTGGAGCGGCCTGGCGTGCCCGCGGCGGGCGGCGGCCACGACCTCCCCCATGGGCGGCAGTCCCTCCGTGGAGCGCTCCATGGCCAGCGAGACGATCCAGTCCTGGACCAGGCGGAACGGCCCCGCTCCCCCGCCGATGGCGTCGAGCTGGTCGGCGGTGCGCGCGACCATGTCGCGGTCCCCGGCGAACCAGGCGTTGCCGACCGCGTCCATGAGCGTGCCGAGCGCGGCGTCGGGGTCGTCGTCCCTGCCCGCCGCGACCTGCTCGATGAGCACGAGGTTGGCCTGGCGGAAGGCGCCCTGCCCGGACAGGGCGGCGGCGAGCGCGCGAGCGCGCCTGCGGTTCAGCGGGGTGTCGCGGGTCTCGGGGCGGGCACTCGGCGGCGGGGTGTCGCGGAGTTCGGGGCGGGCGCGTTCGGCCAGGGTGCGTGCCCTGTCCAGTTCGCCGGCGGCCAGCGCCGCCTCTGCCGCCTGGACGAACAGCCTGCCGCGCGCGGGCGGGCTGAGTTCGGCGGCGCGCTCGTAGGCGGCGGCCGCGGCGGCGTGGCCGTTGCGCTCGGCGGCCTGGGCGGCCGCGCGCTCCAGTTCGGCCGCGGCCCGCTCGTCCGTGCCGGTGGCGGCGGCGGCCAGGTGCCAGGCGCGCAGGTCCGCGCGTTCGGTCCCGGCCAGCGCGTCGGCCAGGGCGCGGTGGGCGGCGAGTCGCTGATCGAGGGTGGCGCCCTGGTAGACGGCGGCGCGGACCAGGGGATGGCGGAAGGCGATCCGCCGGTCGGCCTCGTCGAGGCGGACCAGGCCGGCCTCGATCGCGGGCGGCAGGTGCCGTACATCGTGGGACGCGGCGCGCAGGATCACGGTGAGTTCGCCGCTGTCGTCGGCGGCGGCGAGCAGGAGCAGTTCGCGCGTCGGCGCGGGCAGGCGGGCGACCTGGCCGTGGAAGGCGGACTGGAGCCGGTCGGTCAGGGGCAGGGGTCCGCACGTGCCCGCGTCGAGCACGAGGGGCAGTTCGATGAGGGCGAGCGGGTTGCCGGCGGCCTCGGCCAGCACGCGGGCGCGTACGTCCGGCGCCAGCGTGGCGTCGCGCTCGTCGACCAGGGCGGCGGCGTCCTCCGGCGCGAGCCCGGTCAGGGAGAGCGAGGGCAGGCCGGGCGCGGCGAAGGCGGGCCGGCCGTCGCGGGCCGCGAAGATCATGGCGGTGGACTCGGCGCCCAGCCGTCTGGCCGCGAACAGCAGCGCTTCCGCGGAGGGCCGGTCGAGCCACTGCGCGTCGTCGACCAGGCAGAGCAGCGGCACGTCCGCGGCCAGTTCCGACACCAGCGACAGGACGGCCAGCCCGACGAGCATCCGGTCAGCAGGTACGGCGGGCCCCAGCCCGAACGCGCTCTCCAGCGCCCGCCGCTGCGGCGCCGGCAGGCCGGCCACCCCGTCGAGCACCGGCCGGAGCAGCAGGTGGAGTCCGGCGAAGGGCAGTTCGGCCTCGAACTCGATCCCGCAGCCGCGCAGCACCCGCATGCCCGCCGCGGCGGCGGTGGCGGCGCTGTCGAGCAGCGCCGACTTGCCGATGCCCGGCTCGCCGCGCACGACCAGGACGCCGCTGCCGCCGGCTCGCGCGGCCCGGACGAGCCGGTCGACGGCGGCCAGCTCGGAGGAGCGTCCGTGCAGCACAGGTCACGCCCCCGCCTGCGCCTGCGCGGCGGCCACGATGCGCTGGAGTGCGGCGGCGTGGCGCTGGAAGGCCTGGCGGCCCTGCGGCGTGAGCCGTACGTGGGTGCGTCTGGCTCTGCTCTCCTGGCCCTTGCGTACCTCGACGTATCCGGCTCCGGCCAGTGCGGACACCTGCTTGGACAGGGCCGAGTCGCTGGTGCCGACCGTGTCGCGGAGGAAGGCGAAGTCCACCCACTCGGCCGGGGCGAGCAGCGCCAGGACCGAGAGCCTCGCGGGCACGTGCAGGAAGTCGTCGAACTCCGGGTCCATCAGCCGTTGCCCCTCATGATCGCAAGGATGGCACGGCGGAGCAGGGGCGTGGTGGCCAGGTAGACCACGGCGACGGCGGCGGCGCCCACGGTGGCCTGCGACCACAGCCCCTCGGCCGGGATCCCGAACAGGAAGAAGGCGGCCATGCGCCCGATGACGAAGATCACGAAGAGGGCGGCGATCCACCCGGCGTGCAGCAGGAAGTGGAGGCCGGTCGACTTCCCGCGCGCGGTTGCCCGGTGCTCCCGCACGATGCCCGTCGCCGCGTAGAGCCCCATGCCGAGGACGAGGGCGACGAGGTGCCAGGGATTGGGGAGGTCGGTGCCGGCCAGGGCGGCGAAGAGGCCGAGCGCGGCGAGGAACACGTAGGGCCGGGCGGTGGCCTGGCGGGCGATCTCCCGGCGTGTGATGTCCTCGCCGCGCCGGATGTCGTCGAGGGCGGATCGGGCGTCGTACTCGTTCATGGCATCCCCGTTCGTCGGACCACTTTCCTGACAGGAAAGTACCATGTACTTTCCTCTGAGGAAAGTCGTCGAGGTTCCGGATGATCCTCGTCATAGACATCGCGGGGATTTATCTCGATAATTCGGGTTAACCCGGCGCGAGCCCCCAGCCTCGCAACCCTGTTTTTCCGTCATGTCCTGTGACCTGCCGCGCACAGAAGCGGCAGAAGGGTTGTCCGCCAATGAAGCGAACGTCAATGAGGCGAGCATCGTCGCGCCTCCTCGTGCTGGCCGCATCCTTAGTACTGGCGCTGGCCGGCGTCCTGGTCGTCCAGACCTCGGCCCAAGCAGCCAACCTCCTCGTGAACCCGGGCTTCGAGTCAGGAGCCCTGTCCCCCTGGTCGTGTACCGGCGGCCTCGGGTCGGCGGTCACGACCCCCGTGCACTCCGGCTCGCAGGCGCTGGCGGGCGCCGCGAGCGGATCCGACAACGCCAAGTGCACCCAGTCGGTGAGCGTACGGCCGAGCACCGCGTACACGCTGACCGCCTGGGTGCGCGGCAGCTACGTCTACCTCGGCGTCACCGGAGGCAGCGCCCGCTGGGCCTCCTCCACCACCTACACGCAGTTGTCGGTCTCCTTCACGACCGGCGCGAACCAGAACACGGCCGAGGTCTACCTGCACGGCTGGTACGGCCAAGGCACCTACTACGCCGACGACGTCAGCTTCGACGGCCCCGGCGGCCCGACCCCGACCCCGACCATCACCCCGACGCCCACGATCAGCCCCACCCCGACCGTCTCCCCGACCCCGACCATCTCCCCCACCGTGACGCCCACGCCGACGCCCACCGACACCACCTGCGCGGTGAAGTCGCGGCCCACCGGCAAGGTTCTGCAGGGCTACTGGGAGAACTGGGACGGCGCGATCAACGGCGTGCACCCGCCCTTCGGCTGGACCCCGATCACGGACGCGCGCATGAAGGCGCACGGCTACAACGTGATCAACGCCGCCTTCCCCGTCATCCGCTCCGACGGCACCGTGCTGTGGGAGGACGGCATGGACGTGACCGTCAAGGTCTCCACCCCGGCCGAGATGTGCCAGGCCAAGGCGGCGGGCGCGACCATCCTGATGTCCATCGGCGGCGCCGCCGCCGGCATCGACCTCAGCTCCAGCACCGTCGCCGACCGGTTCGTCGCGACCGTGGTGCCGATTCTCAAGCGCTACAACTTCGACGGCATCGACATCGACATCGAGACCGGCCTGACCGGCAGCGGCAACATCAACACGCTGTCGGCCTCGCAGTCGAACCTCATCCGCATCATCGACGGCGTGCTCGCCCAGATGCCGTCGAACTTCGGCCTGACCATGGCGCCGGAGACCGCGTACGTGACCGGCGGCAGCGTCACCTACGGCTCGATCTGGGGCGCCTACCTGCCGATCATCAAGAAGTACGCCGACAACGGCCGCCTGTGGTGGCTGAACATGCAGTACTACAACGGCAGCATGTACGGCTGCGCGGGCGACTCCTATTCGGCCGGGACCGTCCAGGGCTTCGTCGCCCAGACGACCTGCCTGAACAACGGCCTGGTCATCCAGGGGACGACGATCCGCGTGCCGTACGACAAGCAGGTGCCAGGACTGCCCGCGCAGCCCGGCGCCGGTGGCGGCTACATGTCGCCCTCGCTCGTCTCCCAGAGCTGGAACAGCTTCAGCGGCCAGCTCAAGGGCCTGATGACCTGGTCCATCAACTGGGACGGCTCCAAGAACTGGACGTTCGGCGACAACGTCAAGGCCTTGCAAGGGAGATAATTAACAGAGACGGACCGTCTCGTCTCTGATAACGTCGATCTCGTGACCCGCCGCAACGAGGCCTCCAGGCAGGCCATTCTCACGGCTGCCTTCGACCTCGTGGGCGAGATCGGCTATAGCAAGCTGAGCGTCGAGGGCATCGCTTCCCGGGCCGGGGTGGGAAAGCAGACCATCTACCGCTGGTGGCCGTCCAAGGGGGCGGTGCTCCTCGACGCTTTGCTGATGACCATGGGCGGGCCGGTGCGTGAGCTCAAGCGCCGCCGCCTGCGCGCGGCCCAGGAGGCCGGTCAGCTCGACCTCGACCTCGACGCCGCCGTCGACCTGCTGTGGGGGCCGCTGCTCAGCCGCTGGCTGCAGCGCACCGGCCCCCTGGACCACGGCTTCGCGGCCAGGACGATCACCATGGCCCTGCCGGGCATGAGCAGAAAGATGTAGTCCGGAATCGTCAACCGGCAGGAAGATGCACGGTGTCCCGGTCGCTACCGTTCTGTCCAGACAGTCGTTGCTGGAACAGAAGAGGTTGACATGACATCCGCCCGCAAGACCCTCATCACCGGCCTGGTCACCTTCGCCGCCGGTCTGGCGCTGTGGCTGTGGGGACTGGACGTCGAGATCGTCATCTTCACCCCGTCGAAGATCGGCGTCGTCCTCATGGTGGTCGGCGGCCTTGAGTTCCTCTACGGCGTCTTCAAGGCCGTCCGCTCGACCGCGTAGGTCGTCTGGACCATCCCCGCGTCCAGCGTCCTCGTCGACAGGTGCCGCAGCGAGATGTCGGCCTCCAGCGGCCCGAACAGCGGGATGCCGGTGCCGATCAGCACCGGCACCGTGCTGATCGTCATCTCGTCGATCAGCCCCGCGCGCAGGAACGACTGGATGACCTGGCCGCCGTCGATGTAGGCGGCCTTGACGCCCCGCGCGTTGAGACCCTCGACCACCTCGTCCAGGCTCCGGTAGATCGTGATCCGCGGATCGTCGCTCTCCAGACCGGTGCTGAGCACCGCGACGTTCAGCCCGGTGTACGGCCAGTTCTCCTCGCCGAACCCGAGACCCGCCTCGTAGGTGCCGCGGCCCATCACGATCGTGTCGATGTCCGCGATGAAGTCGTCGTAGCCGTACTCGCCGGTCGCCTCACCCCTGCTGAGCAGCCATTGGAGGTCGCCGTCGAGCCGGGCGATGAAGCCGTCGACGCTGACGCCGATGAAGACACAAGACTTGAAACCCATGCCTCCGACCCTACGGACGGCGACCCGGGCGGGAATCAGTCGCGGTATAGGTATCTGGGCTGGATGGGCATCACGTAGCCGACGCCGCGCAGCGTGCGGATGTAGGTAGTGTTCAGGTCGGCCTGGCTGAGCCGGGAACGCAGGCGGTAGACGGCCGACTTCACCATGTCCCGGCCGCCGGGCACGTCGCCGGTGCCCCACCCGGCCATCAGCAGGCGGCCCATCGACTGGGGCACGCCCTGGTGGGCGGCCAGCTGGGCGAGGAGCTTGAACTCGACGAACGGCAGGTCGAGGCGGTGTCCGGTGACGTAGGCGGCGTGCTCGCCCAAGTCGAGGACGAGCTTGCCCGCCCGGATGACCTGGGTGGCGGGGCGGGGCCGTACCGGGGGCTGGGGCTGCGGCGGCTGGGGAGCGGCCGCCGGCTCGGGCGGGGCCGAGCGGCTGCGGATCTTCTGGAACATCGTCAGCCCGTCCATGGTCGGCATGAGCACGTCGATTGTGTCAGCTACCAGGCTATTTCGGAAAGCCGCCTCCCGCCCAGGAGCCCTAGGGTGAGCCTCATGAGCTCACCCACTGCCCAGCGCCTGGGCGTCGTGCCGTCCGTGTTCGCGGTGGAGCACCTGCCCCACGCCACCTTCCCCGAGGACGACGAGTGGATCGCGCTGGTGCGCGCTCCCGAGGGCCTGACCGTGGTGCGCGAGACCTGGCCGACCGGTTCCGGCGAGCGCTGGATCGGCCTGTACGGCGGCGCCACCGCCCATGGCCTGGACACCCCCGGCATGCTGGCGGCGGTCGTGAGCCCGCTGGCCGAGGCGTCGATCCCGGTGTTCGTGGCCTCGACCTTCCACGCGGACCTGGTCCTGGTGCCCGAGCACCGCGTCCGGGAGGCCGTGGAGGTCCTGGAGCGGGCCGGGCACCGGGTGGACGCCAAGAACCTCGGCTAGACCTGGGGCCGCAGGTCGGTGCGGGCCTGGCCGGTCTCCAGGTCCTGGGGGTAGGACAGGTGCTGGTGGACCATCAGCCAGCGGCCGCCCCTGCGCCGGAAGATCCGCGTCGCGCGTGACCAGGTCTCGAAGCCCTCGCCGCGTACGACGTTGACGCACCAGGCCACCGCGAGGTCGTCCCTGGTCAGCACCGTCAGGCCGGGGTTGTCCAGGGTGACGCCCGGGGTTTCGAGACCGCGCGCGCAGACCTCTCGCACGGCCTCGACGCCCCGGTACTCCAGCGGCGTCTCGTGCTCGTAGGAGACCACGTCGCCGGCGATGGTCGCCATCATGCCGTCGAGGTCGCCTGCGGCGGTCTGGCGCGACCAGGTCTCGTGCAGTTCGCGGATCTCCCGCTCGGCGTCGGCGGGCACGGTGAGCGGGAAGGAGTGGTGCTCGTGGGTGACGACCCACCGGCCTTCCTCCTTGCGCAGGCCGATCGTCAGCCGCAGCCGGTTGCCCGGGTCTTCGGCGAACTCCCGCTCGGTGCCGCAGCGCAGCAGCGCATGGGCGAAGGCCACGTCGTCGCCCGCCGTGACCTCCAGCGACTCGATCTCGAACACCGCCCCCGAGGCCTGCCACTCGAAGAAGGGCGGCCAGGTCTCGCGGTAGGCGTCGATGCCGCGCACGCCCTGGTGGGGCGGCGGCACGTCGTACATCACGATGTCCTCGGCGTGGTCGGCCAGCACGCCTTCCAGGTCGCCGCGGTGCACCGCCTCGGCCCAGTTCTCGATCAGGGTGCGGATCCGCTGCTCGTCGGTCTTCATGGTCGGTCCCTTCGGTTGGTGCCTTCGGGACTACAACCCGGGTGGTGGCGAGAACTCATCGCGGGGCAGCGAGGTCGGCAGGCCGTACGCGGAGAAGTCGGCCTGAAGGAAGGAGACGACCTCGGCGATCCGCGCGCCGCGCAGGCCGAGCAGGTCGAGGCCGGTGGGGACGTAGGCGTCGCGTTCGGTGTCCCACATGTAGGTTGCGAAGGCGATCTGGCCGTTGGCGTGGGCGGGCAGGATGCGCCAGCGGTAGGTCAGCGGGCCGTCCTCCAGGAAGCCGCGGATGCCGGCGTGGCCCTGGTACCAGACGGTCAGCGGCGGCATGGAGTACTTGGCGTCGTCGGTGAGCATGGCCACGATCGAGGCGACGTCGCGGGCCTCCCAGGCGGCCATGTAGCGCTGGGCCAGTTCCCGCTGCGCGGCCTCGCCCAGCGTGTCGAGCGTCTGGCGCTGGCTGGTCTCGGGCAGGAGCCCGGCCAGGACCTTCCTGGCCCGCTGCAGAGCGCTGTTGACCGCCGCGACCGTGGTGCCGAGCTGGTCGGCGGCCTCGCGCGCGGCATAGCCGAGCACGTCGCGCAGCAGGAGCACCGCCCGCTGCAGGGGCGACAGGTGCTGCAGGGCCGCCACGAACGCCAGCTCCACGCTCTCGCGGGCCAGCGCCCTGGCCTCGGGCCCTAGCTCGGCGGTCCAGGTCATCAGCCGGTCGGGGTACGGCTCCAGCCACGCCTTCTCCGCCAGCGGCGCGCCGTCCGGGCTCAGATCGGCCGGCAGCTCGCGGCGCCCGCGGCGCTCGATCAGCGTGAGCGACCTGTTCGTGGCGATCTTGTACAGCCAGGGCCGGACGCCGCCCCGGTCCTCGAAGCGGGGCAGGGATCGCCAGGCCCGGTCGAGCGCCTCCTGAACCGCGTCCTCGGCGTCGTGGAGCGAGCCCAGCATGCGGTAGCAGTGGGCGCGCAGCTCGTCGCGCAGCGGGCCGACCAGTTTGCCGAAGGCGTCGTCGTCACCGGCGCGCGCGGCGGCCAGGAGCTCTTCGGCCGTGGTGTCGTCCATGTCCCCATCCTCACCTGCGGGCTCGCCGTACCGCCTGCTTGAATTCCGGGCACTCCACGAGCGGGTCGTGGTCGCAGACGGCGGCGTGGCGCAGGCTGTCGCGCAGGCGGGTGAGCTGCTCGACGCGCTCGTCCACCTCGCGCTCCTTGGCGGCGAGGTGGGCGCGCAGGACCTCGTCCCCGGGGCGGGCGCTCAGGAAGCGGGCGATCTCGGCGAGCGTGAATCCGGCGTCGCGGGCGCAGGTGATGAGCGCGAGCCGGTCGAGGATGCCGGGGTGGTAGGCGCGGCGCAGGCCGTTGCGGCCGTCGGCGGCGATGAGGCCCTTGCGCTCGTAGAAGCGCAGCGCCGACGGGGCCAGTCCGGAGCGGCGCGCCACTTCGCCGATGTCGAGTTCCATCTGACTCCTTGACTTGAAGCGCGGTTCAAGTAGGAGCCTATCCGGCATGAGAGTTCATCACCTCAATCTCGCTTCCATGCGGACCATCGACGCCACCGACGACTCCCTGCCGGCCGCCGCGGCCGTCTGCCACGCCCTGCTGGTCGAGACCCCTGCCTCCGGGCTGGTGCTGGTCGAGGCCGGGCTCGGGCAGGACGACGTGGCCAGGCCAGGCGAACTGCTCGACCCCGAATGGACGCGGGCCGTCGAGCCCGCCCTTCGCCCGGCGGAGACGGCCGTGCGGCAGGTCGCCGCGCTGGGGTACGACCCGGCCGACGTGCGGCACATCGTGCTCACCCACCTCGACGTGGACCACAGCGGCGGGCTGCCCGACTTCCCGCGGGCGCGGGTCCACGTGATGGCGGCCGAGCTGGAGGCGGCGCTCGAGGAGGCGCCCAGCCGCCGCTACCGGCCCGGCCACTGGGCGCACGGCCCGCTGTGGGAGACCTACCGTCCCTCGGGCGAGAGCTGGTACGGCATGGCGGGCGCCGTGCCCCTGACCGGACTGCCACCCGAGTTTCTGCTGGTCCCGCTGGGCGGGCACACACGCGGGCACGCGGGGGTCGCGGTGCGGGGCGGCACGGGCTGGCTACTGCACGCCGGCGACGCCTACTTCTACCACCGCGAGCTGGACGAGAAGGGGCCCGAGGTCCACCCGCTCATGGACATCCTGCAGAACTCCTCCCAGGTGGACGCCGAACTGCGCCTGGCCAGCCGGGAACGGCTGCGCGTACTGCGGCACGAGCACGGCGTGGAGGTGATCTCCGCGCACGACCCGTGGGAGTTCGCGAGGCACGCGCCCCGGACATGAGCGTGCCCGGCGCGAATCGCGCCGGGCACGCCGTGGGACCCGGGTCAGGCGGGGGAATCCACCCGGGTCTGGGTTCAGCCGACCACGAGCCTCAAGCTGTAGGCCCCGAGGATCTCGTTGACCGGCTGGTGATAGGTCGTTCCTCCGCTGGAGCAGTTGCCAGAACCGCCAGAGGTGACGCCCTGGGCCTGGCTGCCGGAGATGAACGAGCCACCGGAGTCACCGGGCTGCGCGCACGCGCTGGTGCGGGTCAGGCCGTTGACGGTGCCCTGGGGGTAGCGCACCGTGGCGTTGTGCTGCTGGATGGTTCCGCAGCGCCATCCGGTGGTGGAGCCGGAGCGGCAGATCGAGGCTCCTACGGAGGCCTGGGTCGAGCCGCGGACGATCACGTTCTGGCCGCCGGACCCGCGCACCCACGGACGGACCGTGTTGCCGGGAGCCGCGACCCACGCGTAGTCGTTGCCGGGGAACGACGAGCCACGGAACGTGCCCGTCGGACTGGTCGTGCGCGAGCCGACGCGGCCGCAGTGACCGGCGGTCACGAAGCCGGGGGTCGTGCCCTGGGTGACGGAGAAGCCCACGCTGCACCGGCTGGAGCCGATGTAGTAGGCGGCGCCGCCGATGATGTCGATGAACGGCTGGGGGCTCTCGGTCGTCACCGAGACCTGCACGGCGGTGCGGTCCACGCCCGCGGCGGCCACGAGGGCCTCCCCGGCTTCCAGCGTGGCGGCCTGGACGGCGACGGTGTTGGTGGTCACGTCGACGAACCACAGCGCGCCCGAGCCCTTGGCGGCGGCCGCGTCAAGCTGGTCCTTGACGGCGGTGAGCTGGGCAAGCGTACGTGAGACGACGACGGGCTGAGCGCCCTGGGCCTCGATCGACGCGGTGGCGGCCTTGTCGGTCGTGGCGACGTTGAGCTTGGAGGCGTCGGCGTTCAGCCAGGAGCCCGCGTACGAGGCGCCGAGCTGGGTGGTGAGCTTGGCTTCCGCGGCGGCGGCGCGCTGCTCGTTGGCGAGGCGGGTGTGCACCTGCTGCTCGGTGAGACCGAGGTCCCGCTCCATGGCGTCGACCATGGCCGGGGGCGCCTGCTCGGGGGCGGCGGACGGGGGATCTGCGTGGGCGGCGGTAACCGGGCCCGCTAAGCAGAGAGCCACGATCGTGGCGGTGACGAGTGCGGAGCGTTGACTCGACATATGCACTCCTTTTCGGGGGGTGCTGTCAAATTAACGTTTGCCGTACGGGCCTTTCCATCCCAAAGGGGTCCTTATAAGGACGTTATGCAAGCGCGTTCCACGGCCTCTACCACGGGCGCGGCACCGTCCTCGGCCGCGATCCGGCCCGCGATTTCCTCAGCCCGGGTACGGCGCGGCACCGCCTCGGCCACCGCCGATGCCAGCCGTTCGGCGGTGATCCGCCCGGTGAGCGGAGCCGGGGCCACCCCCAGCCGCCACAGCCGCCCCGCCCAGAGCGGCTGGTCGCCCCAGACCGGCATCGCCACCGCGGGAACCCCCGCCCGCAGCCCGGCCGCGGCGGTCCCGGCGCCCGCGTGGTGCACCACCGCCGCCATACGAGGGAACAGCCACTCGTGCGGCACCTCGCCCACGCCCAGCACGTCGCCGGTGAGCGGCCCCGTCACGCCGGTCTGCAGAACGCCGCGCAGACCGGCCAGGCGCAGCGCGGCCAGGGCCAGGTCGGTGAAGCGCTCGGCCGCGGCGCCGCCATGGCTGCCCGAGCCGACGAACACCGGCGGCGGCCCGGCGTCGAGAAAGCCCGCCAGGTCGCCGGGCGGCGTCCACGCGGGCCGGGGCGCCGGCCACCAGTAGCCTGACACCTCCAGTCCGGGGCGCCAGTCCGCCGGTCGGGGCAGGACGCTCGGGCTGTAGCCGTGGAAGACCGGCCAGCGGCTCGACTCGCGCCGCCGGTACACCGCCCGCGAACTCATCGGCGCCAGCCCCAGCCGGGCGCGCAGCTTCTTGGCGGAACCGGAGTGCGCCGGCGAGGGCCCGGCGAACATGAGGCGGGCCGCCGCGCGGTTGCCCCATCTGCCCAGCGAACGGCGGAAGGCGCCCATGACCGGCGGGAAGTCGCCGGTCGGCTCCACCGGCTGCAGGTGTACGCCCATGCTCGGGATGCCCATGGCCTCGGCCACGTGGTACCCGGCGGACGCGGAGACGCCGAGGAGCAGCAGGTCCGCGCCGGCCGTGGCGACGTCCACGATGCCGTCGGTGACCTGTCTGGCGTAGTCGGCGAAGCCGGCCCATTTGCGGGTGCCGAGTATCGCCGCCGGGTCGCCCGGTATCGCGCGGAAGTCCAGCCCCGCGTCGGTGACCAGGCTTGAATAGGGTGCGTGGGCGGCGATCGCCACCTCGTGGCCCGCCGCGCGGATCCGCGCACCCAGCCCTGTGTAGGGGGCTACGTCACCCCTCGTGCCCACTCCTATGATCACAACGCGCATGCTTTTTACAATGCAGTCGCATGGCAAAGGAGTCAAGATGCCCAAAGTCGTCGACCACGAGCTACGGCGCCGCCAGATCGCCGAAGCGGTGCATCGGCTCATCGACGCCCACGGCATCGACGGCGTCAGCCTGCGCGAGGTCGCCGCCGAGGCCGGCGTCAGCATGGGTCTGGTGCAGCACTACTTCACGACCAAGGACGAGATGCTGCTGCTGGCCATGGAACATCTGCACCTGCGCATCACCGAGCGGATCGGCGAGGTGAGCGGCTCACCCAGGGAGATCCTGCGGGCAGGCATCCTGGAACTCCTGCCGCTGGACGAGGCCCGGCGGACCGAGGCCAGGATCGGGATGGCGTACCTGGCCAGGTCGGTCGTGGCCGACGATCTGGCCGAGGTGCTGCGCAACGGCCTGCCGTTCGTGCTGGGGTTCTACGCGAGCGTGATCAGAGCCGTACGCCCCGACCTGGACGCGGAGCAGGAGGCGAGCGCGCTGTTCGCCATGGCCCAGGGGCTGGTGCACCCGGCTCTGATCGGCTACTACAGCCCGCAGGCCGTCGAGACGATCGTGGACCGCTACCTGGACCGGCTGCTGGACTAGAGCGGGAGGACGGCCACCGCCTCCACCTCGACGAGCTGGTCGGCGTAGCCGAGCGCGGCCACGCCGAGCAGGGTGCTGGGGGCCTCGTGGCCGCCCATGTACTCGCGGTAGACCTTCCACGCGGCGACCAGGTCGGCCTGGCTGGTGGAGGCCACGTACACGGTGGTCTTGGCGATGTCGGTCAGCTTGGCGCCCACCTCCTCCAGGGAGATCACGAGGTTGCGCATCACCTGGCCGGCCTGCCCGGCCACGTCGCCCACCGCGACGGTCCTGCCTTCGGCGTCGAGGGGGCAGGCGCCGGCCACCCAGATGTTGCGCACCGGGGCGTCGGCCACCGCGGCGTAGGCGTACTCGACCCGCGCCAGGCGGTCGCTGTACTCAAGACGAACACTCATGATCTCTCTCCTTGGTCCGGCCAGGCAGGGGAACGGCCCAGCATCGCGACGATCCGGTCAAGCCGTGTACCCCCGGGCCACGCTACCTCCGGGGCGAAGGAGGCGTCGGGAACCGTACGGGCCCGACCTCCGGGTACGGCCTCGGCCACGGGGAGCGCGGCGTCGAGCAGGTCGGCCTCGAACTCCAGGGCCACGCCCAGCGTCCTGGCCACGTCCCAGGCATGGACGACGTAGTCGATGAAGTGGAAGCCGATCGCCCGCTCCGCCGGCACGACCACACCGAGCTCCGGCAGCGGGAACGCGGCCACGACGTCGCCGGCGAAGGCGGCCAGCACGTGCTCCGCCGCCGCGCGGTAGGCGCCTGCCGGATCCTCACCCAGGTCGCGCGGCCGCCACGCGTCGAGCCCGTCTTCGCCTCTGGAGGCGGCGGCGAAGCCGTGGTGCTGGGCGGTCATGTGCGCGAGCAGGTCTCGCAGGGTCCATCCGGCGCACGGGGTCGGCCTGGCCAGGTCGGCCGCGCGCACCCGGTCCACGAGCGCGACGCTCGCCCGGACGGCGCGGGCGTTCATTTCTATAAGCATGTGCCTATCATCTGCATGGGCTTATCGTAAGTCAATCGATATCGTGGCGGGATGACCGAACGCCGCGACCTCGCCGCGATGCTCCATCCGCTGGTGAAGGCCCTGATCGCCGCGGAGATCAGGGTGCTGGAGCCCCACGGGATCTCCATGTGGGCCTATGTGGTGCTCAGCGCGCTGGACGACGGGCCGGTGCGTACCCAGGCCGCGCTCGCGGAGGCGGTCGGCGCCGACAAGACGCGCATCATCGGGACCCTCGACCGGCTTCAGGAGGCCGGGCTGATCACCCGTGAGCCGGATCCCGGCGACCGCAGGGCCCGGCTCCTGGCGATCACCGACGAGGGGCGGCGCAGGCGGCGGGCGGCGCGGGCCGACATCCAGGAAGGCGAGGAACGCCTGCTCGCGGCCCTGTCCCCCGCCGACCGCGAGGCTTTTCTCCGAGGGGCCGAGACGCTGGCCAATAATGTGGCCCCGTGACCCAGGACCCCACCGAGATCAGCCACTGGCGGGCCCTCCGTCTCCTCCAGGCCCGCATGGACGAGGACATCGCCCGCCTCTACACCGAGGCGCGCATCGACGGGCTCAAGCCCAGTTATGTGATGGAGCTGATCAAGCTGCATCTGCGGGGGCCGATGACCATCAAGGAACTGGCCGAGGCCGTGCAGCGTACGCACTCGGCGCTGAGCCAGAAGGTCGCCGCCATGCGGCGGGCGGGGCTGGTCGAGACCGTCACCGGCGCCGACGCCCGCAGCAAGCAGGTCATGCTGACCGAGCGGGCCACCGGCATGATCGACCGGCTGATGGCCGAGTGGCGCGCCACCGAGAGCGCCCTGGCCGAGCTCGAGTCCGAGATCCCCTACCCGCTCGGGCAGGTGGTCCTGGACGTCGAGCGGGCGCTGGAGCGCAGGAGCTTCCACGACCGCATCGCGGAGAAGCTCGCCGCCGACCCCGCGTGGATCAACCCGGGGGGCTGAAGACGGCCCGCATGCGGGCGCGCAACCAGGCGTGCGCCGGGTCGGCGTCGTGGCGGGGATGCCAGGCCTGCGAAAGCTCGATCGGGGGCAGGTCCACCGGGATCGGGAAGGTCACCAGGCCCAGGAGTTCCACCGCCGACCTGACCTGCCACTCGCCCGCCATGCCGACCAGGTCGGTCTCCCGCGCCAGGAGGAGGGAGGCGGTGAACGTCGGGACCGTTCCCCGCACCCGGCGGGAGAGACCCACGGCGGCCAGCGCGTCGTCGATCGGGCCGCGGGTACGCCCTCTGCGCGAGGCGATGACGTGCTCGGCGGCGGCGAAGCGCTCCGGCGTGATCGGGCCGTCCAGCAGCGGGTGCCCGGCCCGCACCACCCCCACGGGACGGTCGCGGACCAGCGGCTCGACCAGGGTTTCCGGCTCGGGGTCGGTGATGACGGTGACCTCCAGGTCGGCCAGGCCCTCACGCAGGACACGCTGGTCGCCCGGCCCCTCGGGGATGAAGCGCAACCGCACCCCCGGCGCCGAGACGGCCAGCTCGGTCAGCAGGGGCGCGGCCGCGGCCTGGATCACCGCGTCGGAGGCCTGCACCACGAAGTCGCGCACCAGCGTCGCCGGGTCCGGCTCGCCCGGCGGCGTGAACACCCGGCGCGCCGCCTCCACGACCGCGCGCACCTCCGCCCGCACGGCCAGCGCCCGCGGCGTCGGCACCATCCGCTGACCCGACCTGACCAGGATCGGATCTCCCATCGCCACCCGGACCCGGCCGAGCGTCCTGCTCATCGCCGGCTCGGACAGGTGCAGCCGCCGCGCGGCCCCGGAGACGCTGCCCTCGTCGAGCAGCACGTCGAGCGCGATCAGCAGGTCGAGACTCGGTTGCGTTTGACGCATATATCACCTGCCAAAGTTGCATTTGAGGTTAAGCCGGACTCCACCCTACGGTGAATCCGCGGAATCCATCCACCTCATGCCAAGGGGACATCCATGCCCGTCACCAGGCCCGGCCCGGTTCTCGCCGTCATGTCGGCCGCCGTGGTCGCGGCGATCGCCCTGGTCGCCGCCGTCAACCTCGCCCTGCCCACGCTCGCCGCGAGCGGCCTGCACCCGTCGCCGTCACAGCTCGTCTGGATCGTCGACTCCTACGTCCTGGTCTTCGCCTGCCTGCTCATCCCCGCCGGCGCGGCGGGAGACCGCTTCGGCCGCAAGGGCGTGCTGCTGGCCGGGCTCGGCGTGTTCGCGGCCGGTTGCCTGGCCGCCGCCCTCGCCCCGAACGTGGCCGTCCTGATCGCCGCCCGCGCGCTCAGCGGAGCGGGCGCGGCGATGATCATGCCCGCCTCGCTCGCCCTGTCCGTCCACGCCCACCCGCCGGAACGACGCGCTCACGCCGTCGCCGTCTGGACCGCCGCCACCGGCGTCGCCGGAGTGGCCGGCAACGTCGGCGGCGGGCTGATCATGCAGTTTCTGCCGTGGCAGGCGCTCTTCGCGGTGATGGTGCCCGTCGCCGCGGTCCTCGCGGTGCTCGCCGCCCGCCTGGCGCCCCGTGTGGCCCGGCACGAAGCCGCACTCGACCTGCTGGGCGCGGCGCTGCTGACCGCCGCGTCCGTCGCGCTCGTCGGCGGCATCATCGAAGGCCCCGAGGCGGGCTGGACCAGCCCGGTAGTGCTCGCCGCCTTCGCCGGCGCGCTGCTGCTGTTCGCCTGGTTCACCGTCCACCAGTCCCGTACGGCCCTGCCGCTCCTCGACCCGAGGCTGTTTCGCGCGGCCGGGCTGCGCGCGGGCACCCTGGGCGTGGCGGTGACGTTCTTCGGGATGTTCGCCCTGTTCTTCGTCAACGCCCGCTATCTCCAGGAGGTCAAGGGCTTCTCCCCCTTGCTGACCGGGCTGGCGATCCTGCCGATGACGGTCCCGATGATCGTGCTCTCGCGGATGTCGGGCCGCCTGCCGCGGCTGCCCGCGGTGGCCGCCGGGCTCGCCGGCAACGTGGCCGGGCTGGTCCTGCTGTCGTTCGCCGACGCGGCGATGCCGTACCCGGTCTATGCGGCGGGGCTCGTGGTGATGGGCGCGGCCATGGGGTTGTGCCTGCCCGTGTTCTCCCACGAGATCATGGCGGCGCTGCCGTCCGAGCGGGCCGGGCTCGGATCGGGGCTCAACAGCGCCGCCCGCGAACTGGGCAGCGCCGTCGGCGTGGCGGTCATGGGAACGGTCGCCGCCGCGAGCGGCACCGGCGCCGCCTACCTGGTGGTGGCGGCCGTGGTGCTGGTGGGCGGCGCGGTCTCGCTGGGGTGGCTCGCGAGCCGGGCGGCGAGACCGCGCTCGGGCGACCCCGTGCGTCAGTACTCGTAGGCGCCGGCCTCGATGGCGCCGTCCTTGCCCACGGCTACTCCGGCCAGGTCGAGGTCGTCGACTTGGTAGTGCCGAGGTCGATGGCCGGGCTGCCGGCGCGCAGGCGCGGCGAGTCGGCGTACTTGCTGTCCGGGCTGTGCGGCGGCCGTAGAAGATCTCGACGGCCTCGCCGTGGCCCTTCACGACGGGCCTGGCGCCGGTGCCGTAGGCGTCGATCACGATGGGGGCGACGGTGCCCGAATCGGTGACGGCCAGCTGACCCGTCCAGGAGCCGCCCCTGCGCAGTGATTTACCCGTCCGCCTCGAAGAACGCCAGGATCACCGCGGCCACCGCCAGCGCGGGCTCCGACCACTCGGCGGGCTCCGGGGCGCCGAAAGGGCTCGCCATGATCCTTCGCGTGAGGACACCGGGGTCGGCCGGCGTCATGAGCACCAGTCCCCGCACGGTGGCGCCCGCCATCGCCGCCACGCTCTCGTAGGTGGCGCCGGGCCGCAGGCGCAGGCCGAAGAGCCCGGCCGCCTCCCGGTAGAACGCCGCCAGCCTGGCGGTCAGTGCCCGCTCAGAGGCGGCCAGCGCCTCGCACACCTCCTGCCGCAGCCCACCGTCGGGCAGGCTGAGGAACGTCGCGTGCAGGGCCAGGTAGGTGCGCCACTCGGCCGAGCGGTGAAACCCCTCGAACTCCTGCCAGGCCAGCCCGCGCAGCGCCTCTCCCGCGAGCGCGAGCCGCAGTCCGGGATCGCGCCGCCACTCCGCGTGCGCGCCGACCACCCGCCGCACGGCCGCGAGCGCCGCCGGCCCGTCTCCCGCGAGCGCCGGGGTCTCGCCCTTCGCGAGCTCCTTGAGCAGATCGCTGAAGAACAGGTCCTTGTACGGCCAGCGCCGGTACACCGCGCTCCTGGCCACCCCCGCCTCCCTGATGACCTCCTCGAAGCTGATGTGCTCCAGGCTCACGGTCAGCCCGGCCCTGCCGACCATGTCGAGCGCCGCCCGCAGCATGAGCCGCTCGGTCTCGGCGTCACTCAGCCGGCGGCGCCGCCTGGCCACCCCGGTCGGCTCGTCCGCCATTTGCCCACCCCTCCACGATTGAGACATGATGTTTCAAGTCTTATGTCCCAAATGTTAGCACGAGGTCTCCCCTTGAAAGCGTTCTTCATCCTGGTCACCGCGCTGTCGATACCGCTCTGGGTGGCCGGTGCGCTCGTGGACGTCACCGAGGACGCGCCGTTCGGCGTCTCGCTCGGCTCGCTGATGGTCTTCGTCCCCGGCGTCGCGGCGGCGATCCTGGTCCTGCGCGGGAAGGGCCGGTTGCGGCTCGGACCCGCACCCGGCTGGGGCCGGGCGCTCGCCGCCGTCGCCGTCGGCCCCGTCCTGGGGATGGCGGCGTACCTGATCGGCCCGGCGGCCTGGACCGGCCTCGCGCAGCCGCTCGCCGCGCTGCCGCTCCTGTTCGCGGTCTTCGTGGTGCTGGCGGTCTTCGAGGAACTGGGCTGGACCGCCTATGCCACCGAGCCGCTGCGGGAGCGGTGGGGTCCCACCGGTGCCGGCCTCGTCCTGGGCGCGTTCTGGGCGGCCTGGCACCTGCCCGCCCTGCTCATGATGGGCAGAGGCGCCCTCTGGATCGCCGGGTGGACGCTGGGCACCGTCGCCCAGCGGGTGATCATGGTGTGGCTGTTCGACCGGACGGGGCGCGGCATGTGGGCGGTGGTCCTCATGCACGCCGGGGTCAACCTGTCCGTCACGATGACCCCGGGCTCCGCGAGCACCGCCCACCAGGTGATCTTCGGCCTCCTGCTCGCGGTCCCGGCCGCACTGGTCCTCCGTTACAACCTGCGGAGCAGGTAGGTGTCCATGATCCAGCCCTTGCGCTCGCGGGCCTCCGCGCGGAGCCGCCGGATCTCGCCGGCGACCTCGGGCACCGGCCCCTCGACCCGGATCTCGTCCGGCGTCCCCAGGTAGGCCCCCCAGTAGATGTGCCAGTCCGCCCCCAGGTCGCCGAAGGAGCAGTGCGCGTCGAGCATGACCAGGACGTCGTCGGCCGGTGGCCCCTCCGCCGCCAGGCGGCGGCCGGTGGTGATCTGGACCGGACGTCCGACGCGGGTGAGGCCGGCGCGGTGGGTGGCGGTCAGCGCGGAGATGCTGGTGATGCCGGGCACCACCGCGTACTCGAAGGTCACCCGGCCCGCCGCGAGGATCTCCTCGACGATGGCCAGCGTGCTGTCGTACAGGCCCGGATCGCCCCACACCAGGAAGGCCCCGGTCTGCCCGTCGGACAGTTCCTCGGCGATCAGCCGCTCGCAGACGGCCGCGCGGCGCGAGCGCCAGTCCTCGACCGCGCCGGTGTAGGCGGGTGTGGTGCGGTCCCGCTCCGGATCCTCCGCCTCCACGATCCGGTACGGCTGCCGCCCATGCTCCTCGATCATCCGCTGCCGGAGATCGACCAGGTCGTGCTTGGCCGCGCCCTTGTCGAGGACGAAGAAGACCTGCGCGGCGGCGATGGCCTTGACGCCCTGGAGCGTGAGGTGGTCGGGGTCACCGGCGCCGATGCCGATGATGAGGATGCGTTTCACCGGAGAGAGTCTGCCTTCGGAGGAGATGTCGGGCGCGATTACGATATCCCCGGTCGACCAGAAGGAGATGTGTGAACCTGTTCGAGCAAGGTGACGGCTTTGCAGCATTCTGGGAGGAACGTCACCTCTGTACGCTCACCACGGTCCGGCCCGACGGCACCCCGCACGTGGTGCCGGTCGGGGTCACGGTCGACCTCGCGCAAGGCATCGCCCGGGTGATCACCTCGGGGACGTCGCAGAAGGCCAGGTACGCCGCCCACGGAGCCCCGGTCGCCGTCTGCCAGGTGGACGGGCGGCGCTGGTCGACGCTCGAAGGCCGGGCCGTACTCAGAGACGAGCCCGAGCAGGTCGCCGACGCCGAGCGGCGCTACACCGCCCGCTACAAGCCGCCACGCGTCAATCCGGCCCGCGTGGTCATCGAGATCCACGTCACGCGCGTGCTGGGCAACGTGTGATCACCGTCGTCGGCATCGGCGCGGACGGCTGGGCGGGACTGGCGCCCGGCTCGCGGGCCGCACTCGAACGCGCCGAAGTGATCATGGGCAGTGCCCGGCAGCTCGGCACGCTGCCACCGTCCGGGGCCGGGCACGTCACCTGGCCCTCGCCGCTGCTGCCCGCGCTCGAAGGTCTCGTCGAGTCGCACCGCGACCGCGCGGTCTGCGTACTGGCCAGCGGCGATCCGATGTTCTTCGGGATCGGTTCGACGCTGGTCAGGCTGCTCGGCGCCGGACGTCTCACGGTGCTCCCCCACGTCTCCTCGCTGTCGCTGGCATGCGCGCGGCTCGGCTGGCCGGTCGAGGGCGTCGAGGTGATCAGCCTGGTCGGCCGGCCGGTGGCCGCGCTCAACGCCGCGATCTCGCCGGGGCGGCGCCTGGCCGTGCTCGGGTCCGGGCGTACCTCACCCGCCGACGTCGCCGCCCTGCTCACCGCGCGCGGATACGGCCGCAGCGCGCTCACGGTCCTGTCCGACCTCGGCTCCGACACCGAGACCCACCTGAACGGCACCGCCGCCGCCTGGGCCGGCGAACCGGGCTCCGCGCTGAACGTCATCGCCGTCACCTGCCGCCCCGACCCCGGCGTGGAGCCGCTGGCCCGCGTACCCGGCCTGCCCGACACCGCCTTCGAGCACGACGGGCAGCTCACCAAGCGCGAGGTCCGCGCGGTCACCCTGTCGCGGCTGGCCCCGCTGCCGGGCGAGCACCTCTGGGACGTCGGCGCCGGAGCGGGCAGCATCGCGATCGAATGGATGCGCTCCCATCCCTCCTGCACGGCCACCGCCGTGGAGAGCCACCCCGCCAGGGCCGCCGCCATCCGCAGGAACGCCGGCACCCTGGGCGTACCCGGCCTGGAGATCGTCGAGGCCCGCGCGCCCGAGGGGCTGTCCGGGCTGCCCGAGCCGGACGCGGTCTTCGTCGGCGGCGGGCTCACGGTGCCCGGGATGCTGGAGACGTGCTGGTCCGTACTGCGCCCCGGCGGACGGCTGGTGGCGAACGCGGTCACGCTGGAGTCGGAGGCCCTCGCCGTCCGCTGGCAGGCCGAGCGCGGCGGCGACCTGGTGCGGCTGTCGGTGCAGCGGGCCGGGCCCGTGGGCGGGTTCACCGCGTGGCGGCCGATGATGCCGGTGACCGTGTGGTCGGTCACGAAGCCTGACGAAGGGGATGCGTCGTGACCGTGTACTTCATCGGAGCCGGGCCGGGGGCGGCCGACCTGGTCACCGTTCGCGGGCTGCGGGTGCTGGAGCGGGCGCCGGTGTGCCTCTACGCCGGGTCGCTGGTGCCGCGGGAACTGCTGGAGTCCTGCCCGGCCGGGGCCCGGCTGGTGGACACCGCGAACCTGACGCTCGACCAGATCGTCGCCGAGTTCGAGACCGCGCACGCCGCCGGGCACGACGTGGCCAGGCTGCACTCGGGTGACCCGTCGGTGTTCAGCGCCGTGGCCGAGCAGATGCGGCGGCTGGACGCGATCGGCGTGCCGTACGAGGTGGTGCCGGGGGTGCCCGCGTTCGCCGCCGCGGCGGCGGCGCTGGGCAGGGAGCTGACCGTGCCGGGCGTCGGGCAGACCGTGGTGCTGTCCCGCGTGTCCGGGCGGGCCACGCCGATGCCGCCGGGCGAGGACCTGGCCACGCTGGGGGCGAGCGGCGCCACGATGGTGCTGCACCTGGCCGTGCAGCGCATCGACCAGGTGGTCGAGGAACTGCTGCCGTCCTACGGCGCCGGGTGCCCGGTGGCCGTGGTGGCGCGGGCCAGCAGGGACGACGAGCTGATCCTGCGCGGAACCCTGTCCGACATCGCCGCCCGGGTGCACGAGGCCGGGGTGAAGCGCACGGCGGTGATCGTGGTGGGCCGGGTGCTGTCGGCCTCGGAGTTCCCCGACAGCCACCTGTACAGCGCCGCCCGACCCCGCCCATGACCCCGCCCGTGACCCCGCCCACAGGCCCGCCCGCGGATCCGCCCGTGGACCCGCCCGTGGATCCGCCCGGAGGTCTTTCCGAGCGCCCGCCTGCGGGTCCGTCCATGGGTCCGCCTTCGCGTCCCGTCGCGGGCTCGCGCCGCGGCGGGGTGCTGATTCTCGGGGGTACGGCGGAGGCCAGGGCGCTGGCCGCCGAGCTGGTGCCCTCCGGCATGCGGGTGGTGTCGTCGCTGGCCGGGCGGGTCACGAATCCGCGGCTGCCGGTGGGCGAGGTGCGCGAGGGCGGGTTCGGCGGCCCCGACGGGCTGGCCCGGTGGATCGCGGCCGAAGGGGTCGAGAGGCTCGTGGACGCGACCCACCCGTTCGCCGAGCGGATGAGCGCCTCGGCCGCCGAGGCCGCCGCCCTGGCCGGGGTGCCGTTGCTGGTGCTGCGCCGTCCCGGCTGGCAGGAGGGGCCGGACGACCGGTGGCGCCGCGTGCCCTCCCTGCCCGCGGCGGCCGGCGAACTGGACCGGGAGTTCCCCGGCGGGCGGGTGTTCCTGACGACGGGACGGCGGAGCCTGCCGGTGTTCGCCGGGCTCACCTCGATGTGGTTCCTGGCCAGATCGGTGGATCCGCCCGAGCCGCCGGTGCCCGCGAACGCGCACGTGCTGCTGGACCGCGGGCCGTACACCGTGGAGGGTGAGCGCGCGCTCATCGGCGGGCACCGCCTCGACGTGCTGGTCACCAAGGACAGCGGCGGCTCCATGACGAGCGCGAAGCTGGTCGCGGCCCGGGAGGCGGGACTCCCGGTGATCATGGTGGATCGGCCGCCGCTGCCCGCGGGGGTGCGGCTGGTGGAGAGCGCGGGCGAGGCGGCGGCCTGGGTTCAGGCCGGGTAGCGGCGCGGGGTGTAGACGGCGCCGCTCTCGCTCACCCGGGTGGTCGAGGAGCCGATGATCAGCAGGCAGCGCATGTCCACGTCGGCCGGGTCGAGACCGGCCAGCGTGGTGACGGTGATCGACTCCCGCGGCCCGCCGACGTCGCGGCCGATCACCACCGGTGTGCCCGGCGCGCGGTGCTCAAGCAGCAGGTCACGCGCGGCGCCCACCTGCCAGGTACGGCTGCGCGAGGCCGGGTTGTACAACGCCAGCACCAGGTCGGCCCGCGCCGCGGCGCGCAGCCGCTCGGCCACCACCTCCCACGGCTTGAGCAGGTCAGACAGGGACAGTACGCAGTAGTCGTGCCCCAGCGGCGCCCCCACCCGCCCGGCCACGGCCTGCGCGGCGGTCAGCCCCGGCACCACCCGCACCGGCACGCCGGGGAAGTCGGACGCCGCCTCCAGCACCGCGCTGGCCATCGCGAACACGCCCGGATCGCCGGAGGAGACGACCGCCACCCGGGCGCCGTCGCGCGCCATCTCCAGCGCGTGCCTGGCCCGCTCGGCCTCGACCCGGTTGTCGGTGCGGTGGCGGCGCTGGCGCGGGTTCGGCTGGACGCGGTCCACGTAGGGGCCGTAGCCGACCAGGTCGGTGGCGGCGGCCAGCGCCTCCTGCGCC
This sequence comes from Nonomuraea sp. NPDC050540, assembly GCF_044457485.1. Lineage (NCBI taxonomy): Bacteria > Bacillati > Actinomycetota > Actinomycetes > Streptosporangiales > Streptosporangiaceae > Nonomuraea > Nonomuraea sp. NPDC050540. Next base: position 63,204 of record NZ_JBITHA010000011.1, read on the forward strand.
TCCGGCGTGAGCCACGGCCGCCCGGCGGGCCCGAGCCCGACCACGACGACCTCGCCCGGCCCCTGCCCCGCCGGCTTCTCGGGCACGAACGTGTGCTCGGCCGGGCTCGGCAGCAGCGCCAGCGAGAAGTACGGGACGCCCTCGGGATCCACGTCCTTCAGCGGCGCGACCCGCTGGGCGCCCATGGTGGCGCGTTCCACGTACCAGGCGTCGTCCAGCCGTCCGGCCTCGGCCAGCGCGTCGCGTACCTTCTCGAAGGTACGGCCCAGCTTCAGCACCGCCGCCGAGTCGGTGGCGCGCAGCTTCTCGGCCAGCACCTCGCCGGGCAGGGTGCCGGGCAGCACGGTCAGCGTCTCGTCCCGCTCGACCAGGGGACGGCCGAGCACCGCCGACGCCCCGCTGATCGAGGTGACGCCCGGCACCACCTCGGTCGGGTAGCGGTGGGCCAGGCGCTTGTGCATGTGCATGTAGGAGCCGTAGAAGAGCGGGTCGCCCTCGCTCAGCACCACGACCGTCCGCCCGGCGTCGAGGTGGGCGGCGAGCCTGGCGGCGCACTCGACGTAGAAGTCGTCCAGCGCGCCCTGGTAGCCGCCCGGGTGGTCGGTGGTCTCCGTGGTCAGCGGGTAGAGCAGCAACTCTTCGATCTGCCCTTCCCGCAGGTACGGCAGGGCGATCGAACGGGCGATGCTGCGTCCGTGCCGGGCGGCGTGGTAGGCGATGACGTCGGCCTCGCCGATCAGCCTGGCCGCCTTCACCGTGATCAGCTCCGGATCCCCAGGTCCGAGCCCCACCCCGAAAAGCCGCCCGGCGCCCGCCGCCCGCTCGCTGTCCGCCGCCGGCTCTCTGCCCGCCGCGCGCTCGTTGTGTTCCATCACTCCACCTCGCTGGCGATGGCGTTGACCGCCGCCGCCGTCATCGCGCTGCCGCCGCGCCTGCCGCGCACCACGAGGTGCTCAAGCCCGCTCTCGGCCAGCGCCTGCTTGGACTCGGCCGCGCCGATGAACCCCACGGGAATCCCCAGCACCGCCGCCGGTCTCGGCCCGCCCTCCGCGACGATCTCCAGCAGCCGGAACAGTGCCGTGGGCGCGTTGCCTATCGCCACGACGGAGCCGTCCAGCCGGTCGCGCCAGAACTCCAGCGCCGCCGCGCTGCGCGTGGTGCCGAGCTTCTCCGCCAGTTCGGCCACGCCGGGCGCGCCGAGCGTGCAGATCACCTCGTTGCCGGCGGGCAGCCTGCGCCTGGTCACGCCGGAGGCCACCATCATGGCGTCGCACAGGATCGGCGCCCCCGCCCCGAGCGCCGCGCGCGCGTCCCCGACCACGCGCGGCGACCAGCCGAGGTCGCCGACCAGGTCGGTCATCCCGCATGAGTGGATCATCCGCACCGCCACCTGGGCCACGTCGGCCGGGAGCCCGGACAGGTCCGTCTCGGCGCGGATGGTGGCGAACGAACGCCGGTAGATCTCGGCGCCGTCGCGTATGTAGTCGCTCACTTCTGCCTTTCTTGGTATCCGTCGCCGGTCGCGACCATCTCGACGACCCGGCCCTTGGGCAGGCCGCAGCGGCGCTCGCAGCCTGCCCAGTGCACGGGCAGTTCCGGGCGGCGCTCACGGGCGGCCACCCACTGGGCGGCGTCGTGCTGGACGTCGGCCAGGGACTTGGCGCAGCCGGGGCTGCCGGTGCACGCGCTCACCCCTGTCCAGGGGGAGTCCGGGTCGGTGACCAGGCCGGATCCGGTCAGGTCGGGTGCTTCGGCGAGGTCGAGGAGCACGACGGTACGCCAGGGCGTGAGCCGTACCGGGACATCGAGGTCGGCGAGCAGGCGCGCCTGGGCCGCGGTCAGGCGCCCGAGCGGGACCACGGCCTCCACCGCCACCCGCCCGTCCGGCAGCGCGACCACCCCGGCCCCGCGCGCCCGCACCGGGGAGGCCACCGCGGCGGCGGCGGCCTGGACGCGGGCGGCGCTGAGGCGGGCGGCGACGCGGGCGGGGCCGTCGGGGAGTTCGGCGACGCGCCAGGCGCCGCTGTCCGCGCGCTCGGCCAGGAAGGCTCGCGCGGCGGCCAGGAGGATGTCCACTCCGGCGCCGGGCGTCGAGAAGGGCGTACCGGCCAGCAGGATGCCGTCCTTGACCAGGGTGACGTCGGCGCCCAGCGAGGCGACGTCGCCGGTGCCGTCGTCCAGGGCGAACAGGAAGCGGCCGGGCAGGCCGGCCAAGGCGGGGTCGGCGCACAGGGCGTGGTCCAGCGCCTCCACGAGAGGGTGGGTGGCGAAGCCGGTCAGCCGCCCGCCGAGCGGCGAGGCGACGATGTTGCGCACCCGCTCGTGCGTCGGCGAGGGCAACAGGCCCACCGCGGCCATCCGGTCGGCGAAGACCGCCGGAGATTCCACCGCACGCACCTGGACGTTGGCGCGCGAGGTCAGCTCGATCCCGCTCGCGCCAAAGGCGGCCAGCTCACGCAGCTGAGCTGGGGTGATGGCACCGCCGGGCAGGCGGATCCTGGCCAGCGGGCCGTCCGCCGCGGCGTGCGTCTGTAGCGCTCCCGGACAGGCATCTGGGCGGAGACGTCCGGAAAAGTCGGCTATGGACACGATGAGGATGGTAACGCCAGTAGGCTCACCCTTAGGCGACGGCAATGGGAGGAAGCCGGTGAGAAACCGGCGCGGTCCCGCCACTGTGACCGGGAAGCGAACCCCACCACAGGCCACTGTCCAGCGATGGGCGGGAAGGCCGGGGTGAGCATGGATCCGGGAGCCAGGAGACTCCTGCCGTCGCGACACCTGCGAACGGGGCGAGGACCCCGAGGGAGGACTGCGGCGTGCCTGGCGTTCTGCTGCTCTCTACATCCGACACCGACCTGCTGAGCGCGCGCGCCAGCGGCGCTGACTACCGCCTGGGCAACCCCGCCAGGTTGCTCACCGACGACCTGCCCGCGCTCGTGGACGGCGTCGACCTGATCGTGGTCCGGCTGCTCGGCGGCCGCCGCGCGTGGGAGGAAGGCCTCGACGCGCTGCTCGCCGGCCCACGCCCGGTCGTCGTGCTCGGCGGCGAGCAGGCCCCCGACGCCGAGCTGATGGAACTGTCCACGGTGAGCGCGGGCGTCGTCGCCGAGGCGCACGCCTACCTCGCGCACGGCGGCCCCGCCAACCTCGCCGAGTTGCACGGCTTCCTGTCCGACACGGTCCTCCTGACCGGGTACGGCTTCGCCCCACCGGCCCCCATGCCCTCCTGGGGCCCGCTGGAGCGCGACTCCAAGGCCACCGAGGGCCCCGTGATCGGCGTCCTGTACTACCGGGCCCACCACGTGGCCGGCAACACCGCGTTCGTGGAGTCCCTGTGCCGGGCGATCGAGGAGTCGGGCGGCCGGCCGCTGCCGGTGTACTGCTCCTCGCTCAGAACGGCAGAACCGGCGCTCCTCGACGTCCTGCGCACCGCCGACGCCCTGGTCGTGACCGTCCTGGCGGCGGGCGGCTCCCGTCCGGCCACCGCGGGCGCGGGCGGCGACGACGAGGCGTGGGACGTCGGCGCGCTGGCCACCCTGGACGTCCCGATCCTGCAAGGACTCTGCCTGACCAGCGGCAAGAAGGAGTGGGAGGACAACGACGACGGCCTGTCCCCGCTCGACGCCGCCTCGCAGGTGGCCATCCCCGAGTTCGACGGCCGGATCATCACGGTGCCGTTCTCGTTCAAGGAGATCGACGAGGACGGCCTGACCGTCTACACGGCCGACCCCGAGCGAGCCCGCCGCGTGGCCGGGATCGCGGTGCGCCACGGCCTGCTCAGGCACACGCCGCCGGCCGAGCGGCGGCTCGTGGTCATGCTGTCGGCGTACCCGACCAAGCACTCCAGGGTCGGCAACGCGGTCGGCCTGGACACCCCCGCGAGCACGGTCGGGCTGCTGGCCAGGCTGGCCGAGGCCGGCTACGACCTCGGCGAAGGCTTCCCCGGGGTCGCCGAGCAGGACGGCGACGCGCTCATCCACGCGCTGATCGCCGCCGGCGGCCAGGACCAGGACTGGCTGACCGAGGAACACCTGGCGGGAAACCCGGTGCGCATCCCCGCCGCCGACTACGAGCGCTGGTACCGCACACTGCCCGCGGACCTGCGCGCCGGCATGGAACGGCACTGGGGTACGCCGCCCGGCGAGCTGTTCGTGCACGAGGGCGACATCGTGCTGGCGGCCCTGCGCGCGGGCAACGTGGTGGTCATGGTCCAGCCGCCGCGCGGCTTCGGCGAGAACCCGATCGCCATCTACCACGACCCCGACCTGCCGCCGAGCCACCACTACCTGGCCGCCTACCGCTGGTTGTCGGCGGAGTTCGGCGCGCACGCGATGGTGCACGTCGGCAAGCACGGCAACCTGGAGTGGCTGCCCGGCAAGTCGGCCGGGATGTCGGCCTCCTGCGGCACCGACGCCGCGATCGGCGACCTGCCGCTCATCTACCCGTTCCTGGTCAACGACCCGGGCGAGGGTACGCAGGCCAAGCGGCGGGCGCACGCGGTGCTGGTGGACCACATGGTGCCGCCGATGGCCAGGGCCGAGTCCTACGGCGACATCGCCCGCCTGGAACAACTCCTGGACGAGCACGCCTCCATCGCCGCCATGGACCCGGCCAAGCTGCCCGCGATCAGGGCGCAGATCTGGACGCTGATCCAGGCCGCCCGGCTCGACCACGACCTGGGCATGGCCGACCGGCCGCACGACACCGAGTTCGACGACTTCATCCTGCACGTGGACGGCTGGCTGTGCGAGGTGAAGGACGCGCAGATCCGCGACGGCCTGCACGTGCTCGGCCAGGCGCCGGAGGGGCCCGCCCGGGTGGGGCTGGTGCTGGCGATCCTGCAGGCCAGGCAGATGTGGGCGGGCAAGGAGTCGCTGCCGGGTCTGCGCCAGGCGCTCGGGCTGACCGAGGACGGCAGCGCGTCGCTGAAGGACGTGGACCGGGTCGAGGCCACCGCCCGCGCGCTGGTGGAGGCGATGGAGGAACGCGGCTGGACGGTGGAGGCCGCCGCGGCGGTGGCGCCCAGCGCCGAGGTGGAGCGCATCCTCCGCTTCGCCGCCACCGAGGTCGTGCCCAGGCTGGCGCGTACCACCGACGAGATCGACCACGTCCTGCACGCCCTGAACGGCGGGTACGTCCCCGCCGGGCCCAGCGGTTCGCCGCTGCGCGGGCTGGTCAACGTCCTGCCGACCGGCCGCAACTTCTACTCCGTCGACCCCAGGGCGGTCCCGAGCCGGCTGGCGTGGGAGACCGGCCAGGCCATGGCCGACTCGCTCCTGGAGCGCTACCGCACCGACACCGGCGACTGGCCGCGCTCGGTGGGCCTGTCGGTCTGGGGAACCAGCGCCATGCGGACCGCGGGCGACGACGTGGCCGAGGTCCTGGCGCTGCTGGGCATCCGCCCGGAATGGGATGAGGCCTCCCGCCGCGTGGCGGGCCTCGCGCCGATCCCGCTGGAGGAGCTCGGCCGCCCCCGCATCGACGTGACCGTCCGCATCAGCGGCTTCTTCCGCGACGCCTTCCCGCACGTCGTGGCGATGCTCGACGACGCGGTACGGCTCGCCGCCGGCCTGGACGAGGCCGACGAAGACAACTACGTCCGCGCCCACGTCAAGGAGGAGACGCACGGCGACGAGCGCCGGGCCACGATGCGCATCTTCGGCTCGGCCCCCGGCGCCTACGGGGCGGGCATCCTGCCGCTCATCGACAGCCGCAACTGGCGCGACGACGCCGACCTGGCCGAGGTGTACGCGGTGTGGGGCGGCTACGCCTACGGCCGCGACCTGGAGGGCGTGCCCGCGCGCGCCGACATGGAGAGCGCCTACCGCCGGATCGCCGTCGCCGCCAAGAACGTCGACACCCGCGAGCACGACATCGCCGACTCCGACGACTACTTCCAGTACCACGGCGGCATGGTCGCCACCGTCCGCGCCCTGACCGGCAAGGCCCCCGCCGCCTACGTCGGCGACAGCACCCGCCCGGACGCCGTCCGCACCCGCACCCTGTCGGAGGAGACCTCCCGGATCTTCCGCGCCCGCGTCGTCAACCCGAACTGGCTGGCCGCGATGCGCAGACACGGCTACAAGGGCGCGTTCGAGCTGGCCGCGACCGTCGACTACCTGTTCGGCTACGACGCCACCACCGGCGTCATGGCCGACTGGATGTACGACAAGCTCGCCGCCGCGTACGTGCTGGACCCGGAGAACCAGGCGTTCATGGCCAAGTCGAACCCGTGGGCGCTGCACGGCATCGCCGAACGGCTTCTGGAGGCGGCCGAGCGGGACATGTGGGAGCACCCGGACCCGGAGATCCTGCGGGGTGTGCAGGAGGTCTACCTCAAGACCGAGGGCGACCTGGAGGACGACACCAGCCGCTGAGCCAGCACCGGGCTGCCCGCCCAGTGCAGGTGCAGGTAGGAGGCGGTGAGCAGGGCGTCGCCGTAGCCGTCGGCGCCGCCCTCCCACCGGTACAGGGCCCAGCCGCCCAGGTCGGCGGCGGTCCGGTGGAACTCGTGGCCCCTGAACCGCTCGCCCGGCCGGGTGAGCAGCGACCGGCTGACCGCCGTGGCCTCCCGGTAGCCGAGCGTCAGCTTGCCCGTCATCCGGGCCTTGCCGGGGACCCTGCCGCACATGCGCCGGCCGTCGAGCTCCTCGCACAGGTACAGCAGCCCGGCGCACTCGGCGGCGATCGGCCCGTCGAAGGCGGCCACCCGGGCGCGCAACGGCTCGTTGGCGGCCAGTTCGGCGGCGTAGACCTCGGGGAAGCCGCCACCGATGATCACCGCGCCGGTGCCGTCGGGGAGCTTCTCGTCGTGCAACGGGTCGAAGACGGCGATCTCGGCTCCGGCCGCGCGCAGCAGCTCGACGTGCTCGGTGTAGCCGAACGTGAACGCCGCGCCGCCCGCCACCGCCACGACCGGCCCGGCCTTCCCGGCCGGTTCGGCTTTCACTTCGGCCGCCGGGTTCCAGGGGGTTCCGGGGAGGGCGGGGGCGGTGGCGGCGAGCCGTACCAGGGCGTCGAGGTCGCAGGAGCGGGCCACCAGCTCGCCCAGGCGCGCCACCGAGGAGACCGCTTCCGCCTCGCGTTCGGCGGCCGGGATCAGGCCCAGGTGGCGGGAAGGGGTGGCCACGGCGTCGTCGCGGCGGATGGCGCCCAGAACCGGCACGCCGGCCGCGTCCAGGGCGGCGCGGCACAGTTCCTCGTGCCGGTCGGAGCCGACGCGGTTGAGCACCACGCCGCCGACGCGCACGCGCGGGTCGAACGTGGCGAAGCCGTGCGCCACCGCGGCCACGGAGCGGCTCTGCCTGGCCGCGTCCACCACCAGCACGACCGGCGCGTCCAGCAGCCTGGCGACGTGGGCGGTGGAGGCGAAGTCCGTCTCCCCCTTGCCGTCGAACAGCCCCATCACGCCCTCGACCACCGCCACGTCGCACCCCGCCGCGCCGTGCAGGAACAGCGGCGCCACCCGCTCCTCCCCGGCGAGCCACGGGTCGAGGTTGCGCCCGGGGCGGCCGGTGGCCAGGGCGTGGTAGCCGGGGTCGATGTAGTCGGGGCCGACCTTGTGCGGCGAGACCCGGAGCCCGCGCGCCCGCAGCGCCGCCATGAGCCCCGTGGCCACCGTCGTCTTCCCGCTGCCCGACGACGGCGCCGCGACGACCAGCCGCGGGATCACCACTCGATGCCTTTCTGCCCCTTCTGCCCGGCGTCCATGGGGTGGCGTACCTTGCCCATCTCCGTGACCAGGTCGGACACCTCCAGCAGCCGCTCCGGCGCGTCCCTGCCGGTGATCACCACGTGCTGGTTGCCCGGCCGCCCCGCCAGCGTGGCGAGCACGTCGTCCAGATCCAGCCAGCCCCACTTCAGCGGGTACGTGAACTCGTCCAGCACGTAGAAACGGTAGGTCTCGGCGGCCAGGTCGCGCTTGATCTGCTCCCAGCCCTCGCGGGCGTCGGCCGCGTGGTCCTCCTCGGTGCCGGGACGCTGGATCCACGACCAGCCCTCGCCCATCTTGTGCCAGCTCACCGAGCCGCCCTCGCCCGACTCTCCCAGCACCAGCAGCGCCCGCTCCTCGCCGATGCGCCACTTCGCCGACTTCACGAACTGGAACACCCCGATCGGCCAGCCCTGGTTCCACGCCCGCAGCGCCATCCCGAACGCCGCCGTGGACTTGCCCTTACCCGGACCCGTGTGCACCATCAGCAACGGCCGGGTACGCCGCTGGCGCGTGGTCAGCCCGTCCTCCGGCACGACGCTCGGCTTGCCCTGCGGCATCTCAGCTCGCCTTCCTGTGCTCGCGGACCACGGTTCCCAGGTCGTCCAGCGTGACCACCTCGGCGGCCAGCCTGGCCGCCAGCCGTACGGCGAGGCCCAGCCGGACCGGGCCGCTCTCGCAGTCGACGACCACGCACGCCACGCCCCTGAGCAGCCCGGCTGCCGCGTCCACGTCACCGCCCGCGGTCGCCCGCCCGTCGGTCACCACCACGACCAGCGGACGCCGGTCGGGATCGCGCATCCGCTCCACCCGCAGCACCTCCGCCGCCCTGGCCAGCCCCTCGGCCAGCGGCGTACGCCCGCCGGTCGGCAGCGACCGCAGCCGCGCCGCCCCCGCCTCCACCGACGACGTCGGCGGCAACGCCACCTCCGCGCCCCTCCCCCGGAACGTCACCAGCCCCACCTTGTCCCTGCGCTGGTAGGCGTCGAGCAGCAGGCTGAGCACCGCCGTCTTCACCGCGGTCATCCGCCTGCGCGCGGCCATCGAGCCGCTCGCGTCGACCACGAACAGCACGAGGTTGCTCTCCCTGCCCTCCCGCACGACCTCGCGCAGATCGCCGCCGCGCAGCAGCAGCCCGGCTCCGGTCCGACCCCGCTCCTTCTGGTACGGCGCCGCCGCCAGCAGAGTCGCCGGCAGGTGCAGATCCTTCACCTTGCCGTGCGGCACCCGCGCCCCGGTCGCCCTGCCACGCGGCGTACGCGCCCGCGACCTCCGCCCAGAAGCACCGGCCCCGAGCCCGGGAACCTTCATCACCGGCACCCGATACGGCGCCCCCACCCCGGCCACCGCCGTGACACCGCCCAAGGAGTCGTCCCCGCCTTCCTCCTGGTCCGCCGCCCCTCTTTGGTCGAGCTGGGAGTTGGGCCCGGGATCCGGCGTGGGTCCCGCCTCGCCCTGGTCAAGCTGGGAGTTGTGCCCGGTTTCCCCCCGGTCGAGCTGGGAGTTGGGCCCGGGATCCGGCGTGGGTCCCGCCTCGCCCTGGTCGGGCTGGGAGCCGGGGCCGTCCGGTGGGGTGTCAGGGGTGCCGCCGCCGTCAGGGTCGTCGTCGCCCCGGTGGCGGTCCAGGAGTTCCTCCAGCAGGTCCTCGTCCAGCCCCGGCGCGTCGAACGGGTCCCGGCGCCGCCGGTGCGGCAGGGACAGCCGGGCCGCCACCCGCACGTCCTCCTCCGTCACCCGGTCCCGCCCCTGCCAGGCCGCGTGCGCCATGGCCGCGTTCGCCGTGACCAGGTCGGCGCGCAGGCCGTCCACCTCGAAGCCCGCGCACACCGCCGCGATCTGCAGCAGCCGCGTGTCGGGCAGCGCGACCCCGCCGCGCAGCAGCGCCCTGGCCCGCAGGATCCGCTCGCCGAGCGCGGACTCCTGGGCGGTCCACCGCGCCACGAACTCCTCGGGTGAAGCGTCGTAGGCCATGCGCCGCCGTACCACCTCGGCCCGCTCGTCCGGGTCCCGCGACGCCTTCACCTCGACGGTCAGTCCGAACCGGTCGAGGAGCTGGGGGCGCAGCTCGCCTTCCTCCGGGTTCATGGTGCCGACCAGGAGGAAGCGGGCGGCGTGCCGTACCGACACGCCTTCGCGCTCGACATAGCAGGTGCCGAGCGCGGCGGCGTCGAGCAGGAGGTCCACGAGGTGGTCGTGCAGGAGGTTGACCTCGTCGACGTAGAGCACGCCGCGGTGCGCGCCCGCCAGCAGTCCCGGCTCGAACGCCTTCACGCCTTCGGTCAGCGCGCGTTCGACGTCGAGCGAGCCGACGAGCCGGTCCTCGGAGGCGCCGACCGGCAGTTCGACCAGGGAGGCCGGCCGCCGGTGGCGGTGTTCGCCGGGGTCGTGCGGCCCGTCGGGGCAGTCCGGGTCCGGCGCGGCCGGGTCGCAGGCGAACCGGCAACCGGCCACCACGTCCACCGACGGCAGCTGGGCGGCCAGCGCGCGGACGATCGTCGACTTGGCGGTGCCCTTCTCCCCGCGGACGAGCACGCCGCCCACCCGGGGCGAGACGGCGTTGAGCACCAGCGCCAGCTTCAGGTCGTCGAGCCCGACGACCGCGCTGAACGGGTAGGTGGCGATCAAGAGGTGACCTTCCGGTGTTCGAGGGCGTCCCGGTTGACGTGGGCGACCCGCCAGCCGCCGCGGGTGACGGCCAGCTCGGTGGTGGACAGTGGCGCGAGGTCGAAACGGGCGGCGTGCAGCGGGGGCAGGCCGAGCGCGTGGCCGAGCGCGGCGCGGATGACTCCCGAGTCGCAGATGACCAGGAACGGCCGCCCGCGCCGGCCGTCGAACCTGGCCCGCGTCTCGTCGAGCCACCCCGTGACGCGCGCCGTCATCCGGTCGAGGCTCTCGCCGCCGTGGGGTGCCGCGCCGGGGTCGGCGAGCCAGCTCGCGAGCGCGTCCGGCTCCTCCTGGGCGACCCGCGTGTACGGCAGGCCGCCCCACCGGCCGTGATCCGCCTCGGCCAGCGCGTCGACCACGATGGGCGCGAGCCCCATGGCCGAGGCGGTCTGCAACGCGGCCACCGACGGCGCGACGAACGCCGCCCCCGCCTGCCCGGCCGTCAGTATCTCCCCAAGCCCACCGGGCTCCGCGTCGCCGGGCACGCCGGGCTCGCGGAGTTCGCCGGGCTCGCGGAGCTCGGGCCGGATGCCGGGTCCCGCGTATGACGCCGTCCTGGCCAGGTCGGCGGTCCCGGCCAGAAGGGCGGCCTTCGCCAGGCTGGCGCGATCGGCCTGCTCCGGCGCCGGGAAGCAGGCTGTGCGCATGCCTGGTGTGCTGGCATGCCGTACGAAAAGCACTCCGCTCAGCTCGGTGCGGCGGCTGGGACGGCGGCGGTGGTCCGGCGGGCGGCGCGCTCGCCCGCCCAGGCGAACAGCGCCCCGAACGCCGCCCAGAACACCAGCTGTGTCCCCAGCGACGCGAGCCGGAACTCCCACAGCAACGTGGCCGGAAAGCCCGCGGGCACCTCGTCGACCCGCGGCAGCAGCGCCAGCGCGGCGACCACCGGCACGAGGAAGGTCACGACGGTGACGCTCCAGCGCGCCCACGGACCACCGGTGACCCGGCGCCCACTGGCGACCGCGATGGCCACGGCGGCCAGGCCCACCAGCACCATGACCACGTAGAGCAGGGTCCGGCTGCCGATCGTGTGGGGGTCGCCGACGGCGGGCGGGTTGGCGGGATATTTCAGGAAGGGCAGCAGGACGATCGCCAGATAGGCCGTGCCCGCGGCGGCGAACGCGAGGGCGGGGTCCGACCTGGGCCCGACCCGTCCGCGCAGCCCGGCCACGACCAGGCCGAAGATGCCGCCGACGGCGAGACCGTAGAGGCCCGTCGCGAGGAACAGCCCGGCTTTCTGCACCGGCCTGCTGACCTCGGCCTCCTCACCGTGATGATCGTCGGCGGGCGCGGCGGGCGCTGCCGCCGCCGCGGCCTCTTCCAAAGCGATAGCGCTGTCGACGTGGGGCTCCCCCGCCAGGAAGGCGAAGGCGCCCGCGAACAGTCCGGCCAGCAGGCCCAGGAGCAGGCCTCTGACCACAAGGGTGCGCACCATCGTGCCCGGCCTCTAGTGGCAGGGCACGCCGAGCAGGTGGCGCCCGTCGTGCATCAGCTCGTGGAGCAGGGTGCCGGTCTGTGAGACCGCGCCGTTGTCCATCAGGACCAGGTACGCGATCAACAGGAACAACGGCACGCTCAGCAGCCAGGGCCGCAAACGGGGAAAGGGCACGGACGTCGAAGTGGTCCCACCACTCATCAAGGCCTCCTCAGGGATGACGCGTCCCAACAGGTGAGGTCACGGCCGTGAGGTGACCTGGCTCCCGGGATCTACGTCCCGGATACAGTGGCGCGTCCGCACCGGCATCTCACCGGATTTCCCCTGACAGCCGTGAAATCTACCGGAACGTATCCTTTCCTCCGGTTCTCGTCAACAGTCACGTGATCTTCGAGAGGTCGATGATCACGTTTTCGCCCTTGAGCGGATAGTGCACGAGCCGGCCGTCGCCGACGCCCGGGTGAACCACCTGCATCCCGCCATCGTCGCCGGGCCGGATGCCGAGGTCTCCCGAGCGGCCCGTGGCCAGGTCGAGCAGCGCCTGACCGCGGCCGGCCGAGTCGAACCGCACCGTCATGAACCGGTCCGCGGCGATTCCGGGCATAGGGATCTCGGGCAGGTCCCGCTCCTGGGTGCCGTCGCGCAGGCGCATGAAAGCGGTCCGGTCCGGCCTGGCGCCGACGCAGGTGAGCACGCCGCACCGCACCCAGGTCTCGCCCGCGCGCACCACCGCCCTGTTCGTCTCGCCCGTCTCGGCGTTGACGATCTCCTCGTAGCTGGTCTCGCCGTTGGGCGTGTAATCGCTCGGCGTCCCCGCCCATGGCCAGCTCAGGATGTGGTGCCGCTCGGCCCCCCGCACCGCCTCCACCTTCCCGCCCCCGAGGGGGAGGGTGGAGACGCCGCCGCCGTCCATCACGGAGAACGCCAGCCGGTCACCGGCCACCGCCATCGTGTCGACCCGTCCCGGCACGGTGGCCAGGCGCTCCGTGCTCCCGCCTTCGAGCGGGACCGACCACAGGCCGGTGCCGCCGTCCTCGATCGTGCTCCAGAAGACCCGGTCCGTGCCGATCGTCCAGTTGCTGGCGAAGACACCCTTCGGCGTACGGATATTGGTGATCTTCCGGCTCGTCCGCGCCTCCAGGTCGTAGGCGTAGATCGCGTTGGCCTTCTCGTGGCTCTCCCACGTCTCGAACAGCACGGACCGGTCGCCGATCAGCTTCAGCGGGCGGATCTTCGCGCCGCCGCGCAGCTTGCCGGGGATCTTCGTGACGGCCGCCGGCCACACCTTCTCCACCGGCTCGGCCTCGGTGATCCGGGCCGGGGTGGAGGTGGGACGGATCGCGGGGATCGGCTGCCGCGGAGGTTCGCCGCGCAGCGCCACCGCGGCCCCTCCGGCGATCACCGCGACCGCGACCGCCGCCATCAGCGCGTTCGCGCGGATCCTGCGTCGCCTGGACCGGCCGGCGATGTGCGCGGGCAGGCCCTGGGGGGCGTGTGGCGCGCGCTCGGCGGCGTGTCCGAGGGTGGTGCGCAGCTCGTCTTCCAGAGTCATCGGGCGCTCCCGTTCGTGGCGGAGGGGCGGTCGATCGCCGAGCGGAGCCTGCTCAGCCCGAGCGAGGCGTGGCTGCGGACCGTCCCCTGGGAGATGCCGAGCACCCCGGCGATCTCCGCGTCGGTCAGCTGCTCGTAGTAGCGCAGGACGAGCACGGCGCGCTGCTTCTTGGGCAGCCCTTCGAGCGCCTGCCAGAGCCCCTGCTCGGACTCCGAGGGCAGAACGTCCTCGTGCGAGGTCTCCGGCAGGTCCCAGCCGAGCCGTTCGCGCCGCCGTAACCGCCAGGTGCTGATGTGCAGCCTGGCCATGGTCACCCGCACGTAGCTCTCCGGGTCGCGTTTGCCACGCACCCGCGGCCAGGCCCGGTGCAGCCTGATCAGCGCCTCCTGGGTCAGGTCGGCCGCGTCGTGCGGGTTGCCGCTGAGCACGTACCCGTAACGCAGGAGCGCGTCGGCGCGCTCGGCGACGAACGCCGCGAAGTCGTCCACCCTGGCCTCACCCTTCTTCTGTCCATCACATCCCAGACGCACGAAGGGCGGATTCTGTTGAATGTGAGGTGAGACGCTTTACCTACTAGTTCAGTTGCCAATACCGGTGTCACGATCTACGTTGGGCCGAATGACAGACGAGCTGGACCGGATGTTCGCCGAGTTCTACGGGGAGATCGCCCGACTCCAGGGACTCCAGCAAGAGATCGAGCAGGTACGCGGCCGGGGTGAGGCCGCCGAGGGCCGGGTCGTCGCCGAGGCCACCATGACCGGCGCCCTGGCCGGGCTCACCATCGACCCCCGCGCCATGCGGCTCGGCTCCGACGAGCTGGCCGCCGCCGTCCTCCAGGCCGCCGCCGCGGCCGCCCGCGACGCCGGTGATCAGGCCAGAGCGCTGGCCGAGCCGTTCACCCCCGACGTGCTGCGATGAAGATCAACCCCACCCGCGCCTCCATCTACGGCTTCGGCGCCCTCGGCATCACCGCCTTCGTCTTCCAGATGCTCGCGGTCGACTACCCGGAAGGCGACCCCGACCGCGCCCGCCAGGCCCGAGACACCTGGCTACGGCTGGCCGAACGCGTGGAGAAGAGCTCCGGCAACACCTACCCCGCCGCCGAGTCGGTCTGGCGGCGCAACAGCGGCGAGGGGGTGGACGCCTTCAAAAGGACGGTCACCGCCGGCCTCCACCCGATGCCGCCGGCCCTCGGCTACCCGGGCAAACTGGCCGCCGCCTGCCGGGCGAACGCCGAGGCCTGCGACGACTTCGCCGAGATCGTCGAGACCGTACGGCACGCCTACTGGACCATGGCCTTGGCCAACCTCGCCAGCTTCATCTTCATCACCACGTTCCCGTGGCAGGCGGGGGCGGCGTACCAGATCACGCAGTTCCTCATGCGCAGGGCGCAGGCGAAGCTGCTGTCGAAGCTCCTGGAGCACGCGGTCGCGCGGGTCGTGCTGGCCAAGCTGACCGAGTACTCGATCGGCAGCGCCTTCTTCGCCATCGGCGACGTGGGCGTGGTCGCCGGGGTCAAGGCGGCGCGGGGCGAGGACCCGGGCTCGCTCGGCGACAACGCCCGGCAGGCGCTCAAGGAGTTCGCCGCCTCGGTGGCCTTCTACGGCGCCTTCGACGCGGCCATGCCCGCGGCCAGGGCCGTGACCAAGAACCTCGACCTGCAGTACTTCATCGGCCGCATGGCCGGCGGCTCCGTCGGCTACGGCCCCAGCTACGACGCCATGAACGGCCAGGGCGGCGAGGACCTGATCCCGACCTGGAAGGAAACGCTAGGCCGGATGCTCCTCTACTTCACGATGGCCCACAAACCCGCGGGGTGAGCAGGATGGAAATCGACCGCGCCCGGCTGCGCGCCGTCGCCGACGCCTACGACACCGAGCGCCGCGACCTGGCCGACCACGTACGGCGGGCCGCCGCGGAACTGACCGCCATCGGCGCCTTCTGGGGCGGTACCCAGGAGGGCGTCACGTTCTTCAAGGGCGACGGCGGCGCCCGCGGCTACGAGGCCCACACCGACCAGATCGCCAAGGGCCTGGTCCATCTGGACGAGGCCCACGAACAGCTCGCCGAACGCCTACGCCTCATGGGCGACCTCGTCCGGGTCGCCAACTGGGACAGCATCGCCGACCTCCTGTCCAAGCTCCCCGAGCCGGACGAGAACCCCAAGATCTGGGGCTCACCCGCTGAGCCCGAGTAGGAAGGCCACCGGGACGGCCGCGACGGTCAGCGCCACCGCCCACCACCGCGGCGCCGGGCCGGCCTGCCTCAGCACGCTCACCCCGAGCGGCGCCAAGGCCACGACCAGGCCGGCGACGGCGAGCAGGGAGGGCAGGTCCGTGCTGCCCTTGAGCACACCGAGCGGCAGCCCGGTGGCCGACGCGAGCGCGACGCAACGGGCCACGCCGACCGCGCCGGGACCGAACGCCTTCGCGCGGAAGGCTCCGACCGCCAGCACGATCCAGCCGGCCATGATGACGACGTTGACCGCCTTGAAGACGTGGACGGCCCCATACGTGCCGGCCACGGCCTTCTGCGCGGCCTCGAGCCCGAGCGCGTCGACCATCTGGAAGGCCAGGTGGCCGACCCCGGCGTGGAAGACCCGGCCGAACAACCCGAGCACCACCAGCGTCACGCCCCACCGCGCCCAGCCGGGGTGCGTGGCGGAGATCCGCCGGGCCAGCGCGACCGCGGCGGGCCACAGGAGCACGAGCCCGGCGGCGAACAGGCTGTAGGACAGAGTCATCGTGCCGGGCTGCCGGGCGTAGGCGGCGAGCTGGCCGGGGAAGAAGTCGTCCTGGCCGATCCGGGTCAGCACCCCGGCGAGAAGCAGGAGCGGGCCGAGCAGCAGCCCGGCCGCCTCGACCCACGGGCCGGGGAGAGAGTGTGTCCGCGTCATGCCGATCATTCAATCGGCGCAGGTCAGCGGGCACATTGGCACAGAGGCGAGTATTGCGGGTACACCTAGCACTACCCCCCGGCCGGTCGTTGGGGGGTAGATGCGGCACTGGTTCGCCCGGGAGATCGTCGACGCGGGGAAGCTCCGGCTGTTCTGCTTCTTCGTGCTGTTCCTGCTCACGTTCCTGTTCATCAGGTTCAGCGTCCGGATGATCAGGAAGCGGGTGCGGTGGTGGCCGGGGAACGTCACCCCGGGCGGGACGCACATCCACCATGTGGTGTTCGGGCTGGTCTTCATGTGCCTGGGCGGGATCGGCGGGCTCGCCGTACAGGATGGGAGTTCTCCGCCCGCGGGGGTGACCGCGGCGGTGTTCGGCGTGGGGGCGGCGCTCGTGCTCGACGAGTTCGCGCTGGTGCTGCATCTGCAGGACGTCTACTGGACCGAGCAGGGGCGGCTGTCGGTGGACACGGTGTTCATGGCGCTGGCGTTGTGCGGGCTCGGACTGCTCGGGGTCAGCCCGCTGGAGGTCGACGAACTGTTCACCGGCCAGGACCTGATCAACGGCGGGCTCGTCGTCACCGCGAACATCCTGTTCGCGGTGCTCAGCCTGACCAAGGGCAAGATCTGGACCGGGCTGATCGGGGTCTACCTCACCCCGCTCGCGCTGGTCGGCGCCATCCGGCTGGCCAGGCCGGGCTCGCCGTGGGCGCGCCGGCGGTACCGGGAGGGGTCGCGCAAACTGCGGCGCGCCGAGTGGCGCGAGCGCCGGATCCGGGAGCCGATCGAACGGTTCAAGCACTCGGTCCAGGACGCGATCGCCGGTCGCCCCACCCCTTAATCCTTACGGCGTTTTGGCCCCGTACATTGGGCTTCGCCCTTGATGACGGACCGCGAAAGATTGTGACCGATGAACGACGATGACCTGCTCGCGGCCCGGTTCGAGACGCATCGCGCGCACCTGCGGGCCGTGGCCTACCGCATGCTGGGCTCGCTCGCCGAGGCCGAGGACGCCGTCCAGGAGGCGTGGTTCCGCCTCAGCAGGACCGACGTGAGCGACGTCGAGAACCTCGCCGGCTGGCTCACCACCGTCACCGGGCGGGTCTGCCTCGACATGCTGCGCTCACGCGAGTCCCGGCGCGAGGACCCCATCGGCGAACGGCTGCCCGACCCGATCGTGAGCGTCGGCGACCATGTGGACCCGGAGCACGAGGCCCTGCTGGCCGATTCGGTCGGGCTGGCGCTGCTCGTGGTGCTCGACACGCTGGCGCCCGCCGAGCGGCTGGCGTTCGTGCTGCACGACATGTTCAGCGTGCCGTTCGAGGAGGTCGCGGCGATCGTCGAACGCTCCCCCGCCACCACCCGGCAACTCGCCAGCCGGGCCCGCCGCCGGATCCAGGGCGCCCGTGTCGCTCCCGACCCCGACCTGGCCCGGCAGCGCGAGGTCGTCGCCGCGTTCCTGTCCGCCGCCCGTGACGGCGACTTCGGGGCGCTGGTCTCCGTGCTCGACCCGGACGTGGTGCTGCGCGTCGAGGGCGCCGACGTGCCGATCGGCACGCTGCGGGTGATCCGCGGGGCCGCCGAGGTGGCGGGCCAGGCGATGTCGTTCCGCGCGATGGCGGACCGCTACGTGCCGGTGCTGGTCAACGGGGCCGTGGGCATGATGTCCGCACCGAACGGCAAGCCCAAGATCGTCGCCGCGGTCACCGTGTCCGGCGGGAAGATCGTGGCCATGGACATCCTCGCCAGCCCTGAGCGCCTGCGCGGGCTCGCCTTCCTGCCCTCGCCGCCCCGCGACCCCGCCTCTTCGTCCGACGACCAGGACCGACGCTGACCCCGGCTGCCAGCCTCGCGGCCGGGGAGGACGTACGATCAGCGGGTGACCGAAAAGACCGAAACCGTACCTGGCTGGCTCGCTCCCGAAGAGCTGGAGTCGATTCGCGGACGCATGCCGATCCTCTACATCGACGCCGTCCCCGTGCGAGTCGACGAGACCGGTGTCGTGACCCACGTCGGCCTCCTGCTGCGCATCAGCTCCGACGGCGAGGTCAGCCGGGCGCTGGTCTCCGGCCGGGTCCGGCACCACGAACGGGTCCGCGACGCGCTGATGCGGCACCTGGAGAAGGATCTCGGGCCGGTGGCGCTGCCGAACATCCCGATCTCGCCCCAGCCGTTCACGGTCGCGGAGTACTTTCCGACGCCGGGCGTCACGCCGTACCACGACCCGAGGCAGCACGCGGTCTCGCTGGCCTACATCGTCCCGGTGTCCGGTGACTGCCGCCCGCGGCAGGACGCGCTCGACCTCGTCTGGTTCACTCCCGAGGAGGCGTCGTCCCCGATGGTGCAGCAGGAGATGGCCGGCGGGCAGGGCGTGCTGCTCAAGCAGGCACTAGCACATGTGGGACGCTTGACCTGATTTGTAAGCGACGCGTCACTCTGCGCTCAACTCGGAGTCACGTTCGCCTGTCAAGCTCGGTCACATGCGACGACTGGGCTTCATCATCGTGACCGCGTTGACGACCCTGACGACCCTGACGCCGACGGTCTCCGCCGCCGCCGCCGACCCCACCAACGTCGCCCATCGGGGCGCCTCGGCCGACGCCCCGGAAAACACCCTCGCCGCCTTCAGGCTCGCCGGCCGGCAGGGCGCCGACATGTTCGAGCTCGACGTCCGCGAGACCAAGGACCATCAGCTCATCCTCCTGCACGACCCCACGCTGACCAGGACCACCAACGTCGAAAGCGTCTTCCCCGACCGCGCGCCGTGGCCGCTGAGCGCCTTCACCCTGAGTGAGCTCCGCAGACTCGACGCGGGCTCATGGTTCGGCTCCGGTCACTCCGGCGAACGCGTCCCGACCCTCGGCGAGACCCTGCGCACCATGAAGGGCAGCGGCATGGGCCTGCTCCTGGAGATCAAGGACCCGGACCAGTACCCAGGCATCGAGCGCCGCGTGGCCGCCGAACTCCGCAAGAACTCCTGGTGGCTGCAGCCCGGCCGCCTGGTCGTCCAGTCCTTCGACTGGCGCTCGATGCGTACCTTCCACCACAGAATGCCGCGCATCCCGGTAGGCCTCCTCGGCACGCCCCCGGTAGGCCAGCTCCGCACCCTGTCCCGCTACGCCACCCAGATCAACCCGCCCTACCGGTACGTCACCCGGGCCTACGTGAACCGCATCCACAGGCTGGGCATGAAGGTCTTCACCTGGACCGTCAACGACCGCGCCGAGTGGCGCCGCCTGGCCTCCCAAGGCGTCGACGGCATCATCACCGACCGGCCCGGCATGCCGTGACTCACTCCTTGACCGGAATCCGCCGCACCCGCATGATCTCCGCGCCCTCTCTCCGCCACACCTCCCCTTCTTCGGTACGGCCCAGCCGCCGATAGACCTGTCCGAGCACGATGGCGATCCTGCCCCGGGTGAGCTCGTCATCGTGCGCCAGGCCGGCGGCCGCCTCCAGCAGGTGGGCCGCCTCCTGATTTCGCCCGGCAACGGCCAGCGCCCGCCCGCGTTGATAGGTCAGCAGCGCCTTGCCCCGTGCGTCTCCCAGCACTTCATAGGCGCGGATCCCCTCCTCGAAACGCTCGGCCGCGGCGTCGGTGTCGCCCCGGGCCAGTTCGAGCAGCCCCCGCGTCTCGATCATCACCGCCCGCACCTCGGCCGCCTTCTGGGCGACAGCCCCACCCTCAGCACTCTCACTCCCGGCGCCTGCGCTCCCAGCGCTCTCGCCCCCGGCGCCTGCGCCCCCAGCCCGCTCGCCCCCAGCGCTTTTGTCCCTAGCGCTTTTGTCCCTAGCGCTCCCTGCGCTCCCTGCGCTCGCGGCGCTTTCTGGGCTTTCGCCTCCCGCGCTCCCCGGCCCAGGGTTCTCGGTTCCGGTGCACGTTGGCTCTGGTGTCTTGGTCGCATCGGCGGCCCGCTCCACCCCGGCAGCGGCCTTGGCCAGTTCGGCCTCGGCCGCCGGGAAGTCCGACAGCTCGATCAACGCCCTGGCCGTCTGGTCACGCATCCGCGCCTCAGCCGCCCAGTCACCGAGCCGGTGCGCGGACAGGGTCCCGAGCCTGCTGGTCTCCAGCCAGTCGGCGTAGTGCTTGCGGTTGGCATAGAGCGCCCACATGGCCTCGGCGCTCCGCCGTACCAGCTCATCCCACCCCGCGGTGGAGGCCTGCCGCAGCAACGCCAGCAGATTCCCCCGCTCGCTCTCCAGCCAGTCCAGCGCCTCACCGGGACCGTCGAACACCCCCGGCTCCCCAGGACGGTCCAGGACCAGGCAGTGCGCCGCGGTGACCATGCGCGAATACCAGGCCGCCGCCCGCCGCAGAGCCTCATCCCGCTCGGCCGCGGGCTCCCCTTCGGCAGCGTGCGCCGCATGCCCCCGAACCAGCTCATGCAGCCGATACCGCTCGGGCAGCGCCTCCACCACCAGGTACGTCTCCAGAAGCGCCCCGATCAACGGCCGCACCTCACCACCCGCGAGCGCGCCGGCCAGAGCAGCGGTGAAATCGCTCCCAGGCAACAGCCCCAGCAGTCGGTAAAGGCGCGCCGCATCGGGCGGCAGTCCGCGATACGCGGTCTCGAACACCGCTTCCACAACGGGTTCCCTTCCGCGGCGAACCGACCGGGGCGTTGCGGACCCCGATGGTCGCCACGGAAGAAGTCTCGCGTTCACCCACAACAAGAGCAAGACCGGTTGAATAGACCATGAATTCCCACCCCGGATCGAGAGGTCAGAGCCATGATCCGCGTCGCCACCCTGAACGTCTGGGGCAGACAGGGCCCCTGGCCGTCCCGCCTGGCCCTGATCCGCCAAGAACTCACCGACCTCAGCCCGGACGTCATCGGCCTCCAGGAAGTCTGGCGCCACGAGGGCCGCTGCCAGGCAGAAGAAATAGCCGGCGACCTAGGCTACGAAATCGCCTACGCCCCCGCCTTCACCGCCGAAGACGGCCGCATCCAGGGCAACGCCATCCTGACCCGCCTCCCCATCACCGCCCAGCACCACATCCCCCTCCCCGTGGCCGGCCACGAGCCGAGAGCCCTCCTCTACGTCCAGGCCAGCGACCTCCCCGTCTACGTCACCCACCTGAACTGGCAACCCGGCCACAGCGCCATCCGCCAGGAGCAGGCCCGCTTCATCACCGCCCACATGGCCGGTCCCCCCGCGGTCCTGCTGGGCGACTTCAACGCCACTCCCGGCTCGCCAGAGATCACCTACCTGAGCGGGCTCTTCACCGACGCGTGGACCGCCGCGGGCGACGGCACGCCGGGCGACACGTTCTCGCGGGACAACGCCTTCGTCAGCCAGTACGCCGACGAGCCCACCAGACGCCTGGACTACATCTTCACCAGCGCCGTGCCGCTCCGGACCTGGCTGACCTTCACCACCCCGCACAACAACATCTGGCCCTCAGACCACTACGGCCTGGCCTGCGACCTGACCCTCACATAAGTGTGCTGCCACCCCTCGGCCAGGGCCTTGCGCGGGTAATACCCGTTATGCCGTTGCTGCCGGCGCCCAAATACCCGAGGCCAACGAAGAGCGCAAAGCAAGAACCACGACGTCAGGACGCGACGCGGCTCCCGACAATCAGCCTGAGGCGCAAAGGATGGGCCGCGGCGCAGCTTGACGTCGCCGCCCATGAACGCGTCCACCCGCCAGAATCAGCTCGCGAAGACCCTCAAAGATGACCCCTTCCGGCAGAAGTTGATCATCGCGCTTGCCATCGCTTGGGACAAGCCGAGCATGGGCCGGAAGTTGTCGGAGTCTTCTGCGAAGATCCCCCTGATTCAGGTCTTCAGGAATGGCGGGATCATACGCGGCGCGACTCGTTTTTCACCTGGCCACTTCGCCCAAGAAGCCCTGGCCAGTGCGAGCGATCACCTGCGATGACCCCATGGATAAGGAGAACAACACATGGGGAACTTCTACGACTACTACCGGGCCCCGGACAGGGATGCCGCCGTGGTCAGACCAGATATGCCTCGCGCGATCGACAATTCCGTGCGCCACGCGCCCGTGTTCGATTCCGTGGACGCGAAGTGGATTGACCCGCAGATCATCCTCGGGCAGCTCATCGCATTCGTCAGGGACGTTCCGTTCACCTTGGATCTGGTGTCGACCGCGGTCCTCTACCCTCCCCCCGAGGGCGCGCCCAGGACTGTCGAAGAGCTGGATGCGCTCCCCGAAAGCTCGCCTTACCGGGAAGGGCCCGAAATCGACGAACTCACTTCCGATGTCCGCGACACGCTGGCCGGAATACCCGATGAGCGTCTGGCGGAGCTGGGGCAGCAGTGGGCACAGGTCGAGGAGTTCATCGGCACACCTGACCCTGAATACCTGGCCACTCTGATCGAGGAGCTGAGGGGTCTCGCGCGACGAGCACAGGACGAACAGCAAATGATCTACTGCTGGATGTCGATCTAGCGTCTCTCGCCTGCTCGGGGCGCGGCCCTCGCGGTCTGGGCATACACACTGTGGCGTTACGGAAAGTAGCTGATCGATCGCATTGAGTGAAGGCTTGTGGAGTCCATCCCAACGACAGAAGGGAAGCTTCATGCGCCCGATCCCCCTCATGCTGGTGGCCGCCGCCGCGACGCTCGCGTTCGTCGGCACCGGTCCCGCCTTCGCCGCACCAGGCGTCGTGTTCCTCCACTCGCCGAGCGGCGCGCAAAAGACCGTCGAGAACCCTCAGCCCCACGTGTGTCACGTAGGCACCGGCGCCGGCTCCTTGGTGCGCAATGCCACCGAGGGGACCATCCTGGTGTTCCCCGACTCCGCATGCCGGACCAGGATCTTCAACCCGGTCGAGCCCGGCGAAGTCCGGGTGGACAACGTCGGCAGCTTCATGGCGCTTGACTGACCGATGACGCCGGACCAGGCGGCCACGGTGAGGGCGGCCGCCTGGTCCGGTTGTGCCGTGTTACTGGTGCTGAGCTTCAAGGCGCGTGCCATCGAGCCGGGCGATAGCGTGACCGGAACGCGGCGGAGCGAAGCGGAGCACCTTTGTCCGGGGCGGGATCCAACTGCCCAAGCACTTAGGCGGGCAGCGGGCGGGCCCCAGACAGAACGCGCGGAGCGAAGCGGAGCACCTTTGCCCGGGGCGGGCCTCGGGCAGGGCGCGCGGAGCGTAGCGGAGTTTCTTTTGGGTTAGATTTCGCAGTTGGTTTCGGTGTCCGGGTCGGGGCCGCCGTCGCAGTCGTCGGCTGCTCCGGTGCCGCCGTCCAGGTGGTCGGTGCCGTAGCTGCCGCGTAGCGTGTCGTTGCCTGCTCCGGCCTCCATGGTGTCGCTACCCGTTCCGCCGTTCAGGGTGTCTGTCACTGGGCCGCCGTACAGGGTGTCGTTGCCGCTGCCGCCGGTCACCGTGTTCGCTCCCGGGCCGCCGTACACCGTGTCGTGGCCGGCGTCGCCGTACAGGATGTCGTTGTCCCAGTCGCCGAAGACCTCGTCGTCGCCGGAGCCTCCGGACACGGTGTCGTTGCCCTTCACGCCGCTGACGAAGTCGTTGCCCAGTCCGCCGTAGATGCTGTCGTTGCCGTCCCAGCCCATGATGGTGTCGTCGCCCGCGCCGCCGCTCAGCACGTTGGCGGCTGCCGTACCCTCCAGGAGATCGTTGCCTGAGCCGCCTGTGACGTTCTCGATGCCGGGCAGGCCGTCGTTCTCTCCTGGTTCGCCGCATGGGCACGCTGTCAGCTTCACCGTCACCGCGGCTGCTCGGGAGGCGTAGCTGACGGTGTCGGTGCCCAAGCCGCCGTCGATGGTGTGACGGCCCGGCCCGGAATGGATGACGTCATTGCCCGTGCCGCCGCTCACCAGCGAGCCGATGCTCCCCGGGTATCCGTACGCCACGTCGTTTCCGGCTCCGAGGCCGATCAGGGCATGGTTGGGGCCGGTCGGGTTGACGATGTCGTCCAGGTCGCCGACGTCGATGATGAGCTGGCCGCTGAACGTGGCGGCGGCGGTGCATTCGACGAGTGTCAGGTCGGCCGGGTCGGGGTGGGCGCAGCCGTTCAGCGGAGTGATGGGGACGATGTCGTCCACGAGGTAGGTGTCGGCGTCCGGTGCGGTGAAGGTCACATGGTTGACCTGTCCGGGCGCGGCCTTGTACTCGAGCTCGCCGGACATGACCCGGGCGAAGGTGTCCGCGCCAGAAGCACCGAACGTGGCGGAGGTGCCGGACGTGGCGGAGGTGCCGGAAGCGACGGAGGTGGCTGCGGCGGGGGTCGCGGGCGAGGCTCCGAACGCGACGAGAAGGGCCGCCGTGGCGGCCATGGCTAACTTGCTGGCTGGTCTCATGGTCGGACTGTGCGCCCGTCCCATTGCTCCGGACTTGCAGCCTGCTGACAGTTAGGGCGGATGCCCGATACCGCCGGAAGCCCGGGAAATCTAGCGTTTTGACCTGCAAGAATTCCCGCTTCGAGGAGCGACATGAACACCGCGATAGCCGTCCAAGGGCTTCACAAGAGCTTCGGCAAGGCGCCCGCGCTGGACGCGCTCGACCTGACCGTCCACACCGGTGAGGTGCACGGCTTCCTTGGCCCGAACGGCTCAGGAAAGTCGACGACGATCCGGATCCTGCTCGGGCTGATGCGGGCCGACTCCGGCTCCGTACGCCTGCTGGGCGGCGACCCCTGGAAGGACGCGGCCGAGCTGCACCGGCGGCTGGCGTACGTGCCGGGCGACGTGAGCCTGTGGCCGTCGCTGACCGGCGGCGAGGTGATCGACCTGCTGGGCCGGATCCGGGGCGGCCAGGACCGTACGCGGCGCGCGGAGCTGCTGGAACGCTTCGAGCTTGACCCGCGCAAGAAGGCCAGGACGTACTCCAAGGGCAACCGGCAGAAGGTGGCCCTGGTGGCCGCGTTCGCCTCCGACGCCGAGCTGCTCATCCTGGACGAGCCCACCTCCGGCCTGGACCCGCTGATGGAGGCGGTCTTCCAGCAGTGCGTGGCCGAGCAGAAGGCGCTGGGCCGCACGGTGCTGCTGTCGTCGCACATCCTGTCGGAGGTGGAGGCGTTGTGCGATCGCGTGAGCATCATTCGCGCCGGCCACACGGTCGAATCGGGCACTCTGTCCGAACTTCGCCACCTCACCATGACCCAGATTTCCGCCGAAATTTCGGGGAAAATCCCGGCGCTCCCCACCGCCCGCAACCTCACCACCAACGGCCGGAAGATCAGCTTCCAGGTCGACGACCAGGACCTCGACACGACCATGCTGACCCTCGCCCAGTCCGGCATCGTCAGCCTGACCAGCACCCCACCCTCCCTCGAAGACCTTTTCATGCGCCACTACGCGGCCGAAAAATCCGGCCACTCCGCGGCCGGGAAGGGCAGCCACTCCGCGGCCGAGAATTCCAGCCACTCCGTGGCAGGAAAGGGCAACCACTCCGTGGCAGAGAAGGACAACCACTCCGCGGCAGGAAAGAGCAGCCACCCCGCAGCCGGGAAGGGCAACTGACCATGCACGGCACCTGGACCCTCATCAAGCTCGTCATCCGCCGCGAACGCCTCATCACCCCCGCCTGGATCCTCCTGCTGGCGATCCTCGCCGCCGGCCAGGCCAACCGGTACGCCCAGACCTTCCAAACGCCCCAGTCCATAGCCGACTTCGCCCGCGAGATGACCGCCAACAAGGCGCTGACCGCCTTCGCCGGCGAGGTCTACTCCCCCTCGATCGCCGGCATGGCCGTCTGGAAGAACGCCGACGCCATCTACACGATCCTCGCCCTGATCGCGATCCTCACCGTGATCAGGCACACCAGGGGCGAGGAGGAGTCCGGCCGCGCCGAACTGGTCGGGGCCGGAGTGATCGGCCGCCTGGCTCCGCTGACGGCGGCGCTCGCCGTCACCGCCACCTCCATGCTGCTGGCGGGCATCGTCACCGCGTTCTCCATGATCAAGCTCGGTTTCGACGTCACCGGCTCGCTCGCCTTCGGCGCCGCCATCACGGGCGTCGGGCTCGTCTTCACCGGCGTGGGCGCGCTGGCCGCCCAGTTCACCGAGGGCGCCAGGACCGCGATCGGCCTGGCGGCCATGGGTCTCGGCCTGTCGTACCTGCTGCGTTTCGTCGCCGACGGCGGCGCGGGCGACGCGGTGAAGTGGGCCTCCCCGCAGGGCTGGTCGCACCTGGTCCAGCCGTACGCCGCCAACGACCTGGCCGCGCTCCTGCCCAGCCTGGCCCTCTCGCTGGCCACGATGGCGGCCGCGTACCGGCTCAACGCCCGCCGCGATCTCGGCCACGGCATCCTGGCCCAGCGTCCCGGCCCGGCGCACGCGCGCCGGCTGTCCTCCCCACTGGCCCTGGCCTGGCGTCTGCACAAGGGGCTGCTGACCGGCTGGAGCATCGGCTACGCCGTCGCCGGTCTGGTGCTCGGCGCCCTGGCCCTGTCGATCCCCGAAGTCTCCCGCCAGGGCGCCTCGGTCGAGGAGTTCCTGCGCCGCTACACCGCCTCCCCCGAGGCCGGCATGACCGACGCGTACCTGTGGCTGATCAGCCTCTCGCTCGGCTACGTCGCCGCCCTCTACCCCCTGCTCGCCCTGCTACGGCTGCGCGCCGAGGAGACCACCGGCCGCGCCGAACTCCTGCTGGCCCACCCCGTGGGCCGCCTGCGCTGGGCCTGGAGCCACCTGGTGTTCGCGCTGGCCGGGCCGGTCGTCATCCTGGGCCTCGCGGGCCTGGCGATGGGCGTGGCCGTCGGCGACCCGCTGTCGGTGCTGCCCGGCACGCTGGTGCAGGTCCCGGCCGTCTGGGTGCTGGCCGGGGTGGGTGTGCTGGCCTTCGGGGTGCTGCCCAAGGCGGCGGCCGCGATCAGCTGGGCCGCGTTCCTGTTCGTCAACCTCTTCGGCGAGGTGCTCGGCCCGATCATCGGGATCGACTACTGGATCGCCAAGTACTTCGTCCCGTTCCCCAACCTGCCGATGGTCCTGTCGGGCGAGAACTTCAGCGCCGTTCCCCTCCTGATCATGACCGCGCTCACCGCGGCGCTCACCGCCGCGGGGCTGACCGCCCTCAACCGCAGGGCCCTGGTCTGAGTACGTCAGGACTCCAGGTAGGCCAGAACCGCCAGCACCCGGCGGTTCTGGTCGTCGCTGGGCGGCAGCCCGAGCTTGGCGAAGATGCTGGACGTGTGCTTGCCGATCGCCTTCTCTGTGACCACGAGCCGGGCGGCGATGGCATGGTTGGACAGGCCTTCGGCCATCAGCCCCAGCACCTCCTGCTCCCGCGGCGTCAGGCCGGCCAGCGGCTCGTCCCGCCCGCGCCTGGTGAGGAGCTGGGCGATGACCTCGGCGTCCATGGCGGTGCCGCCGGCGGCGACCGTACGGACCGAGTCGACGAACTGCTCGACATCCCCGACCCGGTCCTTCAGCAGATAGCCCACGCCACCGGATCGGTCGGACAGAAGCTCGTGGGCGTAGAGCTGCTCCACGTACTGCGACAGGATCAGCACCGGCAGCCCCGGCACCCGGCGGCGGGCCTCAAGGGCGATGCGCAGGCCCTCGTCGGTCTGGGTGGGCGGGAGCCGTACGTCGACGACGGCCACGTCGGGGCGGTGCTTGAGCAGGGCGGCGAGCAGCATCGGGCCGTTGTCGACCGCCTCGACCACCTCGAAACCGTGCGTGGACAGCAGGCGGATCAGGCCGTCCCGGAGGAGTGCGAGATCTTCCGCGATGACAACGCGCACGGCAACTCCATGGTCAGTTCTGTCGGCCCGCCGGCGGGGCTGGCCACGGTGAGGGTGCCGTCGAAGGCGGACAGGCGGCGTTCGATGCCGAGCAGGCCCGTACCGGCGGAAGGCCACGCGCCGCCCCGGCCGTCGTCGCGGACGGTGAGCCTGATTCGGTCGCCGGGGTAGCGCAGCCGTACCCACGCGCGGGTGGCCTGGCTGTGAGCGGCCACGTTGGAGAGGGCCTCGGCGGCGGCGAAGTACAGCGCGGACTCCACCGGCGCCTCGGGGCGGCCGGGCAGGTCGAGGTCGAGCTCGACCGGCACCGGGCAGAGCATCGCGGCGGCCCGGATCGCGCCGGTGAGGCCGCGGTCGGCGAGCACCGGAGGGTGGATGCCGCGGACGAGGCCCCGCAGGTCGTCCAGAGCTTGGGCGGCCGAGCGCCAGGCCTCCTCGACGAGTTCGCGGGTCAGGGCGGGGTCGGTGCTCTTCCTGGCCAGGCCGAGGTTCATGCGCATGGCGATGAGCCTGGCCTGGGCGCCGTCGTGCAGGTCGCGTTCGATCCTGCGCAGTTCGGCGGCCTGCGCGTCGACGGCGGCGGCACGGGAGGCGGTCAGCTCCCTGATGCGCCGCGCCTCGGGCGTCTCGCCGAGCAGCAGCAGCGCCAGATAGTCCTGGACGCGGAGGGAGGTGTAGGCGGTCAGCGCGCTGAGCAGGGTGATCGCGATGATCGACAGCGTGAACGCGATCGTCAGGTTCTTCGACGGGTACGGGGTGTAGACCCTCCAGATGACCCCGATCATCGAGAGCATGCTGCCGATCGCCAGGACGGTGCCGGGTCCCATCACCCCGTGCGCCGCCAGCCAGGCGATGACGCGCAGGTCGCCGGGGTCCGGCTCGCGTACCCGGCCCAGGGTGCGGGCGGCGCGCAGGATCGGGCGCGGCGCGAACGGCAGCGCGAGCAGCAGCGCCAGCGCCGCCACCCCGGTGAGCACGTTGAGCGCGGCGCGCACCGCCCAGCCCCGTCCGATCCTCTCCACCCCTGCAGTCTGCCCTCTCCCGGGCGGTGCGTCGGTAGGCCTAGGCCTACCCCCCGGAGGGGGAGTGCGCCCATGGCCTGCGCGTACGCGGCGCGCGAGCCTGGAGCGGTGATCGAGATACATGGGCTCACCATCAAGTACGGCGCCGCCGTCGCGGTCGACGAGCTGACCTTCGCCGTGAAACCCGGCCAGGTGACCGGGTTCCTGGGACCGAACGGCGCCGGAAAGTCGTCCACGATGCGCGCGGTGGTCGGCCTGGAGGCGCCGCACGCGGGCATCGCGCTGGTGGACGGCCGGCCGTACGGCATGACCGGCAGGCCGCTTGAGCAGGTCGGCGCGTTGCTGGACGCGTCCGCCGTGCACGGCGGGCGCACGGCGCGCGCGCACGTGGCGTGCGTGGCGCGCAGCAACGGCATCGGCGCCCGGCGGGTGGAGGAGGTGCTGGAGCTGGTGGGACTGGCGGGGGTCGCGGGGCGGCGGGTGGGCGGGTTCTCGCTCGGCATGCGGCAGCGGCTCGGCATCGCGGTGGCGCTGCTGGGCGATCCGGGGGTGCTGATGTTCGACGAGCCGGTCAACGGGCTGGACCCGGAGGGGATCCGGTGGATCCGCGGGGTGCTGCGCACGCTGGCCGGCGAGGGTCGCACGGTGCTGGTGTCCAGCCACTTGATGGGCGAGATGGAGAAGACGGCCGCGCACGTGGTGCTCATCGGGCGGGGCCGGCTGATCGAGGACGCCTCGATGGCCTCGCTGGTCGGGCGGTTCGGGTCGCTGGAGGACGCGTACATGGAGCTTACGGAGGCCAGCGTGGAGTTCGCGGCGGGGGGACGGGCATGATCGGGGACGCGATCGCGGCGGAATGGATGAAGTTCCGCACGCTGCGCTCGAACCATTGGCTGCTGGCGGCCTCGCTGCTGTCGGTGCTGATCAGCGTCGGGCTGGCGGCCATGGTGGTACGCGGCTTCGCCGGGCAGGAGGCGGCGGACCGGATGCGGTTCACCGGCATCGGCGACGGTCTCGGGCCGGGGTTGCAGGTGGCGCTTTTCGTCATGGGCGTGCTGGGCGCGCTGGCGGTGACCGCCGAATACTCCACCGGGCAGATCCGGACGAGCCTGACGGTGGTGCCGAAGCGGCACGTGCTGTTGCTGGCCAAGGTTCCGGTGCTGCTCGGGGTGGGGCTGGTGGCCGGGCAGGTGCTGGCGTTCTCCATGCACTACGGCGCGATGGCGATGCTGGGCGGGCACGCCGGGCACGTGCTCATGGACGGGCGCACGCTGGGCACGCCGCTGTCGGAGCCGGGCGTGCTGAGCGGCGTGCTGCTGTCGGGCGTGGCCATCGGGCTGGTGACGCTGGTCGGGCTGGGCATCGGGGCCGTGGTGCGCTCCACGGCCGGGACGCTGGTGGTCCTGATCATGATCGTGCTCGTGCTGCCGACCGCTGCCGCCACGCTGCCGCAGCCGTGGCAGGCGCGGGTCGGCTCGGTCATGCTCGACCGTCTCGTGGGCGACGGGCTGCTGCCGCCGGTCGCGGCGCTGGCGCTGCTGCTGGCCTACCCGGTCGCTGCGCTGAGCGCGGGTGCGGTCGCGATCGCGCTCAGGGGCAGAAGGACGCACCCGATGATCGCCGGGCTCGCCGCCACCGGCATCCTGCTGGCCACGGTCGTCGTGGCGCAGCCCGCGCAGGCGTCGGACTTCGCCTGGCGGCCTTGCAAGAAGGACATGGAGTGCGGGGCCGTACAGGTGCCCGTGGACTGGAACAAACCGCAGGGGCGAAAGATCACCCTCCCCCTGGTACGGCTGCCCGCCACCGGAGCCCACCGCCGGATCGGCACGCTCTTCGCCCTGCCCGGCGGCCCCGGTGGTTCCGGCATCGAGGACCTGGAGAAGAAGGGCGCGGCCTTCGCCCAGCTCCGTCAGCGTTTCGACGTGATCAGCTTCACCCCGCGCAACGGCCTGGACCTGGGCATCCTGTCCAAGGACTGCCTGCTGGGCGGTCCCTGGATCCGGCTGCCGTCCAACGAGGCGGAGTTCGACCGCCAGGCCGCGGTCAACCGGGCGGCGGCCGAGGAGTGCCGCGCCCGGGACCCCGAGCTGTTCGGCAACCTCGGTTCGGCCTCCGTGGCCAGGGACGTCGAGGCGATCAGGATCGCGCTGGGCGAGGAACGGCTCAGCTTCCTCGGCACCTCCTATGGCGGCGTCACCGCCACGAACTACGCCCGCCTGTTCCCCTCCCGGGTACGCGCCATGGTCCTCGACGGCGCGGTCAACCTGCTGAACCAGCGGCGCCTGCGCCACCAGGTGATGGAAGGGCAGCTCGTCAAGTTCGCCGCGTGGTGCGCGGGCACCACCGAGTGCGTGCTGAACGGCCAGGACGTGGCCAAGGCCTGGCGGGAGGTGGCCTCGGCGAAGCGCATCCCGGTCAGGGGCCGGCAGGTCTCCTACGACGGCTTCGACGTCCAGATCGCCGCCGGGCCC
Source organism: Nonomuraea sp. NPDC050540 (assembly GCF_044457485.1). NCBI lineage: Bacteria > Bacillati > Actinomycetota > Actinomycetes > Streptosporangiales > Streptosporangiaceae > Nonomuraea > Nonomuraea sp. NPDC050540. Next base: position 94,626 of record NZ_JBITHA010000011.1, read on the forward strand.
CACTTCATCTCTCCCGGCACCGACCACTTCCGCTGGAAGGAGCTGGCCAAGGCGATCGTGCTGGCCAGGGCGGGCGACGCGTCCGGCTTCGCCGACTACGTCAAGGCGGGCACCGGCAGCCTGAAACCGCCGTCGCCGGTCGGCATGAACATGACCCACTGCCTCGACGGCATCGGCTTCCGCGAATACGCCGACTTCACCGAAGCCAGAAGCCGCAACGAACGGCTGGCGCCCAGCTACCCGCAGCACGAGCTCTGGCACGGTCTCGCCTGCCCCGGCTGGCCCGAGCCGCCGGGTAACCCGCCCCAGCCGCTGCCGTCCACCGGCCTGCCGCCCCTGCTCGGCGCCGCGAGCTGGACCGAGCCTGACGTGGACCAACTGGTCAGGCAGGTGCCGGGCTCGGCGACGATCCGCTTCGACGGCCATGGCCACGGCCTCTACCTCAGCGCGGAGCCCTGCACGATCGGGCACGTCAACAGGTATCTGACCTGGCTGAAGCTGCCTCCGCCCGGGGCCGTCTGCCGGTCATGACCAGCGGCGCAGGAGCTCCCCCGCCTCGGCGAAGCCGGCGACGACCGCGGCGGCGGGGCGCTCCTCGCGCACCATGCCGGCCGACTGGCCGGCGTAGATGCAGGCGGTGTCGTAGTCGCCGGCGGCGCGGGCCGTCCTCAGTTCCGCCGCCGCCTGCTCGTCCTCGGCCAGTTCGCGTTCGCGGCCGTGCCAGGTGTCGAAGAAGTGGTTGCGGAGGGCGCGGCCGCCGTACTCCCGGGGCCACGCGAGCCGCTGGGCCACGTCGAACACCCGCCCGTAGGCGGTGTCCTCCTCACCCGCTTCGAGAATCCGCCGCTTGGCCGGGGCGGACCCCCGCGCCTCCGTACAGGCCAGGAACGCCGTTCCCACCCAGGCTCCCTCGGCGCCCGCGGCCAGCACGGCGGCCAGTCCCCGCGCGCCCGCGATGCCTCCGGCGGCCAGCACGGGCACGCTCACCGCGTCCAGCACACTCTGCAGCAGCGGCAACGTGGCCACCGTGTCCCTGCCGTGCCCGCCGCCTTCGCCGCCACGCGCCACGACGGCGTCCACCCCGGCGCGCTCGGCCTCAACGGCTTCCCGCGTGGTGCCCGCCTGCGTCACGACGGTGATTCCCGCTGCCCGCAACGGCGCCACATACGGCGCGTAGTCCCCGAAACTCACCGACACCAGACTCGGCCGCGCCGCGATCACCGCGTCCACCTGCGCCGGGTTGCCGGGGAGCGTCCAGGCCATCAGGCCGATCCCGAACGGCAGGCCGCCCGCTCCCGCGATCACCGCCTGCTCCGCGATCCACTCCGGCGTGTCCGACGAGCCCACCCCGAACATCCCCAGGGCCCCGGCTCCGGACACGGCCGCGGCCAGCCGTCCCCCGCCCGCACCGGCCATCGGCGCCCCGACCAAGGGCACCTCCCGCCCGAACCGCTCGGTCACCCAGGTACGCATGCACTCCAGGCTAGAGGGTGAGGAGGGCGGTGATCCTGGCGCCTTCCGCCTCGCCCGTGTGTTCGTGGTCCCTGCGGCGCGATCCCAGAACCGGGAGGTAGCGGCGGGCCGCGTCGGTGTCGACGTGGTCGAGGAAGGCGGCCAGCAGGTCGGGGCGCAGCTCTTCCAGCGCCGGGTCCAACGGAGCCGAGGCCAGCACGATCCACGTCGAGGCCACGTCGGCCGCGGCGGCGCCCCTGGCCGCGTCGGCCCAGTCGATGACGGTGGGGCCGTCGGCGGTCAGCAGCACGTTGGCCGGGTGGAGGTCCAGGTGGAGCAGGCGGTTGCCGGGGCAGCCGTCGGCGGCCGGCAGCCAGCCGGGGGCGCGGATCGCGCCGAGCCTGGTGAGCAGCCCGGCGAGCAGGCGGCCGTGGCCGGGCAGGTGGTTCGGGTGAGCGCGGGCGTCGTCGGCCACGCTCACCCCGTCGAGGTGCTCCATGAGGATGTCGGGGCCGTCGGCGTCGTACACCTCGGGAGCGGGGAAGCCGTGCCGCCGCGCGTGCCGCATGATCGACGCCTCGCGCTCAAGGCTGCGGCCGTCGCGGGCGCGCCGGATGACCTTGCCGGAGCCGGAGGCCAGGATGTGGCAGTCACGGCCGGAAGCGATCAGGTTTCCCGCATGCATGCCATTAAGCCTAAGCACGGATCGGCAAAAACCGCACTGGCCAGAAATTGCGGTAACTAGTGGCCAGTGACAACGCTCACCTGCCCTGATGTCCAGTATTCGCAGAGAACTTCCTGCCATAAGCCGCCAAATGCATATGGGGCTATGGTGGCGACGACAGCCGATTTAAATCGAATTATTGGGCTGCATTCAATAAGGCACCTGAGGAGGTGCGCGTTGCTGGAAGTAGTCGATCTTGTCAAGCGTTATGGCCCGGTCACGGCATTGGACGGTTTCACCCTGAGCGTCGCGTCCGGCGAGATCGTCGGACTGGTCGGGCACAACGGGGCGGGGAAGACGACCTTCGTGGAGATCGTCTCCAACCTGCTGCGCCAGGACAGCGGCCACGTGACCATCGACGGCAAGCCGCCGGCCGACGTGCGCGGCCAGGTCGGTGTGGCGCCCCAGCACATCGCGCTCTATCCCACCGTGACGGTCCGCGAACACCTGGTGTTGTTCGGCCGGCTCGGCGGGCTGCGACGCGCCGCCTTGGACTCCGCCATCGACGACCTCGCCGTACTGCTCCGCCTCACCGACCTCATGGACCGGCGCACCGGCCGGCTCTCCGGCGGGCAGCAGCGCCGTATCCAGGCCGCGACCGCGCTCATCCACCGCCCGCGGCTGATGCTGCTGGACGAGCCGACGGCGGGCGCCGACCTGGAGACCAGGCAGGCGATCCTCGACGTCGTCAAACAGCGCGCCGGCGAGGGCGCGGCGGTCGTGTACACCACCCACTACCTCCCGGAGATCACCGAGCTTCAGGCCACGATCGCGGTCGCCCGCGACGGGCGCGTGATCGCCCGGGGCACCTACGACGAACTGATCGAGGGCCTGCCCGGCGAGGTACGCCTCACGCTGGACAACGAGGAGGAGATCAGCGTCTCCACCACGGAGCCCACGGCCACGCTCATCGACCTGCTCAACCGGGCCGAGCGCCCGGTCAGCGCGGTCGACCTGCGCAACCCGTCCCTGGACGACCTCTACCACTCGCTGGCGGCCCGCGATGCTTCTTGACGCCGCTCCCCGAGCGGGGGGCATGTTCTACCGGATCGCCGCCATCGCGCGGCACAACTGGATCGTCCGCCTGCGCGACCCCGGCCAGATCATCAGCTACATCGCCATGCCGATGGTGCTCATGCTGGTGCTCAAGCCCCTGTACGTCAGGGCGCTGGACGCCGGCTCCACCCAGGTGGCCACCGGCCTGATGGTGATGTTCTCGGTCTTCGCGATCGGGCTGGCCGGCAACTCCATCCTGTCGGAGCGCACCTGGCGTACCTGGGACCGGCTGCGGGTCAGCCGGGCGCCGGCGATCGAACTGCTCGTCGGCAAGACCTTCCCGATCTTCCTGGTCATGGTCCTGCAGCAGACCATCCTGGTGATCTACGGCGTGATCGCCATCGGCCTGCCGCTGCCCGCCGAACCCTGGTGGGTGGCGCTGGCCATCCTCATCTGGGCCTTCGCGCTGCTGGCGATCGGCGCCGCGCTGGCCACGCTGGTGCGCAGCCACGGCGAGCTCAGCGTGATCTCCGACGTGGGCGCGCTGACGCTCAGCTCGCTCGGCGGCGCCCTGGTGCCGCTCAGCATCATGCCGGAATGGGCGCAGATCGCCGGTCACGCCTCGCCCGGGTACTGGGCCCTCTCGATGCTGCAGGCCGCGGTCGCCGGCAACGAGTCGGCGATGCTGCTGCCCGCCTCCGTCCTGCTCGCGATCGGCCTGCTGGCCGGCACCTTCGCCGCCCGGCGGCTGGCCCGCGGCTGGAGCCGCGGCAAGTTGATGTAAGGGCCCGACCAGAAGCACAAGCCAATTCCGTGAAGAGGGGCATGTTGATGGACCAGCACCACTCACCGGGCGAATCCGATGTCGCGATCATCGGCATGGCCGGCCGGTTCCCAGGGGCCTCCGACGTGGGGACGTTCTGGCGCAACATCAGCTCGGGCGCCGAGTCGTTCACGACGTTCACCGACGAGGAACTGATCGAGTCCGGCGTCAGCCCCGCGACGTTCCAGCAGCCGAACTACGTGCGCATCCGGCCGATCCTGGAGGGGATCAAGGGGTTCGACGCCGCGTTCTTCGGCTACAACCCGCGCGAGGCGACGCTGGCCGACCCGCAGCAGCGCATCTTCCTGGAGTGCGTCTGGGAGGTGCTGGAGTCGGCCGGGTACGCCCCCACCGACGGCCGCGGCAGCGTCGGCGTCTTCGCCGGCATGAACATCAGCGGCTACCTCCTCACCCGGCTCGGCGCGTTCAACATGGGCATCGACACCTCCGCCCTGATGATCGGCAACGACAAGGACTCCCTGGCCACGAACGTCTCCTTCCGCCTGGACCTGAACGGCCCGAGCCTGTCGGTGCAGACGTTCTGCTCGACCTCCCTCGTGGCCGTCCACCTGGCCGGCGAGAGCCTGCGCCGCGGCGAGTGCGACATGGCCATCGCCGGCGGCGTCTCGGTGCGCATCCCCGACCGCATGGGCTACCTGTGGGAGGAGGGCGGCCAGGAGTCGCCCGACGGGCACGTGCGCACCTTCGACGCGCAGGGCCGCGGCAGCATGTTCGGCGACGGCGCGGCGGTGGTCGCGCTGAAGCGGCTGGACGACGCCGTACGCGACCGCGACACCGTGCTCGCGGTGATCCGCGGCTCGGCGATCAACAACGACGGCGCGATCAAGTTCAGCTACCTGGCCCCGAGCATCGACGGCCAGCGCCGCTGCGTGTCCGCCGCTCTGAAGCGGGCGGGCGTGGACCCCAACGACGTCTCCTACGTCGAGGCGCACGGCACCGCCACCGAGGTCGGCGACCCGATGGAGGCCGCCGCGCTCACGCGGGCCTTCGGCCAGACGAAGAAGAAGCAGTACTGCGTGCTCGGCTCGATCAAGCCGAACGTCGGCCACCTCGACCGCGCCTCCGGCGTCACCGGCCTGATCAAGGTGATCCAGTCGCTGCGCCACGAGCTCATCCCGGGGACGCTGCACTACACCTCCCCCAACCCGGAGATCGACTTCGACAACAGCCCGTTCCGCGTGACGGCGGAGAACACCCCGTGGCCGCGCGCGGCCGAGCGCAAGCGCATCGCCGGCATCAGCTCGCTGGGCATGGGCGGGACCAACGCGCACGTCATCCTCACCGAGGCGCCGGTGCCCGCGCCGCGCAAGCAGCGCGCCCGCCGCTGGCAGATCCTGCCCGTCTCGGCCAAGTCGGCCGCCGCCGCGGAGAACTCCTGCGCCAGGCTGGCGGAACGGCTGCGCGACAACGACGTGGACCTCGGCGACGTGGCCTACACGCTGCAGCTGGGCCGCCGCGTCTTCAACCACCGCAAGATCGTCATCGCCGACTCGACCGGCGAGGCCGCCTCCCGGCTGGCCGACCCGGCCGGTTCGCTGGGCCGTAACGACGCGACGGTCGGCCGCAAGGCCGGGTTCCTCATCGCCGGGGTCGGCGAGCAGTACCCGGGCATGGTCGCCGACCTGTACGCCGAGGAGCCCGCCTACCGCGCCGACGTCAACGAGTGCCTGACGGTGCTCGGCCTGACCGAGCCCGGCCAGCTGTCGGACATCTTCGTGACCCCCTCGGGCGAGAACGAGGACACCGCCGGCGACCTGGCCAGGCTGCTGGGCCGCGCCGCGCCGGCGCCCGCCTCCGCCACCGAGGCGCACCTGGTCCAGCCGGCCGTCTTCGTCGCCGAGTACGCGCTGGCCCGTCAGTTCATCCGCTGGGGCGTGCGGCCCGAGGTCATGGTCGGCTACAGCCTCGGCGAGTACGTGGCCGCGTGCCTGTCGGGCGTGCTGTCGCTGGAGGACGCGCTGAAGCTGGTCGCCTACCGGGCCAAGCTGATCACCTCGCAGCCCGAGGGCGCGATGCTCGCCGTCGCCGCCGACGAGCGCCGGCTGAAGACGGTTCTCGGCGCACTGTTCTCCGACGAGCTGGACGTGGCCGTCAGGACCGGCTCGCAGGTCGTGCTGGCCGGACCGGTCGAGGCGGTCGAGTCGGCCATGGAGAAGCTGCTGGAGGTCAAGATCGGCCACCGGCGCCTGGAGACCACCCACGCCTTCCACTCCCGGATGCTGGCCCCCGTCGCCGACGAGCTCACCACCTGGATCAGCGACAACATCACGCTCAACGCCCCAGAGATCCCCTACGTCAGCAACGTCACCGGCAAGCTCGCCACCGCCGAGGTCGTCACCGACCCCGGCTACTGGGCCCGCCACATGTGCGAGACGGTGGAGTTCGGCGCCGGTCTCGAGCACGTGCTGAGCGTTCCCGAGCTGGCCCTCGCCGAGATCGGCCCCGGCCAGTCGCTGGGCGCGCTGACCCGCGGCCACGCCGCCTGTGACCGCAACCAGTGGCCGCTGATCGTCACCACGCTGCCCGCCGCCGGCGACCGCCAGGACGCCAACGCCGCCGTCGCCGCCGCGGTGGGCCGCCTCTGGCTGACCGGCGTGCCGGTCGACTGGGAGGTGCTCCACGACGACGAGGGCTGGCGGCCGGGCCGCGTACCGCTGCCGACCTACCCGTTCGAGCGTCAGGACTACTGGCTCGACATCGACCTCAACTCGCCCATGATGGGCGGCGGCAGCGGCGCGGCCCTGTTCGACGAGAGCGACCCGACGAGCATCGCCAAGGCCTTCCCGCGCCTGCCGGACACGGAGTGGATCCACACGCCGGTGTGGAAGCAGACCGCGCACCGCCCCGCCCGCGCCGACGAGGCCACCCGCTGGCTCGTCTACACCGACGACGGCCTCGCCGACTCGCTCGCCGCGCGGTTGCGCGCCGAGGGCCGCGAGATCGTTCTGGTACGGCCCGGCGACCGCTTCACCAGCGACGGCGACGTGCTGACCGTCCGGCCCGGCTCCCCCGAGGACGCCGTGTCCGCGCTGCGCGAGCTCAACGGCCGCGACTGGCTGCCCGAACGCATCGTGCACATGTGGAACGCCGAGCACGGCAGCGAGCCGATCGAGACCAGCCTGCAGCGCGGCCTGTACAGCATCGTGGCCTTCGCCCGCGCCGCCGGCGACCTGGGCCTGCCGGGCTGGTGGCTGGACATCGTCACCAGCGGCAGCCACCACGTGCTGCCCGGCGACCGCATGACGCCGGAGCGCGGCACCCTGCTCGGCCCCGCCCGGCTCATCCCGGTCGAGTACCCGAGGGTGAAGACCCGCCTCATCGACATCGACGAGGTCAGCGCCCGCGAGGTCGTGTCCGAGCTACTCACCGAGCCGACCGACCAGGTCGTCGCGCTGCGCGGCGGCAGGCGCTGGATCCCCGACTACGAGGCGCTCGACGCCGCCTACATCGAGGAGGCCCCGCCCGCGGCGACGGTCCGCGAGGGCGGCGTCTACATGGTGACCGGCGGTCTCGGCGGCATCGGCCTGGCCATGGCCGAGCGCCTGGCCGAGGACTACCGGGCCCGCCTCGTCCTGCTCGGCCGCACCCCGGTGCCGCCGCAGGACCAGTGGAACCAGATCCTGGCCGCCGACAGCACCGCGAACGAGGTGCGGCGGCGCATCGAGGGCCTGCGCCGCCTGCAGGCGGCGGGCATCGAGGTGCTCACGGTCGCCGCCGACGTCTCCAAACCGGCCGACGTACGGCGGGCCGTACGCGAGACCCTGGACCGCTTCGGCGAGCTGAACGGCGTGCTGCACGCGGCCGGTGTGCCCGCGGTGGGCCTGATGCAGTTCAAGACCGGAGCCGACATGGAACGCGTGCTGGCCCCGAAGGTGGCCGGGACGCTGGCACTGGCCGAGGCGCTGAAGGACGTGCCGGTGGACTTCCTGGCGCTGTTCTCCTCGACCACCTCGGCGACCGGCGGCGGCGCCGGCCAGGTGGACTACTGCGCGGCCAACGCGTTCCTGGACTCCTTCGCCTTCAGCGACGCGCTGCCCGGCGTGGCGCTGGCCTCGATCGACTGGTGCGAGTGGGAGTGGAACGGCTGGACCGACGGCCTGGAGAACTACGACGAGGGCTCCAAGCAGTACTTCGAGTGGTACCGCGGCCAGTTCGGCCTGTCGTTCGACGACGGCTGGAAGACGCTGCAGCGGGTGCTGGCCAGCGGCCAGCGGCACGTGGTGGCCTCCACGCAGGAGTTCGCCCCGCTGGTGGCGATGAGCCGCCGCTCGTCCATCGAGAGCCACCAGGCGACGGTGAAGAAGATCCGCGACGCGTTCGGCAGGCACCCCCGGCCGGACCTGTCGACGGCCTACGTCGAGCCGCAGAGCGAGACCGAGACCAAGATCGTCGAGGTCTGGGAGGAAGCGCTCGGCCTGGAGCAGGTCGGCATCCATGACAACTTCTTCGAGCTCGGCGGCAACTCGCTGCTCGGCATGGAGATCATCGCCGACGTCAGGAAGGCCCTGGAGCTGTCGTACCTGCCGCCGCACATCCTCTACCAGGCGCCCACGGTGGCCTCCCTGGCCGAGGCCGCCACCGCGCAGGACAGCGGTGACGACGACGAGCAGGACGACGGCAGGGACCAGCAGCGCTCCAGGATCGCGCAGCGCCGCAACATGCTCAGGAGTGGGAGGAACAACGTATGACGGAGACCACCGACTATGACTCAGCCATCGCGCTGATCGGGATGTCCGGGCGGTTCCCCGGGGCGAGCAACGTCGATGAGCTGTGGAGCAACCTGCTGGCCGGCGTCAAGGGCCTGCGGAAGATCACCGAGGAGGAGCTGACGGAGTCGGGCGCCGAGCCCGGCACGCTGGCCGACCCCCGTTACGTCCGCGTCGGCGGGCCGGTGGACAACCTGGCGATGTTCGACGCCTCGGTCTTCGGGATCAACCCCCGTGAGGCGGAGTCCATGGACCCGCAGCACCGGCTCTTCCTGGAGTGCTCGTGGGAGGCGCTGGAGAGCGCCGGCTATTGCCCGACGGACGTACCCGGACAGGTGGGCGTGTTCGGCGGCTGCGGCTTCCCCGACTACATCGTCAAGAACATCAACCACCTCATCTACCAGCCCGGCGGCGCGCTGCTCATGGCGGTCGGCAACGAGCGCGACTCCCTCGCCTCGCTGGTCGCCTACAAGCTGGGCCTGCGCGGCCCGGCGATCTCCGTCCAGACGTTCTGCTCGACCTCGCTGGTCTCCGTCCACCTGGCCTGCCAGAGCCTGCTGACCTACGAGTGCGACATCGCGCTGGCCGGCGGCGCCTTCACCCCGCTGCCCCAGCCCTCCGGCTACCTGTACGAGCAGGGCGGCATCATGTCGCCCGACGGGATCGTGCGCAGCTTCGACGCCGAGGCGGGCGGCACCGTGATGGGCAGCGGCGCCGGCGTGGTCGCGCTCAAGCGCATGTCGGAGGCGCTGGCCGACGGCGACGTGATCCACGCGGTGATCCTGGGCTCGGCCGCCAACAACGACGGCCGCATGCGGGCCGGCTACACCGCGCCGGGCGTGGAGGGCCAGGCCGAGGTGATCGAGTCCGCGCTGGGCGTGGCCGGGGTCAAACCCGAGACGGTCGGCTACGTCGAGTGCCACGCGACCGGCACCATGCTGGGCGACTCGATCGAACTGGCGGCCATGAACCGCGTCTTCCGCACCGGCCGTGACACGCCGTGCGTGCTGGGCTCGGTCAAGCCGAGCCTGGGCCACCTCGACCGCGCCTCGGGCGTGACCGGCCTGATGCGGGCGGCCATGAACCTGAAGAACGAGCTGCTGCCCGGCACCCCCAACTACCAGACGCCCAACCCGGCGCTGGCCTCGGCGCAGGACCGGTTCACCGTCCTGACCGAGCACCAGCCCTGGCCCGAGGGCCCGCACCCGCGGCGGGCGGGCGTCAGCTCGTTCGGCCTCGGCGGCACGAACGCGCACGTCGTCCTGGAGCAGGCGCCGCCCCGCGAGGAGCGGCCGGCGCGTCCCGGCCCGCACCTGCTGGTGTATTCGGGCGGCGACGACCAGGCCCTCACGGACGTGACCACCCAGCTGCGCCGCTACCTGGAGGACGAGGACGGCGTGGACCTGGCCGACGTGGCCTACACGCTCCAGGTCTCGCGCGGCGGCTTCGCCAAGCGCCGGGCGGTCGTCGTCCGCGACCGCGCCGACGCCATCGCCGCGCTGTCCGACCCGTCGCGCTGGATCGACGGCAAGACGCAGCGCCGCCACGCCAAGGTCAAGCTGATCCGGCCCGCGGGTGAGGTCCCGGACAGCTGGTGGGCCGACCTGCGCGCCGCCGCCACCGAGCTGGCCACCGGGGAGGCGGCCGCCAAGCTGCGGGCCGTACCGGACGAGACGGCGGGTGAGGACGACGCGAGCGGCCGGGAGGCGGCGCTCACCGCGTTCGCCTACAGCCTGACCGCGCTCGGCATCCGGACCCTGCGCGACGGCAAGGACCAGGCCAACGGCGTCGAGGAGCTCGTGGTCGAGCCCGACGGCGACCTGTCGGCAGCCGAGTGGGTGCTGGCCGCGCTGGCCAGGCTGTGGCAGGGCGGCGTCACCGTCGACTGGCCCGCGCTGCACAAGGGCGAGGGGCGGCGCGTGCTGCTGCCGACCTATCCCTTCCAGAAGCGCAGGTTCTGGGTCAAGCCGCTGCCCGGCCAGGCGCAGGCGCCGGTCGCCGAGGGCAAGAACTTCGACCGCTCCCAGTGGACCTACCTGCCCACGTGGAAGCAGCGTCCGCTGTCCACCACCGACCTGGACGAGCAGCTCAGGCTGGCGGGGCCGTGGCTGGTGTTCTCCGCCGACGCGCGCGGCGAGGCGCTCGTCGGGCGGCTGAACCAGGCCGGCGCCGAGGTGACGGCGGTACGGCCAGGCGAGCGCTTCGAGCAGGACGACGCCGGCGACTTCACGATCCGGGTGGACAAGCCCGACGACGTGGCCGAGCTGATCTACTCCCTCGTGGCCGGCCCGCGCGCCATCGTGCACGGTTTCAGCCTCGCCAGTCCCGAGGCGGACGGCGACCCCGTCGAACACTTCACCACCGAGCAGAACCGCGGCTTCTACTCCGTTCTCGCGCTGGCCAGGGAACTGGTGGACAACACCGGCTCGGCCCCGCGCGCGGAGCTGGTGCTGCTGACCTCGCAGGCGGTGGGCGTGGCCGGCGCCGACCTGCGCCACCCCGAGCACTCCACGCTCGCGGCCCTCGCCCCGAGCCTGGCCCAGGAGAACCCCCGGCTGCGCGCGCGGCACATCGACGCCGACGAGGTGGCCGAGGACGGCCTGCACCTGCTGGCCGCCCAGATCCTGGCCGCGTCCGTCGCCCCCTACGAGGGGCCGATGGCCGTGCGCGCCGGCGAGACGTTCGTGCGCGCCTACGACCAGCACCCCATCACCGAGCCCGAGGGCGAGGCGCGCCCGATCCGCGACGGCGACACCGTCCTCATCACTGGCGGTCTCGGCGACGTGGGCCTGGTGCTCTCCCGCCACCTGGCCAGCACATACGGCTGCCGCCTCGTGCTGACCGCCCGCTCCCCGCTGCCGCCGCGCGAGGACTGGGACGCCTACCTGGAAGCGCACGACGGGGACCGTACCTCGCGGCACATCCGCAACATCCGCGACCTGGAGGCGAGGGGCGCCACGGTGCTCCCGCTGTCGGCGGACGTGGCGAACGAGGAGCAGATGGCGGCCGTGGTCAAGGCGGCGGTCGGCCGGTTCGGCACCATCGACGTCGTGGTCCACGGCGCCGGGGTGCAGGACGGGGCGTACTTCAACTTCGCCCACCTCATGGACCGCCAGCAGTGCGACGCCCACCTGGCCGCCAAGGTCACCGGGTTCCACGTGCTGCAGAAGGTCCTGGGCGATCGATGCCCGGAGCGCCGGATCACGCTGTCGTCCATCGCCTCGGTGCTGGGCGGGATGACGCTGGCGCCGTACGCGGCGGCCAACGCCGCCCTGGACGCCTACGTCAGGCAGGCCAGGACGGCGGGCGAGGGCCGGTGGGTCACCGTCGACTGGGACACCTGGGCGATCGACCCCGACCGGGTCGAGGGCCACAGCGAGGCCGTGGTCGGCTACGCGATGGCGCCCGCCGAGGGCGTGGACGTCTTCGAGCGCACGCTGTCCGCGGCCGACCGCGCCGGGCACTTCGTCATCTCGACGGGCTGGCTGGAGACGCGGATCGCGCAGTGGGTGACCGGCGACATCCACGACACCGACGGCGACTTCGACGAGCAGGAGCGCCACCCACGGCCCGAGCTGAACAACGCCTACGTCGAGCCCGCCCCCGGCACCGAGACCACGCTGGCCGACATCTGGTCACGGGTCCTCGGCATCGAGCCGATCGGCGCGCTGGACAACTTCTTCGAGCTCGGCGGCCACTCGCTGCTGGCGATCGAGCTGACTACCCGCATCCGCCGGGCCGTGAGCGCCTCGATCCCGGTGACGGGACTGCTGGAGTGCCCGACGGTCCGCCAGCTCGCCGCACTCCTCGACGCGAGGGACGAGGATGAAGCAGCCTGAGTACCTGCGGACGGTACAGGCCTTCGCCCGCCGCGAACTCCTGGGCAAGGACGCCTACCTCGACTCGCTGGCCGAGGCTCCGCTGCCGCTCTACGAGCGGTTCGCGGAGACCGGCCTGGCGAACTGGTGGCTGCCCGAGGAGAGCGGCGGGCTGGGTCTCGGCCTGGAAGAGAGCGTGCGGATCACCGCCGAGCTGGCCTACGCCGACGCGGGGGTGGCCTTCACGCTCTTCATCCCGGTCCTGACGACGAGCATGGTCTCCTGGTACGGCAGCGCCGAACTCAAGGAGCGTCACCTGAAGCCGCTGGTCAACGGCGGCTACGCGGCGACCCTGGGCAGCGAGCACGCCGCCGGCAGCGAGCTGGCCAGGATCACCACCACGGCCCGCCGCGAAGGCGACCAGATCGTGCTCGACGGCGAGAAGGCGTTCTCCACCAACACCGGCTTCGCGAACTTCCTCGTCGTGGTCGCGCGCGCCCAGGACGACCCGGCGGGCTACCTCGCCGTCCTGGTCCCGCGCGAGACCCCCGGCGTCAGGATCGACAAGCGCTGGGACGTCATCGGCCTGCGCTCGTCGGCCACCTACCAGGTCTCCCTGTCGGGCGTCCGCGTGCCCGCGGCCAACGTGCTGCGCGGCAACGGCCTGCGCCTGCTGGAGATCGGCCTGAACGCCAGCCGTATCCTCATCGCCACCACGGCGCTGGGCATCGCCCGCCGCATCCGCGACGTCTGCATGGAGTACGGCAAGGCCAAGCAGGTCAAGGGCGCCCCGCTGGCCAACAACGCGGTCTTCGCCTCCCGGCTCGGCCAGTTCGAGATGCAGATCGAGGTCATGGCCAACCAGTGCCTGGCGGCGGCGCGGGCGTACGACGAGGTGGCGGCCAGGCCGGACGCCGGCGAGGAGTTCCTGCGCGTCGGCACGCTCAAGCAGGCGCTGACCACGAAGATGTTCTGCGGCCAGACCGGCTGGCAGATCGCCTCGGCGGCGTCGGAGATGTTCGGCGGGCTCGGCTACACGCACGAGTCGGTCATCGGCAAGCTGACGCGCGACATGCGCTACGTCTCGATCGTGGAGGGCGGCGACGACGTCCTGCGCGACCTGGTCTTCAGCCGGTACGTGGTTCCGGTGTCGAAGCGGTCGTGACGAGGGCCGCGGCGTAGCCGGGCGCCACGTCCAGCCACCGCACCGGCCACTCACCGTCAAGGGAGCGCGAGCCCACCAGGGCCGCGCTCCCTTCGTATGCCGGGGTGACCCGCGTGTCGCGCAGCCCGGCCAGGCCGACGCCAGTGGCCTTGATGTAGGCCTCCTTGGCGGTCCACAGCCGGAAGAACTCGGGCGCGCCCGCCGCGCGGACGCGCTCGGCTTCCTCCGGTTGGTACATGCGCGCGGCCAGATCCAGGATGTCGGCGTCGGAGCTGATGCGCTCGACGTCGACGCCCACCCGCCGGCCCTCGGGAGCGACGGCGATCAGCGCCCACTCCCCCGAATGCGACAGATTGAAGTCCAGGCCGCGGTGGTCGAGGCGGGGGCGGCCGCCGTCCTCCGTGCTGAAGGCGAGCCGGGCGGCGGGGATGCCGCACAGCTCGCCCAGGATCCGCTTGAGCGTCGAGCGCGCCACCACCCAGCGGCGGCGCTCCAGGGGGTCGGCGAAGCGCAGCGCCCGCTCGCACTCGGCCTCGGAAAGGGCCGACCAGCCGGGCATGCCCGGCCGGTCGAGGTGCACCTTCCACACCTTCACACCCACGGCCGCAGCGCCTCCGCGAGGATGCGGTGCGTGAGCATGGCCTGCTCGAAGACGGCGAAGTGGCCGCCGTCGAAGGGCCGCAGCACGAACGCCGCCGCGGTCTGGTCCCGCCAGCCGATCACCTTCGACTCGGCGATGCGCGGGTCCCTGGTGCTCGGCAGCGCGGTGATCGGCAGGTCCAGGGGCGGCTCCTGCGCGTACGTGTAGGTCTCCTTGATCGTGAAGTCGGCCTGGATGGCCGGCAGGATCATCGCCATGGCGCCCTCGTCACTGAGCAGCCACTCCGGCGTGCCGCCGAGCCCGCGCAGGAACGACACCAGCTGCGGCCTGGTCATCGTGCGTACCGGCTGGCCGTCCTCGTAAGTGACCTGCGGCGCGTCGCAGCCGGAGACGAACAGGTGCACCGGCTCCGGCCCGCCCCGCCGCCGGATCTCCCTGACCAGCTCGAACGCCACGAGCGCGCCGAGGCTGTGCCCGTAGAGCGCATAGCGCCGCCCGGCGGCGTTCAGCTCCACGTCGGCCAGGACGACATCCGCCAGATCGGAGACCAGGGCCCCCATCCGCTCGTAGGCCGGCTCCTTGTGCCTGGCTTCCCGGCCGGGCGGCTGCACCGGCTGGACCGCCACCCCCGGCAGCTTGCGCTGCCAGAGGCGGAAGGCCGAGGCCGCGCCGCCCGCGTGGGGCAGGCAGTACAGCGGGAGCGCGCCGGGTTCGGCGCCGGTCTGCGTGCGGAAGGGCAGCCAACGGTTGAGCGCGTCCGTGCTCATCACGTCGTTGACGGTCATGGGGGGCGCCTCATTCCACGATCTCAAGCTGCACGTACGACGGCGGCGGCTGGACCACGCTCAGGTCGGCCTCCAGGACCACGTGCGCGCCGTCCCTGCTCACCTCCCGGAACCCGGCGAACGCGTAGGTGACCTGCATCATGCGGTTGCGGCCCGTCTCCACGAAGTCGGCGCGGACCGCGGCCCCGGCCTCGGCGGCCAGCCGCATGATGTGGTTCAGCAGGACCATGCCGACGCCGCGTGACATCACCCGGCACGACATGAGCATCATGTTGAGCCGCCAGACCTCCTCCTGCTTCTCCACCAGGGCCAGCCCGATCTTGCCGTAGCTGCCGAACTTGTCGGTGAGCGAGGCGACCAGGACCAGGTGGTCGGGCGACTCGCGCAGCGTGTCGAGCTCCTCGTAGGAATAGGTGCGGCCGGTGGAGTTGAGCTGGTTGGTGCGGACCGTGAGCTCCTCCGCCCTCTGCAGGTCGTCGCGGAGCGCGGGCGCGATCGTGAACGACATCTCCAGGCTGGCGAGGAACTCCTCGTTGGTGCCGACGAACTCGCTCTCCAGCTCGTCGCGGGCGATCTGGCCCTGGTACATCTCGCGGCGCAGCGCCGACTCGTCGGTGACGAAGCGGGGCTGGAACTCCGGCCGCTCCAGCGCGTCGTGCAGCTCCAGGATGTCGACGCAGGTCACCTGGGGCACCTCGTGGGCCACCTCGGCCAGCTCGAAAGGCTGGTCGTCGACGAAGGCGAAGGCGTCCAGGCCCAGGTTGAGCGCCTTGGCGATCCGGCGGATGGACTCCGACTTGGCGTTCCAGCCGATCTGCGGGAACAGGAACATCTTGTCCAGGCCGAGCACGCGCAGCTTCTCCAGCGCGGTGTCCCGGTCGTTCTTGCTGGCGACCGAGTGGAGGACGCCCTTGCGGTCGAGTTCGAAGATCGCCTCCACCACGCTCTCGCGGACGTGCACCTCCTCGTCCTCCAGCAGGACCCCGTCCCACAGCGTGTGGTCGAGGTCCCAGACGATGCACTTGATCCGCCCCTGTACGGGTTTCTCGGGGAGGAGGGCGACGGTCTCTACGGTCATGGCTTCTCCCGATCTGCCTGACCAGCGATGGTCATGCGCTGGATCTCGTTGCTGCCTTCGATGATCTCCATCACCTTGGCGTCCCTGTAGAAGCGCGCCACCGGGTAGTCGGGGGTGAACCCGTTGGCACCGTGGATCTGGACCGCCTCGGAGGCGTGTTTCGCCGCCGCGGTGGAGGCGAAGTACTTGGCGATCCAGGTGGCCATGAGCGTGGCCGAGTCGCCCGCGTCCTTCAGCCGGCCGGCCTCGGACAGCAGCAGGCGCGCCGCCCGCGCGTCGGTGACCATGTCGGAGAGCTTCGCCTGGATGAGCGGGAGGTCGCGCAGCGGCTTGCCGCCGACCTCACGCTTGGCGGCGTAGGCCGCGCTCGCCTCCAGGCAGCCCTGGACGATGCCGACCGACCCGGCCGCCACGCTGTAGCGGCCCAAATCGAGGGTGCCGGTGAGGACCATCCCCGCGGTGAAGCCGCTCGGGCCGAGCAACGCCTCGCGCTCGACCTCCACGTCCGTGAAGGTGATCTCGGCCAGCATGGAAGCCCGGGTGCCCAGGATCTCCTCGATCGGGCGCACCCGGACGCCCGGGGTGTCCTTCGGCACCAGGAAGGCGCCGATGCTGGAGGCGGTGCGGGCGAAGACGAGGAACACGTCCGCCCGCTGGCCGCCGGTCGTCCACTTCTTGGTGCCGTTGATCACCCAGCCGCGGTCGGTCTCCGTGGCGGTGGTGGTGATGCCGGAGGTGTCGCTGCCGGCGCCCGGCTCCGACAGGCAGAAGGCGCCCAGCGCCGCTCCGCTCGCCAGTGCCGGGCCCCACTGCTCGCGCTGGGCCGGGGTGGCCCAGCGCTGCACGGTCCACGACAGCATCGTGTGCACGGTGAGCAGGCTGCGGACCGAGGAGCAGCCCCGGCCCACCTCCTCGTGCACCTCGCCCAGCGTCACCATGTCCATACCGGCGCCGCCGTACCGCTCGGGCAGGAAGGGGGCCCACAGGCCCGCTTCGCTCGCCTTGCGGATCAGGTCCTCGGGCACGCGGCCGTCGAGGTCCCAGGCGTCGGCATGAGGCACGATGTGCGCGTCGACGAACTCGCGGGCCGAGCGCCGGTCGGTGACCCTGCTCGTGGTCACGCCGCCACTCTCGCCAGCCTGTCGACCAGCTCGGCCATCGAGTCGGCCGTGCGGAAGTTGTCGATGCGCAGCTCGTCGTTGGGGATGGTGACGCCGAAGGTCTTCTCGACGAACATCACCAGCTCCATCGCGAACAGCGAGTTGACGAACCCGAGGGCGAAGATGTCCTGCGCGGCGTCGAGCTCGGCCTGCGGGAAGCGGCCACGGACGAAGTCGAGGATCTGGCCCTGAGCGGTGTTGGACATGGTGGTGAACCCTTCTCAGTTGTAGGTGTAGAAACCGCGGCCGGACTTACGGCCGTGCAGCCCGGCGTCCGTCATCTGCTTGAGCAGGGGGCACGGCCGGTACTTGCTGTCCGCGTAGTGCTCGTAGAGCACCTCGACGGAGTAGAGGATGGTGTCGACGCCGATCAGGTCGGCGGTCTCCAGCGGGCCCATCGGGTGGCCGAAGCAGCTGCGGAAGACCTCGTCGACGGACTCGGCGGTGGCCACGCCCTCGTGGACCAGGTACGCCGCCTCGTTGACGGTGAGCATGAGCACCCGGTTGGAGACGAACCCGCAGGCGTCCTTGACGTCGATGGCCTTCTTGCCCATGGCCTTGAGCAGGTCGCGCGTACGCTCGACGGTCTCGGCCGAGGTGTGGAAGCCGGGGATCAGCTCGCAGGCGGGCTTGGCCGGCACCGGGTTCATGAAGTGCACCCCGACGACCTTGTCGGGACGCCGGGTGATCGAGGCCATCTTGGTGATCGGGATCGCCGAGGTGTTGACCACGAAGACCGTGTCGGGCCCGCAGACCTCGTCGAGCTCCTCGTGGACGGCCCGCTTGACGTCCCAGTTCTCGGTGACGTTCTCGATGACGACCTCGGCCTTGGCCGCGCCGCCGACACCCACCGACGTGGTGATCCTCGACAGGATCTCGTCGGCGTCCAGCGCCGGTCCGCCCATGAGCCGGCTCATCCGCGCGTTGCGCGAGATGGTTTCGAGCGCCTCCTTGAGAATCTGCTCGTCCTTGTCGACCAGGACCACGTCGTGCCCGGTCTGCGCGAGGTTCTGGGCGACGCCGACGCCCATGACGCCTGCGCCGATTACGCCGATCAAAGCCATGACATTCCCCTTCGTTACCGGCCACGCCTGCGGGCGGCCGAGGCTTCGAGTCCTGATCTGCGGAGCTGGGCGCGCACCTGGCTGCCGCCTTCGGTGCCGCCGTCGGTCTGCGCCTCTCCCGAGGCCATCGCCTCCACGGTCTGGGCCAGCGCGGCCACCGTGGGCGCCTCGTAGAGGATGTGCGGGGGCAGCTCGGCCAGCTCGAACGCGCGGCGGACCGCGGCCACGATGGTGACGCCGAGCAGCGAGTTGCCGCCGAGTTCGAAGAAGTTGTCCAGGACGCCGACCCGCTCCAGCTTGAGCAGGTCGCACCAGATCCCGGCGATCTTCTCCTCCGCGGGGCCGGTGGGCTCCTGGTAGGAGGTGACCAGTTCGGGACGGGGGTGCCGCTCGCCGCTCGCCTCGGCGGCGGTGACCGCCTCCAGGGTGAACATCGAGCTGCCCTCGACCAGCGTCGGGAAGTCCTGGGTGGACACCACGACGCGGGGCTCGCCGCTGGCCAGCACCCGCAGCAGCGAGCGCCAGCCGTCCTCGAACCCGATGCCGATGCGCACCCGGTTCTTGCGGAAGAAGTCCTGGAGCCCCTCGTCGTAGCCGGCCAGGCCGGCCTCCCAGGCGTTCCACGTCCACTCGCCCCAGTCGACCGACACCACGCGGGTCCCGGAGGAGGCCGGCCGGTGGGCATAGGCGTCGAGGTAGGCGTTCGCGGCGCAGTAGTCCACCTGGCCGGGGCCGCCGCCGGTGGCGGAGGTGATCGAGGAGAACAGGACGAGGAAGTCCAGCTCGGCCTCGTCCGGCTCGCCCAGGCGCAGCGCCTCGGCCAGCGCCCGCATACCGGCGATCTTGGGCGCCATGACCTCGTCGAGCTCTTCCGGCCGCTTGAACTGCATCAGTCCCATGCCGGGCACGCCCGCCGCGTGCAGCACGCCGTGCAGCGTGCCGAACCGCTCGCGGGCCCGCTCGACCGCGCGGGCGACGTCGTCCGCGCTGGCCACGTCGCCGACGACCACCTCGACCTCGCCGCCGGCCGCCTCGATCGCCAGCACCCGCTCGACGCGGTGGCGGATCGTCTCGCCGGCCTGCTCGGCGCCGCCCAGGATCGCGGCCCAGCGGGAGCGCTCCGGCAGGCCGTTCCTGGCCAGCAGCACCAGCTTGGCCTGCGACTCCTTGGCCAGCTGCTCGGCCAGGCCGAGCGCGATGCCGCCCAGGCCGCCGGTGATCAGGTAGACGCCGCCGTCGCGCAGCGGCTCGGCCTCCGGCAGCGGCATGCGGTCGTAGCCGGGCACCCAGCGCCTGCCGCGCCGCAGCGCCACCGTCCTGGCGGACTGCTCGCGCACCAGCTCGGCCACCAGGTCGGCGGGACCGTCCCGCTCGGCGTCGATGAAGCGGGTGCGGACGTTCGGGTACTCCAGCGGGATCACCAGGCTCGGGCCGATCAGCTGCGCGCTGTCCGGGTTCGTGACGTCCTCGCCGATCACCTGCTGAGTGCCGGTGACCGCCACGTCCAGCGACCAGCTGTCCACACCCGACTCGCCCGCCGCCCTGGCCAGCGCGACCAGCGTGTGGGGGCCCTGTTCCGTCGCGTCCAGCCCCCAGAGGTGGACGACCCGGTCGAGGGGACGGCCCGCGCCGCGCAGATCTCTGAGCAGGGCCGCGGTGTCGGCCACGTTGCCGGGCCTGATCGTGTAGCCGTCCGGGGAGGTGGTGTAGGCGTCGCCGGGCCGTACCACCGAGATGGGCTTGTCCGTGGTACGGCGGAGCTCGTCCACCACGCGCTCGGCCAGCCCGTCGCGGGCGTAGACCAGCCAGGTGGCGGGCTCGGCCCTCGGCGAGGCGGTGACCTGGCGCCAGACGGGCTGGTAGAGCCACTGGTCCTCGGGCAGCTTGGCCAGGCTCGTGATCGCGTCGAACAGCGAGCCCTCGGCGATCGCGTCCTCGACCGTCCTCTTCCTGCCCTTGCTCGCGGGCGGGTCGATCCAGTAGCGCAGCCGCTGGAACGGATAGGTGGGCAACGGCACGCGGCCCGGCAGCCCGGCGGGGTCGGCGCCCTCGACGCGGCCGTGGTAGGCGTCCCAGTCGAGGGTGGCGCCGCCCAGCCAGAGGCGGGCCAGGCAGCCGGCGAACACCTCGTCGTCGGGCCGGTTGTCCCCGGCGGCCGGCAGTACGTGGGAGATGAGCGGCCAGCGCTGCGGCGGGCAGCCCGCGCCGCGCACCAGCGCGCCGAGCGACTGGCCCGGCCCGATCTCCACGATCGCCAGCTCCGGGTCGGCCAGCAGGCTCTCGAGCCCGGCGGCGAAGCGCACGGTCTCGCACATGTGCCTGGCCCAGTAGCCGGGGTCGCGCACCTCCTCGCCGGCCACCTGGCCGGTCAGGTTCGACACGTACGGCAGCGCCGGGGCGTTGAGCCGGACGTTCTTCTTCACCCAGTCGGTGAGCTCGGCGGCGATCGGCTCCAGCATCCTGGAGTGGAAGGCGTGCGTGGTCTGCAGCGGCCGGCACGGCACCTCCGCCGCCCGAAGCCGCTCGGCCAGGGCGTCCACCGCCTCGCCCGGCCCGGCGACGACCGTCACCTGCGGCCCGTTGACGGCGGCCACGTCCAGCCCGTCCAGCGGGAAGCGGCGGCGCAGGCCGTCCTCGGGCATGGAGATCGCGAGCATGGAGCCGCCGGGCAGTCCGGCGATGAGCCTGGCCCGGTGGGCGACCAGCTTGAGCGCGTCCTCCAGGGACAGGACTCCGGCCAGGGTGGCGGCCACGTACTCGCCGAGGCTGTAGCCGAGCATGATCCGCGGCTGGAGGCCCCAGTCCATGAGCGTGCGGGCCAGCGCGTACTCGACGGCGAACAGCGCGGGCTGGACCAGCTCCGTGCGCTCCAGCCGGGCGGCGCGCTCGTCGCCGTCGCCGCCGCGGCCCAGCAGCGCGGCCAGGCCGGGCGCGCCGCCGCGCTCGCCGGTCAGCAGGTCGTCCAGGTCCAGCTCCCGCAGCTGCTCAAGGCAGGTGTCGAGGTGGGCCTTGAAGACCGGCTCGTGCGCGTAGAGCCCGCCGACCAGGCCCGGGTACTGCTCGCCGACGCCGCCCAGGAGGAAGGCGACCTGCCGTCCCTGCACGGTGTCGACCCGGTTCAGGACTCCGGTGCCGGTCAGTTCCCGCGCGGCTTCCTCGACGGTGGCGGCGACCAGGGCCCGGCGGTGCTCGAACGTCTTGCGTCCCACCTGAAGGGTGTACGCGACGTCGGCGAGCCGGGCCCCGGTCGCCTCTCGCAGGTGCCCGCCAAGGCGTTGGCACGCCTGGTCCGCCGCCGTGGCATTGCGCGCGGACAGCGGGAGCACCTGGTACCTGCGCGGGGACTCGGGGGCGGTGTCCCTGGCAGGCGCCTGTTCGACGACGAGGTGCACGTTCGTGCCGCCCATGCCGAGCGAGTTGAGTCCGGCGATGCGCGGGCGCCCGTCACGGGTGCGCCACTCGGCCAGCTCGGTGTTGACGTAGAACGGGCTGTCGTCGAAGTCGATCTCGGGGTTGGGGCTGGTGTAGTGCAGGCTCGGCGGGATCATCCCGCTGTCCAGCGCGAGCGCCGTCTTGATCAGGCCGCTGGCGCCGGCCGCGCGGTCGAGGTGGCCGACGTTGGTCTTCACCGAGCCGATGGGGCAGTACCGCTTGTCACTGGTCCGGCCGAAGGCCCGGGTCAGCGCGGCCACCTCGATCGGGTCGCCGAGCTCGGTCGCGGTGCCGTGAGCCTCGATGTAGCTGATGTCGTCGCCGCTCACGCCGGCGTCGGCCATCGCGTCGGAGATGACCCTGGCCTGGCCGACCACGCTGGGCGCGGTGTAGCCGACCTTGAGCGCGCCGTCGTTGTTCATGGCCGCGCCGCGGATGACCGCCCAGACGTGGTCGCCGTCGCGGATCGCGTCCGGCAGCCGCTTCAGCAGTACGGCCGCGGCCCCGTCGCCGAACATGCTGCCCCGCGCCTGGGCGTCGAACGTGCGCACGTGCCCGTCGGGCGACTCCTGCCCGCCCGGCCCGAACTTGTGTCCCACCCGGTCCGGCACCCGGATCGAGACGCCGCCGGCCAGCGCCAGCTCGCACTCGCCCGCCCGCAGGCTCTGCACCGCCATGTGCGCGGCCACCAGCGAGGTGGAGCAGAACGTCTGCACCGCCACGCTCGGCCCGTACAGGTCGAACAGGTAGGACACGACCGTGGTCAGGGCGTCCTTGTCATTGCCCATGATGACTTCGAAGTCGCTGAAGTCGTCGCTGTCGGCGCCCAGCAGGTGGTCGCTCATGCGCAGCAGGTAGGTGCTGATGTTGGCGCCGCCGAACACGCCGACCCGGCCCCGGTTCTCGGGGGCGGCGTACCCGCCCTGCTCCAGGGCCTCCCAGCAGACCTCCAGGAAGGCCCGCTGCTGCGGGTCGGTGATCGCGGCCATGCGCGGGCTCATCCCGAAGAAGGCGGCGTCGAACTCGGCCACCTCGTCCAGCACCGGCCGCGCCGGCACGTAGGCCGGGTCGCGCACCAGCTCGGGGTCCACGCCCGCCGCCACCAGCTCCTCCTCGGAGAAGAAGGTGATGGACTCGACGCCGTCGCGCAGGTTGCGCCAGAAGGCGCCCACGTCGGAGGCGCCGGGGAAACGCCCGGCCATGCCGACGATGGCGATCCGCCGGTCGTCGTCGTCCTCGCTGGGCTTCGCCCGCTCGACGACCCTCGCGTTCGCGGGCGCGGCGGGCAGGGCCGCGCCGCGCTCGTCGAGTATCGCCGCCAGCCGGTTCACCGTCGGCGCCTCGAACAGCATCACCGTCGGTACGGCCACGCCGAACCGCTCCTTCACCAGCCGGAGCATCTGCAGCGCGACCAGCGAGTTGCCGCCCAGGTCGAAGAAGTTGTCCCGGGTGCCGACCGGCTCGACGCCCAGCACGTCGGACCAGAGCTCGGCCAGGCCGCGCTCGGCGTCCGTGAGCGGCGGGCTGTACGGCTGCGGCAGCTCAGGCCGGGGAAACCGGTCCCCCTTGGCCGTCACCGGCGTGGTCGCGGCCGCGCGCGGCAGCCGGTCGTCCAGCCCGCCCGCCGCCACCACGAGGCCCGGCTCGGGCGCGGCGAGCAGCCGGTCGAAGGCGGCCATGCCCTCTTCCGTGCTCATCGAGTGCGCCACCATCGCGGCGCCGAGCCCGCCGCCCAGGCGCTCCAGCGAGACCGCCCAGGTGTCCCAGCCCGCCGCCACCCACGTGGTCGGGGTACGGCGGGCGTGGACGCGGTGGGCCAGCGCGGTCAGGGCGGCGTTGGCGGCGGCGTAGCTGCCGAAAGTGATGCCGCCGAGGATCGAGGAGGTGGAGGAGAACAGCACGCAGAACGCGGGCGGCCGCTCCATCTCGTCGAAGACCCGCTCCAGGACCTTGGCACCGGCCACCTTGGCGGCGAAGTGCCTGGCCACGGCGGCCTCGTCCAGGTCGCGCAGGGAAACGAAGGTGTCGGGGGAGCTCTCGGCGGCCAGGTGGATCACGCCGTCGACGCCGTCGAGGGCGGCGAGCATGGCGTCCGGGTCGGTGACGTCCACGGCCGGGGTCGCCACTTCGACGCCGCGCGCTCTGAGCCGCTCCACAGCCGCGTGACGCGGGTCGGCGGCCTGCCCGTTGAGGCTCCGCAGGCCGTTGCGGCTGGTCAGGACGAGGCGGCCGGCTCCGGCGTCGGCCAGGTGGTCGGCCAGCAGAAGGCCGACCGGGCCCAGGCCACCGGTCACCAGGTAGGCGCCGCCCTTCCTGACACCCTCCAGGCGGTCGGCGGATTCGCCGGCCTCTCGGGTGTCGGCGGGGCGTGCCGGCTCGAAGGCGCGCAGGAGGCGGCGGCCGTCGCGGTAGGCGGCCAGGACCTCGCCCTGCGGCGCGGCGAGTTCGGCGGCCAGCAGCGCGGCGGCCTCCCCTGCGGCCAGGCCCGGTGGCAGGTCGACGGCGCGGCAGTCGAGGTTCAGGTACTCCTGGTTGGCCACCAGCGGCAGCGTCGCCACGGCCGCCTGGGCGGGCGACGGGCTCTCGCCGGGAAGCACGGCCTGGCCGCCGGAGGTGACCACGAGGATCCGGGTGTTGTCGCCGCTCTCGGCCCAGGTGTCCAGGAGCGCGGACACGGGCAGCAGGGCCTCGCGGCCGTCGCTGCCGGCGTCGGTGTGGTCGAGCATGCGCAGGTCGACCACCACGTCGGCCGCTCCGGGCCCGGCGTCGACGGCCACGTCCGCGGCTCCGGCGTCGATCTCGACGTCGGTGCCCGCGGCGTGCAGTACCCGGGCCAGGGCCCCGGCGACGCCGCCGCGGTCGGCGACCAGCACGGCCCGCCCGACCGGCGCGGACGCCCCGGCGGTTTCCGCGGCGGTCCACTTCGCGGTCATCACCCGCACGTGCGGTTCCGGCGTGGCGGCCGGTGCCGGGAGGTCGATCGGCGCGACGGCAGCCGCCGTGGCGGTGGGCGCGTCCACCCAGTAGCGGGTGCGCTGGAACGGGTACGGCGGCAGCGACACCTTGGCCACCGGGCGGTCCTGCTGGTAGCCGGCCCAGTCCACGGGCACCCCGGCCAGCCACAGCCGGCCGACCGCCTCGGCGAGCACCTTCCCGGCGGGCCGCCGGTCGCTCTCGGCGGGCAGCGCCTGCACGATGAGCGGCCACCGGTCGCGCGGGCAGTCGCGGTGCCCGCGGACCATCGCGCCCAGCGACGGACCGGGGCCGATCTCCAGCAGCGCGGCCTCGTCGTGCCCGAGCAGCGTGCCGATGACCTTGTCGAACTGCACGGGCGCGCACATGTGCTCGGCCCAGTAGCCGGGGTCGGTCACCTGCTCGGCGGTGGCGAGGGCGCCGGTCACGTTGGAGACGTAGGGGACGCGGGGCGGGTTGAGCGTGATGGTGGCGGCGATCCACGCGGTGAGCTCGCCGCGGATCGGCTCCATCATGCGCGAGTGGAAGGCGTGGGTGGTGGCCAGCGGGCGGCACGGGATCGACTCGGCCTCCAGCAGCGCCCGCACGGCCGCCATGCCCTCCGGCTCGCCGGAGATCACGGTCAGCTCGGGGCCGCTGACGGCGGCCACGTCCACGCCTGGGATGGGGGCGATACGCGCCCTGACCTCGGCCTCGGGCAGCGGGACGGCGCTCATGGTGCCCGCGGGCAACTGGTTGATCAGCTTGGCCCGGTGGGCGACCAGCGCGAGCGCGTCGTCCAGCGAGAGGACCCCGGCCAGGGTCGCGGCCACGTACTCGCCGAGGCTGTAGCCGGCCAGGATCGACGGCTCGACGCCCCAGGAGCGCACGAGACGCGCCAGCGCGTACTCCACCGCGAACAACGCGGGCTGGAGCAGGTCGGTCGAGGTGGCGTCCGAGGCCTCGGCGCGGCCCAGCATCCTGGCCAGCGCGCCCGCCTCGCCCGTCACGCGGGGGCGGAGCATGCCGGCCAGCGGGTCGGCGCCGTCCATGAGCCCGCGCAGCGCCGTACGGCACCGGTCGAGCGTCTGGGCGAAGACCGGCTCGGTGTCGTACAGGTCGGCGGCCATGCCCGCGTACTGCTCGCCGGTGCCCGCCAGCAGGAAGGCCACGGGCCGGTCGTCACGGGTGTCGGAGCGGGTGAGCACGGCCGGTTCGCGCAGCCCGGCCACGGCCTCGGCCGCGTCGCCGGCGACCAGGATTCTGCGGTGCCCGAACAGCTGACGGCCCGACTGCAGCGTGTGCGCGACGTCGGCCAGCCGTACGCCTTCCTGGCTCTCCAGGTGGGCGGCCAGCCGGTCCGTCATCGCGTCCGCCGCCTCGGCGGTGCGCGCCGACCAGACCAGCAGCTCGGCCCGCGGCTCCGTCTCCGGCCTCGGCGCCGGCGGCGCCTCCTCCAGGACCACGTGGGCGTTCGTGCCGCCGATGCCGAAGGCGCTGACCCCCGCCCTCCTGGTACGGCCGGCCGCCCGCGGCCAGGAGCGCAGCTCGGTGACGACCTCGATCTCGGCGTCGCCGCTGCTGAGCTGCTGGTTGGGCGTGACCAGGTTGAGCGTGGGCGGGATCTCGTCGTTGCGCAGCGCCAGCGCCGCCTTGATGAGGCTGGTCACCCCGGCCGCCCGGTCGAGGTGGCCCAGGTTCGTCTTCACGGAGCCGACGAGCAGCGACTCGCCGCGGAAGACCTGCTGGATCGCGGCGAGCTCGGCGGCGTCGCCGAGCGCGGTGCCGGTGCCGTGCGCCTCCACGTAGTCGATGTCGGAGGGGGCGAGGTCGGCGGCGGCCAGCGCCTCGGCCATGACCGAGGCCTGTCCCTGCACGCCGGGTGCGGTGAAGCCGACCTTCTTGCCGCCGTCGTTGTTGACCGCCCAGCCTCGGATGACCGCGTAGATCTGGTCGCCGGCGTCCAGCGCGTCCTCCAGACGGCGCAGCACGATCACGCCGACGCCACTGCCGAGCGGGCTGCCGAGTCCCGCCGCGTCGAAGGCGCGGCACTCGCCGTCGGGCGGGGCGATCCCGCCGGGCTGGTAGATGTAGCCGACGCGGTGGGGGACGTTGACGGCGACGCCGCCGGCCAGCGCCATGTCGCACTCGAACCCGGCCAGGCTCGTGGCCGCCGCGCAGATCGCGACCAGCGAGGTCGAGCAGTAGCTCTGCACGCCGTAACTGGGTCCGGTCAGGCCCAGCGTGTGCGCGACGCGGGTGGTCAGCGAGTCCTTGTCGTTGGCCAGGCCGAGCGCCAGGTGGCCCATGACCTCGCCGATGCCGCCGGGCAGCAGGTTGTTCTGCATGTAGGAGCTGTGGGCGCAGCCGCCGAAGACGCCGATGGAGCCGTCGAAGCGGGTCGGGTCGCAGCCCGCGTCCTCCAGCGCCGCCCAGCTGTGCTCCATGAACAACCGGTGCTGCGGGTCGAGGATCTGCGCCTCCTTGGCGCCCAGCCCGAAGAACGAGGCGTCGAACAGGTCGATGCCCTCGATGACCGGGTTGGCCTTCACGTAGCTCGGGTCCTGGAGCTGCTCCTCGGTGACACCCTCGGCGCGCAGTTCCTCGTCGGTGAAGCGGGTGATCCCCGATCTGCCCGCCCTGATGGCGGACCACAACTCGGCGACGCCGGGCGCGCCCGGGAACCTCCCGGACATCCCGACGATCGCGATGTCGGTGCCGGCGCTCTCGTCACTCACGGTTCTTGTCCCTTCCGGTGCTGGGCCTTCCGCTTGCGGACCGGGCGCGGCGCCGCCGCTGACCCCTCGCCGAGCTGCTGGTCAGTACTTCCTGCGTGGCCGACTCGCCGCCGTCGACGGCCGCGGCGAACGCGGCCACGGTCGGGTGCTCGAACAGCACGGCCGGGGCGATCGGGACGCCGAGCTCCTTCTCGATGGCGAGCACCATGGCCATTCCGACCAGGGAGTTGCCGCCGAGGTCGAAGAACGGGTCGTGCACGCCTACCTGGGCGATGCCGAGGTAGGCGCCCCACATCTCGGCGATCAGCGTCTCCCGCTCGTTACGCGGCCGCGCGTAGTCGGTGCGCAGCTGCGGGCGGGGGAAGCGCTCGCCGCGCGGGACCGCGGAGGCGGCGCCGATGAGGTTGTCGATGTCGAGCATCGCCGTCCACTCCTTGACCACCTCCCCGAGCGGCTGCCTGGCGGCCAGGACGTAGCCGTGGCCGCCCCGGATGATCGTGTCGAGGAGCTCGTTGCCCGCCTCCTCGGCGAAGCCGTACCTCTCGCGGTAGGCGCGCACCCGCTCGGCCAGGCCGCCGGTGCTCTTGAAGTTCTCGGCCTGCCAGTCGTCGTGCAGCCAGGGGCCCCAGGAGATGGAGACGACCTTGGTGGAAGGGGCGGTGGCGGCCAGCGCCTCGCCGTAGGCGTCGAGGACGCTGTTGGCCGCGCAGTAGTCGCCCTCGCCGATTCCGCCGAACGCGGTGACCGCCGAGGAGTACAGGACGAGCAGCTCCGGCCGCTCGTGTTCCGGGGTCCGCGCGCTGACCAGTTCGGCCAGCGGGCCCATGGCCAGGACCTTGGGCGCGAGCACCGCGCGGGCCTCGGCGACGGTCCTGCGCTGCATCAGCCCGCCCGCGGGCAGACCGGCCGAGTGGATCACGCCGTGCAGGGCGCCGTAGTGGCCGCGCACGTCCTCGATGGCCCGCCCGAACCGCTCCGCGTTCCCGGTGTCGGCGGCGACCAGCAGCACCTGCGCGCCCGCTGCCTCCAGCGCCGCGACGTCCTGGAGCGTGCGCTCCGCACGGCTACCGGGCTCCGGCGTCGCCTCCCTGTCGAGTGGGGTACGGCTCAGCAGCGCCAGCTTCCTGACCCCGCTCCGCACCAGGTGCCTGGCCAGCCCCATCCCCAGCCCCCGGGTGCCACCCGTGATCAGGTAGACCCCGTCGGCGCGCCAGGGTGAGCCCTCGCCGGGGGGCGTGGACGGCACCTCGGACCAGGCGCGGAGCCAGCGGTGGGTGCGGCGCCAGCCGGCCAGGGCGTCGCTGCCGCCGGCCTCGGCGATCAGTTCGGCGGCCAGTTGCCCGGCCACCAGTCGCCCGGCCTCCTGCGCCTCGGCCGGGGCGTCGGGGTCGAGGTCGACGCCGGTCCAGCTCAGGTCCTTGAACTCGTGCTGCACCGCCCGCCCGAACCCGTGTGCCATGGCCTGCTGGGGCGCGAGCGCGTCCCCGCCGAGGATCTCGGTGGCGCCCCGGGTGACGGTGAGCAGCCGGGAGCCGGGGGTGACGTTCATGGCCTGGGTGGCCAGCAGCAGGCTGTCGAAGCCGTGGCCGATGGCCGCCACCAGGTCGGTACGGTCCGACAGCAGGCTCCACAGGTGGGCCACGTGCACGGGACCGCCGGGCAGGTCGGCGAACACCTCGGCGTAGTGGGCCGGGTCCGCGGGGTCGATGGTCAGGCGGCGGCCTTCACGATGGGCAGGGGTGCCGGCGCTCGTGCCGGGGAGGACTTCGATGACCGTGGTGCCGCCGGCTTCGGCCAGGTCGGCGAGAGCCGTACCGGCGAGGCCGTCGGAGAAGATCACGAGCGGGCCGGGCAGGGAGAGGAAGGCCGGGAGGGCGGGGCGTGCGGCGGCCCGCTGCCACGCGGGCACGAACCGGAAGTCGGCCGGGTCACTCGAACGGGCGGGGGCGGCGGCCCTGATGACGGTGGCGGGGGCGACGTCCCGGCCCGGCTCGGGCCAGAAGCGGGTGCGCTGGAACGGGTAGCCCGGCAGGGTGGTCACGCCCGCGCCGGACGGGCCGGTCAGGTCCCAGCGGATCGTGGCGCCCAGCTCCCACAGCCGGCCCGCGCTCTCCAGCAGTTCGGTCCTGGCGTCGCGCCGCTCGCCGGTCGTCCACAGCGCGGGCAGTGTGCCGAGGACGGCGGCGGGCCCCGCGCCGGCGAGGTTCTGGCGGACCAGCCCGCCGAGCGTCTGCCCGGCGCCCAGCTCGATGAAGACGTCGATGTCCTGGTCCACGCAGTGGCGTACGCCGTCGGCGAAGCGGACCGGGCTGACGAGCTGGTCGGCCCAGTAGGTGGCGCTGACCGCCTGTTCGGGGGTGAGGGCGGCGCCGGTGAGGTTCGCGACGATCGTGGTGGACGGCGGCTTTCGCGGCACGGTCTCCAGCAGAGCCAGCAGCTTGTCGCGGGCCGGCTGCAGCAGCGAGCTGTGGAAGGCGTGCGCCGAGCGCATCGGGCGGCAGGCCAGCCCGGCGGCCATCAGGACGGCGGTGGCCTGCTCGATCTGGCCGGGCAGGCCGCTCAGGACCGTCATCGACGGGCCGTTGAGCGCGGCCACGTCGACCTCCAGGTCGGGCAGCGCCTCGCGGATGCGCTCCTCCGAGGCGGCCACAGCGACCATGCGGCCCGCGGGGACCGCGTTGATCAGATGGGCCCGCTCGATCACCACGTGCAGGGCGTCCTCAAGGGTGAAGACGCCGGCCAGGCAGGCGGCCACGTACTCGCCGAGGCTGTAGCCGATGAGCATGTCGGGGGTGACGCCCCAGTGCGCGAGCAGCTTGGCCAGCGCGTACTCGACCGTGAACTGGAAGGGGTGGGCGATCGGGGCGTGGTCGAGCGGGTCGTCGGCGCGCTCGCCGGTGTCGCGGCCGAGCAGCGCGGCCAGGTCGTCCTGCCGCGGGGCGGCCTCGGCTTCGAAGAAGGGGCGCAGGTCCAGGTCGGCGTGCGCCAGCACCCGCTCGACGCAGTCGTCCACGGCCTGTGCGTAGACGGGCTCGCTCGCGTACAGCTCCTTGCCCAGGCCGGCGTACTGGTCGCCGACGCCGGGGAGCAGGAAGGCGATCCTCGGGTTGTCCTTGGCCCGGGGCGTCCCGGGGGCCTCCGCCAGGGAACGCAGGCGGGTGACGGCCTCGCGCAGGTCCTCCACGACCAGCAGGCGCCGGTGGTCCAGGTGGGCGCGGCCGTCCTGCAGCGTGCGGGCCACGTCGGCGGCGCGCAGATCCGGCTGCCCGGCCAGGCTGAGCGCCAGCCGTCCCGCGTGCTCGCGCAGCGCGGTCTCGCTGCCCGCCGAGACGGGGAGGGCGTAGACGGGTGCGGCCACCGGCGGCGCTTCGGGAGCGGGGGCCGCTTCCAGCACCACGTGGGCGTTCGAGCCCGACAGGCCGAACGAGCTGACGCCCGCCAGCCTCGGCGCCAGCTCCAGCACCTCGTTGACCGGCTGGACGGTGCCGTCCTCGGGGATGGCCGTCGCGGGACGGTCCAGGTTGAGGTTGGGCGGCACCAGCCCGTTCTCCAGCACGAGCACGGTCTTGATCAGCCCGGCGACCCCGGCGGCGGCCTGCGTGTGGCCGATGTTGGTCTTGATGGCGCCCACCCGCAGCGGCCGCTCGGCCGGGCGCTCGCCGAACACGTCGTGCAGGGCCGACAGCTCGATCGCGTCGCCGAGCTGGGTGCCGGAGCCGTGCGCCTCCACGTAGTCGACCTCGTCGGCGCGGACGCGGGCGGCGGCGTGCGCGCGGGTGATCACGTCGACCTGGGCGCTCCTGCTGGGCGCGGTGAGCCCGTTGCTGCGCCCGTCCTGGTTGACCGCCGAGCCCCTGATCACCGCCCGGATACGCCGCCCGTTGGCCAGCGCCTTCGACAGCGGCTCCAGCACCACCAGGCCGCCGCCCTCGCCCATGACGTAGCCGTCGGCGCCCTCGTCGAAGGTCTTGCACCGGCCGTCGGAGCACATCATCATGCCCGCGCACGCCTGGATGAACATCGACGGGTGCAGGGTGAGCGAGCAGCCCGCGGCCAAGGCCAGGTCGCACTCGCCCCTGCGCAGGCTCTCGACGGCCAGGTGCACGGCGATCAGCGAGGAGGAGCAGGCGGTGTCCACGCTCATCGTGGGGCCGGTCAGGTCGAGCTGATAGGCGATCCGGCCGGCGGCCACGCTGGAGATGGCGCCCTGGCCCAGGTACGGGTCGGCGACCGCGTCCCGGCCCTGGAGCTCCATCTGGAGCCGGCCGTACTGGAGAGTGTCCATGTAGCCGACCATCACGCCGGTCCTGCTGCCGGCCATCCGGTCGGGGGCCAAGCCCGCGTTCTCCAAGCCTTCCCACGCCAGCTCCAGCAGCAGCCGCTGCTGCGGGTCCATGCGCAGCGCCTCGCGCGGCGAGATGCCGAAGAACTCCGCGTCCCAGCCGGTCACGTCGTCGAGGAAGCAGCCGTAGCGCGTGTACATGCCGCCCGGCTTCTGCGGGTCGGGGTCGTAGTAGTCATCGATGTCCCAGCGGGCGGGCGGCACCTCGCCGACGGCGCTCCTGCCTTCGCGCAGCAGCTCCCACAGGCCCTCGATCGTGTCGCCGCCACCCGGGTAGCGGCAGGCCATGCCGACGACGGCGATGGGCTCGTGGCGGCGGTCCTCGGCCTCGGTGAGGTTCCGGCGCGCTTGGGCCAGTTCGACGGTCACACGCTTGAGGTAGGCGCGCAGCTTTTCCTCGGTCCCCATCGGGCGAACCTTTCCGGTAACGGGAGTCATGGGTTCACAGTTCGTTGTCGATGAGCGCGAAGATCTCCTCATCGGAGGCGGCGTCGATCTTCTCGACCATGCCGTCGGCGTCGTTCTGGCCCGCGCCGTACCGGGCGAGGGCGGTCTGCAGGATCGGGACGAGCCGACCGCGGATGGCCTCGCCCTCCCCGTTGGCGCTGGTGAGCATGGCCTCGACGCGCTCCAGGGCGCTTTCCAGCACGTCCTCGGGCGAGGGCGTCTTGGGGGCGAGCGTGCGGAACAGGTAGTCGGCCAGGGAGGTCACGGTCGGGTGGTCGAAGACGAGCGTCGCGGGCAGCCGCAGGCCGGTCTCGGCGTTGAGCCGGTTGCGCAGCTCGACCGCGGTGAGCGAGTCGAACCCGAGCTGGCTGAAGGCGGTGCCGACGTCGATCTGGTCGGGGCTGGCGTGGGCGAGCACGGCCGCGACGTGCGCGCGGACGGTGGCGGTCAGCAGGCGCAGGCTCTCGGTGTGCGGAAGCGCCGCCAGCCGCTCGGCCAGCCCGCCCGCGACCGTCACGTTCGACGCGGTACGGCGGGGCCCGCGCACCAGCCCGCGCAGCATGGCGGGAAGGTCGTCGTTCTCCGCCCTGGCCCGCAGCCCGGCGGTGTCCCAGCGCACCGCCACGACCACGGCCTCGTCGGTGGCCAGCGCCGCGTCCAGCAACTCCAGCCCCTGAGTGGAGTCGAGCGGTGCGACGCCGGAGCGGGCCAGCCTGCCCCGGTCCGCGGCGCTGAGCCCGCCGGTGAGGTCGGTGGAGGTGTCCCAGAGTCCCCAGGCGATGGAGACGGCCGGCAGCCCCTCGTCCCTGCGCAGTTCGGCCAGCGCGTCCAGGTAGGTGTTGGCGGCGGCGTAGTTGCCCTGACCGGCGTTGCCCAGGATCCCGGCCAGTGAGGAGAAGAGCACGAAGACCCTGAGGTCGCGATCCTTGGTGAGCTCGTGCAGGTGCCAGGCCGCGTCCAGCTTGGGGGCGAAGACCCGGTCGATCCGCTCCGGCGTCAGCCCCTCGATCGTGGCGTCGTCCAGGACCCCGGCCGTGTGCACCACGCCCGTCAGGTCCGCGATCCCGTCCACCACCGCGGCCAGCGCCTGCCGGTCGGCCACGTCGCAGGCGAGCACCTCGACCCGCGCGCCCAGCTCTTCGAGCTCCGCACGCAGCTCCCCGGCTCCCGGCGCGTCGGCGCCGCGCCGGGACAGCAGCACCAGGTCACGAACCCCGTGCCGCTCGACCAGGTGGCGGGAGATCAGGCCGCCCAGGCCGCCGGTCCCGCCGGTCACCAGGACCGTGCCGGAGCCGATGGGCTCCGGTTCCCCGGCGGTTCTGCGGGCCACGCGCGGGGCGAACAGCCTGCCGTCGCGCACCCGCACCTCCGGCTCGCCGGTCGCCAGCACCCGCTCCCAGTCGGCGAACCCGTCCGGGACGTCGGCCAGGACGAACCGGCCCGGCTGCTCGGTCTGCGCCGTCCGCACCAGACCCCGGACCACTGCGGCGTCCAGGCCACTGGGCGCGAACACCACCTGGTGGTCCTCGCCGGCCACCGCCGCCAGGACGCGGGCGGCCAGCTCGCGCGGCGTGCCCTCGGCCAGCGGCACCACCGTGAACGAGCCCGCCGGATCGGCCGTGGGCGCGACCTCCACCCAGTCCAGGCCGTGCGGGGCCACCTGGGCGGCGGCCGCCCGGGGTGCGGCCTGCCGTACGCGGAGGGAGTCGATCGAGAAGACCGGGTGACCGGCGGCGTCCACCGCCTCGATCCCGGCGTCGTCGGCGCCGCGCGGCGTCAGCCGTACGCGCAGGAGGGAGGCCCGCGCGGCCGACAGGCGCACGCCGCGGAAGGCGAACGGCAGCCGCAGCGCGCCCTCATCGGCCGCCAGCACGAGCGGGTGGAAGGAGGCGTCCAGCAGCGCGGGGTGGATGCCGAACCCGGTCACGTCCACCCCGTCGGGGGCGCTGACCTCGGCGAACAGTTCCTCGCCCGCGCGCCACATCGCGCCCACGCCCTGGAAGGCCGGCCCGTACTCGTAGCCCTGGGCGGCCAGGCGCTCGTAGGACACCTCCACCGGCTGGGCGCCGTCGGGAGGCCAGGTGGCCGCCCAGCCGGGAGAGGCGGGTCCGGTGACGGCCAGGGCGCCGGAGGCGTGACGGACCCAGGCGTCGCCGGTCTCGGAGAAGATCGTGAGGCCGCGCCGGCCGTCGGACTCGGCGGAGACGACGACCTGGAGGCGGGCGGTTGCGGTGAGGATCAGCGGCGCCTCGATGATGAGTTCCTCGACCAGCTCGCAGCCGGCGGCGGCGGCCGCTTCGAGCGCCAGTTCGGCGAAGGCGGCGCCGGGCAGCAGGACGCCGCCCTCGACCGCGTGGTCGGCCAGCCAGGGCGCGACCTTGGTGGACAGCTGGCCGCTGAGCACGAGCCCGCCGTCGGCCACCGGCACGACCGCGTTCAGCAGCGGGTGCTCGGAGCCGTCCACGCCGGGGACGCGCCCTGCCCGCGCGCCGGCGTCCAGCCAGTAGCGCTGCCGGTCGAAGGCGTAGGCCGGCAGGTCCACGTGCCGGAAGGGGATGGCGGCGAGCGCGGCGGCCCAGTCGACCTCGGCGCCCAGCACGAACGCCTGGGCGAGCGCGGCCAGGAAACGCCGCCAGTCGCCCGAGCCCCTGCGCAGGGTGCCGCAGATGCCCGCGGCCTCGCTCATCTCGGCCACGTCCGCCTGGAGCACCGGGTGCGGGCTCACCTCGACGAACAGCGGCGCTCCGGTGACCGACCCGATCGCCTGCCGGAACAGCACCGGGTTGCGCACGTTGTCGAACCAGTAGCCGGCCGTCAGCCGGTCGGTGTCGATGAAGTCCCCGGCCATCGAGGAGCAGAACGCGATGTCGGTACGGCCCGGCCGAACCTCGCCCAGAAGAGCGGGCAGCTCGTCGCGCAGGACCTCGATGTGCGGCGTGTGCGAGGCGTAGTCCACCGCGATCCTGCGCGCCCGGTAGGGCTCCTCCCAGGCGGCGGCCACCTCGTCGAGCGCGTCCACGTCGCCGGCGACGACGCACCCGCCCGGCCCGCTGTCCACGGCGATCCACAGCCGTCCCTCGTACGGCGCGAGCAGCTCGCGGACCCGCTCGGACGGCAGCGCGACGGAGAGCATGCCCCCGGTGCCGCCGAGCCGCTCGACGATGATCCGGCTGCGCAGCGCGACGATCCGGGCGGCGTCCTCCACCGAGAGGACCCCGGCGACGCAGGCGGCGGCGATCTCGCCCTGCGAGTGGCCGACGACCGCGGCGGGCTCGACGCCGAGCGAGCGCCAGAGCTCGGCCAGCGCGACCATCACCGCGAACAGCACGGGCTGGACGACGTCGGAGCCGGACAGCTTCTCGCCCGAGCGCAGCACGTCCTCCACCGACCAGCCGGTGTGCGGCTTGAGCGCCTCGTCGCACGCGCGCAGCCGCTCGCGGAAGACCTCGCTGGCCTCAAGAAGCTCGACGGCCATGCCCGGCCACTGCGAGCCCTGGCCGGGGAACAGGAAGATGGTGCGGGCCGCGGCGGCGACGCCCTCCAGGACGGCGGGGTGCGGGGCGCCGTCCGCGAGCGCGTCGAGGCCGGCCAGCAGTTCGAGGCGGTCGCCGGCGATCACGACGGCGCGGTGGGCGAACCTGGCCCGGCGCGCGAGCACCGGGCCCGCGGCGGCCAGGTCGGCGAGCGGCGCGGTCGCGGCCCGCCCGCGCAGCCTGGCGGCCTGGGCGCGCAGCGCGCTGCCGGTCTTGGCCGACACGATCCACACCAGCGGCGCGCCGGTCTCGGGGGCGGGCTCCTCGTCGGGGCCGCGCTCCAGGATCAGGTGCGCGTTGGTGCCGCTCACGCCGAAGCTGGAGACACCCGCGCGCGGCGGGCGCTCGCCCTCGGGCAGCTCGACCTCGTCGGTCAGCACCCGTACGCCGCCCTGCGACCAGTCCACGTGCGGCGTCGGCTCGGCCACGTGCAGCGTGCGCGGCAGCACCCGGTGCTCCAGCGCCTTCACCATCTTGATCACGCCGCCGACCCCGGCCGCCGCCTGGGCGTGCCCGAGATTCGACTTGAGCGAGCCCAGCCAGAGCGGCCGGTCGGCCGGCCGCCTGCGTCCGTAGGTGGCCAGCAGGGCGTGCGCCTCGATCGGGTCGCCGAGGGTGGTGCCGGTGCCGTGCGCCTCCACCGCGTCCACGTCGTGAAGGTCGAGGCGGGCGTCGGCGAGTGCCTGCTCGATCACGCGCTCCTGGGCGGGTCCACTCGGGGCGGTCATGCCGTTGCTGGCGCCGTCCTGGTTGACCGCGCTGCCGCGGACGACGGCCAGGATGCGGCGGCCGTTGCGGCGCGCGTCCGACAGGCGCTCCAGCAGCAGCACCCCGGCGCCCTCCGCCCAGGCCACCCCGTCGGCCGTGGAGGAGAACGCCTTGCAGCGCCCGTCGGGCGACAGCGCCCGCTGGCGGGAGAACTCCACGAACGGCACCGGCGACGGCATCAGCGTCACGCCGCCGGCCAGGGCCAGCGTGCACTCGCCCCGGCGCAGCGCCTGGGTGGCGAGGTGGATGGCGACCAGCGAGGAGGAGCAGGCGGTGTCGATCGAGATCGACGGGCCCTCCAGGCCGTAGACGTAGGAGACGCGGCCGGACAGCACGCTGGCCACGGACGAGGTGAACAGCGTGCCCTCGATCGCCTCGGGGGAGCCGTCGAGGAAGCGGTTGGAGTAGTGCTCGTACATCACGCCCGCGTACACGCCGGTACGGCTGCCGCGCAGCGTCCCCGGGTCGATCCCGGCCGCCTCGAACGCCTCCCAGGTGGCCTGCAGGAACAGCCGGTGCTGCGGGTCGGTGCCGAGCGCGTGGCGCGGGCTGATGCCGAAGAACGCGGCGTCGAAGTCGAACGCGTCGGGGATGAAGCCGCCGTTGCGCGTGTAGCTCTTGCCGATCGCGTCGGGGTCGGGGTCGTACAGGTCATCGAGGTTCCAGCCGCGGTCGTCGGGGAAGTCCCCGATGGCGTCGCGGCCGGAGCGCACGAGCTCCCACAGTTCCTCGGGGCTGCTGACGCCGCCGGGGAAGTGGCAGGCCATGCCCACGATGGCGATGGGCTCGTGGCGACGGCTCTCGTCCTCGGTCAGGCGCCTGCGGGTCTCCGCCAGTTCGACGGTGGCGCGCTTGAGATAGTCGCGGAGCTTGTCCTCGGTACCCATCGCTCGGGCCTTTCCTGTCATGGTTCACAGTTCCTTGTCGATGAGTGCGAAGATCTCCTCATCGGAGGCGGTGTCGATGTCGACGCCCTCGTCGTCATTGCTCGCGGTGCCCCCGAACCTGGTCAGGCCGCTCTGCAGCACGGCGACCAGGCGGCCGCGGATGTCCTCGCCGTTGTCCTTGGCGGTGGTGATCATGGAGCCGACGCGTTCCAGGACTCCGCGCAGGAGGTCCTCGGGCGACGGCGTGGCGGGTGCCAGGGTCTCGTGCAGGTACTTGGCCAGCGCCGAGACCGTCGGGTGGTCGAAGACGAGCGTCGCGGGCAGCCGCAGGCCGGTCTCGGCGTTGAGCCGGTTCTGCAGCTCGACCGCGGTGAGCGAGTCGAACCCGAGCTGGTTGAAGGCGCTGTCCACGTCGATGTGGTCGGCGCTGGCGTGGGCGAGCACCGCGGCCACGTGTCCGCGGACCGTCGTGGTGAGCAGCCGCATCGCCTCGGACTCCGTGAGCGCCGCGAGCCGCTCGGTGAGCCGCCCCGTCCCCTTCTTCTGCGACGAGGTACGGCGCGGCGCCCGCACCATCCCCCTGAACAGGGGTGGCAGGCTGCCGTCCTCGGCCCTGGCGCGCAGGCCGACCATGTCCCATCGGGCCGCCACGACCACCGGCTCGTCCCCGGCCAGCGCGGCGTCGAACAGGGCCAGCCCGTGCTCGGCCCCGAGCGGGGCGACACCGGCGCGGGCGAGCCTGGCGATCTCCAGGTCGGTGAGCTCGCCGCCCATGCCGCCGTCCCAGAGCCCCCAGGCGATGGAGACGGCGCGCAGTCCTTCTGCGGTGCGTTGCTCGGCCAGCGCGTCGAGGTAGGTGTTGGCGGCGGCGTAGTTGCCCTGGCCGGCGTTGCCGAGGATGCCGGCCAGCGAGGAGAAGAGCACGAAGGCCTTGAGGTCGCGATCCTTGGTGAGCTCGTGCAGGTGGTGGGCGGCGTCCAGCTTGGGGGCGAAGACCCGGTCGACGCGCTCCGGCGTCAGCCCGTCGATCGTGGCGTCGTCCAGGACCCCGGCCGTGTGCACGACGCCGGTCAGGTCCGCGATTCCGTCCACGACCGCGGCCAGCGCCTGCCGGTCGGCCACGTCGCAGGCGAGCACCCTCACCTTGGCGCCCAGCTCTTCGAGCGCCGCCTTCAGCTCCGCCGCCCCCGGCGCGTCGGCGCCGCGCCGGGACAGCAGCACCAGGTCTCGCACCCCGTGCCGCTCTACCAGGTGGCGGGAGATCAGGCCGCCCAGGTCGCCGGTCCCGCCGGTGACCAGGACCGTGCCGGAGCCGAGCGTGACCGGCCCCTCCACGGTCCGGCGCGTCAGGCGGGGGGCCAGCACCCTGCCGTCCGACACCCGCACCTGCGGCTCGCCGGTGGCCAGCACCCGCTCCCAGTCCGTGAAGCCGTCCGGGACGTCGGCCAGGACGAACCGGTCGGGCTGCTCGGTCTGCGCCGTCCGCACCAGGCCCCGGACCACCGCGGCGTCCAGGCCGCGCGGCGCGAAGACCACCAGGCGCTCTTCCCCGGCCATCGCGGCCAGCGCCCGGGCGGTCAGCTCGCGCGGCGTGCCCTCGGCCAGCGGCACCACCGTGAACGCGCCGACCGGCTCGCCCGCCGGCGCGACCTCCACCCAGTCCAGGCCGTAAGGCGCGGGACCGGTCGAGTGGCCGCCGAGCGCGCCCGCGGCCACCGCGCGGATGCGCGCCGACTCCAGCGCGAACACCCGCAGGCCCGAGGCGTCGGCCGCCTCGATCGAGCATCCGTCCTGGCCGTCGCGCAGCAGCCGCACCCGCAGCGCCGTCGCCCCCGGGGTCACCAGGCGTACGCCGCGGAACTCGAACGGCAGCCGCAGCTCCGCCGAGGGCGCGCCGATCAGCAGCACGTGGAACATCGCGTCGAAAAGCGCCGGGTGAATCCAGTGGCCGGTCACGTCGAGCTCGCCCACGGCCACGTCGGCGAACAGCTCCTCACCGGAGCGCCACAGCGCGCGCACGCCCTGGAAGGCGGGCCCGTACTCGTAGCCGGCGTCGGCCAGCGGGCCATAGGCCACCTCGACCGGCTCGGCGCCCGGCGGGGGCCAGGTCGCCGCCCAGTCGCAGGCGGCGGGGGCCGCGGGCTCCGGTGACAGGGTGGCGCGCACGTGGCGGGTCCAGGGGGCGTCGGGGTCCGCCGCGGGGCGGGAGAGGACGCGGGCCTGCCGTACACCCTGGTCGTCTGGGGTGTCCGCGACGACCTGGACGGTCACGCCGCCACGCTCGGTGAGCACGAGCGGCGCCTCGAAGACCAGCTCCTCGATCTGGCCGCCGGCCTCCAGGAGCAGGTCGGCGAAGGCCGCGCCGGGCAGTACGGCGGCGCCGTTGACGGCGTGGTCGGCCAGCCAGGGCGAGTCGGACAGCGACAGGCGGCCGGTGAGCACGCTCACGCCGTCGCCGGCCACGTCGAGCGCGGCGCTCAGCAGCGGGTGGGTGACCTCGCGCAGGCCGGTCGCGGACAGGTCGGCGACGCGGGCGGGCGGGTCGAGCCAGAAGCGCTCGCGGTCGAAGGCGTAGGTGGGCAGGTCGACCGGGGCGCCGGGGCCGGTCACCGAGGGCCACTCGACGCGGGCGCCGATCACCCAGGCCTGCGCGAGGCAGGTGACGAGGGCGTCGGTTTCCGGGCGCTTGCGGCGGCTGAGCGTGAGGACGGCGGCCTCGCGGCCGTCCAGGCAGTCGTGGGTCATCCCGGCGAGCACGGCCTGCGGGCCGATCTCCAGGTAGGCGTCGGCGCCGAGCGAGTCCAGCCGCTCGATCATGGCCTGGAACTGGACCGCGCGGCGGATCTGGGCCAGCCAGTACTCGCGGTCGGCCCACGAGCCGCCGTTGAGGTTGGTGGCGAACTCCAGTTTCGGCTCGGCGAACTCGACGTCCTCCAGCACGGCGGCGAAGGGGGCCAGCATCGGCTCCATGAGCGGTGAGTGGAAGGCGTGGCTGACGGCGAGGCGGTGGATGCGCCGGCCGAGGTCCGTCCAGTGCTCGGCGAGCGCGAGGCAGGCCGCGACCTCGCCGGAGACGACGATGCTCTTGGGCCCGTTGACGGCGGCGACGCCGATCAGGTGCTCCTGCCCGGCCAGCGACGAGGCGATCTCCTTGGCCGTGGCCTCGATCGCGACCATCGCGCCCGGAGTGTCGAGTCCCTGCATGAGACGGCCGCGGGCGGCGATCAGCCGGGCGGCGTCGGGCAGCGACCAGACGCCCGCGGCGTACGCGGCGGCGAACTCGCCCACCGAGTGGCCCGCGACGATGCCGGGGTGCACGCCGAGCGACTCCAGCAGCCGGAAGGCGGCCACCTCGAAGGCGAACAGCGCGGGCTGCGTGTAGGAGGTCTCGTTGAGCAGCTTGGCCTCGGGGGTGCCGGGCTCGGCCCACATCACCTCGCGCAACGGGCGGTCCAGGTGGCGGTCCAGCTCGGCGCAGACCTCGTCGAGCGCCTTGGCGAAGGCGGGGAAGGCGGCGTACAGCTCGCGGCCCATCCCGTGCCGCTGGCCGCCCTGGCCGGTGAACAGGTAGGCGAGCTTGAGGTGCTCCTTGGCCTGCCCTTCCACGACCTCGGCCGGGGCCTCGCCGCGCAGGTGCCCGCCGAGCCCGGCCAGCAGCGCCTCCCGGTCGCCGCCGAGTACGGCGACGCGGTGCGTGAAGGCGGCGCGGCGCGTGACCAGCGAGTGGGCCACGTCCTGGGCGCCGGTCTCGGGCCGGTCCAGCACGAAGTCACGCAGCCTGGCGGCCTGCCCGCGCAGCGACGTGGCGGTCTGCGCGCTGAGCGCCCAGACCAGCGGGCCATGACCGGCCCGAGCGGTGGCGGCGGGGACGGGCTCCTGGTCGTACTCCTCCAGGACGGCGTGGGCGTTGGTGCCGCTGATGCCGAAGGCCGAGACGCCCGCGCGGCGGGGCCGCTTGTCGCGCGCCGTCCACTCGCGGGCCTCGGTGAGCAGGTTGACGGCGCCCGCCGACCAGTCCACGTGCGGGGTCGGCTCGGCCACGTGCAGGGTGGGCGGCATGACGCGGTTCCGCAGCGCCATCACGGCCTTGATCACGCCGGCGACTCCGGCGGCGGCCTGGGCGTGTCCGATGTTCGACTTCACCGAGCCGAGCCACAGGGGCTGATCCGCCGCACGATTACGTCCATATGTGGACAAAATGGCCTGTGCTTCGATCGGGTCGCCCAGCTTGGTACCGGTCCCGTGCGCCTCGACCACGTCCACGTCCGCCGTGGTCAGCCTGGCGTCGGACAACGCCTGCGCGATCACGCGCTCCTGGGCCGGCCCACTCGGGGCGGTCATGCCGTTGCTGGCGCCGTCCTGGTTGACGGCGGTGCCGCGGATGACCGCGAGGATCGGCCGGCCGTTCCGGCGCGCGTCCGACAGGCGCTCCAGCAGCAGCACCCCGGCGCCCTCCCCCCACGCCACCCCGTCGGCGGTCGAGGAGAACGACTTGCACCGCCCGTCGGGAGACAGCCCCCGCTGCTTCGAGAACTCCACGAACGTGTCCGGCGGCACCAGCACCGTCACGCCCCCGGCCAGCGCCATCCCGCACTCGCCGTCGCGCAGCGCGCGTACCGCGAGGTGGACGGCCACCAGCGAGGAGGAGCAGGCGGTGTCCACCGAGATCGACGGACCCTCAAGACCGAACGTGTAGGACACCCGCCCCGACAGCACGCTCGGCGTGCTGGAGGTCAGCAGCAGGCCCTCGACCGACTGCGGGATCGCGCCGTGGGTGAACCTGACCGAGTAGTCGTTGTACATGCACCCCGCGTAGACCCCGGTACGGCTGCCGCGCAGCGTCGCCGGGTCGATCCCGGCCCGCTCGAACGCCTCCCACGACGCCTCCAGGAACAACCGCTGCTGCGGGTCCGTGGCCAGCGCGTTGCGCGGGCTGATCCCGAAGAAGCCGGCGTCGAAGCTCGCCACGTCGTGCACGAAGCCGCCGTGCCTGGTGTACGACTTGCCGGGAGCCTCCGGGTCCGGGTCGTAGACGTCCTCGTCCCAGCCTCGGTCGGCGGGGAACTCACTGATCGCGTCCACACCGGACCTGACCAGGTCCCACAGCTCTTCCGGGCTGGACACCCCACCCGGATAGCGGCAGGCCATGCCCACGATCGCTATCGGCTCGTGGCTGCGCGCCTGCGCGTCCGCCAGGCGCTGCCTGGTCTCGGCGAGTTCGACCGTGGCCCGCTTAAGGTAATCGCGGAGCTTTTCCTCAGTTGCCATGATCGGGTCCTTCCGCCATGCTCCGGTTGTCGATCAAGGCGAAGATCTCCTCGTCGGAGGCCGAAACGATCTTCTCGGCGGCGCCGTTCGCCGCGGTGCCACCGCTGCCGAACCGGGTGAGGGCGCTCTGCAGGATGGCCACCAGCCGTCCCTTGATCCCCTCGCCCTCCCCGTTGGCCGCCAGCAGCATCGACTCGACCTTCTCCACCGCGCCGCGCAGCGTGTCCTCGGGCGAGGGCGTCTGCGGGGCCAGGGACTGGAACAGGTGCTCGGCCAGCGCGCTGACCGTCGGGTGATCGAAGACGAGCGTCGCCGGCAGCCGCAGCCCGGTGTCGGCGTTGAGCCGGTTGCGCAGCTCGACCGCGGTGAGCGAGTCGAAGCCCAGTTCGTTGAACGACTTGTCCACGCCGACGCCGTCGGCGCCGTCGTGCCCGAGCACCGCCGCCACGTGCGAGCGGACCAGGCCGGTCAGGTGGTTGCGCGCGTCCGGCTCGGCCATGACGGCCAGCCGCTCGACCAGCGCCACCGGCCCGGCCGCGGGCGCCGTGCCGTTCCTCGCGGCACTGCCCTTCTCCGCGGTACGGCGGGGCGCGCGCACCAGCCCCCGCAGGATCGAGGCGAGCTCCCCCGCCTCGGCCCGCTGCCGCAGCGCCGCCGCGTCCCACCGGGCCGCCACGACCACGGCCTCGGCGGCCGGAGCGGTCAGGACGGCGTCGAAGAGGTCGAGGCCCTGCTCGGCGGAGAGGGCGGCGACACCGGCGCGCGACATCCGCGCGACGTCGGCGCCGGACAGCTCACCGGCCATCCCGGTCTCCCACGCGCCCCACGCCACCGACACCGCGGGCAGCCCCAGGGCGTGGCGGTGCTCGGCGAGGGCGTCGAGGAAGGCGTTGGCGGCGGCGTAGCCGGCCTGCCCCGCGGTGCCGATCACGCCGGCCACCGAGGAGAACAGGATCAGCGGACGGTCCCCGGCCAGCTCGTGCAGCCGCCACGCGGCGTCCGCCTTGGGCGCGAGCACGGTGTCGAGCTGCGTGGCCGACAGTCCGGCGACGGTAGCGTCGTCCAGGACCGCGGCCGTGTGCACGACCCCGGCCAGCTCGGGGATCCCGGCGACCAGCCTGCCCAGCGCGTCCCGGTCGGAGACGTCGCACGCGGCGACCGTGACGCGGGCGCCCAGCGACTCCAGCCGCCCGGTCAGCTCGGCCGCGCCGGGCGCGCCCGCGCCGCTCCGGGAGACCAGCACCAGGTCGCGCACGCCGTGCCGCGCGGCCAGCCGCTCGGCCACCAGCCCGCCCAGCGCACCGGTGCCGCCGGTGACCAGCACGGTCCCCCCGGCCAGGGTGCCCGCGAGAGCCCGCGTCAGCGCGTGATCGGTCGCCGCAGCTTGATCCGTCGCCGCAGCTTGATCCGTCGCCGGAGCGTGGTCGGGAGCGGGGGCCGGCGAGCCCGGGTCCACCGTGCCCGGGTTCGCCGGCGTCGCGCCCGCCGGACCCCCGGTCCGTCGGGTCAGGCGGGGAACCTGGAGGCTGCCGCCGCGGGCCCGCACCTGGGGCTCGTCGGTGGCGGCCAGCAGTTCCCAGTCGGTGAAGCCCGCGTCCACGTCGGCCAGCGCGAAGCGGCCGGGGTGCTCGGCCTGGGCGGAGCGCACCAGTCCCCACAGGGGGCCGGTGACGACCGCGGATCCCCTGGTCACGAAGACCATCCGGGACTGCCAGAACCGCTCGTCGCCCACCCAGCCCTGCACGAGGTCGAGGGCCTGGTAGAGGACGTCGTGCACGGAGTAGGGCAGGTCATCGGCGTCCGGCTCGAACGGGACCAGCACCGCCCGCGGCGCGTCCACGCTCATGTCGGCCAGCGAGGCCAGGTCGTAGTAGCGCTGACCGCCGACCTCGTCGGCGAAGGCGTCGTAGCCGACCGTGGCCCAGGTGACGACACCGCGCTCGGGCTCGGGCAGCCCGGTCCAGTCAATGCCGTAGGTCTCGGCGGACGGAGCCGCGCCGGTGCGCGGGACCGCGCGCAGGGTCAGCGATTCGGCCGAGGCGATCGGGGTGCCGGACACGTCGTACACGGTCAGGGCGTGGCGGTCCTGGCCTTGGGGCGTCAGCCGTACGCGGAGGGCGCGCGCGCCGCCGGTGCTCGCGTGCACGCCGCTCCACGCGAACGGCAGCAGCAGCGTCCCCGGCTC
Organism: Nonomuraea sp. NPDC050540; assembly: GCF_044457485.1. Lineage (NCBI taxonomy): Bacteria > Bacillati > Actinomycetota > Actinomycetes > Streptosporangiales > Streptosporangiaceae > Nonomuraea > Nonomuraea sp. NPDC050540. Next base: position 139,571 of record NZ_JBITHA010000011.1, read on the forward strand.
GCCCGCGGCGTCGAGCACCAGCAGGTGGAGCGCGGCGTCGAGCAGCGCGGGGTGCAAGGTGAACCGGTCGGCGCCCTCGCCGACGTGGTCGGGCAGGTCCACCTCGACGTAGGCGTCCGCGCCCGCACGCCAGGCGGCGCGCAGACCCTGGAAGGCGGGCCCGTAGCCGTAGCCGCGCTCGGCCAGGCGCTCGTAGGCGTCGTCGAGGTCCACGCCCGTGGCGTCGGCCGGCGGCCAGACGGCCAGCGGCTCGACTGCGGCGGGCGCGCCCGCCCCGCCGGTTGCGGCGGGTGCGCTGTCCGAGAGCGTGCCGGTCGCGTGGCGGGTCCACGGGGCGTCGGGGTCGCCCGCCGGGCGGGCGTGGACGGACAGGTCGCGGTGGCCGCCCTCGCCGGAAGCGCCGACGGTCAGCTGGATCTGGACCGCCTCAGCGGTGGCCAGGCGCAGCGGAGCCTCCAGTGTCAGGTCCTCGACGGTCGCGGCCCCCACCGTGGCGGCGGCCTCCAGGGCCAGCTCCACGAACGCGGTGCCGGGCAGCAGGACCGTGCCGTCCACGGCGTGGTCGGCCAGCCACGGGGTGGCGGCGAGCGAGAGCCTGCCGGTCAGCAGGTGCCCGTCGCCGGCGGCCAGCGGGACGGCCGCGCCGAGCAGCGGGTGACGTGCCGCGTCCAGGCCGGTGGCGGACACGTCGGTGCCGCCGGCCGTACCGTCGAGCCAGTAGCGCTGCCGCTCGAAGGGGTAGGTCGGCAGCTCGGCGAGGGGTCCGTCGCCCAAGGCGGCGGGCCAGTCGACCGGGGCGCCGAGGACGTGGGCCTGGGCCAGCGCGGTGAGCAGGCGGGCGCGCCCGCCGTCGCCGCGCCGCAGCGTGCCGGTGGCGCCGCCGGGGCGGCCCGCGGCGGTCAGCGTGTCCTGGACGTGCCCGGTTAGCACCGGGTGCGGGCTGGTCTCGACGAACAGCGGCGTCCCCGCGAACGACTCCACGGCCTCCTGGAAACGGACGGGGTTGCGCAGGCTCGTGTACCAGTATTCGGCGGTCAGCTCGGCGTGCTCGACCGGGCCGCCCGCGTAGGAGGAGCAGAAGGCGACCTCGCCGGCGCGCGGCCTGATGCCGTCGAGCGCGGACAGGATCTCCTCGCGCAGCGCCTCGATGTGCGGGGTGTGCGCGGCGTAGCCGATCGCGACCCGCCGGGCGTTCAGGCTCTCGCCGTGCGCGGCGGTGAACTCCTCCAGCGCGTCGGCGTCCCCGCCGATCACACAGCTCTCCGGCCCACTGTGTACGGCCAGCCAAAGCCGGCCCGCCCACGGCTCGATCAGCTCGCGCCCCCGCTCGGCCGGGACCGGCAGGGCGACCATGCCGCCACGGTCCCCGAGCCGCGTCAGGGCCCGGCTGCGCAGAACCACGACCTTGGCCGCGTCCTCCAGCGACAGGGCGCCGGCCACGCAGGCGGCGATGATCTCGCCCTGCGAGTGCCCGACGACCGCCGACGGCTCGACGCCCAGCGCACGCCACACCTTCGCCAGCGCCACCATCACCGCGAACAGCACCGGCTGGATGACGTCGGAGCCCTCCAGCTTGCCCTCGGCGCGCAGCGCGTCCTCGACGGACCAGCCGGTGTGCGCTCTGAGCGCCGTGTCGCAGCGGCGCAGCTCGGTGCGGAAGATCTCGTCGGAGTCCAGCAGTTCGACGGCCATCCCGGCCCACTGCGAGCCCTGGCCGGGGAAGACGAAGACCGGCTGGACGTCCCTGTCCGCGACGCCGGTCACGAGAGCGGCGTGCGGGGCTCCGTCCGCCAGCGCGTCCAGGGCGGCGAGCAGGTCGCCGCGCTCGCGGGCGACCACGACGGCGCGGTAGGCGAACCCGGCCTTCCTGGCCAGCGCCCGTCCGGCGGCGGCCAGGTCGGACGCCCCGGCGGCGACCTCGCGCAGCCGGGTGGCCTGGGCGCGCAGCGCGCTCTCGGACCTGGCCGACAACACCCAGGCCAGAAGCTCCTGACCGGACTCCGGCGGGGGCTCCGGGGCGTGCTGTTCCTGGGCGGGTTCTGGGGCGGCGGGCGCGGGCTCGGGGGCGATGAGCGCGGGTTCCGGGGCGGTGGGGGCCTGTTCGATGATCAGGTGGGCGTTGGTGCCGCTGATGCCGAAGCTGGAGACCGCGGCCCGCAGCGTGCGGCCCTCGGGCAGGTCGACGGGCGAGGTCAGCAGCCTGACGTTCCCGGCCGACCAGTCCACGTGCGGGCTGGGCTCGTCGGCGTGCAGGGTGCGCGGCAGCACGCGGTGCTCCAGCGCCTGCACCATCTTGATGACGCCGCCGACTCCCGCGGCGGCCTGCGTGTGGCCGAGGTTCGACTTGAGCGAGCCGAGCCACACGTCGTCGTAGACCGACATGACGGACTCGGCCTCGATCGGGTCGCCGAGCGTGGTGCCGGTGCCGTGGGCCTCCACGACGTCCACGTCGGCGGAGGTGAGGCGGGCGTCGGCCAGCGCCTGGCGCATGACCGCCTGCTGGGCCAGCCCGCTGGGCGCGGTGAGGCCGTTGCTGGCGCCGTCCTGGTTGACCGCGCCGCCCCTGATGACGGCGAGCACGGGGTGGCCGTTGCGCCGGGCGTCGGACAGGCGCTCCAGCAGGAGCATCCCGGCGCCCTCCGCCCAGCCGGTACCGTCGGCGGCGGCGGAGAAGGCCTTGCAGCGGCCGTCGCGGGCCAGCCCGCCCTGGCGGCTGAACTCCACGAACATGCCGGGCGTGGACATCACGGTCACCCCGCCGGCCAGCGCCATCGTGCACTCGCCGCGGCGCAGCGCCTGCGTGGCGAGGACGATCGAGACCAGCGACGACGAGCAGGCCGTGTCCGTGGTGAGCGCCGGGCCGCGCAGGCCGAGCGTGTACGCGATCCGGCCGGAGACCACGCTGAGCGCGGTGCCGGTGAGCAGGTGACCGTCGGCGACGCCGCCGGACAGGTGCAGCCGGGGACCGTAGTCGGGCGCCATCGCGCCCACGAACACCCCGGTCGCCGTGTCACGCAGCTCGGCCGGGTCGATTCCGGCCCGCTCGACCGCCTCCCAGCTGATCTCCAGCAGAAGCCGCTGCTGCGGGTCCATGGCGGCGGCCTCGCGCGGGCTGATGCCGAAGAAGGCGGCGTCGAAGCGGTCGGCGTCGTGCAGGAAGCCGCCGTGGCCGGTGTCGCTGGTGCCCGAACGGTCCTGACCGGTGGCGAACAGCGCCGCCATGTCCCAGCCCCGGTTCGCCGGGAACTCGGTGATCGCGTCGGTCCCCTCGCTGACCAGCTTCCACAGGTCGGCGGGCGAGGCCACGCCACCCGGATACCGGCAGCCCATCCCGACCACCACGACCGGGTCGTCGTCGAGGCGGGCACGCTCCTGGACGGTCGCCCGCGGCGCCTCCCGCGCCAGCAGCGCGCGCAGGTGGTCGATCAGCTTCTGCGGGGTCGGGTGGTCGAACAGCAGGCTCGTCGGCAGCCGCAGCCCGGTGGCCGAGCGCAGCCGGTTGCGCAGGTCCAGCGCGGTGGCGGACTCGACGCCGAGGTTCTTGAACGTCCTGGCGGGCTCGATCCCGGCGGCGTCCTCGTGCCCGAGCAGCCCGGCCAGCGTGGTCAGCACCAGCTCCCGGACATCCCCGGTGAACCCCGCGCCCTCAGCACCGTCCGCGTGGTCAGCGCCGTTCGGGTGCGCGCCGTTCGGGTGCGCGCCGTTCGGGTGCGCGCCGTTCGGGTGAGCGCCGTTCGCGTGGTCAGCGTGCGTCCCGCCGTTGAGCGCCGCCCGCGCGGCCCTGGCGCCTTCCGCGGGTACGGCCAGCCGGTGACGGCGGCGCTGGAACGGGTAGGTCGGCAGGTCGACCAGCCGCCCGCCCCCGCAGGGGCCGGCCCAGTCGACCTCGGCTCCCCCGGCATAGGCCTCGGCCAGCGAGCGCATGACCCGCTCCGCCCCGCCGTCGTCGCGGCGCAGGGTGCCGACGGCGGCCACCTCGCGCCCCGCGGCCTCGGCGGTCTCGCTCACCCCCGACACCAGCACCGGGTGCGGGCTGCACTCCACGAACACCCCGGCGTCGTGCTCCAGAGCGACCCTGACCGCCTGCCCGAAGCGGACGGGCCGCCGCAGGCTGGCGTACCAGTAGGAGGCGTCCAGCTCGGCGGTGTCGATGGGCCGGCCGGTGAGCGTGGAGACGAAGGTGGTGCACGTGGACGCGGGCCGTACCGGGGCGAGGGCGGCGAGGACCTCGTCGCGGACCTGCTCGACCTCGGCGGAGTGGGAGGCGTAGTTGACCGGGATGATTCGGCTGCGGTACTCGGGCAGCCGCGACTTCAGCTCGGCGAGCGCCTCGTGCGGGCCGGACACGACGAAGGACGTGGGCCCGTTGACGGCGGCGACGGCCAGGTGGCGGGAGATGCGCGCCATCGTGCTCTCGATCACGCCGAGGGGCGCGGCCAGCGACATCATGCCGCCCTTGCCGGCGATCCCGGCGATGGCCTTGCTGCGCAGTCCGACGACGCGGGCACCGTCCTGGGCGGACAGGGCGCCGACGGCGGTGGCGGCGGCGATCTCGCCCTGGGAGTGTCCGATGACCAGGTCGGGACGCAGGCCGTGCGACTGCCAGAGCGCGGCCAGGCCGGTCATGACGGCCCACAGCGCGGGCTGGACCACGTCCACCCGGTCGAGGCCGGGCGCGCCGGGCTTCTCGCGCAGCACGTCCATGAGGTCGTAGTCGGTGAACGGGGCGAGCGCGAGCGCGCACTCGGCGACCCGCTCGGCGAAGGCGGGCGAGCCGGACAGCAGCTCACGGGCCATGCTCGGCCACTGGGCGCCCTGGCCGGGGAAGACGAAGGCGGTGCGCCCGGCGCCGGAACCGGTGACGGCCGCGTCGTGCGGCAGGCCGCCGGCCAGCGCCCGCAGCGCCTCCCGCTTGGCGGTGCCGAGCACCACCGCGCGGTGCTCGAAGGCGGCGCGGCTGCGCACCAGGCTCCACGCCACGTCGGCCGGGTCGGCCTCGACGTCGGCGAGCTGCTCGGCCCGTTCCTTCAGCGCGCCGGGGGACCGGGCGGAGAACACCCAGGGGGCGCCGCCGTCGGGCTCCTTGTGGGCGGGCGGACGCCGGGAGCCGCCGATGCTGAGGCGCGGCGGCTCGGTGACGAGCAGGTGGCAGTTGGTGCCGCCCATGCCGAACGAGCTCACGCCCGCGACCAGGCGGCGCGCGGACCACGGGAGGGTCTCGGGGACGACGCGCAGGCGCAGCGAGTCGAAGGGGATCTCCGGGTTGGGCGTCTCGCAGTGGAGGCTGGCGGGCAGCTCGCGGTGCTTCAGGCTCAGCACGACCTTGAGGAGCCCGGCGATGCCCGCCGCGCCCTCCAGGTGGCCGATGTTGGTCTTCACCGAGCCGACGAGCAGGGGCTCGGTGGCCGGGCGGGCCTTGCCGTACACGGAACCGAGGGCGGTGGCCTCGATCGGGTCGCCGACCTTGGTCCCGGTGCCGTGGAGCTCCACGTACTGCACGGCACCGGGCGCGACCCCCGCCTGAGCGCAGGCCGACTCGATGACCTCGGCCTGCGCCCGGCCGCTGGGGACGGTCAAACCCTCGCCGCCGCCGTCGTTGTTGACCGCGCCGCCCAGGATCACCGCGTGGATGACGTCCCGGTCGGTTATGGCCGCGGCGAGGGGCTTGAGCACGACGAGTCCGCCGCCCTCGCCGCGTACGTAGCCGTTGGCCCGCGCGTCGAAGGTGTGGCAGCGGCCGTCGGGTGACAGCGCGCCGAACTCGCCGATGGCGTTGGTGGTCTCGCCCAGGAGGTTGAGGTTGACGCCGCCGGCGACGGCCAGGCCGATCTCGCCGCGGCGCAGGCTCTCGCACGCCATCTGGACGGCCACGAGCGAGGAGGACTGACCGGCGTCCAGGGTGAGGCTCGGGCCGCGCAGGCCGAGCAGGTAGGAGACCCGGTTGGCGATCATCGCCCGGTTGGCGCCGGTGTAGCCGTGCCGGCCGCCGGCTCCCAGGGACGCGAAGTCGTTGGAGATCGCGCCCAGGAACACGCCCGCCGCGCTGCCGCTCAGTTCCGCGGGCAGCACCCGCGCGTTCTCCAGGGCCTCCCAGGCCAGCTCCAGCACGAGGCGCTGGTGCGGATCCATGGCCGCGGCCTCGTTCGGGGAGATCCCGAAGAACGCGGCGTCGAAGCCCTCGACGTCCTCCAGGAATCCGCCGAAGCGGTAACCGGCGGCGTTCGGCCACCGGTCCTCGGGGGCCGGGGTGACCGCGTCCACTCCATCACGCAGCAGGTGCCAGAACCGGGCCGGGTCGGCAGCCTGAGGGAGCCTGCAGGACATGCCGACGACGGCGATCCCAGCCAGCTGATTCGACTCACCAACCATCAATGCGCCACCTCAAGCCGGGGTATTGAATATTCGCGACTATTGGCCAGTAATTAAGACCCTAATCGCGGACTTTGCTGAGGCACATGGAAGGACGCTGGCACGTAGTTACCGCAACTGTTGGCCGCCCACCTACGGTTGACGGTGTGGGCACCGCTGGGCAATGAATGGCAACATGCCCGTAGAAGCTGCACTCACATTCGGCCAGTTGTTCAGCTGGCGCGATATCGAGCGGCACCCGCACGACTGGATCCACGAGGCGAACCTGCCGGCGATGTGGGACCTGCGCGGGCTGACGCTCGGCAGGGTGACGGACGCGCTGCGCGCCCTGGTCGAGCGGCATGAGGCGCTGCGCACCACCTACCACGTGCGGGACGGCGTGCCGTACCAGAGAGTGCACGAGACGGTGGCGCTGCCGATCGAGCTCGTCGAGCGCGACGGCGGCGACCAGCAGGAGGCGGAGCGCACCGCGGCCGAGCTGATCGGGCGGCCATTCCCCATGGAGGGGAACCTCAACTGGCGCGGCCTGCTGGTCTGCGTGAAGGGCGAGCCGAAGTTCCTCGCGCTGTCGATCTCCCACCTGATCCTCGACGCCTGGTCGGTGCAGCACCTGCGGACACAGTTCCGCGCGCTGGCCGGCGACCCGGACGCCACCGCCGAACTGGGCCCCGTCCCCCGCACTCTGGCGCCGACCCAGCGCGGGCAGGAGTGGGCGGCCCGCCGGACGGGCGCCGAGCGCCACTGGCGCGGCGTGCTGGAGGACGGGCTCATGGACGAGTTGCCCACGCTGCCCGCGCGCGCCTACCGCAACCGCCTGGAGGCGACGCTCCACTCGCGGCGCATCGGCGGGCTGGCCCACGCGGCCGCCAAACGCCTCGGCGTCACCGCACCCGCCGTCGTGATGGCGCTGGTCGCGGCGGGCGTCGCCCGGCAGACCGGCGCGGACCGGGTCACGATGAGCCTGATGGCCTCCAACCGGTTCTCCGCCGGCGACCAGCGCGCCGTCGGCACGCTCAACCAGCTCGTCCCGGTCGTCCTGCCCGTCGACCAGGGCGCCACCCTCGCCGAGCACGTACGCGGGCTGCACTGGGCCGCCACCAAGGCCTACCGGCACGGCAGCTACGACATCGACCGCATGGCCGAGGTGGCCGCCGAGTACGGCAGGCCCGAGCACGGCTGCTGGTTCAACCACCTGCTGCGCTGCTGGTTCAACTACCTGCAGATCGACGACAAGGTCGCCGACCCGGCCGACGACAGCCCCGCCGAGCTGGTGTGGACACCGCTGGCCCAGCAGTACGGCCAGCCGTTCCGCGTCCGTGTGCAGGTGCAGCGCGGCAGGACCTCGCTGCTGATGCTCGCCGACCCGGACGTCGTCCCCGCCGACGGCATGCTCGACATCCTGCGCGGCGTGGGCCACGGGGTCCAGCTGGCGGTGAGCGAGCCGGAGACCGGGCTCAAGGAGCTGTGGAGCGGCAAGGAGCTCGACCCGTCCCTGTTCCCGCGCGAGGCCGACGGCCCCACGCGCTGAGCCACTTCCGGGAGATATGCCGTGGCACGGACCCTGTACCAGTGGTTCGCCGACAGCGTCGCCCGCAACGGCGACGCCGTGGCGCTGGAGGTGGCCGGCGACCGGCTCACCTACGCCGAGCTCGACGAGCTGGCCGGGCGGATCGCCGCCGGCATCGGCGGCGACGCTCCCCGTGTCGGGCTGCGCGCCGACCGCACGGTGCTGGCCTATGCCGGTTACCTGGCGATCCAGCGGCTCGGGCGCACGGTCGTGCCGCTGAACCCGGCCGCGCCGCAGGCACGCAACGAGACCATCGCGCGCGCCGCCGGCCTCGTGCTCGCCACGCCCGCGCCCGCCGGGCGGGCCGCGCCCGCGGGCGCCCAGGATCCGGACGGCCTCGCCTACATCCTGTTCACCTCGGGCTCCACCGGCGTGCCCAAGGGCGTGCCGCTGCGCCACAGCAGCGTGGACGCCTACCTGTCGTACGTGATCCCGCGCTACGAGCTGGGGCCCGGCTGCCGCGTGTCGCAGACCTTCGACCTGACCTTCGACCTGTCGGTCTTCGACATGTTCGCCACGTGGGGCAGCGGGGCGACGCTGGTCGTGCCGCTCAAGTACGACCTGCTCAAGCCGGTGACGTTCGTGACCAGGCACGAGCTGACGCACTGGTTCTCGGTCCCGTCGGTGGTCTCGGTGGCGGCGCGGCTGCGCCGGCTGGGGACCGGCACGATGCCGTCGCTGCGCTGGAGCCTGTTCTGCGGGGAGCCGCTGACACTGCAGCAGGCCGACGCCTGGCGGGCGGCCGCGCCGCACAGCGTCCTGGAGAACCTGTACGGGCCGACCGAGCTGACCATCAGCTGCACCCAGTACCGCCTGCCCGCCGAGCGGGCCGACTGGCCGGAGCCGGCCAACGGGACGGTGCCGATCGGCGTGCCGTACCCGCACGTGGAGCACACGGTCATGGACGGCGAGCTGTGCCTGAAGGGCGTGCAGCGCTTTCCCGGCTACCTCGACCCGGCCGACGACGAAGGCCGCTTCCTCGGCGAGTGGTACCGCACGGGCGACCGGGTGGCCTGGGAGGACGGGCTGCTGGTGCACCACGGACGGCTGGACCAGCAGGTCAAGATCGCGGGGCATCGCGTGGAACTCGGCGAGATCGAGGCGGCGCTGCGCCGGCAGCCGGGCGTGAGCGAGGCCGTCGTGCTGGCCCTGCCCGGCGCTGACGGCGAGCTGATCCTGGAGGCCGCCTGCACGGGCGCGGGCGTCGACACCGCCACCCTGCTCAGGGGCGTCGCGCAGGTCCTGCCGCGCTACATGGTGCCGCGCGCGGTGACCGTCCTGGACGAGCTGCCGCTGAACGGCAACGGGAAGGTCGACCGGCGCGCCCTAGCCGATATGTACGGCCAGCGCCTCCCATAGCGAGCCGACCGTGGCGAACGTCTCCTCGTCCAGGATGTCGTCCGGCAGCGCGACCGCGTAGCCGTTCTCGATGTCGACGAGCAGCTGCACCACGCCCATCGAGTCGAGCCCGAGCCCGGCCAGCTCGTCGCGGGCCGAGAACGCCCCGGAATCGGCGTACGGCAGGTGCGGACGCAGGAGACGCTGAAAGTCAGCAGGTATTTCCAACATATGCCACCTCGCAATAAATCTGCCTACCACTAACCGTCCCCTATTCATAAGGGGTACCGCTAGTGGCAGCTTCTCGCTATCCCCTAGCGGCCACCGCGCACCCATTGTGGTAACCCCAGAGAAACCCAATTCTGAAAGCGTGAAGACTGCGAAGCTGTGCTGGGGTCAGCGCTACATGTGGCTGCGATTCCACCAGTTACCCCCTGCTCACCGCCACGAGACGCACGTCGTGCTCAGGCTGGGCGTGCACGAGGGCATCACGCTGGCCAACTGCCGGGCCACGCTCACGTACCTGGCCCGCCGACACGAGGCGCTGCGCACGACCTTCCACCTCGACGGCGACGGCGACCCCTATCAGAAGGTCAACCCCCCTGGACCGGTCCGGGCGATCGAGGTGAGCACCGAGCGGGACGGCACCCCCTCGCCCGCCGAGGTGGTCGAGGACCTGTCGAGCCGCCCCTTCGACCTGGAGTCCGAGTGGCCGATCCGCGCCTGCGTGATCACCACCGGCGGCGTGCCCAAGCAGATGGTCGTGGTGCTCAACCACCTGGCCGTCGACGTCTGGACGATCGGCGAGCTCAAACGCGAGCTGCGGATGCAGCGCGCCGGATTCGCCGGCCGCCGCCCGGCCGCGATCCAGCCGGTCCGGCACCAACCGGCCGACCTGGCGCGCTACGAGGCCTCGGCGGAGGCGGCCGTCACCGCCGCCCGCGCGGTCGCCCACTGGGAGAACGAGATCGCCCAGCTCCCCTACGACCTGTTCGCCGCCCGGCGCACCCGCCCGGAGGGCCCGCCGGGCCGCCACGCGACGCTCATCTCCCCCGCGCTCCTGTCCGTCTCCCGCGAACTGGCCGCCGCGCACCGGGCGTGGCCGTCCCTCATTCACCTGACCGCCTACACGGCGACCATGGCCGCCTACACCGGCAGCGACACCGTCGGGCACCTGTCGTTCGTCGGCAACCGCGACTCCCACCCCTTCGGCGACGTGCTCACCTGCATGTTCTCGCCGACGCTCGTGCGGGTGGACTGCTCGGGCGACCCCACGTTCGGCGAGCTGCTGGCGCGCGTCTCGGCCGCGTTCACGCTCGCCCAGGAGCACGCGTACCTGCCCTACGACGAGGTGGTCGAGCTGCTGTCCCGCGAGGGCTCACGCCGCGCCCATCCGGTACGGCTCACCTCGGAGTTCAACTTCATCAAGCAGGCCTCCCGCGAGTACAAGGGCACGCGGACCGCGTTCACCTCGAACCCGGTGCCCGAGTCGTGGGCGCACACCGGCACCGACACCTACGTGCGGGTGGACGAGTGGAAGGACGCGGTGGCGGTCTCGCTGCACGCGGCCTCCACGGTCATGGACGGCGACGCGGTGGAGCGGTTCCTGCGCGGCTTCGAGGCCGTGCTGGTGGCCGCCCGCGACGACGGCCTCCGGCTCTCGGAAGCGGCCCGGCTCGCGGGCTTCACGCCTCCGGGCGGCCAGGCGCCGGAGCAGGGGAAGACCGCCGCCGGGTGCGGGGGCGCGCGGCCGTACCTCGGAACCTCGGACGCCGACCCGGCGGCCGAGCAGGATCTCGCGGAGATCGTCCGGCAGGTGAACGGCCTGCGGAAGACGGACCTCACGCGCAGCTACACGCTCGCCGGCGGCCGTGCCCTGCGGATCCCGCGCGTGCTGGCAGAACTGGGCGCCCAGGGCTGGACCGGACTCGACGTCTGCCAGCTCGCCGGTCCCATGCCGCTCCGGGCGCTGGCCCGACGGCTCGTCCCCCTTTCCACGCAAGATCGGAACAGACTCGGAGTGGTCACATCATGAGCGTTTCCAAGCACCACGAGCTGGTGGCGTCCGAGCAGGAGCTCCGTGACGTCGTCAACCGCGAACTGGCCGGCGCCGGCGCCGGCTCCGACCTGGTCATCATGGGTGGCCACTTCATGCTCTTCGAGAACGAGGAGGGCAACCTGGTCTCCGGCATCATCGAAGAGCAGGACTCCGAGGTGATGAAGCGCCGCATCGCCGGCCGCGTCGGCATCTTTCCCGGCTACACCTGGCGGCTGTCGGTGGACCTGCTGCGCGACCATCCCGAGGCCCGCCTGCTGCTGCTCATCAACGACTGGCAGTACGTCCCCCAGAACGGCCGGCCGGCAAGCGAGCTGCGCGCCGAGTACTACGAGGGCTTCAACCAGCTCCCCTCCTCCTACGAGAAGGAGCTGCGCAGCGTGGGCCTGTCCCCCGACAGCATGCTGCCCAGCAGGAAGCACCCGCTGGCCTTCCCCGAGACCTGGCTGAAGTACCGCTTCCAGAAGACCGCCGCCAAGCTCGTCAAGCAGGGCCGCCTGGAGAAGCGCTACCTGGAGGCGGGCGAGAGCAAGCCCGAGGTCTCCTTCCTCGACGACAACGGCAACTACCGCACGCTGATGAGCTGCGGCATCACCGGCTGCGCCGGCGAGATGACCGAGATGGTGGCCGAGGTCTACAACGCCGGCTACCGCACGCTGCTCGTCTACGCCCCCGGCGAGTGCCTGAACCCAGTCGAGACCGGCGTCGACATCGCCCTCAGCCTGTACGGCCTGCCCGGCATGACCGTCATCATCACCGACCCGGGCGGCAGCGGGGAGATGTCGGCCGACGAGATCTTCGGTGGACTCGTCACGGTGTGCACCATCAGGAGCTGATTCCGTGAACATCATCTACCTGGACAACTGCGCCACCACGCGCGTGGACGAGGAAGTCCTCGACGCGATGCTGCCCTACCTGCGCGAGGACTTCGGCAACCCGTCCTCGCCGCACGTCCTGGGCAAGCGCGCCCGCCGCGCCGTCGACCTGGCCGCCGCGTCGGTGGGCGAACTGCTCGGCGCCGACCCGAGCACGATCGTCTTCACCTCGGGCGCTACGGAGAGCAACAACGTCGCGCTGCTCGGCCTGTTCGAGCACGACGACCGGGCGCCGGTCAACGCGGTCTTCTGCCCGACCGACCACAAGTCCTCGCTGTCGATCGGGGGCGCGCTGGCCGCCCGCGGCGTGGACACCAGGACGATGGCGGTGCGCGAGGACGGCCAGGCCGACCTGGCCGACCTGCGCGCCAAGCTCGACGCCCACACCCGGGTGGCCACCGCGGCGTGGGTCAACAGCGAGATCGGCACCATCCAGCCGATCGCCCAGATGGCCGCGCTCTGCCACGAGGCCGGCGCGCTGCTGCACGTGGACGGCGCGCAGGCGGCCGGCCGTATCCCGATCGACGTGACCGCGGAGGGCATCGACACGCTGTCGCTGTCCGCCCACAAGGTGCACGGCCCGAAGGGCGTCGGCGCGCTGTACGCGCGCCGGGAGGTGCGCCGCAGGCTGCGCCCCGTCATGTACGGCGGCGGCCAGCACGAACTGCGCAGCGGCACGATCCCCACCCATCTGGTCGTCGGCCTGGGCGCGGCCTGCCGGCTGGCCCAGCGGCGCCTGAACGACAACTGGTCGGCCATCACGCGCCTTCGCGAGGTGGCGCTGAAGGTGCTGTCGGACAGGGTGCCGGGGTTCCGCTTCAACGGCGACCCGAACATCTCGGTGCCGCACGTCCTGAACGTGGTGCTGCCGGGGGTCCGCGGGGAGAGCCTGGTGTCCGGGTTGCACCGGGTGGCTCTGTCGACCGGGTCGGCGTGCAACTCCGACTCCCAGGAGCCGTCCTACGTCCTCACCGCGATCGGCGTCACGGCCGACGACGCCAACAGCTCGGTCCGCATCTGCCTGAGCCCGCAACTGTCGGAGGAGGATCTGGTGACGGGGCTGGAGCTCGTGTGCGAACGCGCCAGGGGCCTCGCCGAGGTCGTCACCGGCGCCTCCGCCCACTACCGCTGACCCCGCCACGACCAACCCAGCCAGGGACCACCCGAAAGGGCGGCGCCCCCGAAGGAGCGGCACGCGCGGGAGTGCGGGCTTGGGGTTACGACCCGGAAGGAACGGCCCGGGGGTGCCGGAACGGGAAGGGCCCGACGGCCGGTGTGGTCGTCGGGCCCGGGAAGGAGGTGAGTCAGTGGCCGTTGGGCAGGAACTTGCGGGCGGCCTGGACGCCGGCCTGGAAGCGGCTGGTGGCGTCCAGGTCCCGCATGAGCGTGGCGATGTGCCGGCGGCAACTGCGCACGGACATGCCGAGCTTGCGGGCCACCACCTCATCGGTGTACCCCTTGGCCATCAGGGCGGCGATGGACTGCTGCAGGTCGTCGGCGACGTCGGCGTACCCGGCCTCGATGCCCTCAAGCGGCGTGGCCGTCTCCCAGAGGTGGTTGAACAGGTCCAGGAAGAACTGGGCCACTCCCTGGTTGTGCACCCGCGCCACGTTCGCCTCGCCGTCGGCCACGCCGAAGAGCACGACGAGCGAGCGGTCGAAGACGATCGCCGAACGCGGGATGTGGCTGACGGTGTAGACCGTGGCCCCCGCCTCGGTCAGCCGCTTCATCTTCATCCGGGTGGCGAGGTCGGCACGGTTGCGGTGCTGGCAGATGATCCGGACGGAGATGCCGCGCCCGAGCAGCGTCAGGTACGTCTGGGCGAGCTCGTCCCCGTCGATCCCGCTGGACTGCAGCACCAGGACCTCGTCGCGGCAGGCGTCACCGGCCATCTTCAGGAAGCCGCGCACCTCCATGCTGCCCACCAGGTAGTCGATCGAGCCGCCGGGCGTGGCGCCGTCGCCGGCGTAGTCCTGGCGGAAGATGTCGATCCGCTCCCTGATCTGGTCGATCAGCTCCCGCCGCTGGTAGATCTCCCGCTCCACGTAGGACACGAGAGAGGCGGCGGCCACCTCGGGATCGACGGGCAGGAACCGCTGGCCCCTCCCGTCGCCGGGCCGCAGCAGGCGGCTGCCGACGAGCTGGTCCACCGCCTCCCGCATCTCATGGATGCCGATGCCCAGGTCGGCCGCGGCCACCTCGACGGCCTCGATCGCCCCCTTACGCGCCGCATATCGGTATACCGCCGACACGTGGTCCCCCTCGACCGGCGCCCGTCCCGTGAAGAACGCACTCGTCGTCATGATCTACCTCCCCTGTTCTGCGAACTGCTCGGCCACCGAGATCACGTACTGGCCGTACGCGGACTTCTCCAGTGCGACGCCGAGCCGGTGGCAGGCCTCGGCGTCGATGTATCCCATGCGCAGGGCGATCTCCTCGAGACAGGCGATCCGCACTCCCTGGCGCTGTTCCAGAAGCTGCACGTACTGCCCGGCCTGGAGCAGGGACTCGGGCGTCCCGGCGTCCAGCCAGGCGAAGCCGCGGCCGAGGTCGACCATCGTGGCCTTGCCGCGCCGCAGGTAGTCGCGGTTGACGTCGGTGATCTCCAGCTCGCCGCGCGCGGACGGGGCGAGGTTCTTGGCGATGTCGACCACGTCGTTGTCGTAGAGGTACAGGCCCACGACCGCGCGATTGGACTTGGGTACGGCCGGCTTCTCCTCCAGGGAGAGCAGACGGCCGTCGGGGGCGGTCTCGGCGATGCCGTACCGCTGGGGGTCGCTGACCGGGTAGCCGAACAGCACGCAGCCGTCCACGTCCCGGCACTCCTGGCGCAGCACGCCCTGGAAGTCGTAGCCGTGGAAGACGTTGTCGCCCAGGATCAGGGCCACGCTGTCGTCGCCGATGTGCTCGGCGCCGAGCACGAACGCCTCGGCGATGCCGTTGGGCTCGGGCTGTTCGGTGTAGTCGAGGCGCAGGCCGAGCTGGGAGCCGTCGCCCAGCAGCCGGCGGATCTGCGGCAGGTCCTCCGGAGTGGAGATGACCAGGATCTCCCGGATGCCGGCCAGCATGAGCACCGACAGCGGGAAGTAGACGAGCGGCTTGTCGTTGACCGGGAGGAGTTGTTTGGAGACGGCCAGCGTGGTCGGCAGCAGCCTCGTGCCGCGCCCGCCGGCGAGGAGAATCCCCTTCATCGTGGTCCGCCTTTCGCTCGGTACCACTGGACGGTCGCGGCCAGCCCTTCGGCGAAGGGCACCTCGGGCCGGTAGCCCAGACCGCGGATCTTGGAGTCGTCGAGCGAGTAGCGCCGGTCGTGGCCGGGCCGGTCGGCGACGTGGTCGATCATGTCGGGGCCCGCGCCGCAGGCCCGCAGGAGCAGGTGGGTGAGCTCGTGGTTGGTCAGCTCGGTGCCGCCGCCGATGTTGTAGACCTCGCCGGGCGCGCCGTTCTCGGCGACAAGGAGGATGCCTCTGCAGTGGTCGTCCACGTGGACCCAGTCGCGTACGTTGCGGCCGTCGCCGTACAGGGGGACCTTCTTGCCGGCCAGGAGGTTGGTGACGAACAGCGGGATGAGCTTCTCGGGGTACTGGCGTGGGCCGTAGTTGTTGCCGCAGCGGGTGATGCGCACGTCCAGGCCGTGGGTGTGGTGGTAGGCCAGGGCCATGAGGTCGGCGGCGGCCTTGGCGGCGGCGTAGGGCGAGTTGGGCTTCAGGGGGCAGGTCTCGTCCCAGGAGCCGGTGTCGATGGAGCCGTACACCTCGTCCGTAGATATCTGGATAAATCGCCCTACTCCGGCGTCCAGTGCGGCCCGCAGCAACGCCTCGGTGCCTGCCACGTTGGTCCGGACGAACTCCGCCGCGCCCGCGATCGAGCGGTCCACGTGAGTCTCGGCGGCGAAGTTCACCACCATGTCGTGGCCCGGGACCAGCTCGGCCAGCAGCCCGGTGTCGCACACGTCGCCCTTGACGAAGCGCACCCTCGGACCGGCCGGCACGTTGGCCGGATCACCGGCGTAGGTGAGCTTGTCCAGCACGGTGACCCGCCCGGCCGGACGGCCGAGCAGGTGCCTGACGAAGGCGGAACCGATGAAGCCGGCCGCGCCGGTGACGAGGGTGCGCATGGCGATCAGGTCCCCGCTCTCGTACGCCGGCTGAAGAGAATGAGCGCGGCGCCCAGCAGCAGCGCGGCCATCGCGGCCAGCACCGCCAGTTCGGGGAGCACCGCGAGCAGGCCGGTGCCCGGCCGCGACAGCGCGAGCAGCGCGTCCATGCCCCACGCGTGCGGGAAGAAGTGGCCGATCGTGTTGAGCGTCTCGCCCGCCGCCTCGCGTGGCCACAGGCAGCCGCCCAGCATGCCGAGCACGACGCCGAGCGACGGGCCGATCGCCGGGGCCTGGTCGGGGTTGTTCAGCAGCGTGCCGACCAGGATCGCCGCCGCCGTCGCCACCAGCGCGAACACGCCCACCACCGCGGCCACGCCCAGCGGGTCGCCCCACCGCACGCCGAAGGCCAGCGAGCTGACCACCACGATGAGCACGGCCTGCGCGATCGCGACCGCGAAGCGGCTCAGCGCCTCGCCCATGAGTACGGCTCCGCGCTTCACCGGAGCGGTCAGCGCCCGCTGGAGCATGCCGAGCCGGCGGCTCTCGACCATGGCGGCGGCCACGGCCATGGAGTTGATGAACGTGAACAGGAGCAGGTTGGCGGGGGCGGTGTAGGCGAAGCCGCGGGGTTCGCCGCCGGGCGACTCGGTGTCGACGACGGTGACGCGGCCGGTCTGCGCCTGCGCCTGCCGTACCAGGAGGGCGGCTTGGTGGGGTGTGGAGCCCGCGCGCTCGGCGGCGGCCGAGGCGGCGAGGACGCCCGAGACGCGGCCGACGGCGACCTCGA
This sequence comes from Nonomuraea sp. NPDC050540, assembly GCF_044457485.1. NCBI lineage: Bacteria > Bacillati > Actinomycetota > Actinomycetes > Streptosporangiales > Streptosporangiaceae > Nonomuraea > Nonomuraea sp. NPDC050540. The sequence goes on from NZ_JBITHA010000011.1 coordinate 156,662, forward strand.
CGGCGGCGCGCGCGGCCACGCCGCTGCCGTTGTTCTCGGTCGCGACGAGGTCGAGGCGGGACGAACCGGGGGTGACCACCAGACCGGCGGCCAGCGAGCCCTCGCGCACGCCCGACTCCAGCTCGGACTTGGCGGCCACGGGCGTGATCTCCAGGTCGGGGTGGCGGCGGAGCTCGGCCAGCACCGCGGCGGTGACGGGGTCGCCGCCGGGCGCGACGACGCCGACGGACAGCCGCTCGCCCACGGTGCCGCCGCCCAGCGCCATGCCGACGAAGATGATCGAGACGAACGGCATGACCGCCATGAAGAACAGGCCGGTCCTGTCGCGGGTGTGGCGGCGCAGGTTGGCCAGCACGAGCGCCAGCACGGGACGGGGCCTCATCCGAGCAGTCCCTTCTTGAGTCCTACGGCGGCCAGGCCGCCCGCGGTCAGCGCGATCGCGCACAGGACGCCGATCGGCAGCGCCACGCTGGCCAGTCCGTCACCGGAGCCGGCCAGGCCGACCAGCGCCTGCGAGGTCCAGCCATTGGGCGTGAACAGGGCCACGACCTGCAGGGCGTCGGGCAGGTTCGGGATCGGCACCAGGCTGCCGCCGAAGAACGCGGCCACGAACGAGACCGCCATGATCACGCCGTCGGCCTGCGCGTCGGTCTTGACCCGGCTGGCGACCAGCATGGTGATCGCGGCGGCGGCCAGCACGTGCGCGCACAGGACCGCGAAGACGGCCACCGGGTCGCCCCACGTGGTGCCGAAGATCAGTGTCGAGGAGGCCCAGGTCACGCAGACGCCGAAGAGCGCGAGCGCGAAGCCCACGATCGCCTTGCCTGCGACCGGCACCCAGGGGGCCAGCGGTCCGGCGCGCATCCGGTTGAGCGTGCCCAGCTTGCGCTCGGTGAGCAGGCTGCGGAAGGAGGCGCCCACCACGAAGAAGGCGAACAGCGCCGCCATGCCGGAGCCGTAGTAGACGGAAAGGTCCACCTTGCCCCCGGCGAGAGGGTCGCTCACCACGCTCAGCGGTTGCGCCGGGCCCGCGGCGAACCGCTCCGTCAGCGCCCTGGACTCCACCATCACCGCGATCCGCTCCACCAGCGACCTGGCCACCACTCCGGCCAGCGGCGACTCGGGCGTGGTGAGCACGGAGACCTGTCCCGCGCCGCCCGCGCCGACCGTGCGGCTGAAGTCGCGGCCGAACACGATCGCCGCGCCGACGCCGCCGTCGTCCACGGCCCGCCGCGCCGCCTGCTCGCTCGGCAGGTCGCGCAGCGTGAGCACGCCCTTGAACTGCTCCGCCGCGGCGATCTCCCGCCGGACGTCGGCGGGCAGCCGGCCGCGGTCGAGGTCCACGACGCCGACGGTCGCGCGCAGCGGCGGGTCGTCGCCGCCGAGCGCCAGCCCGAACAACGTGGCCAGCGCCACCGGCACGATGACCGCGATGATCAGCGCGGTGCCGTCCCGCAGCCGCGTACGCAGCTCCAGGGCGCTCACTGTCAGCAGGGGTCGCATCATCCTCAGTCCCTGAGCGTGCTGCCGGTCAGGTGGAGGAAGGTCGCCTCCAGGTCGGGTTCGATGACCTCGGTGGCGGTGACGGTGGCGTAGCCCTCCACGGCGGTGATGAGCGCCGGAAGCAGGTACCTGCCGCCCTCGGCCAGCAGGCGCACCGAGCCGTCGCCGGTCCTGGCCGCCTCCAGCACGCCCTCGACGGTACGGAGCTTCGCGAACGCGGCGTCCACGTCGCCGTCGAGCACCAGCTCGATCTTGTCGGCGCTGCCGACCATGGCCACGAGCTCCTGCCGGGTGCCTTCGGCGACGATCTGGCCGTGGTCGATGATGGCCACGCGGTCGCAGACCCGCTCGACCTCCTCCATGTAGTGGGAGGTGTAGAGCAGCGCCATGCCCTCGGCGACCAGGTGCTCGACGCCGTCCAGGATGGCCTTGCGGCTCTGCGGGTCGACGCCGACGGTGGGCTCGTCGAGTATGAGGATCTCGGGGCGGTGCAGAAGGGCGGCGCCGATGTTGATGCGCCGCTTCATCCCGCCGGAGTAGGTGTCGAGCTTGCCGTCGGCGCGGTCGGTGAGGCCGACCAGTTCCAGTACTTCGTTCACGCGGCCGGCCAGCCGCCTGCGCGGCAGGCCGAACAGGCGGCCGAAGAAGCGCAGGTTCTCCCGGCCGGTCAGCTCGGGGTAGAGGGCGATCTCCTGCGGCACGTAGCCGATCTTGGCCTTGGCCTGCAGCGGCTCGGCGCCGAGGTCCACGCCGCCGACCGTGACGCTCCCGGAGTCGGGACGCAGCAGGCCGACCAGCATGGAGATGGTCGTGGTCTTGCCCGCGCCGTTCGGGCCGAGCAGCCCGTACGCCTGACCGGGCGCGATGGAGAAGCCGACGTCCCGTACGGCGACGACGTCACCGTAGCGCTTGCTCAGGCCGTGGCAGGACAGGGTCGCGCTCACGGGTTCCACCCCTTAGCGTCCACGGGCTCGCCCTTGTCGGCGCGGTTGCCCCAGATGGTCTGCCGGTCGAGATCGCAGCCGAGCTGGTAGTCGAGCGGGCTGTTGCCGGTGATGCGGTTCCACAGGATGTGGTTGTCCAAGGCGTCGTCGCCGCCCCAGTCCTTGGAGGAGCCGACGGTGAAGGCGGCGCCCATGACCGACTCCCCGCTCGGGTGGTTGCCGTGGATGCGGTTGTCCACCACGCTCACCCGGTAGGTGCCGATCAGCGCCAGGCCCACGCCGGAGATCGGCGGCCCGGCCGCGCCGAGCCCGTCGGGCTGGATGCCGGCCGCCAGGTTGTTGCCGAACAGCTCGTTGCCCGCCACCAGGCAGTCACGGACGCCGCCCTCGGGCTCGCCCTCGTAGATCTGGTTGAGGAGCATGATGCCGATCGCGTTCTCGTGGCAGGAGTTGCGCAGCACCCGCGTGCGCGAGGAGTTGTCGACGAAGATGCCGAACGCGTTGCGGACGACCTCGTTGCCGGTGACCTCGCCGCCGGCGTCCGGGCAGAAGCTCAGCGCGATGCCGCCGTACTGGGTGCCGTAGGCGCGGCACGCCACGACCTCGCACCCGCTCGACTCGCGCAGGTAGACGCCCCACACGGCGTTGTCGGCTGCCTCCACCTCGCGCACCGCGACGCCGGCGACCGTGTGGGCGTAGACGCCCGCGCCGGTGAAACCGCGCACGGTCAGGCCGGAGATCTTCACGCGGGCGACGCCGTTGGCGCTGATGCCGCTCAGCACGCTCGCGTCGGCGTCGTGCAGCTTGGGGATGTCCGGCAGCACGTCGCCGCCCGGGACCAGGACCGTCCTGCCCATGCCGGCGCCGCGCAGCGTGACGTCGTCGTGCCTGATCCAGACGGTCTCCGCGTAGACGCCTTCCTCAAGGAGGATCTCGGCGCCGGGGCCCGACTCGTCGAGCGCGCGCTGGATGGACTCGCCCGGCTTGACCACGTGCATCAGTGGGTTCCCTTCCGACGGACGTAAACGATCGCGAGGGAGACGAACAGGCCGGAGCCGTGGCCCCAGCGGGCGGCGCCGGTGACGCGGCCGGCGTGCGGCGGGAGCCGTACGAGGGCGGCCTTCTCGCTGGCGCCACTGACGGTGAAGACCGCGCGTCCGGGCAGGTCGAGACCGGTGGAGGCGATCAGCTCCGCGGCGGCCTCGTCGAGCAGGCGGCCGGCCCAGCCGGCCGGCCGTTCGCCGGTCTCCTGGAAGTCGTGCCAGCTGAAGCCCGGCGGACGCCCGCCGACGGCCTTGATGAAGCTCTCCTTGACCGAGAAGGTCGGCCCGCCGCCGCCCATGACGCGGTCGAACGTCTCGCCACCGCGCCGGGCGGCCGTGGCGAGCCGGTCGGCGGCGACGATGTCGACCCCAAGGAGGACGGCGGGCACGCTCATGCCAGCGCCCCCGCGCAACGCCCGGCGAAGCCTTCCAGCGCCGCGGTGTACTCGTCGCCGCGCTCGATCATCGGGATGTGGCCGCTGTCCTCGACGACCACGATCTCGACCGAGTAGCCGGCCAGTACGTCCAGCCACGGGTCGACCGGCGTCATGCGGTCGTGGCGGCCCCAGATGTAGATCGACGGGCAGGCCACCCGGTCGAGGGCGGGTTTGACCTGGTAGGTGCGGGTGGCCTTGAGGCTGCGGGCCATGCTGACCATCGACTCGGGCCGGCGCAGCATCTCCCCGACCTCGTCCTTGCGCTCGTCGGAGAAGGCGCGCGAGCGGTCGTGGAAGAGCGCGGCCAGCATACGGTCGCCGAACTCCTGGCCGAAGGGCTGCACGCTGCCGCGCCGGTCGAAGCTGAGGCCGACGTCCGGGTCCGGGGTCAGGCCGGGGGCGCCGCTGACCACGATGCCGCGTACCCGCTCGGGGTAGCGTCCGGCCAGGTCGATGGCGACCAGCCCGCCGAGCGAGTTGGCGCAGACGATCACCTCGCCGGCGCCCGCCTCGTCACAGGCCGCCAGGAAGGAGTCGCCGAGCCGCTCGATCGAGCCCGCCACCCGGCGGTCCAGCGCGCAGATGGCCTCGTGGGTACGCAGCACCGGCCAGCCCTGCTCTTCCAGGCGGCGGTAGGGGTGCTCCCAGATCCAGCCGCCGGCGAACAAAGCGGACATGAAGACGACGGCCGGCCTGGACCCGCCGTCCAGCCGGTGCTCGGTCGTGAAGTCGGTCATCGGGGCTCCGTTCACAGGTGTGGTTCACAGCAGGGAGGCGTCGTCGGGGATCCATCCGCAGCCGCAGGCCGTACCGGCGCCGACCGGGACGACCGACTCGCAGCTCGGGCAGCGTGCGTACTCCCGCGACTTGGCGGGAACCCAGATGCTCGTGTGGACGCGGGTGCACAGCCCGCCCTTGAAGAAGCGGCGCATGGCCCGCTGGTGGGGCCTGGCGTGCACGGCGCGTACCGATTCCGGCCGGTCGAAGGCGCTCAGGGTGTACTTGCGGTTGCCGACGTCGACGGTGGTCACGCCGAGGAACCCGCGCGAGGCGCGCAGCGACTTGACGATCTCGACGCTGAGCAGGTCCACGTCGGCCGCCTCCGCGGCGTCGCGGATCTCCAGCCAGGTCAGGGAGAAGGCGCCGGGCCGATCGGTACGCCCGCTCGCCGTCCTTGCGCTCACCCCGAACTCGCGCACGTCATCGGCCTCCGGCACGAACCGCGCCGAGTAGCCGAGCGTCTCGGCCAGCGCCAGCCGGTCGAAGATCCGTCGTACCTGCCCGTCGGCCGTCACCAGGTCGGTGCCGGACACGCGGGCGGCGCCGCCGGTCGCGGGCATGCCCAGGTAGGCGGCGCGGTGGTCGGCGGTGAGCGTCCAGGAGACGGTCACGGCGTCCGCGTCGCCGGTCATCCGCCCGACCTCGAAGCGCAGGCCCTTGAAGCTCTCCATCAGAGCGGCGGCGTGCGCGGCCAGCTCCTCGCCGCTCAGCGGCCCGCCGGAGTCGGGGTCCTCGTAGCGGGTGACGCGACCGGCCACCATGGCCGCGTCCTCGCGCCGCCACGCGTCCAAGTGCTCCTCGGCGATCTTCCTGGCGTCCATGTCAGTCGTCCTCCGGAAGCCGCGCGGCCGCGACCGCGACCGCGAGCGCGTGGCCGTCGGTGTGGCTGAGCGAGATGCGGATCCGCTCCCCCGACCTCGCCCGCGCGGTCAGCTCCCCGCTCAGCTGTACGGCCGGCGGATGCCCGTCCAGGCAGGCCGCCGACTGCTCGCACGCGGGCGTGGGCCGGGGCAGCACCTCGACCGAGCCCAGAAGCTCGGCGGTCGGCGGCAGGTCCAGCAGCCGCAGGACCGCGTACTTGCCGGCGAGGCGCCCGGCCCAGTGCTGCAGCGTCCGGCCGGCTCCCGACCTGACCCGTTCCGCCGGGGTGTAGACGGCTTCCAGCGCCATCGCCCCGACCAGGTCCTGCGGCCTGGTGAAGCCGCCGAATCGGACGAGCGCGCTGCCCCACCGGTTCACGCCGCCACCTCCCTGGCCAGCCGGCGCAGCGTGCTGGGCTCGGCCATGCTGAGGCAGCGGGCGCCGGAGCGGCGCGAGAGCCCGGCCAGCACCTTGCTGTCGCCGACCTCGACGCTCGGGCCGAGCGCGTCGACCACGGCCACGGTGCGCGTCCACAGGACCCGCCCGGTGAGCTGGCCGACCAGCGCCCGCCTGATGACGTCCAGGTCGGTGGTGGGTTCCGCGGTGACGTTGGGCACCACCGGCACGGACGGCGGGCGCATCGCGGCCACCTCGACCGCGGCGCTCCACTCGGGCACGGCCGGGTCCATGAGCGGCGAGTGGAAGGCGTTGCCCACCGCCAGCTCCACGATCTTGCTGGCCGAGGTGGCCAGCTTGGCCAGGCGGTCGAGCGCGCCCATGGCGCCGGAGACCACCACGTGGCCGGGCGCGTTCTCCAGCCCGACGACGAGCGGCTCGTCCGGTCCGGCCGCCCACCCGACCATCTCCTCGACCTGCTCGACCTCAAGGCCCATCACCGCCTGCATGCCGCCGATGACGTTCACCCGCGACATCAGCCGGGCCCGCAGCTCCACGAGCCGGGCGGTCTCGGCCAGGTCCAGGACGCCGGCGGCGTAGAGCGCGCTCAGCTCGCCGACGCTGTGCCCGGCGACCACGTGCGGCTGGAATCCCTCGTCCTCCAGTACGGCGTGCGTGGCCAGGTTGCAGGCGGTGACGGCGATCTGGGCGTGCTCGGTGGAGACCAGCCGGTCCAGCGGCCCGCGCGTGCAGATGGGCGAGATCGGCCGGGACAGCCGCTCGTCGAACTCGTCGAGCACTCTCCTGGCCACCGGGTTGCGCCGCAGCCACGCGCCCATGCCGACGCGGACCGTGCCCTGCCCGGGGAAGAGGTAGCCGACCATGATCTGCTCCTTAGAGGCGGCGCCGGGGCCGCCGCTCCGGCTCTGCGGGCTGCTCCGTGCCGAGGAAGCCCAGCAGGAGTTTGCTGACCGTTTCTGGGGCGTCGAGCGGGATGTAGTGGCCGGCGTCCTCGACGCGCTCGTAGCGCCAGGGGCCCTTGACGAACTTGCCGGAGTTGGCCATGCCCTCCTCCAGCAGCGCCTTGTCCTCCGTCGACCAGATGCCGAGCGTCGGGGCGTAGATGGGCGGGAAGGGCCGCTGGTGACGCAGTTCGGCCTCAGGCGAGCGGTTGGCGCGGTACCAGTTCAGGCCCGCGGTCAGCGCGCCCGGCCTGGCCATGTCGCGCAGGTGCCGGTCGTAGTCGCCCTCGCGGCCCATGATCTCTTTCCACAGCCGCCAGCCGTTGCGCTTGAGCAGTTCCTCGGCGGCCGGCGACTGGTAGAAGAGCATGTACCAGGAGGCCGCGCGCTGCTCCAGGGTCGGGTAGGAGAAGACGCCCGGGTGCCCGACCGACAGCACCGCCAGGTGGTCGATGCGGCGCGGCATCAGGAACGCGTACATCCAGGCGATCGCGGCGCCCCAGTCGTGGCCGACCACGTGCGGCCGCTTGATGCCGAGCTGGATCGTCATGGCGACGATGTCGTTGACGATCGTCTGCATCGTGTAGGCCTCGATCTCCTGCGGCTTGCTGGAGTCCCCGAAGCCCCGCAGATCCGGCGCGATCACCCGGAAGCCGCCCTCGACGAGCGCGGGGATCTGGTGCCGCCACAGGTAGGAGGAGTCGGGGAAGCCGTGCAGCAGGATGACGGTCTCGCCCTCCCCCTCGTCCACGTAGGCGATGTCCACGTCGTTGACGTGGATGAGCTTCTTCTCGGTCATGCGGACTCCCTGAACAACCGCTCGGCGAAGAACTCGCTGAAACCGAACTCGGGCACTTCCTCGGGGGCGACCATGTTGAGCAACCCGGTCACCTGCGCGGCGAAGTTCTTCGCCATCAGCTTGCGGACCCTGCGCCGCCGCTCGACGGCGGCCGGACCGAACTCCACGTGCAGCCGGCTGATGATCTGGGCGCCGAAGTCCAGGCGCGACAGCCGGAACTCGCGCTCCTTCACGTACGGCTCGAAGACCGGCGGCGACCAGTCGTCGGAGTCCAGGAGGATCTCGCACACGGTCCTGGAGTCCCGCATGGCACACGACAGGCCGGTGCCGAGCACGGTGTCGGCGTTGCCCGCCTCGTCGCCGATGAGCACGACGCCCTCGGTCAGCGGCGGGCCCTCCGGCACGCTGGAGACCGACGGCCACACCGACAGCGGGCCCGCCTGACGCGACTCCACGACGGCACGGCCACGGTCGGGCAGGCACTCCAGCTCGAAGGCCTTGAGGAAACGGTCCATGGCTCCGGGGCCCCGGTACTTGCGGCTGTCCTTGGTGCCGAAGTTGAGGTAGAGGCGGGCGCGGCCGTACCCCTGAGGGAAGACCATGAACATGACGTCGCCCTCGGTGCCCATCGCCTGGACGTCGGCGGGCCAGTCGTCGAGGCCCTCGACCATCACCCCGCCGCCCCAGTGGTGCATGTGGTTGCTCATGGTGATGCCGACCTGGCGGCCGACGGTGCAGCCGCGGCCGGTGGCGCCGAGCACGATCCTGGGCCGGATCTCCTCGCGGCGGCCCTCGGAGTTCAGGTAGGTGACCGACGGGCGGGGGCCGGCGGTCACCTCGATCTTGCCCGCGTCCATGATCAGCGTGGCGCCGCTGTCGGCGGCCTGGGCCGCCATGAGCTCGCAGACCTGGTGGTGCGGGAACGAGTACGGCCCGCCGATCCCCGGGATGAACCGGGTCATGTCCACGGCCTCGACCTCATGCGGGTCGACCGCCTCGTCCCAGGTCATCCACTCGCGGATCTCCCAGGCGCCGCCCGCCCCGAAGCAGTCGTAGACGCCCAGGCGCTGGGCCTCCCTGATGCCCCACGGGGCCAGCCACTCGCCGCGGACCAGGTCGTTGTAGCTCTCCTGCTTCTCCAGCAACACGACGGAGAGCCCTCCGGCGGCCAGCTTGCACGCCGCCGACGCTCCCGCGATGCCACCGCCGACGATGACGACGTCGGTCATGACTCCCACCTCTCCCAAAACGTGCGTTCCTTGGCGCTGACGCGATCGGCCGGGCGGAAGTCGGTGCCCACCGTGTAGGCGACCGGGATCATGCACACCTGCGTGACGCCGGACGGGATGCCGAGCAGCTCGCCGACCGGCCCTTCGTGGGCCACGTGCAGGCAGGTGATCGTGCTGCCGAGCCCTCTGCTGCGCAGCGCGAGCTGGAAGGACCAGATGGCGGGGAAGATCGACCCGTAGAAGATGCTGGCCCGCATGGAGCCGTGGGTGGAGCGGTGGCCGGGGTCGTCGTCCTCTTTGGTCGCCATCCGCCGGCGCCACGCCTCGTCGATGGCCGAGATGTCCGGCGGCCGCCCCAGCACGCAGGGGATGACCAGGACCGGTACCCGGGCGATCGCCTCGGCCAGCGCCTGCGCCGATTCGTAGTTCTTGCGCGCCTGCCGGTCGGTACGCCGCCGGCCGGCGTTGGTCCACATGTCCATGCGGTGGAACTGCCACGACAACGAGGTCAGCTCGGCGATGCGGTTCTTGACGCCGTCGTCGGTGACCACCATCCACCGCCAGTTCTGGTGGTTGTTGGCGCTGGGGGCCTGGATGGCGATCTCCAGCGCCTCCTCCACCACCTCGCGCGGCACCGGCCTGTCGAGGTCCAGGCGGCGGCGTACCGACCGGGTGGTGGTCAGCAGGCGGTCGGTCTCGGTCACGTCGAACGGAAGGCCGGCCATGATCTCCACCGGGGCGGTCATATCGCCCCCAGGAGCACGGCGCCGTGTACCGATCCCGGCGACTCCGACAACACCAGCGCCCGCGCGACCGGCGCACCGAGCTCCGGTTCGGTCACGAACCCGCCCTGCTCTTCCGGGGTGCCCGCGTGCGCCGGGGCGATTCCGTCGCGGATCGCCAGAGCGCCGAGCGCGAGGTTGAGCGCGCCCGAGGCCGCCTGGCAGTCGCCCGCCAGCCCGATGCTCGTGGTCAGCGCCGCGTGCGGCAGCGCCGTACGCACCGCCGCCGCCTCACCCGCGCCACCGGTTCCCAGCACCAGCGCGGGTTCCGTGCCACGCAGCCGCTCCAGACCGCGGGTGAGCGCGGGCTCGGCGCCGTGCAACCGGTCGATGCCTCGGGTGAGCTCGGGGTCGCCCGGCAGGTGGCTGGTGCCGAGGATCTTGGCGTACGGCGTGCCGTCCCGCCCGGCGCAGTGGTCGGCGGACTCGACCACGAAGGCCACCGCCCCCGACCCCTTCACCGGCTCGCCCGGCGGCCGGGCCGTACCGTAGGCGGCTTCGTCGGCGGCGACCACGAGCACGACCTCCGCCTTGCCCGCTCTGATCATCTCGACCGCGCAGTCCAGCGCGATCGAGGCGGAGGCGGCGCCGTTGCAGATCGTGGTGGTCGGCCCGCGCAGCCCGAGCGTCTGGCAGACCGCGCCTCCGGTGGCGTTGAGCACCACGTTGGAGAAGCTCAGCACGGCCGGCTTGTTGGGGTTGAGCGCGATGCTCTCGTCGAAGCCGCCGGTGCTCTCCGCCGATCCGGCGCCGGTCGCGAAGACCAGGCCGACGTCGTCGAGCTCCTTCCTGGGCAGTTTGAGTCCCGAGTCCTCCCAGGCCAGCCGGGAGGCGGCGATGGCCATGCGGGAGAGCTGGTTCATGTGCCGCCACAGCGAGCGCGGCGCGAACGTGCGGCCTTCGAGCGTCGGCGCCTCGCCCGTGGCCTCGCGACCGGTCAGGATGGCGGCGCTGAGCTCGGCGATGCCGGTGGCGGAGCCGATGGCGGGGCCGAGGCCGGTGATGACGGCCTCGCGGTGCGGGAACTCCTCGTACTCGCGTGGCGGCTGGGGGGTGGTCAGCACCAGCGAGACGTTGTTGCCGCCGAAGGCGTAGTTGTTGGAGACGACGGTGTCGATGGGCATGGGCCTGGCCGTGTTGGGCACGAAGTCCAGGTCGCGCGGCTCGGCGTCGTCGTCGAAGCCGATCGTGGGCGGCGCGACGCCGTGGCGCAGCGCCAGCACACTGGCCACCGCCTCGACGGCGCCGGCGGCGCCGAGCGTGTGGCCGACGTACGACTTGATGCTGCTGGTCGGGACCCGTCCGGCGCGCTCGCCGAACACGACCCGCATGACCTTGGCCTCCATCGCGTCGTTGGCGGGGGTGCCGGTGCCGTGGCCGCTGACGTAACCCACGTCGGCGGTGGTGAGGCCGGCGTCGGCCAGGGCCCGCCGGACGGCGCTGGCGCCGCCCCGGCCGGTGGGGTCGGGCGCGGTCGCGTGGTAGGCGTCGGCCGACAGCCCGTAGCCGGCGACCTCGGCCAGCGGCGTCGCGCCCCTGGCCAGGGCCAGGTCGAGCGGCTCCAGCAGAAGGAAGGCGGCGCCCTCGCCCAGGTTGAGCCCGTCGGAGTGGCTGTAGGGGCGGCAGGGTCCCGTGCTGAGGGCCTGGAGGCCGGCGAAGCCCGCGTACGTGCCGAAGAGCAGCGGGTCGACGCCGCCCGCGAGCACGACGTCGGCCTCGCCGGTGAGGATCTTGTCCTTGGCGAGGCCGACGGCGTTGCCGCCGGCCGCGCACGCCGTGGAGACGAGGATGCGGGGGCCGCCCAGGCCGAGGCGCTCGGCGACCACGTCCTGGGTGCGGTGCATGGGCTGGTAGAGCCCGGCCGCGTCGGGGGTCGCCTGGCACTTGCCGAGGATGATCCCGAACCGGTCCTGGTCGAACCCGCTCAGACCCGCCTGCTCGACCGCCTGCCTGGCGGCGATGAGCGCCAGCTGGGCGGTGCGGTCCAGGTCGGCGTCGGAGCCGGTGAGCTGACTGGTGATCCACGCGTCCGGGACCTGGCCGGCGTACCTGGCCTCGAACACCGCGTAAGCCTCGTCCTCGACCGGGGCGAGACCGCCCTGGCCGGCGAGGAGCCGCTGCCAGAACTCGGCCGGGTCGCGCCCGGCGGCGCAGATGATCCCCAGACCGGTGACGACGATGGGCCGCAGCGCCATTGCCTTCTCCTTCAGATGATCGGGATGCTCCAGCTCTTGGGCACGATGTACGGGCTGGTGAGCGTGGTGACGTCGGAACCGGCGACGGTGAACTCCAGACCGGCGGCGGCCAGGTCGGCGTCCACCCTGACCAGGCCGAGCGTGGTGCCCAGGCCGACGCTGTGCACGGCGTGCACGACCTCGCCGACGTCCTCGCCGCCCGCGTACACGCGGGTGCCGGGGGTCGGCACGCCCTCGCCGCCGACGAAGCCGACGGTGCGGCGGCCGGCGCCGGACTCGAACGCCTCGAGCACGGCGTCCTTGCCCACGAACGCGTCCTTGGTGACGTCGACCAGCCAGTTGGCGCCGATCTCGATCACGTTCGCGCCGCCGGTGACCTCGTGGCGCGGGATCGGCTGGCGTACCTCCAGCATGGCCAGCTCCAGGGCGTCCTGGCCGGCCGCCTGGGCGTGCTCCAGCGACTGGGTCCACAGCTCGCCCACGGCGGCCTTGGGCACGAGCATCTGGTAGCCGTACTCGCCGGTGAAGCCGGTGCGGGCGAAGATGATCTCGGAGTCGTTCCAGGTGGTGTCGACGACCGACTCGAACGGCAGCGCGGCCAGCTCGCCGTCGATCAGGCGGCCGACGACGCCCCAGGCGTACGGGCCCTCCAGGCCGAGGACGGTCAGGTCGTCGCGCTCGGTGATCTCGACGCCCTCGTCGTTGTGGGTGCGCAGGTGCTCCAGCAGCCGCGCGCCGGCGCCCGCCGAGCTCTCCAGCAGGATGCCGTCCTCCCGGCCGAAGGCCAGGACCTGGTCGACGACCTGCCCGGACTCGTCCAGGACCAGGCTCATCATGCAGCGCTCGGAGGTGAGGTACTCCACGTCGCGGGCCAGCACCCGCTGCGCGAAGTCGATCGCCTCGGCTCCGGTGACCTCGATCAGCAGGTGGGCGCTCAGGTCGAGGATCGCGGCGCGCTCCCTCAGCACCTTGTACTCGGCCGACAGCGCGTCGGGCGCGGCGGAGAAGCGCCGCGGCAGGGAGGCGTCGCCCACGTCGCCGTAGACGGTGTCCTCCGGATGAAGGTTCGCGAGGACGCTAGCCATTCTTCACACCTTTCGGGTCTGCGATCGTGAGGTTTCCTTCGGCGGCGATCTGGCCGTCGACCCGGGCCGAGACCTTGTACTCGGCGAAGCCCCTGCCGCCCGCGGTCCGCTCGGCGCTCAGCACGAGCTGGTCGCCGGGCACCACGGGACGGCGGAAGCGCATCGACCGGACTCCGGCCAGGTAGCTGATCTCGCTCGCGCCGGCCAGCGCGAAGACCACGCCGGCGAGCTGGGCCAGCGACTCGATGATCACGATGCCGGGCAGGACCGCCTCGTTCGGGAAGTGGCCCTGGAACCACAGCTCGGTGCCGGCCACGTTCTTGGTGGCGCTGCCCTTGACGCCCGGCTCGACCCGGGTGACCCGGTCGAGCAGGAGCATGGGCCAGCGGTGCGGGAGCACGGCCCGGATCTGGTCGTGGCCGAGGCCGGTCAGGACCGGCGGCGCCGTCGTCGCGGTCATGACGCCCGCAGCGCGGGGTTGACCTCGTCGGCCAGGCGGGAGACCGATCCGAAGACGGCCATCTCGCTGTCGTAGAGGGCAACGCCGAACTCGGCCTCGATGGCCACGTAGAGCTCCAGCACATCCAGGCTGTCGAGCTCCAGGCCGCGGCCGAACAGCGGCTGGTCGTCGGTGATCCAGTCGGGCTCGATCTCCAGGTCGAGCCGGGAGACGATCATCTTCTTGATCTGGGTGCAGGTCTGCTGGCGCTCGGCGGCCTTCGCGCGAAGCTCGTCGATGGTCATCTGTCCTCCTAGTAGTGACCGGGGTCAGCCGAGGCCGCCGCCGTGGGCGACGATCACGGAGCCGGAGATGTACGACGCCTTGTCCGAGGCGAGGAAGCTGACGATCGACGCGATCTCCTCCGGGCGGCCCATGCGGCCCAGGCGGATGCGGGACTCGTACTGCTTCCTGATGTCCGTGGGCACCTTGCGGGTCATGTCGGTGGACACGAAGCCGGGGGCGACCACGTTGGCCCTGATCCCGTGGGGCGCGGCCTCGTTCGACAGGGCCGAGGTGAAGGCGATGATCGCGCCTTTCGATGCCACGTAGTTGGTCTGGCCGGGGAAGCCTCCGTCGAGCCCGCTCGTGGAGGAGATCGTCACAATGGAGCCGCGCTTGTGGTTGCGCATCAGGCGCAGCGCCTCGCGGCAGGCCAGGAAGGTTCCGACGACGTTGACGTCGAGCGGGGTGCGGAACTGCTCCTGGCTCATCGTGATGAGGTAGCGGTCGAGGGTGAGGCCGGCGCTGGTCACGAGGACGTCGAGGCGGCCGTGGTCGGCACGGATGCCGCGGAACATCTCCCGCACGGCGTCCTCGTCGGCGACGTCCGCCTGCACGGCCTCGGCGCTGCCGCCCTCCTCCTGGATGAGCGCCACGACCTCTTTGGCGTCCCGCTCCGACCTGGCGTAGTTGACGATGACATGAGCGCCTTCTCTGGCCAGATCGAGCGCGACCGCCCGGCCGATTCCGCGTGAGGCGCCCGTCACCAGGGCCACTGAGCCTTCGGCAAAGAGCATCTTCGTTCTCCAGGAATTCGACTGCACATTATCTGGATCTTCACTCAACAAGTTACTAAAGGGCGATATCACGCCTGTATCATTCAGTTATTAGTGCATTGACTGGGGAAATTGGATATATCACCCTTGCATCATGGACGAGCTCGACGTAGAAGTTTTGGTCGTCGGCGGCGGCCCGGTCGGCCTGTCCGCCTCCATTGAGCTCTCGCGCCACGGAATATCGACGCTGCTCGTCGAGAAACACGCGGGCACCTCGATATTCCCGAAGGCCAGACTCATCACCACCAGGACGATGGAGATCTTCCGCGCCTGGGGAATCGTGGCGGACGTCGAACGCGCCGGAATGCCGCGCGAGGAGTTCCTCGCCGTGGGCGTCGGCAGCTCGCTGTCCTCCGACGACTTCATCCGCTCCGCGGCCGCGATCGAGCGCGACGCGCCGCAGAGCCCCACCTACGCCTACCTGTGCTCGCAGGACCACCTGGAGGTGATCCTGCGCCGGCTGGCGGAATCGATGCCGTCCGCCCAGGTCAGCTATGGCGCGACGATGACCGGGCTGCGCGGGGCCGGCGACGGCGTCGAGGCGGTCGTCGAAGACGGGCGGGGCCGTACGCTGGTGCGCGCCCGCTACGCCGTGGCCGCCGACGGCGCCAGGAGCGGCGTCAGGGAGCAGCTCGGCATCGAGGTCGAGGGCCCGCCCACGCTCGGCCACATGATCAGCATCATGTTCGAGGCCGACCTGAGCTTCCTGCCGTCCGAGCGCCGGGCCGCGCTGTCGTTCCTGCGCAACCCGCCGTGCGCGGTCGAGGCCGTGGACGGCGGCAGGCGCTGGATGGTGCAGACCGGCTACGAACCCGAGGAGGGCGGCAGCCCCGCCGACTTCACCCCGCAGGTCTGCCTCGACGCGGTACGCGGCGCCGTCGGCGTGCCCGGCCTGCCGGTGGACATCCTGGGCGTCATGCCCTGGCTGCAGCAGGCCAAGGTGGCGACCACCTTCCAGAAGGGCCGCGTCTTTCTCGCCGGGGACGCCGCGCACGTGGCCACGCCGCAGGGCGGGTTCGGCATGAACTGCGGCATCCAGGACGCGCACAACCTGGCCTGGAAGCTCGCCGCCGTGCTCCACGGTACGGCGGGGCCGTACCTGCTGGACACCTACACCGCGGAGCGGCGCCCGATCGCGGCCAGGACCGTGGACGAGAGCCTGAACAACGCGCTGATCACCTTCCACATGATGGAAGGGCACCTGTCGATGACCGAGGCGATCGAGCAGCAGGCGGGCCGGCGCAGCTCGGAGGGCCTGGTGCTGGGCTTCCACTACGAGTCGGCGGCCGTGGTCGCCGACGGCACGCCCGCCCCCGGACCCGAGGACCCCTACCGCACCTACGTCCCCGCCGCCCGCCCCGGCCACCGCGCCCCGCACGCCTGGCTGACCGGCGAGGACGGCAGAATCTCCACGCTCGACCTGTTCGGGCCCGGGTTCACGCTGCTGACGCCGGCCGGGAGCGGCTGGCTGCAGGCGGCGAAGGAGGCGGCCGAGTCGAGCGGTGTGGTGATCGCGGCGGTCGAGATCTCCGCCGACGGGTCCGGCGGGCTGACCTCGCCGACCTGGGCCGGGGAGTACGGCCTGGAGGAGAGCGGGGCGGTGCTGATCCGCCCCGACGGTCACGTGGGGTGGCGTTCGTGCGCCGGGCAACCCTCGCAGGCGGAACTGCTGGAGGCGCTGGACACGATCCTGGCGCGGTCGTGATGGGCCAGGTCACGGTGCGGCTGAGCCGCATCGTGACGGGCCGGATCAAGACGTGCGGGATCGTGACGCACAGGGTCGTGACGGGCCGGATCATGGCGCACGGGATCGTGGCGGGCTGCTGGGTCGAGGCGCACAGGGTCGTGGTGGGGGCGTGAGCGGGTACGCATCTTGGCCGCGGCGAGGCGCAGCGACAGCGGGCTGCCCGAGGTCGCGGCCAGGACCCGTCCGCGGGCCGTGCCCACCAGCAGGTCGGCCAGCCGCCGGGCGTCGGTCGCGGGCAGCGGCCGGACGAACTCGCGGTGCGCCCCCTGCCTGGCCACCAGGTCGTCCAGCGGGTCCGTGCTGATCACGACGACCCGGCAGTGCGCGCCACCGGGCAGCAGCGGCACGACCTGTTCGGCGTCGGTGACGTTGTCCAGCACCACCAGCAGCCTGCGCCGCGCGGTCCAGGACCGGTACAGCGCCAGCTTCTCGTCGGCGTCGAGGGGCAGGTCGGCGGCGGGCACGCCGAGCGCGCGCAGGAACCGCTCGACCACGGTCTCCGGCTTGGCCCCCGCCATGTCGGCGAACAGCTGCCCGTCGGGGAACCAGTCGATCCGCTCGTGCGCCCACCGCAGCACCAAGGCGGTCTTGCCCATGCCCGCCGGCCCGCTGACCACGGTCGTGGCCGGTGCCGCCGCCTGGTCGTGGCTCAGGGCCGCGTCCAGGGCCGCCAGCTCCCGCTCCCTGCCGACGAACGGCAGGATCTGCGGCGGCAGCTGCGACGGGACCACCTGCGCGGGCGCCGGGACACGCGGCACCGGACGCATGAGCGCGACCTCGTCCCTGAGGATCTGGTCGTGCAGGCGGCGCAGCGCGGGTCCGGGCTCCAGGCCGATCTGCTCCAGCAGGTAGCGGCGCGTCTCCTGGTAGGTGCGCAGCGCGTCGGCCCGCCGTCCCGCGCGGTACTGGGCCAGCATCAGCTGGGCGCGCACCCGCTCGCGGAAGGGCGACTCGTTCGCCAGGGCCAGCAGGTCGGGGATCACCTGGTGGTGGCGGCCGAGCTCGATCTCCAGCTCCAGGCAGGCCTCCATGGCCTCCAGCCTCGACTCCTCCATCCTGGCGACGTCGTAGCGCAGGCCCCTGATGTCCTCGAACGGGTTGCCCCGCCACAGCGACAGCGCCTCGCGCAGCAGCTTGACCGCCGCCTCGCGCTCGCCGTCGGACGCCGTCGCGCGCGCCCGCGCCACCAGCGCGCCGAAGCGCAGCCAGTCGATGCTGTCCGGCTCGGCGCGCAGCATGTAGCCGGGGCTGGACGTCTCGATCACACCCGCCCCCAGCGTACGGCGCAGCCGCGAGACGCAGATGGCGATCTGCCGCCACGCGCTGGCCGGGGCGGAGCCCGCCCACACTGTCTCCACCAGGCGGTCCACGCTGACCACCCGGTTGGCGTTGAGCAGCAGGCTGGCCAGGATCGCCAGCTCCCTGTTCGCGCTCATGTGCAGCTCGGCGCCGTCCTTGGCGACTTTGAGCGGGCCGAGGACGCCGAACTCGAAGGGCCGGCTCATGCCGGGTACCGCTCTAACTCGTCGGCCGCTCTGGTCGTGCCGCCGGCTTCGCGGATCTCCCGTGCCATGGCGGCGGTGGCCTGCCGTACCCGGTCATCGGAGACGACCGCGAGCACGTCGGCGACCAGGCGCTCCGGCGTCAGCTCGGCGGGGTCGACGACGCGGCCGAGGCCGAGTTCGGCGACGCGGCGGGCGGGCGGGCCGTCGATGGCGGTGGCCGGGACGATGACCGTGGGGCGGCCCCAGTACAGGGCCTCCATGGCGGTGCCCATGCCGCCGTGGGTGACGGCCACGTCGGCGTGCCGCAGCACGCTCATGTGCGAGACCCAGCGGCGGACCTCGACGTTGGCGGGCAACGGCCCCAGGTCGACGGCTTCCGGCACGGTCACCACGGTGTGCCAGGGCAGGTCGCCGAAGGCCCGCACGCAGGTGCGGAACAGGTCGGGACGGCTGCTGGCCACGGTGCCGAAGGTGAGCAGCGCGATCGGGCGGCCGTCGCCGGGCGGCGTCCAGTCCGACAGGAAGCTCCGCTCGCCCAGGCAGGGCCCGACGAAGGCGAAGCGCTCGTCGAAGGTCTCCCCGGCGAACTGGAAGGAGCGCGGCAGGTTGACCAGGCTGAAGTCCTGCACCTGCCACCACAGGTCGGCCGGCGGCACGTCCACGCCGTGGTCGTGCGCGAGCGCGGCGGTCCTGGCCAGCATGTCGTCCACCCAGCCGGGCAGCGCGCCGCCGGCGCCGCCGTCGCCGTAGATGGAGGAAAGGTAGGAGAAATGTTCGTTCGACGCGAAAACCGGAATGAGTTGTACGGCCGGCCGCCCCCACTTACGCGCCAGAATCCGCCCGGCGTGCAGAACGGAGATGTCATACACCACCACGTCGGCCTTTTCAGATCCAACGCTTTCCAGCATGACCCGGCTCTCGTCGAGAAACAGCGAGATGAGCCCGAGCGGATCGTCTTCGAGCCGACGCAGATCGGCCTTGTGATAAATGGAGTCGTAGCCGATGACGGTGGCGCCCGCGGCGCGGACGACGTCGGCCATGCTTTCACCGGTGACGTAGGTGACCCGGTTTCCCCGGCGCACCAATTCGGCGACCACGGCCAGGTTCGGAATCACGTGGCCATGATCGGGCTGACACATGAAGAGGTAATGCCGTGCCATACGCACAAAGCTAGTGAGGACGGGGCATAACGTGTCACCCCTAACCCCGTGATAGGGGTACCGCCGGTACGGGGCCCGGTGATTACGTTGAGTCATGGCCACTCGTGTCTGGGACTACCTGCCGGAATACGACGTCGAACGGGACGATCTGATCGACGCCGTCGAGACCGTGTTCCAATCCGGCCAGCTCGTGCTCGGCGAGAGCGTGCGCGCCTTCGAGGCCGAGTTCGCCGCCTACCACGGCGCGCGCCACTGCACCGGAGTCGACAACGGCACCAACGCGCTCAAGCTCGGCCTCCAGGCTCTGGGGGTCGGCAGGGGCGACGAGGTGATCACCGTGTCCAACACGGCGGCGCCGACCGTCGTCGCCATCGACGGCGTGGGCGCGACCCCGGTCTTCACCGACGTGCACCGCGACACCTACCTCATGGACGTCGAGCAGGTCGAGGCGGCCATCACGCCGCGCACCCGCTGCCTGCTGCCCGTCCACCTGTACGGCCAGTGCGTCGACATGGCTCCGCTGGAGCGCCTGGCCGAGGCGTACGACCTGGTGATCCTGGAGGACTGCGCCCAGGCGCACGGCGCCAGGCACCACGGCCGTGTGGCCGGCTCGATGGGCCGGGCCGCGGCGTTCTCCTTCTACCCGACCAAGGTGCTCGGCGCCTACGGCGACGGCGGCGCGACGATCACCTCCGACGACGTCGTGGACGCCAGCCTGCGCAGGCTGCGCTACTACGGCATGGAGCAGACCTACTACGTGGTGCGGACACCGGGCCACAACTCCCGGCTGGACGAGGTGCAGGCGGAGATCCTGCGCCGGAAGCTCACCCGCCTCGACGCCTACATCGCCGGCCGCCGCGCGGTCGCCGAACGCTACGAGCGGGCCCTGGGCGACACCGAGCTGGTGCTGCCCGCGACCGCCGAGGGCAACGAGCACGTCTACTACGTGTACGTGGTGCGCCACCCCCGGCGCGACGAGATCATCGAGGCGCTGCGCGCCTACGACATCCACCTCAACATCTCCTACCCGTGGCCGGTCCACACGATGACCGGCTTCGCCCACCTCGGCTACCGTCCCGGCAGCCTGCCGGTGACCGAGGAGCTGGCCGGGCAGATCTTCTCGCTGCCCATGTACCCGTCGCTCCCGGTCGAGGTACAGGAGAAGGTCATCGCCGCCCTGCGCGAGGTGCTCTAGACCCCACCTCTAGATCACCACTCGGGAAGCAGTCCGAGCGCGGCCGCCTCACCCAGCGTGGGGGCGGCCGCGTCGCGTTCCGACAGGATCGGCGCCGGCTCGGCGGGCAGGCCGAGGGCGAGGTCGGTGTCGAAGACCGACAGCGTGAGCTCGTTCTCCTTGCGGTACTCCGCCGACAGCAGGTAGCACACCACCGAGTCGTCCTCCAGCGCGGCGAAGGCGTGCCCCACGCCCGGCGGGAAGTAGACGGCGCGCCCGTTGGCGAGGCTCAGCTCCGCCGCCTCCCACCGCCCGAACGTCGGCGAACCCACCCTGAGGTCCACCGCGTAGTCCAGCACCCGCCCCGCCGCGCAGTACACGTACTTGGCCGTGCCCGGCGGGATGAGCGTGTAGTGGATGCCGCGCACCACACCGCGCCGGGAGACGTTCCTGCTGGCCTGCGCGACCGGGAAGAGCGCCTTCCCGGTCGCGGCGATGAAGGCCCCCTCCTGGTACGGCGAGGCGAACGACCCGCGCTCGTCGGGGAAGACCGCAGGGGTGAACTCGAAGGCGCCGGCGACGGCGAGTTCGCGATGGCGCATCACACGACGTGGACGTCGGGGACGTACAGGATCCACCGGCCGCCGGACTCGCGGAAGCCCGTCTCCTTGGCCATGATCTCCTCGGCGTGGTTCCAGGCGAGCAGCAGCGCGTAGTCGGGGTAGGGGTCGCGGAAGGCCTCGGGCCCGAGCACGGGGATGTGCGAGCCGGGCGTGAGCCGTCCTTGCTTGGCCGGGGTGGTGTCGCTGACGAAGGTGAGCAGCTCCGGGCCGATGCCGCAGTAGTTGAGCACGGTGGCGCTCTTGGCGGTGGCGCCGTAGCCGTAGATCGTGGCGCCCTGGGCGCGCAGCCCCTTCAGCAGCGCCGTGAGCCGGTCGCGGTTGCCCTCGACGGTGGCGGCGAAGCGGTCGAGCGCGGACAGCCGGGTGAGGCCGGCCTCGTCCTCCTCGGCCAGCATCGCGGCGACCGCGGGAGCGGGCGTCCTGGCTCCGGTCCTGGCGAGCGTGTAGCGCACCTCGCCGCCGTGCACGGGCAGGCGCTCGACGTCCACGAGCTCGAAGCCGTGGCGGGCGGCCATCCGGCTCACCGAGCCTGCGGAGAAGAAGTAGAAGTGCTCGTCGTAGATCTGGTCGAAGGAGGAGCGGGCCACGATGTCGGCCAGGTAGGGGTCCTCGAAGACGAAGACGCCGTCCACCTTCAGCAGCGTGTCGACGCCGCTGAGGATGGAGTCCATGTAGGGGATGTGGCACAGGGTGTTGGCCGCGTAGATCACGTCGGCGGGGCCGTCCTCCGCGCGTACGCGGGCGGCGGTCCCGGCCTCGAAGAAGTCCTTGGTCACGCGCACGCCCTTGGCGGCGGCCAGGTCGGCCACGCCGCCGGACGGCTCGACGCCGAGGTGCCTGACCCCGGCGTCGGCGACGACCTCCAGCATGGTGCCGTCGTTGCAGCCGAGCTCGACGACGAACGGGTCATCGCCGCTCAGCTCGGTGGTCAGCAGCCGCTTGGCCAGCGTGTGGAAGTGCTCGCGCATGACCGAGGAGCCGGAGGAGACGTAGGGGTAGCCCTCGTGGAACATGCGCTCCCTCGGCACCTCTTCGAGCAGCTGCACCATCGTGCAGCTCTCGCAGACGCCGACCGCGAGCCGGAAGAAGAACTCCTCGCGTGGGTCACCGGGTTCGACGAAGGCGTCGGAGATCGGCTGCCGGCCGAAGTCCGCGAACTCGCGGAGCCGGCCGGAACAGATGCGGCACGCCATACGATCCTCCTGAAGATTGCCGTCAGCGGCGGTACCTCACCCACACGTCACCGGTCTGCACGTAGCCGGTGAGCCGCACGACGACCGCGGCCTGGGTGGGCGAGACGATGGGCCTGTTGTGGACGGCGCCGAGGAGCCGGCGGGTCACCGCGTCGTCCTGCACCCACCAGTCGTAGGGGGCGACGATGACGACGTCGCCGAACCACGAGGTGATCTGCACGTCGACGGTCACCTCACGGTAGGCGCACTCGGCCCTGGTGAAGTCGACGCGCACGGTGCCGAACCTGTGTGCCTTGGTCGTGATGAGCGGCGGCACCACCCAGCGCCCGTCCTGGCGGATCTTGCCGCTGCGCGTGTGCAGCTCCAGCACGTCACCAGGGTGGGCGGCGGGCAACGGAGCGGCCACCACGGTGGCGGGCAGCAGCGCCGTGGGCGGCGGGCCGCTCTGGGGTAAGTCCTCGACGACCTCGTCCAGCTCACGGAGCGTACGCGCGCCGTAGGTGCGGTCCAGGCGCTCGTTCAGCTCTTCGAGGTCGATGCGTCCCTCGCTGACCGCGACTCTCAGCATTTCCGCAATTCTGTCGCGATCCTGGTCACTGGCTCGGATTTCCGGACGATCGGTCATGGCGTCCACCCTAAGAGCGTATGAATGGCCGGTCCCAGAGATAACCCCTATTTTCCATCACCGAAAAGCAGGGGTTGAGGTGTTATGAGGGCTCATGCGAGCTTCGGCGGTAAAGGCCTGTTGTTAGGAGACCGCCATTCTTGACGTCAGGAGCTGGTTCGAGGAAGTCGCCGAGCACACCGCGATGGCGGTGGAGCGGCTTCCTCTGGAAGAGCTGGGCGGATGGCGCCGGTGTGAGAGCACCGGGAACATCAGCCACGACAGCGGCAAGTTCTTCACCGTCCAGGGGCTCGACGTGCGCTTTCCCGGCAGCCCCGTGGACGCCTGGACCCAGCCGATCATCAACCAGCCCGAGGTGGGCATCCTCGGCATCCTCGTCAAACGCGTGAACGGCGTGCCGCATCTGCTGATGCAGGCCAAGAACGAGCCCGGCAACCACGACGGCCCCCAGGTCTCGCCCACCGTGCAGGCCACCAGGAGCAACTACACCCGCGTGCACCAGGGGCGGCCGGTGCCGTACCTGGAACACTTCCGCGAGCCGAGCGGGCGGGTGCTGGCGGACGTGCGCCAGTCGGAGCAGGGCGCCTGGTTCTACCGCAAGCGCAACAGGAACATGGTCGTGGAGACCGCAGCGGACGTCGAGGTGCTCGACGGGTTCCGGTGGCTGCCGCTGGGACGGGTCCACGAGATGCTGGCCGTGCCCGACCTGGTGAACATGGACGCGCGCACCGTACTGGCCTGCATGCCGGCGCTGGAGACGCCGCTCCCGCGCGAGGACGGCTTCCGCGCGGCGCTGATCCGCTCCCGCGACCCGCGCCAGAGCGCCGTGCACGGGATCGACGAGGTGCTGAGCTGGCTCAGCGGCATCCGCTCGACCGTCGACATCAGCACCGAGCCCATCCCGCTCAACCGGCTGCGGCAATGGCGCCGCGACGACGGGCGGATCTCGCACGACAGCGGCCGCTTCTTCGACATCATCGGCGTGCGCGTCGCCTCCAGCGGACGCGAGGTGAGCGGCTGGACACAGCCGATGATCGAGCCGGTGGGCACCGGCGTCATCGCCTTCCTCGTGCGCCAGATCGGCGGCGTCCTGCACGCGCTGGTCCACGCGCGCGTCGAGCCCGGCTACACCGACGTGGTGGAACTGGCGCCGACCGTGCAGTGCGTGCCGGAGAACTACGACCACCTGCCGCCCGCCGCCCGCCCGCTGTTCCTGGACGAGGTGCTGGGCGCCGCGCCCGGCCGCATCCGCTTCGACACGGTGCTCTCGGAGGAGGGCGGGCGCTTCTACCACGCCAGGAACCGCTACCTGATCGTGGAGACCGGCGACGACCTGGCCCCCGGCCACCCCGACTTCCGCTGGCTGGCCATGCACCAGGTCGTGGAACTGCTGCGGCACAGCTACTACCTCAACGTCCAGGCCCGCACGCTGAGCGCCTGCCTCGACAGTCTCAGCGCAGCCGCTCGATGACCTTGCCGAAGTCCTCCATGGCCGCCTCGGTCACGGTGAAGTAGGCGAAGCCGTACCTCTCGCTGTCGCGCAGGACCTGCTCGGCGAGCTGCGCGGGCGTGCCCACCAGCAGCGTCGGGACCTCCAGGAGCTGCTCGGCCGTGAGGTCGGGCGCGTAGCGGCGCAGGCTCTCCAGGCCCGCGCGGCGCTCGCGCGTGAGCACGGTGGCCTTGGGCAACAGGTTCAGCTCGGGCTCGCGACCGCCCGCCTCGGCCCTGACGAAGGCCACGCGCTCGGCGAGCGCGTCCGCGTCCACGAGCGCGGTCCTGCCGTATTCGGCCCGGTACGGCGCGCCGGTGAAGCTGACCGTCTGGGCGCGCTGGGCGGCCAGGCGCAGGATGCGGTCGCCGTGCCCCCCGATCATCAAGGGCGGCGCCGACTCCCCCAGCGCCGCGTCGAGCTCCTTGACCAGGCTCTCCAGCCGGTCGGCGCGGGAGGACGCGGTGCCGAACGGGATGCCCGCCTTCTCGAACTCGGCCTTCACGTAGCCGGTGCCGAGGCCGAGCTCCAGCCGGTCGCCGAGGAGCTGGGCGGTGGTGGCCACGTCCCTGGCGAGCAGCGCGGGCAGGTAGAAGCTGGAGTTGAGCACGTACGTGCCGATCCTCGGGCGCGTGGTGGCCTCGGCGGCCAGCACGGCGCAGGGGAAGGGCGCCAGCAGGTTCAGGTGGTCGGGGACGGCGACGACGTCGTAGCCGAGCGCTTCCGCCCGCCGGCACTTGTCCATCCACTCGGTCCTGGAGCAGCCTTCGGTGATGAGCACCACGCCGAATCTGATCATGTCATCCCGATCCTCGCGATCGCGGTGACGATCAGGCCGTTGCGGATCAGCCACCGCCCCTGCCACCGCAGGCCTTCCGCCATGATGTGGGCCGAGAACGTGCCGCCGAACGGGTCCACGTCGATCTCGGCGTCGTAGAAGCCCAGCCACCGGTTCGTCATCGGGAACCAGGCCTTGTAGACGGACTCCTTGGCGCTGAACAGCAGCCGGTCCCAGCAGGGCCCGGGGCTGGCCGCCGCCAGCCGGCGCAGCATGTCGCGCTCGTGCGGCAGCGAGACCGCCTCGATCACGTCGTCGCCCACCGGGGCGTCGGGCTCGGCGTCGATGCCGAGCATGGCGGGCTTCCTGGTGAGCGCGGCGGCCCGGTAGCCGGTGCAGTGCGTGATGCTTCCGGCGATGCCGGGCGGCCAGGTCGGCTCGCCCCGCGGGCCGCGCAGCACGGCCACCGGCGCCATCCCCAGCTTCCCCATGGCCCGCCGGACGCAGTAGCGCGCGGTCGCGAACTCGCGTCGGCGCTTCTCCACCGCCCGCCCGATCAGTGCCTCCTCCTCGGGAAAGAGCACGGTGCCGGGAGGATCGTCGAAGGTCTCGAAGGCCTCGACCTCCGGGGGGAGGATGTCCTCGATCACCCAGCCAACTTACCCATGCGAGGCAATTCTCCAATAGGGCGGCAAAGATGATTCCGGGGCCGGTTCGCGGAATTAGGGGTCGGTCCTATAGGGGCGACGGTGTGCGAGTTAACCCGGAATTTGACCGCTTTTTGAGCGGCATTCGCTATCAAGGAGGATGCGCTATACGCGGTTGGGGCGGGCGGGACCGGCCGTGTCCCGCATGGGGCTCGGCTCCCTGGCCCTGGCCGGCGCCTACGGCCACGCCGACCAGCACGAGGCGGCCGGCCTGATCCGCCGCGCGCTCGACGCCGGCGTGACCCTCGTCGACACCGCCGACTTCTACGCCGCCGGCCAGGTCGAACGCGTGGTCGGCCGGGCCGTCGCCGGACGTGGGCACGAGGTCGTCGTCTGCACCAGGGGCGGCGCCCGCGTCCTCGGCAGGACGATCGACTTCGACGGCAGGCCCGAATACCTGGAGCGCGCCTGCGAGTCCTCGCTGAAGCGCCTGGACGTCGAGAGCGTCGGCGTCTACTTCCTGCACTGCCAGGACCCCCGCGTGCCGATCGAGGAGAGCATGGGCGCGCTGGCCGCGCTCGTGGCCGCGGGGAAGATCCGCCACATCGGCCTGTCGGGCGCGACGGCCGCGCAACTGCGCCGGGCGCACGCCGTCCATCCCGTGACGGCGCTGGCGGTGGAGTTCTCCCTGTGGGTACGGCGGGCCAACGCCGCCCTCCTGGCCGAGGCGGAACGGCTGGGCGTGGGCGTGCTCGCCGCCCGCCCGCTGGGCCGGGGCTTCCTCACCGGCCGGATCGGATCCGCCGCCGTGCTCGGACCCCACGACTGGCGTCACGGCGACGCCCGTTTCCTGCCCGAGCGCGACGTGCCCGCGCTGCGCCGCCTGGAGGCCGCGGCGGCCGAGCTCGACCTGGGCGCCGGACGGCTGGCGCTGGGCTGGCTGCTGGCCCAGGACGCGCGGGTGGTGCCGGTGCCCAGCACCCGCGACCAGGTGCACCTGGAGATGAACCTGGCCGCCACCACGGTCGCGCTGGGCCGCGAGACCCGCGACGAGCTGACCGGGATCTTCCCCGACTACTCGCCCTCGCTCCTGCTCTGAGGCGCGAGCAGCGAGGCCGCGACGGCCTTGTTGACGGCGTCGATCCGCGAGACCGCGTTGAGCTTGACGAAGATGTTGCGCATGTGGCGCTTCACGGTGGCCTCGGCCAGGCCGAGCCGGCGGGCGATCTGGGCGTTGCTGAGCGCCTGGGCAGCCAGTTGCAGGACCTCCAGCTCCTTCTCGCTCAGCCCGCCGGAGGGCGGCGCCGACTCCACGTGCGCCAGGCTGTGGCGGGAGACCGCGAGCACCACCCTGGACGGGTCCTCGTGCACGCTCTTGACCGCCGCGATCAGCTCGTGCCGGTGCACACTCTTGAGCAGGTAGCCGCGGATGCCGGCGGCCAGCAGCCGGGTGAGCAGTTGCGGCCCGTCGTACATGCTGAGGATGATGATCTGGGTCTCGGGTGAGATCCTGCGTACCTTGCCGACGGTCTCGGTGACCTCGTCGCCGGGGATCTCGACGTCGAGCAGGAGCACGTCCGGTTTCGTGGCGCCGACCATGGCGACGGCGCCCGCCGAGTCGCCGGCCTCGCCGACGATGCCGATGTCGCCGCCGGCCTCCAGGATCTCGCGCAGCCCCTCCCTGAAGAGGGCGTGGTCGTCCACGATGCCGACGGAGATCAGCGCGTTACCCGGGGTCGTGGTCATCGTGCCGCTTCTTCAGTGGGATGAACACCTCCACGAGGCACCCGCTGCCGGGGGCGCTGGAGATCGTGACCCGGCCGCCGAGCAGTTCGGTGCGCTCGCGCATGGAGCTCAGCCCGACGCCGCCCTTGCCGCGCACCACGGCCGGGTCGAAGCCCCTGCCGTTGTCCTGCACGGTGGCGACGAGCTCGTGAGGGGCGATGTCCACGCGCATGAGGATCATCGTGGGCGCGGCATGGTTGATGGCGTTGCGGGCGGCCTCCCTGACGACCAGGAAGGCCTCGTCGAGGACCCGGGCGTCGGCCCAGCCCTCGTCGCCGTTGACGTGGAGCCCGACGGAGACCGTGTCGTCCTCGACCGACTCCAGGAAACCGAGCAGCGCCTTCTCCAGGCTCTTCAGCGGCACCTGGGGGTGCAGCTCCGAGGTCATCTGGCGCAGGTTCTCCATCGTCTCCTGGATGGCCTGCTGGGCGACGCCCATCTTGGTGGAGGCGCGGGCGGCGTTGGTGACCCGGTAGACCTCGGCCAGCGCGAGCTGCTGGTGCGCGACGCTGATGCCGTGGCCGATCCGGTCGTGTAACTCCCTGGCGATCCGTCGGCGCTCGTCCTCCTGCGCCTCGTGGACCTGGTTGAGCAGGAAGCCGTGGTAGCTCTCCGACGCCTCGCGGATGCGCAGCGACAGGCTCTCCTCCATGCCGGTGGCCACCAGCGTGAATGCCTCGGCCGGCGATTCCGATTCCGCGGCGACCTGAAGGGCGAGTCGTGTCATCGCGACACGAAAGAAAAGTGAGCCTGCCTCAAGAGAAGCTTTCGGGTGTACGCCGGTGGCGGCACGGCGGCTGCCCACTTCCCACGCATGGAATTTATACAGGTTGTTAATCTGCACCTTTCCGGCACGGAGAGTAGCCGCCACATCGTCCAGGACGTAACGCGCGGTCATTAGGGCCTGTCGCTTGGCCTGCGGATCCGTGTACAGAACGTTGCCGGCGGCGAGCAGGGCGGCCTCGAATTCGACGAGGATTTCTTCCCGACATGCGTCAACGATTCGCGCCGGGTCGCCCCCAACCCCGTATGCCGCATCCAAGGATGTCCCTTCCGCCCATGGGACCGAGCACTCAACTATCTCGCAGCCCGGCCATCCTGGCAACATATAACGTCAAATGCCAGATATCAGCGCGGTAATGTGAACCAGGTGTTGTGTGGCCATGAACGCGCGGTACGGCCGGCGTTGTTCGCGGCGGCTTCCCCCGCCCAAGCGCACCCGCCCCGCGCCGGCCACGACCACCGCGACCGCCCCGGCGGCCATCGCCACGACCACCCAGGCCAGCTCGACCCCCAGCAGCACGACCACCGCGAACAACGCCACGACCAGCACAGATGCCGCCACCGACATGAACCACCTGCAGGCCCGCTCACCCCTGGTCACCACGACCGTGCGCCGCCCCGCCGCGGCGTCCCCCTCGCGGTCGGACAGATCCTTGGCCGGCACGCCGACGAGCGTCATCCAGTAGACGGAGGCGGCGGCGAACACCAGCAGCCCGATAGGGGTGGCGACGGCCCGCCCCCCTGCGGCGAGCGTGAAACCCCCCAGGTATGACAGCAGCCCGGACAGCACCAGCACCGCCACGGTGCCGCCGGAACTGCCCTTGAGCGGCACCGGCGGGCCGGAGTAGAGGTAGCCCAGCACCAGGTTGGCCCCCACGATCAGCGTCATCGGGCCCGGCAGGTCGAGCGTGACGGCCAGCGACAGCACCGCCGCCACACCCGCCACGAACAGCGCCGACCCCGGATCCAGCGCCCCTCGGGCGATCGGCCTGGCCGATCCGTTGACGCGGTCTCCCGCCACGTCGGTGACCCCGTTGAACAGGTAGATGGCGAAGATCGACAGGACCCACGCCGCGACGCCCTGCAGCACCTTGATCGGCTCTGGAGCCACCGCCGTCACCGGCAGGGCCAGCACCACTCCGGTGAGGAAGCGCATCGCGGACACGGTGAGGACGGCGGGCCTGGCCTCGGCCACGCACATCACCAGCATCGAAGGGATCGAACCTGTCGCGTTCCTTGACGCGGTTACTCCAGCCATGGCCGGATTCTTGCCCCCGGCACCCGCGAAGATAAGGGGGTGATACGAAAGTTGTAGTCCCGGATGATTCCTCGGATACCCGGACTACAACCTCCCGGGAATCCATCTTGCCCGGCCCGCGAAACCCCGGCTAGCTTCGCCTCAAGTCGACCCAACGCGACGATAGGGAATGTCATGCCGGATTTCAAGCTGCTCGGGCCTGTAGAGGTGCGCGACGAATACGCTGGAATACTGGCACTGCGTGGCCCGAAGATTCGCCAGGCCATTTCCCTGTTGGCGCTCAACGCCGGCCGTACTGTCGGGTTCGATCAGTTCATCGATGAATTGTGGCCGGCCAGGACGCCGAAAGACGCGTTGAAGACCCTGCAGACCCACATCTATTACCTGCGCAGAATGCTCGGGCCCGCGGCGGGGCCTTTGGTCGTCACCAGGCCCGCCGGCTACGTGCTGCACGCCGACGCGGACCGCGTCGACGCCCTCGTCTTCCCCCGCCTGGTGGCACGGGCAGGGGAGCAGGCCCGCGAGGGCAGGACCGCCGCCGCCGAACGGCTGCTGGAGCGGGCGCTCGGCCTCTGGAGCGGCTACACCGCCCTGGCCGACGTACCGCTCGGCTTCGTTCTCGGCCCGCCCGCGACCGCGCTCGACCAGCAGCGGCTGCGCGCCCAGGAGACCTCCATCGACCTGCGGATCACACTCGGCAGGCACACGGAGCTGATCGAGGAAGTGCGCGCGCTCGTCGCCGCGCATCCACTGAACGAGACCTTCCACTCCCAGCTCATAACCGCGCTCACGCGCGCCGGCCGGCGCACCGACGCCCGGCGCGCCTACGAGGGGCTGCGCATTCTCCTGGACGCCGAGCTGGGCGTGAAGCCCACGTTCGACCTCCCCGCTCTGCATTGAAAAGGCCTGCGAAAGGAAAACCGATGAAGGGTGTCGAGCGTTACGCCGGATTCACGCCCATCGACCTGGTCGACCGCACATGGCCCGGCAATCGAATTCGGACCGCGCCGCGCTGGCTGTCGACGGATCTGCGCGACGGCAACCAGTCCCTCGCCAATCCGATGACCCCCGAGCGCAAGCTCATGATGTTCGAGCTTCTGGTGGATATGGGATTCACGGAGATCGAGGTCGGTTTTCCCGTGGCCAGCCGGAGCGACCACGACTTCGTGCGCATGCTCATCGAGCAGGACCGCATTCCCGACGACGTCCGCATCACCGTGCTCACTCAGGCGCGCGAGGAGCTCATCGAGCAGACGATCGACTGCCTCAAGGGCGCGAACCGCGCGATGATCCACATCTACAACGCCACCTCCCCGGTCTTCCGCGAGGTCGTCTTCGGCATGGACCGCGACGGCTGCAAGGAGATGGCCGTGCGGGCCACCCGCGTGATGATGGACGGCGCCGAACGCCGGCTGCGCGGCACCGACGTGGCCTTCCAGTACTCCCCCGAGCTGTTCAACGAGACCGAACTGGACTTCTCCCTGGAGGTCTGCGAGGCGGTCATGGACGTCTGGCAGCCCGGCGAGGGACGCGGGATCATCCTGAACTTCCCGACCACGGTCGAGCGCTCGCTGCCCAACGTCTTCGCCGACCAGATCGAGTGGCTCGGCCGCAACCTGTCCAGGCGCGAGCACGTGTGCCTGTCCGTCCACCCGCACAACGACCGCGGCACCGGCGTGGCCTCGGCCGAACTCGCCCTGCTCGCGGGGGCCGAGCGGGTCGAAGGCTGCCTGTTCGGCAACGGCGAGCGGGCCGGCAACGTCTGCCTCGTGACGCTCGGCATGAACATGTACTCCCACGGCGTCGACCCCGGGCTCGACTTCTCCGACATCAGCGCGATCCGGCGCACCGTCGAGATCTGCAACGAGGTTCCCGTCCACCCGCGCCACCCCTACGGCGGCGACCTCGTCTACACCGCCTTCTCCGGCTCACACCAGGACGCCATCAAGAAGGGCTTCGACGAGCTGGAACGGCAGGCGCTCGCGCGTGACCTGCCCGCCGGTGAGCTGCCGTGGCGGGTGCCGTACCTGCCGGTGGACCCCAAGGACGTGGGCCGCACCTACGAGGCGGTCGTGCGCGTGAACAGCCAGTCGGGCAAGGGCGGCGTCGCCTACGTGATGAGCGCGTGGCACGGCATGAACCTGCCGCGCGGCCTGCAGAGCGACCTGGCCGCGAAGGTGCAGGCGCACGCGGACACGATGGGCGGCGAGCTGTCGCCGAGCCTGATCGGCACGTTGTTCGTGCAGGAGTACCTGTACCACGGGGACGCCTCCGAGGCGGTCGGCTGGCACACGCCCATCACCGCGTCGCTGTACGTGGACGGGGCCTTCGACCGCTGCGGCCCGCGGGCCGACACGTTCCGCACGCTCGGCGCGCTCCTCGGTCCCTGGGGCATCCAGGTGCGCGTCGTCCACCGTACGGGCCGATCCCTCGACCACGAGGAGCTCGAACCCCACCAGCGGCTGCTCGGCGGCTGCTCGCGAGAAGAGACCGTGATCTACGCGGAGTGCGCGCTCGGCGACGAGGTGGCCTGGGGCGTCGGCATCGACGCCGACATCGCCACCGCCGCCTTCCTGGCCGTTCGGGCCGCCGGGACGCGCCTGGTCCGCGAGACCCACACCAGCCGTGCCGTGAGCGTCGCCGCGGTGGGGCACTAGGAACGGGGAGAAGCGATGTCACTGGCCACTCTGCGCGCGCTGCTGGACGAAACGGTGTCCGGCAAAGGGCGCATCGCGATGGTCACCGGGGCCGTCGCCACCGGCAAGAGCAAGCTCCTGTACGGCTTCGCCGAAGGCGTCTTCGAGCAGGGCGCGCTCCCGCTGACCGCGACCGGCTCCCGGGCCGAGTCCGAGGTCCCGCTGGGCGTTCTCTCCCAGCTCATCCACAGCGCACCGCTGACGGAGGAGCAGCAGGAGACCACGCTCGGCCTGATGCGCGAGGACGCCCGCGCGAAGCTCGGCATGGACCCGCGCTCGGAGGCCATCGAGCACATGGACGTCCAGGTCGTGGACGCGCTGGCCAGGGTTCTGCTGGACCTGTCCGAGCGCTGCCCGCTGGTGATCATGGTGGACGACGTCCACTACGCCGACCGGGGCTCCCAGCTGTGCCTGTCCTATCTGGCGCGCCGGGTCAGGTTCGCCAAGATCATGCTGGTCCTCAGCGCCGCCGACCACAGCCCGCACCTGCAGAGCCTCTTCCACACCGAGGTCCTGCGCCAGCCCCACTGCCGCCCGGTGCGCCTGTCGCACCTGTCGGCGGAGGGCGTGGCGGAGCGGGTGGCCGAGCGCGCCGGCGCCGAGGCGGCCGAGCTGCACGCGGCCACCTGCCACGAGCTCAGCGGCGGCAACCGGCTGCTGGCCGACGCGCTGCTGGAGGACCTCCAGGACACCGGCGCCCCCGCCACCCGCTACGGCGACGCCGTCCTGACCTGCCTGCACCGGGCCGACCTGCGCATGCTGGTGACGGCCAGGGGCCTGGCGGTGCTGGGCGAGCCGGAGCGCCTGGGCAGGCTGCTCGGCGAGAGCGAGCCGGCCACCGCCAAGGCGCTGATGGCCCTGGACGGCGTCGGCCTGCTCGACGAGGGCCGCTTCCGCCACGAGACGGCCAGGTCGGCCGTGCTGGGCGAACTCGACCCCGGCGAGCGCGTCGGCCTGCACCGCCAGGCGGCCGAGCTCACCTACGACGAGGGCGCGCCGGTGGCCGTCGTGGCCGAGCACCTGCTGAAGGCCGGGCACGCGGAGGAGCCGTGGGCGCTGTCGGTGCTGGAGGAGGCGGCCTCGCACGCGCTGCGCGACGACGGCGTGGAGATCGCGATCGAGTACCTGAAGCTCGCCTCGCGCGCCTGCGACGACCAGCGGCGGCGGGCCAGGATCGCGACCATGCTGGTGCGCGCCAAGTGGCGCATCGACCCCAGTACGCCGACCGGCCAGCTGGCCGAGCTCACCGACGCCCTGCACAAGGGCAACCTGGGCGGCTCCGACGCGGTGGTGCTGGCCAAGGCACTGCTGTGGCACGGCCACGCCGGCGACGCCAAGGAGGTGCTCGGCCACCTCGCCGAGCCCGACCGGCTCGATCAGGAGGCGGTGGCGGAGGTGGCCGCCGCCCGGCCGTGGTTCCGCGGCACCTACCCCTCGTTCCTGCGGCATCTGCCCGGCCTGACCCGTGAGCAGGCGGGCAGCGCCGCCTCGTCGCTGCGGGTGGGCCGCCGGATGGAGTCGGCGGAGGCGCTGGCCGGAGTGCTGGCCGAGGGCCCGAAGGAGGAGACGATCGCCACGGCCGAGCAGATCCTGCGCGGCTCGCACCTGGACGAGATGTCCATGGACACGGTCGAGAGCGCCCTGCTGACGCTCACCTACACCGACCGTTCCGGCAAGGCCGCGCCCTGGTGCGACGCCTTCATCGAGGAGGCGGCGGCCCGCCGCGCCCCGAGCAGGCAGGCCCGGCTGTCGGCCATCCGCGCCGAGATCGCGCTGCGCAGAGGAGATCTGGCCGCGGCCGCCGAGGACGCCACCCGGGCGCTGGAGATCATCCCGGCCGGCAGCTGGGGCGTGGCCGTCGGCAGCCCGCTCGGGACCCTGCTGCTGGCCGGCTCCGCCATGGGCCGCCTGGACGAGTGCCTGTCGCGCTTCGACGAGCCCGTTCCCGACGCGATGCTGGAGACGCGCTACGGCCTGCAGTACCTCTACGGCAGGGGCCGCTTCAACCTCGCGGCCGACCAGCCCAGGCAGGCGCTGCGCGACTTCATGCACTGCGGCGAGCTGATCCGCAAGTGGGAGATGGACGTGCCCGGGTTCCTGCCCTGGCGGGTGGACGCGGCCGAGGCGCTGATCCAGCTCGGCCAGACCGAGGAGGCCCGCCGGCTCATCGACGACCAGCTGACCCGCTGCCGCGGCCGGTCGAACCGGGTCCACGGCATCGCGCTGCGGGTGCTGGCCTCGGTGAGCGAGCCGCGTACCCGGCCGATGCTGCTGCGCCAGTCGAGCGACCTGCTGCAGTCGTGCGGCGACCGGTACGAGCTGGCCAGAGCGCTGTTCGATCTCACCGAGGCCTACCACGCCAAGGGCGAGGCGCGCCGGGCCGGGATGCTCGGGCGGCGGGCCCGCGTCCTGGCCGAAGCCTGCCACGCCGCCCCGCTGAGCCGGGCCCTGTCGCGCGGGCGCAGGACCGACCCGGCGCCCGAGCCCGAGCACCACGGCGAGAGCCCGGTGCTCAGCGACGCCGAACTGCGGGTGGCGACGCTGGCCGCGGAGGGTTTCACCAACCGCGAGATCTCCGGGAAGCTGTTCATCACGGTCAGCACCGTGGAGCAGCACCTCACGAGGATCTTCCGCAAGCTCAGCGTCACCCGCCGCACCGATCTGCCGACGAGCCTGGCCCGTGAGCACACCTGATCGGGTCTCACTCCGCGATGGCGGTGTGCATGACCCAGCGCAGAACCGGCAGGTCCTCGCCGTCGACGGAGGTGTTCTCGCCCTGGTGCCGGAAGTGCTCGTACCCGGCGCCCAGCGGCAGCTTGAACGTCTCCTCGACGGCGACGACCCGCTGGATCCGGCGGTCGGCGGGCAGGTGCGGCGGGCCGCCGAGCAGGATGACCTTGAACTGGGACATGACTGCCTCCTTTCAGAGGGGGATGTTGGAATGGCGCCCTCTCGACGACGGCGCCTCGGCGAGAGCCTCCGCCAGCCGCAGCCGGGTGGTCTCGGGGGCGATGACCTCGTCCACGGCGCCCATCGCCAGCGCCCGCTGCACGCCGCCGGACACCCGCTGGTGCTCCTCGGTCAGGCGGGCCAGCAGCTCCGGCCGCGCCTCCTCCGGCGCGGCGGCCAGGACCTTGCGGTGCAGGATGCCGACCGCGGCCTCGGCGCCCATGACGGCCACCTCGGAGCCCGGCCAGGCGAAGACCCGCGTGGCGCCGAGCGATCGGGAGTTCATGGCGATGTAGGCGCCGCCGTAGGACTTGCGGGTGATGAGCGTGATGCGGGGGACGACGGACTCGGCGAAGGCGTGCAGGAGCTTGGCGCCGCGCCGTACGACCCCGCCCCACTCCTGGTCCACGCCCGGCAGGTAGCCGGGCACGTCCACCAGGACGAGCAGCGGGACGCCGAGCGCGTCGCACATGCGCACGAAGCGGGAGGCCTTCTCGGCCGACAGGGAGTCGAGACAGCCGCCCTTGCGCAGCGGGTTGTTGGCCAGCACGCCGACCGTGCGCCCCCCGAGGCGGCCGAGGCCCGTGCACATGTTCCCCGCCCACTTGGGCTGCAGCTCCTCGAAGCCGTCGTCCACGATGGCGCGGACGAGCTTGCGGGCGTCGTACGCGCGGCGCGGCGAGTCGGGCAGCAGGGAGCCGAGATCCCTGGGCTCGCTCAGCTCGGTGAAGTCGAAGGCGCCGTGCCGGGTGAAGAACCCGGCCAGGCGGCGGGTCCTGCGGTAGGCCTCCTCCTCGTCGGCGACCGTGATGTGGGCGACGCCCGACTTGGGCCCGTGGGCGGCGGGACCGCCGAGCCCGGCCATGTCGATCTGCTCGCCGGTGACGGTCTTGACGATGTCGGGGCCGGTCACGAACAGGCGGGCGTCCTCCGTCATGACGATCACGTCGGTCAGCGCCGGGCCGTACGCGGCGGCGCCGGCGGCCGGGCCGAGCACGACGGAGATCTGCGGCACCACGCCCGAGGCCTTGGTCATGGCGGCGAACATGCGGCCGACGCCGTCCATCGACTCCACCCCGTCGGCCAGCCGGGCGCCCCCCGAGTGCCACAGACCGATCACAGGGGACCCCTGGAGCACCGCGACGTCGATCGCCTCGACGATGTGCTGGGCCCCGGCCGCGCCGAGCGCGCCGCCCTTGAGCGTGGCGTCGGTGCAGAAGGCCACCACGGGCGCCCCGTCCACCAGGCCACGAACAGCGGTGACGCCGCTGCCGTCCTCCTCGTGAAGCGGGACGGCGGTGTCGGGGTCGAGCAGGCGGGAAAGGCGGACCGACGGCGCCCTCGTATCAGTGATTCGTTCTGACAGAACTGTCATCGCTGGAGATTTCCTGACGCTCGGCAGTGGTTAATGGCAAAAGTGCCAAGATCACAACGCCCTGCCAACCCTTATTGTCCGGTTGCCGATGACAGCTTGTTGCCGCCCTTTCTGCGCGTTGACCGGAGTTCGTCATAGGCGCTTCCATATCGGGATCTTCACTTTTGGAGGACTGACGTGTCCCAATGGTCCTTACCTATCGTTTCCGCGCTTCTGGTCTCGCTGGCGGTTCCGCCGGGGGCCACCGTCCATTCCCCGCAGACCGACCCTGCCGCCCTGGTCAACGTCTTCCACGGCACCAAGGAAGCGGCCCCCGACTTCGGGCACGGCGGTGGCGGAGGGATGACCTTTCCCGGCGCCGTCCTGCCGTTCGGCATGATGCAGTGGAGCCCTGACACCGTCAGAGAGGCCGGCGGCGGATACGCGTGGGAGGACAACCGCCTGCGCGGATTCTCCATGACGCACATATCCGGTCCCGGTTGCAACGGCGCCCAGGATTTCCCGATCATGCCGTTCTCCGGTGTCATCGGCCGCTCCCCGGCCACCAATGGCTGGGATTACGTCCAGACGTTCAAGCACGAGAATGAGAAAGGCCGGCCCGGCTCCTATTCGGCCACGCTCGACACTGGCGTGGGAGTGGAACTGGCCGCCACCACCCGCGCCGGCGTCGGCCGCTTCAGCTTCCCGACCGGCAAGCCGGGCACCGTGCTGCTCAACACCAGCGGCTCCATCAACGGCGTCGACGACGGCGAGACCAGGGTCAGCGGCAACACCGTCGAAGGCTGGATCCAGACCGGCGGCTTCTGCGGCCCGCCCATGCGCTACAAGGTCTACTTCCATGCCACCTTCGACCGGCCCGTCACCGCGTACGGCACGTGGAAGAACGACACGGTCACCCCCGGCGCCGCCAGCGTCAAGAACAACGGCCCCGCCCGCGTCGCGAACGCCGAGACCGTCGGCGACGGCGACGTCGTCACGAGCGGTCCGGGATCCGGCGCCTACCTGCAGTTCGACCCCGGCCAGCCGGTCCAGATGCGCGTCGGCCTGTCCTACGTGAGCCTCGACGGCGCCAAGAAGAACCTCGCCGCCGAGGTCGGCACGCAGAACCTCGACCAGATCAGCGACCAGGGCTTCGCCGCCTGGAACAAGCGGCTCGGCCAGATCCGGGTCACCGGCGGCGGCGAGGACCGTCAGCGCACCTTCTACAGCAACCTCTACCACGCGCTGCTGCAGCCCCACGTCGCCGACGACGTCGACGGCCAGTACCCCGGCTTCGACCACAAGCCCAAGCAGGTACGGCCGGGCCGCCACCACTACGCGCTCTTCTCCGGCTGGGACATCTACCGCAGCGAGGTCCAGCTGATCGCCCTGCTCGACCCGGTCGTCGGCGCCGACATCGCACAGTCGATGTACGACAACGCCCAGGCCGTCGGCAACGTCTGGGACCGCTGGTCCCACCAGATCGCGATCACCGGCGTCATGGTCGGCGACCCCTACCACTCCATCCTGGCCAGCATGTACGCCTTCGGCGCCCGCGACTTCGACGCCCAGAAGGCGGTCCAGGCGATGGCGGAGGCGGCCAGGAGGGTCGGCCCGCAGGACATCGGCAGCCCGCTGCTCGGCTACGACGAGCGCCCCGGCAACGCCGCCTACATGAGCCAGGGCTACGTGCCGATCGACCCCGCCACCACCCTGGAGTACACGGTCGCCGACTTCGGCATCGCGCAACTGGCCGCCCGGCTCGGGCAGACGCAGATCGCGCAGGAGTTCAACGCCAGGTCGCAGAACTGGCAGAACCTCTACAACCCGGCCAACGCCTGGATCCAGCCGAGGGCCAAGGACGGCTCGTTCGTCTCGCCGTTCGACCCGGCCAGCATGCAGCTGTACGTGGAGGGCAACGGGGCGCAATACCACTGGATGGTGCCGCACAACGTGCGCGGGCTGTTCAACGTCATGGGCGGCAACGCTCAGGTGGTGCCGCGCCTGGACGCCTTCTTCAAGAAGCTCAACGCCGGCCCGCACGAGCCGTTCGCCTACCTGGGCAACGAGCCTTCGCTGGCCACGCCGTGGCTCTACGCGTGGGCGGGCCGGCCGTACCGGACGCAGGAGCTCGTGCGCCGGGTGCAGCAGGACCTGTTCAAGTCGGGCCCCGACGGGCTGGTCGGCAACGACGACCTGGGCGCCATGGGCTCCTGGTACGTGTGGTCGGCGATGGGGCTCTTCCCCGCGATCCCCGGCCGGGCCGAGCTGATGGTCAACACGCCGCTGTTCGACAGCGTCACCGTCACCAGGCCGCAGGGCACGATCACGGTCAACGCGCCCGGCGCAGCCACCAACCCCTACGTGCGGACACTGCGGGTGAACGGCGCCGCCACCGGCAAGGCCTGGCTGCCCGAGTCGTTCGCGCAGCGCGGCGGGCGGCTGGACTTCACGCTCGGCGCCCAGCCCAACACCCAGTTCGGCAGCGAGCCCTGGAACGCGCCCCCGAGCTTCGGCGACGGCGTCAAGCCGTACCTGGCCGGGCTGAGTCCGGGCAGCGGTCCGGTCGAGCCCGGCGGCAGCTTCAGCAGCGAGCTGGCCGTGCAGTCGTCGGGGCGGGCGCAGACCGTCGCCTGGACGGCCAAGGCGCCGGCCGGGATCACCGTGACGCCGGCCTCGGGGACCCTGCGCGTCCCGGCGGGCGGCAAGGCCACGCAGAAGGTGGTCATCTCGGTGAGTCCCGGAATGGCCACCGGGTTCCAGGAGGTGGACTTTACGACAGGGGACATCGTGGCCGGTGAGGTGAGCGCGGGCGTGCGGCTCAACGTCGCCCAGCGCGGCACCGTGGCCTGGGCGCAGAACGGCGCCGGCGTCGGCGACCCGGACCATCCGGGCATCGCCAACCTCGACGGCTTCAACTTCAGCTACTCCAACGAGGGGCTGGCGGCCAACGGGTTCGTGCCCGGCAAGCCGTACAAGTGGAAGGAGTTCGAGTTCACCTGGCCCGACCGCAAGCCCGGCGAGTGGGACCATCTTCGGGTGGGCAACGGGCCGGTCGAGGTGAAGGCGCCGGCCGGGGCCTCGAAGGTCGCGTTCCTGGGCTCGGCCACGTTCGGCTACCCCGAGGTGGACGTCACGATCACCTACACCGATGGCACCACGGGCACCGGCAAGCTGGGCTTCAGCGACTGGATCCTGAACTTCAGCAGCGCCCAGCCGCGACACGGCAACGAGATCGTGGCCACGCTCCCCAACCGGTTGTTCGGCGGTTCGTGGGCCTTCCAGCCGATCCCGTCGTATCTGTTCGCCGCCCAGCCGATCGCGCTGGACCCGTCGAAGCAGGTGCGCAGCCTGACCTTCGGACCCGTTCCCGAAGGCGCCATGCACCTGTTCACCTGGGCGTTCGCCTAGGTGGCTAGGAGGGGGCGGCGTCCAGGTAGACCCAGGCGCCGCCCTCTCTGACGAACCTGCTCACCTCATGCGTGTAGCCCGCCGTGCCCGCCTGGGTGAAGTGGGCGCGGAACTCCACGGTCCCCTCGGTGTGGATCGCGCTGCCCGCCGTGGCCGCGACGATCTCCAGGCGGTCCCAGCGCAGCCCGCGCTCGATCTCCACCCGGCCGGGCCGGGTACGCGGGTGCCAGGAGCGCAGCAGGTAGGCGGAGTCGCCGACGGCGAAGGCGCTGTAGCGCGAGCGCATGAGCTGCTCGGCGGTCACCGCCCGCGCCTGGCCGCGATGCAGCTTCCCGCAGCACTCGGCGTAGAGGGCGGGCAGCCCGCAGGGACAGGGACGCTTGGCCATGGGCCCATCGTGTCAGGTGTAGATGACCGCCAGGAACCTGACCAGGATCTCCTCCCGCTTGGCCGCGGGCAGCGCGTCCAGGATCGTGTTGACCACGGCCATCCCCGGCTGGCCGCCGCCCCCGAGATCCACCCCGACCGCCGCCGCCAGGTCGCCGAACTCCCGGTCGCCGAGCGCGTCGAGATCCAGCTCAGCCACCATCTCGACCAGGCCGTCCGGCACCTGCGCCGGTCCGCGTTCCCTGGCCGCCTCCGCCGACTCCGCGATCACCTGAAGCATCGCGTCCACGCCCTTGAGCGTGGCGCCGGTGACCGTGATGTGCAGGTTGGCGGGGATTCCGGCGTACGACAGCTGCGGCTGGATGAACCACCCGCGCGCCCGCGCCTCGTCGGCCAGCACGAAGACGTCGATCTCGCTTGAGGTGAACGCGATCAGCGACCCGGCTGGATCCCCGAGCACCCGCAACCCCGCGATCGCCGCCAGCCCCTCACGCAGCCGCCGCGCCGCCTCCAGCGTGTCCCGACCCAGCTCCCGGTACCCGTCGTGACCCAGCATCCGCAGCGTCGCCCACGCGCCGCCGAGCGGCCCCGCCGACTTCGAGCTCTGCACGGTCGCGTTGATCACCGTGTAACCCGGCCAGGCCGCCGAGGCGAAGTACGCCTTCCTGCGCATCGCCGGATCGGCGAACAGCACCACCGAGGCGCCCTTGGGCGCGTAGCCGAACTTGTGCAGGTCGCACGAGATCGACGTCACCCCCGGCACCGACAGGTCGAACGGCGGCACCTCCGCCCCCGCCTCCCGCAGCCACGGCAGCAGCCACCCGCCCACGCACGCGTCCACGTGACACGGCACCCCCGCCGCGGCCGCGACCGCGGCGACCTCCGCCACCGGATCGACCACACCCTGCGGATACGACGGCGCCGACGCCACCACCAGCACCGTGTCCCCGTCGATCCTCTCCCGTACGGCCGCCGCCGCCACCTTGAACGTCTCCAGATCCACCGGCACCGCCCTGACCTCCACGCCCAGGTAGTGCGCCGCCTTGTGGAAGGCCGGATGCGCCGTCACCGGCACCACCATGTTCGGCCTGCCCCGTCCCGCCGCGTCCCGCGCCGCCTTGACCGCCAGCATGATCGACTCGGTGCCGCCGCTGGTGAAGATCCCGTGCCCGCCGCCGAGCACCGCCGCCACCTCGCCGACGACCTGCTTCTCCATCTCCACCACGCTGGGGA
This sequence comes from Nonomuraea sp. NPDC050540, assembly GCF_044457485.1. Lineage (NCBI taxonomy): Bacteria > Bacillati > Actinomycetota > Actinomycetes > Streptosporangiales > Streptosporangiaceae > Nonomuraea > Nonomuraea sp. NPDC050540. Next base: position 198,032 of record NZ_JBITHA010000011.1, read on the forward strand.
AGGCGGTCGGGTCGAGAGTGTTGACCTCCAGCATCTCGAAGTAGGCGCGGGCCGCGGCATCGTGCACCTCCGGCCGGCCCGTGTCGTAGACGTAGGCGGTCACCTGGCCGCCGCGTACCGGCAGGTCGTGCCGCTTCAGCGCGGCGATCTCGGCCAGCAACTCCTCGGCGGTCCTCACGCGGTCTCCTTCTGGGCTTCTGCACGGGGTACGGCGAGCCGGCCGTACCAGCTGATGAGGGGAAGGCTGAGCAGCATGAGCGCGGCCGGGAGCGCGGTGAAGCCGAGCAGCATGCCGGTGAGCGCCGGCTCGGTCTGCACGGCGGCCTGTGTGGCGGCTTGTGTGGCAGCGGCCGAGGTGAAGCCCGACAGGGCGAGCACCGCGGCGAACAGGCCGGGCCCGAGTGCCAGCCCCGCCGTCTCCCCCGCCGTCCACAGGCCGGTGAACGCGCCCGCCTGCGCCTGGCCGGTGCGGGCGGTGTCGGCGTGGACGGTGTCGGGCAGGAGCGAGAGCGGCAGCAGTTGCAGCGCGGCGTAGCAGACCCCGGCCAGGGCGGTCAGGGCCAGGGTGACGGCCAGCGAGCGCGCGGCGATCGCCGGGACCATGCCGAGCGCGGCCAGCCCGAAACCCAGCGTGGCGGCGACGTAGCAGCGCACATGGCCGTAGGCGCGGGCCAGCCGGGACCAGGCGGGCACCGCCAGCAGGCTCGGCCCGACCAGGCAGACGAACATCAGCGACGTCAGGCTGTAGTCGCCCAGCCGGTGCGCGGCCACGTACGGGGCGCCGGCCAGCATCACCGCGACCCCGAGAGCCTGCGTCACGAAGGCGGCCAGCAGCGCGAAGAACGGCCGGTTCCCCCGCGCCATGCGGAACGCGGCGACCGGGCCGAGCTGGTGCTTTCCCGGACTCGACGTGACCCAGCGGGTGCCCAGAGTGGCCCCGACCAGGGCCGCCGCCATGACCGCGCCGACCGCGACCCCCATGACCGCGTACCCGGCCCTGCCGCCGCCCGCCAGATCCACCACCGCGGGGGCCAGCCCGCCCGCCACCAGGATGCCCGCCGTCAGGCAGACCACCCGCCACGACATGATCCTGGTCCGGCCGCGCTGGTCCCCGGCCATCTCGGCGGGCAGCGCGACATACGGCACCTGGAAGCACGCGAACGCCGTGGCGGCCAGCAGGAACGCTCCTCCGGCCCAGGCCACGGCGAACCCCGTGCCACCGGCCGGTACCGCGAACATCAGGGCGAAGGCCACCGGCAGCGCGACCGCGCCGGCCAGCAGCAGCCTGGTCCTGCGGCCGGTGCGTACGGCCTCACGGTCGCTGGCGGCGCCGACCAGGGGGTTGAGCAGGACGTCCCAGATCTTGGGCGCGACCAGCACGGCGCCCGCGATGGCGGCCGGGACGGCGAGGACGTCGGTGAGGTAGTAGAGCAGCAGGAGGCCGGGCACCGCCGAGAACACCCCGGTCCCGACGGACCCGACCCCATAGCCGAACAACCTGCCCCGGCCGAGCCCTTGCTCGGTGCCGTCGGTTTGTGGCTTTTGTGGGCCGTTGCTGGGCGGCGGGGTCACGGCAGGATGCCGGGGAGGGCGAGGGTGCGGTGGACGGTCTGGTGCAGGTGGGTGCGGAAGCGGCGGGACGCGGCCCGGTCGCCCGCGCCCCTGCGGTTGCCGTCGGCGTCCAGGATCCCGCCCTTGGCGAACCCGTGCACGCACCAGATGACCGACCACATGGCCATCTCGACGTCCACGCCCCGGTCGATCACCCCGGCGGTGACGGCGGGTTCCAGGGCACGGGTGACGGCGTCGACGAGCGGGCGTACGTACTGGCGTTCCAGGTCGGTGAGGTCGCTCGCGTCGGACAGCCAGCGGTGCATCCACAGCGCGGGCACCTCGGGGTGCTCAAGGCAGAAGTCGAGGTAGTCGTCGATGAGGCGGTGGATCGCTTCGACCGGATCGGCCCCGGACAACCGGGCCAATGACGCTTCCAGCGTGGCCCGCTCGGCGGTGTGGGCGCGTTCCATGACGGTGAGGTAGAGCTCGCGCTTGCCGCCCACGTGGTAGTTGACGGTGGCGATGTTGAGCCCGGCCGCGTCGGCGATCTGGCGGGTGGAGGTGCCGTCGTAGCCGAGCGCCGCGAACAGCTGCGTGGCCACCTTGACGATGTTCTCCTGGGGATGCACCCAGTCACCATATTCCGGACATTTCCCTCAGTCAATCACTTGATGGAGACGGAACCACCACACCCCCAAGCCCGCCGTGGCCGGAGCCATGGCGGGCGTTGGGGTGGCTACCGTTGCTGGTCGGCGAGGGTGTCGAGGGCTTGCGAGAGCCGTTCCATGGCCGCCAGGCAGGCGGGCCAGTCGTCGCCCACCGCGTCGGCGATCCGTTCGGCCATCTTCTGGTGGTCCGGGCCGATCCGTTCCACGGCGGAGAAGCCCTCGGGGGTGGGCCGGAGGAGCTTCGCCCGGCGGTGTGCCGGGTTGGGCAGGTACTCGGCCAGCCCCTTCTCCACCAGCAGGTCCGCTATCCGCTGCACGCTCTGCCGGGTGATCCCCATGACGCGGGCGATGCCCGCCACCGGCAGCGGCTCGCGCAGCACCGCGCCCAGCACCTGCCACCAGGCGGCGGTGAGCCCGGCAGGGCGGGCCAGTTCCTCGGCGATCGCGAGGAACTGGCCGTTGAGCCGGAACGAGGTGATCGCGCTCCCGGACAGCAGATCCGCCTCTTCGCTCACGACTGCCCGGCGGCCTCGAGCACCGCGAAGGCCGAGGCGTCACTGTTCTTGAACAGCCGGAACCACGCGTCCAGCACCTCGGGCTCGTAGACGCCGAGCCGGGCGAAGATCTCGCGGGCGAACGCCTCGGGCTCGGTCGCACCCGCCGTGATGACGTTGTCCGCGGTTACGGCGTCGGCCTCGACGTAGAGCTCCGCGCCCTTGTATCCGGGCACCGTCATCGTCAGGAACTCCAGCACGTTGCTGGTGTGCGCGCGCTCGTCGAGCAGCCCCTGCCTCGCGAGCCCCACCGTCGCGCCGCAGATCCCCGCGACCGGGACGCCCGCCGCCACGAACTCCTTGGCCTTGCGCCCGAACGCGTCGAGTTCCCCGCTCACCCACGTGTCGGCGCCGGGCAGGATCAGCAGCTCGCTGTCCTGGGGAGAGAGCTGGTCGAGCGTGATGTCGGGCACGATCCGCATGCCGCCGGAGGTGACGACCGGGTCGAGGGTCTCGCCGACCGTGACGATCTCGAACCCGCCGGGCTCGCGGTGCCAGGCACCGTTGCGGAGGTGGGCGGTGGCGTGCCCGGTCTCCCAGTCGGCGAGGGTGTCGTACACGGCGTGGTGAACTGTTTTCGTCATGACAGTATTCTGTCATGACGACAGCATGCTGTCAACTCTCGGGATGGTCCATCTCCCCACAAGCTCCCGCCTCCCGAGACCTCCGCCCTCCGGGACAGGACCGCGCTTTCTAGCCCCGTGCCTCGATCCCTGCGCTCCCTGCGCCTTCGGACCCCGCGCCCTCAAGCTCCGCTGTCCGGGGGCCCACAGCTCCATGTCTCTGCGGCGTCCTGCCCCGGGGTCGGGGTGCCCTTCGAGGTCCAGGGAGCCGGGCGGCGAGGAGGTACGAGGTTGGGGTCTTCGGCGGATGCGGGCGGCGAGGGGCGCGGGTCCCAGCGGGCTGGAGGCGGGCGGGGAGTGGGTGGGGGGCGTGCGAGGATGGCCCCTATGGCAGAGATCGTCGGCGGAGGCATTCCGGTCAACGACGCCGAGCGAAGGGTGATCGCCCACCTACGCGACCACGCCCCCCACGATTGGCTCCTGCTGCACAACGTCGAGGTCCCCCGGGGCGACGATCTGTTCGAGGTGGACCTGATCGTCCTCACGCCCCACTCCCTCGTGGTGGTGGACGTCAAAGGCACGCGGGGCCGTATCGAGGTCTCGGGCGGACGGTGGTTCCCGCAGCGCGGCGGCGCGGTCGGCTCGCCGGTCACCAAGCTCAGAGGCACGGCAAGGGCGCTCAAGGGCCTGCTGGTCGACGCCCACCGCAGGCTGGAGCGCGTCTACGTCGACAGCCTCGTGGTCCTGACCTCGCCCGACGCCGAACTGCACGACCCGTCCGGCCGCGACGCCGTCAACGTGGCCGACCTCGACGCCCTGATCTCCACGCTGGCCGACGTGACGCGGGTGCGCCGCGGCGGCAGCCCCGACGTACGCCCCTATGTGACCGCGATCCTGGACGCCCTCCACCAGTCCGTACGGCGCAGCACCGCCCCACCCAGGTTCGGCAACTGGGAGGTGGAGGAACAACTGGGCGGCGACGCCAAGGTGACCGAGTACCGGGCCTTCAACGCCACCCTCCCCGGCAGCGAGACCGTCCTGCTCCGCGTCTACCAGGCCGACCCCCTGGCCGACCAGCCGAGCCGGGTCGCCGAACGCCAGCGCATAGCCAACGCCTACCAGTCGTTGACCCGCATCCCGCCCCACCCGAACGTGGTCCGTTCCCGCGACTTCTTCGCCATCGACGACGAGAGCCGCTTCGTGCTGGTCCTGGACGACGTGCACGGCCAGGCCCTGCACGTACGGCAGAGCGCCCGCCTGACCGTCGTCCAGGACATGCTGCGCGGCCTGGCCCACGCCCATGCCAACGGCGTCATCCACCGCGCCCTCACCCCGGCCAGCGTGCTGGTGACGGACGAGGGTCACGCGGTGCTGACGGGCTTCGACTACGCCAAGCCGGGCGCTCGCAACTTCACCGTCGCCCACGAACTCGGCAACGTCCTCGACATGCACTACGTGGCGCCGGAGTGCCAGGAGGGCCCGGACCGCATGACCCCGGCCTCGGACGTGTACGCCGCGGGGGTGATCGCCTACCAGCTCCTGACCGGCGGCCTGCCGGAGGACACGGACGCCAGGGACGTCCCCGAGGTCGTGGCCAGGATGCTCGACGACGCTCCGGCCAAGCGGCCCACCGCCGCGGACAGCCTGGCGTCCCTGGAAGGCATTCGTCAGGAATCCCGTCTCAGGCGCCTCTTCCGCCGCGTACTGTCTTGATCATGGATGTTTCACTGCGTCCTGTGCGCGAAGACGACCTACCCTTCCTCAATCACCTGACCAACGACCTAGAGGGCTCGGGGGCCCACCAGTGGTACGGCTGGCACGACCCGCACCACCACCGCCGGCGCTGGGAGGAGAACGGCTTCCTCAACGACGAGGGCGGTTATCTGATCATCACGAGAGACGACGACCGGCTCGGCTTCGTGTCGTGGCACAAGAAGATGACCAGCAGGGTCTCCTTCTGCTACGAGATGGGACTTATCGTCGCTCCCGGGTCCCGCGGCCGGGGTTACGGCACGCTCGCCCAGCGGCTGCTGGTCGGATAGCTGTTCGACCACTCGACGGTGAACAGGATCCAGGCCGCCACCGAGCTGTCCAACCTGGCCGAGCAGCGGGCGCTGGAGAAGGCCGGGTTCACGAGGGAGGGCGTCCTTCGAGGTATCGGCTTCCGGGCCGGCCAGTGGCAGGACGGTGTTCTGTACAGCATTCTGCGCGCCGACCTCAACTAGAGGCTGCGGCGCAGCGTGCTCGCGTGCTCCAGGTAGTCGTTGGCGAGATGGGTGCGTCCGGCCGAGCGGTGCAGTTCACCGAGCATCTCGGTGGTCTGCGCCTCGCCGCTGCGGTCGCCGAGTTCCTGGAAGACCTCCAGGGAACGTTCGAGACCGGCGGAGGCCGGCGCCCACTCGCCGCGTGCCACCTGGAGCCCGGCGAGGCTCTGCATGGCGTAGGCGCCGCAGTGCCGGTCGCCGAGCGATTCGAAGATGTCGAGGGCGTGCCGGTGGAAGGAGACGGCCTGCTGGAGCCGGCCGATCTGCAGGCTCACACAGCCTTCCCGGTGGGAGTCGCCGAGTTCCTGGGCCAGCCGCATGGCCTGCTTGAGCCACTTGCCCGCCTGGGCCAGGTCGCCGTTCCTGAGGCAGAGGCGGCCGATGGCCTGGCGGACGAAGGCCTCGCCGTTCTGGTCGCCGGCGGCCAGGAACATGGCGAGCGCCCGCCGGTAGTGGCCGAGCGCCTTGGCCACGTCGCCCCGGAACTGCCGCACGGCGCCGAGGCCGCACAACGTGGTGGCCTCGGCCCTGGTGTCGCCGAGTTCGCGGAAGATGCGGCGGGCGCGGCTGAACTGGCCGGCCGACTCCTCGTATCTGTCCTGGTAGAGGCTGACCTGGGCCAGGCCTCTGAGCATGGCGGCCTCGCCGTACCTGTCGCCTGAGGAGCGTGCGGCGGCGAGTGCGAGCGCGTGCGTGCGGGACCAGGCGTCGAAGTGGCAGTGCAGGTCGAAGTAGGGGACCATCGCGGCGGCCAGCCCCCACGCCGACGCCGCGAGACCGGCCTCGGCGGCCACGCGCACGGCTCCGACCAGGGTGTCGTGCTCGGCCTCGAACCAGCCGGTGGGGTCGGCGGTCAGCCGGTCGAGCGTGCGGGCGGGCAGTTGCCAGCGCGGCGCCCGGTCGGAGGTGAGGCTGAAGACGACGGTGGGCAGGCGGGTCATGGCGTGCTCGGTGGTGGCCGTCCATGCCGCGAGCACGCGGCCGAGGGCTGCTGGGTCGGCGTGCCGTTCGAGCGCGTGGGCGCCGATGAGGCCGGGCACCACGTAGCGCGGCTGGCCCACGGGGTCGGTGCCGACGAGCCTGAGCAGGTTGGCGTCGACGAGCAGGTCGGTCACGTCGTCGGCGCGCGGGCGGTCGAGCACGGCGCCGACCACCCAGCCGGGCTGCGCCTGGCCGCCGAGCAGGCCGAGCGTGCCGAGCGTGCGCGCCGCCTCGTCGGGCAGCGCCGCGTAGCTACGGTCGAGGCTGGCGCGTACTTCCTTGAGCTCGCCGAGCAGGTCCTCTTCGAGCCTTTCCTTCAGTACGGCCAGCGACCACCCGGGCCGGGCGGCCAGCCGGGCCCCCGCGCTGCGCACGGCCAGTGGCAGCCCGCCGCAGGCGGCCACGATCGCGCGGGCGGACCGCGGTTCCCTGGCCACCCGGTCGCCGCCGGCGATCCGGCCGAGCAGGCGCAGCGCGTCGGCGGGCGGCAGCTCGCCCAGGTCGAGCTGGAGGGCGCCGGGCAGCTCGGTGATCTTCCTGCGGCTGGTGACGATCACCGCGCAGCCGTTGCCGGGCAGCAGCGGCCGGATCTGGTCCGCGCCGTCGGCGTCGTCGAGCAGGATGAGCATCGGCCGTTCGGACAGCACCGTGCGCAGCAGCGCCGACCGCTCGTGCGCCGTGGGCGGCGGCGTGTCCACCCCCAGCGCCCGCAGCGCCTCGGCGAGCAGTTCGGCGGGTTCCCTTCCGGCCAGGTCCAGGTAGAGCTGCCCGGCGGGGTAGCGTTCCCGCAGCGCGTGCCCGGCATGTACGGCCAGCGCCGTCTTGCCCGCCCCCGGCGGCCCCGACACGATCGCCACCTCGAACGGCTCCGCCAGGGTCGCGAGCGGCTCGGCCCGCCCGGTGAAGTCCGGCACGTCGGGCGGCAGTTGCCTGGGCACGACCGGCGTGCCCTCGTCGGCGAGGATCGTCTCGTAGGCCCGGCGCAGGTCGGCCCCGGGTTCGACGCCGAGTTCGTCGACGAGCTGGGCCCGGATGAGGCCGTACGCCTTGAGCGCCTCGGCCTTCCTGCCGCCGCGGTGCAGGGTCAGCAGGAGTTGCTGCCACAGGTCCTCGCGGTAGGGGTGCTCGGCGATCAGGCTTCTCAGCAGGGCGATGGCGCCGGGCTGGTCGCCGCTTTCCAGGTGGTGGGCGATCAGGTTCTCGGCGGCGCGCAGCCGTACCTCCAGGAGGGGTTCGAGGCGGCGGTCCCAGAGCGGGCTGCCGGGCAGGTCGGCCAGCGGCGCGCCGCGCCAGAGCGCGAGCGCGCCGGCGTAGTCGCCGCGGGTCACCAGGTCCTCGAACACGAGCAGGTCGAGCGCGCCGCCGGGCACGTCGATGGCGTAGCCGCTGCCGTCGCCGCGCAGGTGGCCGCCGCCGAGGTCGGTGCGTAAGGAGCTGACGTAGGTACGGATGTTGGCCTGGGCCGAGCGCGGCGGCCGCTCCGGCCAGAGGATCTCGACGAGTTGGTCGGCGCCCACCACGTGTCCGGCGTTCAGCAGGAGGGTGGCGAGCAGCATGCGGGGCTTCTTGCCGGAGACCCGCACGGGGTCGCCGGCGGACCTGACTTCCAACGGTCCGAGCACATGAAAAGTGACCGACATGACCGCATCCGCTCCTTTATGGAGACCTGACAGCCCTTTGTATCTGTTCTGGACGTTTCTTGTGCGGCTTATGCACACCCTGGTCTCAGAGATCCCAGAACCCCCCGAGAGGATCACCATGAAGCTCAGAGGAGCAGTGGTCGCAGGCGTCACCCTCTTACTCAGCCTCGGCGCGATGCTGACCACAGGGTCAGTCGCGTCGGCCGACCCAGAGCCGTTCTCCGCGGAAGCGGAGATCCTTGCCACCAACTTCCAGCTGCCGTTCCCCTGTGGACAGAGCTGGACGGGCAACTCCAGCGCCAGCAGCGCGCACCAGTCGTGGGAGATCGATTTCAACCGCGGTGGCAGCGCTGACGCCGACCTCGGCGACCCCGTGGTCGCCGCCGCGTCGGGCACCGTGGTGATCTCGGCGCACCAGGGCTCCACCAACGGTTACGGCAACCTGGTCAAGATCGACCATGGGAGCGGCTGGACCACCTACTACGCCCACCTGAACGTCCGCTCGGTCAGCGCCGGCCAGGCCGTCTCCCAGGGCCAGCAGATCGGCACCGTGGGCAAGACCAGCAAGCCGGGCAACAACATCAGCGCCCACCTGCACTACGAGGTACGGCAGGGCGAAGGCTACCCGGGCAACATCCGCAAGGCCGTCTTCAACGGCACCACCTTCGGCTACCCGGTCCAGACGCTGACCTCCAGGAACTGCGGCGGGTCCAGCAACCCGTACACCCCCGAGCAGGTCTGCGGCGCCGGCTACGGCGTCGTCGACTCGGCGGCCCTCGGCACCAGCGGCACCGTCTACCTGCTCTACAACAACTCCAACGGCTACAACTGCGTGGTCACGCTGAAGAAGACCTCGCTCGGGACCGCCTCCCCGGTCGCGGCCTACCTGGAAGTCCAAGGAAGCGCCCGGATAACGGATTCGGGCAACTTCAGCTACTACGCGGGCCCGGTCAGGGCAGCGGCCCCCGGCAAGTGCGTCAAGTGGGGCGGCAAGGCCGGAACAGCCGTGTACGACTCTCCCTTCGAGCACTGTGGATCATGAAACTGAGAATCCTCTTGCTGGCCGGACTTCTCGTGATGTCCGGCCAGCAGGCCGCAACGGCCTCCGCTGAATCCAGCCCGCTCGCCGACGCCTTCGACAAGGCGGCCAGCGGCTACGACGTCCCGCGCGACCTCCTCGCCGCGCTGGCCTACGCAGAAACCCACCTCGACGGCCACCGGGGCGAGCCGAGCGCCAGCGGCGGATACGGCCTGATGCACCTGGTTCCGAAGGCCCTTGAGGAGGCGGCCAAGCTCACCTCCACCCCGGCCGACCAGCTCAGGACCGACGACGCGGCGAACGTGCTCGGCGGCGCCGCCGTACTGCGGGCCAAGGCCGACGCGCTCGGCATGGACGCGAGCGCGCGCAAGGACCCGGCGCGGTGGTACGCGGCGATCGGCGCGTACGGCGGCGCGAAGAGCACCGCCACCATCTACGCCGACGCCGTCTACGAGGCGCTGTCCAGCGGCTTCGAGGCCAAGGGCGTGCGCGTCAAGCCGCAGGCCGTGCAGCCGGAGCGCGGCGAGGACTACACGCCGTTCGCCGCCGCGGCGGTCGACTACCCCGGCGCGCTGTGGTCGGCGGCCAGTTCCTCCAACTACACGGTCGCCAGCCGCCCGTCCAGCGCGGCGATCAACAAGATCGTCATCCACGTCGCGCAGGGCTCCTACGCCGGGACGATCTCCTGGTTCAAGAACCCGGCCGCCAAGGTCTCCTCCCACTACGTGGTCCGCTCGTCCGACGGGCAGATCACGCAGATGGTGCGCGAGAAGGACATCGCCTGGCACGTCAAGGGCGCGAACACCAACAGCGTCGGCATCGAGCACGAGGGCTACATCAGCGACGCCTCGTGGTTCACCGACCAGATGTACCGCGCGTCGGCGGCGCTGACCCGCAACATCGCCGACCGCTACGGCATCCCGAAGACCCGCTCGAACATCGTGGGCCACGTCGAGGTGCCCGGCAACGACCACACCGACCCGGGCCCGAACTGGGACTGGAACAAGTACATGAGCTACGTGACCGGCGGCAGCGGCAACCCGCACACGCCCGAGTCGGTCTGCGGCAGCGGCTACAAGATCATCGACTCGCAGGCGCTCGGCAGCGCCGGCACGGTCTACCTGCTCTACAACCCGACCAACGGCAACAACTGCGTGGTCACGATCAAGCACACGTCGCTGGGCACGGCCACCGCGACCAGCGCCTTCCTTGAAGTCCAGGGCAGCCCGAGGACCACCGACTCCGGCAGCTTCTCCTACTACGCCGGACCGGTCAGAGCTGCCGCACCGGACAAGTGCGTCAAGTGGGGAGGCTCCGCGGGCAGCTCCACCTACACGAGCCCGTTCGAACACTGCGGCTAGAAACCTCCTGAGGGAGCGCGGCGCCTCGCCGCGCTCCCCTTCTATGTGCCGGCCACGGATCTGGCCCACGTGTAGTCGGGCTGGCCGGCCGGACTCCGGTGGATCTCGCTGACCAGCCGCAACGCCCCCGGCACCGCGTGCGCGGCCAGCCTCCCCTCGCAGTGCGCGGCCAGGTCCTCCAGCGACAGCGCCGCGACGGGCGCCACGACCGCCGTCACCCGCTGCCCGGGACCGCCGACCACCACCGCGTCATACACCGCCGGATGCGTCCGCACCACCGCCTCCACCTCCTCGGCGCGCACCTTCCCTCCGCCGGTGCGGATCACGTTGGCCGCGCGGCCGAGCAGGGTGACGCTCCCGTCGTCCTCGACCCTGGCCAGGTCGCCCGGCACCGCCCACCTGCGGCCCTGGGCGTCGCGCGGGAAGTCCGCGCCGTTCCAGTAGCCGCGCGCGACCCGCCCGGTCCTGCCCAGCACCCCCTCCTCACCGGGCGCGGCGGGCTCAAGACCATCAGCCAGTACGGCCGCGCCGTCCGCCAGCCCGAACCCCGCGCCCATCGCCTGGCAGGCCAGCCCGGACTCGGCGGCCCCCAGCGCGTCCACGATCGCCGCGAGACCGGGAACCGCCGCCCGCAACCCCGCCTTGGTCCGCCCCGACATGGCCGCCGCGCCCGTCACCACCGCCATGAGCCCGGCCAGTTCCCCCGGCCGCACCGCCGCCAGCAGCGGCCTGGCCATCGCGTCACCGGTCAGCACCATGACCTGGGCTCGCTCCGCCTCGGCCAGCCGGACGACCGCGCGGGGGTCGAAGCCGTGCCCGGTCCACAGGATGAGCGTGCCGCCCGTGGTGTGACAGGTCCAGCCGAGCCACTGCCCGGCGGCCTGGGCGAGCGGCGCGCAGACCAGCATCCGCAGCCCGGCCCCGGCAGCGGCGTTCTCGGCGACCTGCTCCGGCGAGGCGACCGGCTCACTCACGAACGATCCCATCGCGGCGAAGAACACGTCCTCCTGCCGCCAGAGCACACCCTTCGGGCGGCCGGTCGTGCCGGAGGTGTAGATCAGGTAGCGATCGTCGCCGGAGCGCTCCTGGGGTTCCGGCAGAGTGCGGGGAAGGGCCACCGCCCGCTCGTACGGCCGGCCGTACGCGATCGTGTTCGTGAACCACGGCACCCGCCGCAGCAGACCCGCCTCGCCCACCAGAGCGGCGCACCCGGAGTCGCGCAGCACGTGGGTGAGGTCGTCCTCGCGGCAGCGGTGGTCGAGGTTCACCGGCACCGCGCGCAGCTTGAAGCAGGCCAGTTCGCTCTCCTTCCACTCGGCCCGGTTACGCGCGAGGATGCCGACCCTGTCACCCCGCCCGACCCGCATCCCGCTGAGGTGGCAGGCGAACCTGGTGGCGCGTTCGTCCAGCTCGCGGTAGGTGAGGCGGCGCTCGCCCGCGACCAGCGCCGTACGGCCGGGCACCGCCCGCGCCACGCTCTCGAACAGGTCGGCCAGGTTGAAGGTGCGGCTCACCGGTCAAGATTGCGCAGCCCGCACCACCTGTTGTCCAGACCCGTCAGAAGGTGTCGATGATGTCCACGACATAAAGGAGCGGTCCACCGCCAGGAACGCCGATGCCGCCCGTGGTCGTGAAGCCCTTGGCGGCCGGGACGGTGACGGCCACGCGGCTGCCGACGGCCCTGCCGGTCAGCGCCTCGACCCAGCCGGGCGGCACCGCCCCGGGTACGAGCGTGAAGCCGCGCGGACCGCCGCGCCGGACAGAGGAGTCGAAGACCGTGCGCGCGGGCCACCTGGCGCCGACGTACTGCACCACGACCTTGGCTCCCGCCTCGACCACGGGACCGGAGCCGTCGATGAGCGTGCGCGAGGGGCCCGGCGCCCGGAGGTCCGCCGGGAGCTCGGGCAGCCCCTCCCCGAGCAGGCGGGCGTCGGCCGGGTAGCCGCCGAGGATGTCGAAGACCGCCACCAGCGTCTCCCCCGGGCCGACGCCCGTCGGCGCCCCGTCGCCCGCCGGGCCGACCAGCATCACCCGGCTGCCCGCCGCGTGCCCGGCCAGCGCCTCGCGCCAGGCGTCCGGCACCTGCCCGCCGCCGAGCACCACGGTGGCGGGCTGGCGGGTGTCGTAGGTGTTCATGTACGGCTTGTTGCCCTCCCAGCGGCGTACCTCGACATCGGTGACCACCACGTCGCCCTTCTGCGTCACCCGCCCGCCGCCCTCCCAGAGCACGGTGACCCGCGGCTCCCGGTCCGGGCGCCCGGTCGGCAGGCTGATGACCGGCTTGGTGCCGAAGGCGCCGGACACCCTCGGGGTGGCGGCGGCGAGCCCGCAGGAGGTGGTGAGCCCGCAGGAGGCGGCGAGCCCACAGGAAGCGGTGAGCCCGCATGAGACGGCGAGCAGGATTGCGGCAAAACAGATCAGTCGCACACTTCGCTTCTTTGCCGCGATCACTCCAAGGGATTGGCATCTACCCCCAAAACCACACGGTCTCAGGATGCGGCATGCTGGGTGGGTGAGCAGGCCCAACCTCGCGCGGCGGGTGGCGGAAGCGGCCGAGATCGCGCTGACCCACCGCAAATACGTGACCTTCGTCGACGTCGTCACCGGCCTGCGCTGGCTGCACACGCGGCACGTCGACACCTGGCGCCAGGGCCGGGCCGCCACGCTGGCCGAACTGGCCGCGGTGGACGACGACCGGCTGCTCGACGCCGCCGCGCACCTGCGGGAATGGGCGCTGGGCAAGGGGCTGCGGCCAGTGGCGACGCCGTACGTGTCCGGCAGCCGCGACCGTCGCGACCTGCGCTTCACCAGAGACGGAGATCAGGAGCCCTACAGAACCCACTGGCTCTCCCCCGACCTGAGCGAAGCCCGCGTCAAACAGATCACCGAACGCCAGGCCAAAGCCCCCGACCTGGTGGCCGTGAAGCCAGTGGACGCCTGGACCTGCGCCGAGTGCGGCGACACCGGCGACTACTTGATCATGGAAGAGGAGCGCCCGCACTGCCTCACGTGCGCGGACCTGGACCACCTGGTCCTGCTACCGGCAGGAAACGCCACACTGAGCCGCCGGGCCAAGAAGGAAAGCGGCCTGTCCGCCGTAGTGGTCGAGTACAACCGCAGACGCAAGATCTACCAGCGCGTGGGCGTGCTGGTGGAGGAGTCCGCCCTGGCGCTGGCCGAGGAGTCCTGCCTGGCCGACGAAGAGGTACGGCTACGCCGCCGCGACCGCGACCGGGTAAGGCGGGCGGAGCAGGACGTCGAATACCAGACCCGGATGGCCACCGAGATAGCCCGCCTCTTCCCCGGCTGCCCACCCGAACGAACCCGCGAAATCGCCGAGCACGCGGGACAACGCGGCAGCGGCAGAGTGGGCCGTTCAGCAGCGGCAAGAGCGTTGGACGAGAACGCGATCACCCTGGCGGTGGTGGCCTCGATCCGCCACCTGGACACCGACTACGACCGCCTCCTCATGTCCGGCGTCCCCCGCAAGGAAGCCCGCGACCGCATCCGCGACAAGATAGCCACCAAACTGGCCGAATTCCGCCCCTAAAAAGCATGGTGGTCGCTCCGCTCCCGCGCCCCAATCAGGGGGCAAGCCCAGGCATGACCAGCGGCGTACAAGAACACCACGTGACCAAACGCCAGAGGCCGGCCTGCACCACCATCTTGATCGGGGAGGCTCCGCAGCTGCCGGAATCCGGGTGTCGGCGCGGTGCCCATGCCCTCAAGCTGATCACCCGTGGCCACGGCGGGTGGCACCTTTGCCGACATACCGGTCCCTTCCGAATGAAGCTCACGTGCCAGGACAGGTCCTGGCGTGCGGCACGACCCTTTGGTCTGAACGGTTTCGAGCTGAGTTGTTCAGGCGCCCTCTCGGCGAGAAGCATGCAAATGGTCTGGGCTCTGGGTCCCCGACGGTCGCCGTCTGGTCTAGCGCGTCGTCACAATGGTCGTGCCCGGCCTTGGCGATCCCGCCTCCTGCCCGACGGCAAGTCGTCCGCGCGGCGCGGGTGCGAGTTGATCCAGCCGCGCCGGAGTCGGCCGTGCCTACATGGATTGGTCCGGCAACGGGTCTTGCCGTGCCTGTTGTCGCCGCCATCGGCGTCGCTGGTTGAGCTGGTCGTAGATGATTTTCACGCTGCCGGGGAAAAGGCTGGTGGCCAGGCCGACTGCGACGCCGGAGGCGAACAAAGAGGACTGTCCGCGGGCTTCCTCATCAAGGTCGGTCAAGCTGGCGCTGACGCGGGCCGTCTCGTCACCTGGGAATTGCCAGCCGAGGACGGTATCGCCCGAGACAGGGCGTGTTACGAAGTCCAGCCGGGGGTTGGAGAACGCGGGTACGACATTGATCGCGGATTTCTGGCGGCGATTGCGTCGCTGATCCTCATCGGTGAGGCCGGAATCGGATCGGCAGGCAGGAAGGACCGCGCTGAGCCATTGCTCGCGACTGAAAGACGTGGCCGCGGCCGGGTCGTTCAATGCTGGGCAGCGGGCCACCTGGTAGAGGCGTTTGGTGCGTATCGCGGTTCTCGCATTGTCGGAGCTGAAGACCGGATGGGCGAGCGCGCCACCGGCAATGACCATGGTGTTTCCGGCGGTGACCGTCTCTTCGGCGATTTTGTAGGTGTATCGGATAGTGGTGGGGCCTGGCGCGTTGTCGCCTTCGCCGCTGAGGCCCCGCTGACCGTTCAAGGGCCAGAAGAGCCGGTCGTCATACCTGCCGATGGTGGCCTCGTCCACGTCAAACGCCTTCTCACCGGGGAAGCTGCTCTGGGTGAGCCGGGCGTCGCCTCGAAAACCAGCGACGATCACGAACGGTGACCGGTGCGTGGTGGTGAACCTGATCTGGATCAGGATGGAGTCCCCTTCCAGGGGTGCCAGGGGGCTGTTCGGGGAGCCCTTCTGGGAATAGGAGACCCAGGTATCGAATTCAACGTCGGGCGGCGCATATAAGACCACTCCTCCTGCCTGTTCGGGAGGTGTGTCCGGCACGCCGGGAACGCCACGTTCGTAGCCCACCCATGCCACACCGGCGAGGCTCGCGGAAAGAAGCAGCAGCAAGATGCCGCCAATCATCGGTAAGCTGCCGGGCTTCGCGTCTTCAGCTTGCGACATACATGGAAGATATGAACTCGCAGCAAGCGCCGTCGACAGCCTGGAGCCCGGGGATGTGCGGCGCGCCCCCATCCGGGGATAGGACCAACGGCGTGCAAGGACAAACCACCATCGAGCCGCCCCGAGAATGCCTGCCTGCCGAGCAAGGAAAGGGACTCGGTGAACAGGAGTCTCCCGGGTGGAGCAGGGCCCTTGGGGCCCACTCAGTGATAGCCGGAGCGGGTGAACGTCTTCAGGGCAGCCTGGCAATGGCGACCGGGCTACGGGGTGTGGGCTGGTCGTGCGGTGTCAGTCGGGCGATGGGGATCTCGTGGTGCTTCGTCGCTTCGTGGCGTTCGGAAAGGGAAGCCTGCTTGAGGACCCGCTTGAGCGCGGCAGTGCGTTCTGTGGCGTCGGTCAGCATGGTGATGTCGACGGGAACCTGCTGATCAAAGAGGGTCGCGGCGGTGGCCGTCTGTAGTGCGGCCGAGATCGCGGTCTCGGCCTCGGTCGCCAGGACGATGTACTCGTCACCGTCGGGGAGGTAGCCCACCATCATGGTCTCGCCGACGTGCTCATCCTGGCCGGTGACGGTGAGGAGCGCCCCCGGCAGGCCGTGGAAGCGATAGAGCACCACGTGGCCCCTGGAGATCGCGAAAACCGCCTGGTTGGCGTAGCCGATGATGGACAGCAGCGCGGTGTCGATGGCCTGACGCACAGCCTTTCCCTTCGCCGGGCAGCCCAATCCGTGCCGGTCAGTATCTCAGCCGGCAGGTTCGAGGGGACGGCCCGGTCTGCCGCGGGTCAGACGGCGGGGCCATGGCGCCGGCCACGGCTGACGGGCGCCCTCCGAACCGGGTAACAGCACAACGGCAGGTCGTCCGGCGCTCCGACACGGAGGGACATCGTGGTTGATGCGTCGGTCGGGGGTCAAGCCGGAAGCGGGTGGGTGAGGTGTTCGATGACGGGGCGCCACGTGGCAAGTTCTTCCAGGGGCGGCCTGGTCAGGCCGATCACCTTGCCCAGGTCGTCGGCTCGGCGGAGGGTGACGGCGGCCAGGCCGTACGGGTGGGTCTCGAAGGCGGCCACCTCCGCGTCGGACATCAGCCCACCCTGCAGTTCCAGCGTCCGGGCGGATTCCGGGGACAGCACGCGCGACGGCTCGACGGTGGCCAGATAGCGCTTGGCCGGCACGTGCAGCTCCACGAGGCCGGCGACCCGCTCGCCCAGCAGCGGCCGGACGGCGTCGGCGCCGGCGTTCGCGTGTCCCGCCTCGTCGCCCGGATGCAGCAGGTGGCCGATGTCGTGGACGAGCCCGGCGACCTGCAGTTCGAGATCGTCGGGATGCCACTCGCGCACCACGGCCGCGACCTGCAGGCCGTGGTCGAGCAGCGCCACCGGGTCGCCGGTACGGTCGGGGCTGTCCCAGGCGTCTTCGCAGCGGGTGAGGATGTCCATGAGTTCGTCGACCGTCACGGGATAGCGTCTACCACATGCGCGACTGGCACGACATAAGAGACGAGCTACGAAATTTCGCACTTGGCCTGCCGGAGACTCATGAAGACCATCCATGGGGCGAATCGGTCATCAAGGTCAACAAGAAGGTGTTCCTCTTCCTCGGCATGGACGAGCCGACCGAGAAGTGGGACCCGACCTTCGGCGTGAAGCTCCTGTCGGAGACCCACGGCCACGCGCTCACCGTCGAAGGCGCCGGGCCCAGCGGCTACGGTCTCGGCAAGGCCGGGTGGGTCACGGTCCCGTTCATGAGCGAGCTGCCCGAGACCGAGATCCTGCTCGACTGGGTCGAGGAGAGCTACCGGGCGATCGCCCCGAAACGGGCCATCAAGCTCTTGGACAACCCGCCGTAGCAGCGCCAAAAGCCGCCAGCGGTGGCAACGCCAAAGGCGATACCCGCGCGGCCCGCCGTAACAGCGCGAAGGGTTATTGGACGGCCAGCCGTAGCGCGAACCCGACGAGCAGCACCCCCGTCACCCGCTCCACCCGCGCGCGCACCTTCGGCCGGCGCAGCAACGCGCCCACCTTGTCCACCACCACGTTGTAGAAGCTGAACCACAACGCGTAGAGGGCCGCGAAGATCGCCGACAGCAGCATCGGCGCCGCCCCCTCCATGAACTGCGGCAAGAACGTCACGAAGAACAGCAGCACCTTGGGGTTGAGCAGGTTCGACAGAAACCCGTTGCGCACGTGCCGCAGCCCCGTACCCGCGGCGGCGGGCTCGGTGACCGGCGCGACGGCGGCACGGGCCCTGAGTCCCTGTACGCCCAGCCAGAACAGGTACGCCACCCCCAGCCACCGCAACACGGAGAAGGCGGTAGGCGAGGCGGCGAGCAATGCCGACAGTCCGATCGCGGCGGCGACGGCGTGCACTCCGAGCCCGAGCAGCCCACCGGTCATGGTGAGGAGCCCGGCGGTGCGGCCGTGGGCGAGCGAGCTGCGCATGATGAGCGCGGCGTCGGGCCCGGGGATCATGATCATGATCAGGGCGGTGACCGAGAAGGTCAGCAGCATGGCGGGGGTCTCCCGGAAGCACTGGGGGCGCGCTCCCGCCAACCCGCTGGTGCGCAGGCCGCACGAGAACGCGGGTGAACACAAATATGCCTTGTGGGCAGACCTAATCTTAGGCGACGTGATCCGTCCTCACGACCCGCCCCCCGTACAGGTCCGTCCTCACGACCCCACTCCCAGGTACGCGGCGATCGCCGCGTCGTCACCGGCGAACTCCCCGGCCGCCGCCGCGTATACGAACCGGCCCTTCACCATGCATCTGACCTCGTCGGCGACCTCCAGCGCCAGCCGGAGGTTCTGTTCGACCAGCACCACCGAGATCCCCGTCTCACGCAGCCCCGCCAGCACGACGCCGAGCTCCTCGACCAGCCGGGGCGCCAGGCCCTCCGACGGCTCGTCGAGCAGCAGCAGCCGCGGGTTGCCGAGCAGCGCGCGCCCGATGGCCAGCATCTCCTGCTCGCCCCCGGAGAGCTGGTCGCCGCGGTGGCGGCGCCGCGCGGCCAGGGCGGGGAAGATCTGGTAAACGCGTTCGGCCGTCCAGTCGCCAGGAACGCGGGAGATGGCCAGCGTCTCCTCGACCGTGAGCGAGCGGAACACCCGGCGCCCCTGCGGGACGATCCGCACGCCCGAGCGGGCGATGCGCCGCGTGTCGAGGCCGGACAGTTCGCGCCCGGCCAGGCTGATCGACCCGGCCCATGGCCTGACCAAACCCATCAGCGCGTGCACGAACGTGGTCTTGCCTGCCCCGTTGCGCCCGAGCACGGCCACGGCCCGGCCCTCGCCGAGGGTGAGATCGGCGCCGTGCAGCACCTGGGCGGTGCCGTATCCGGCGGTGAGGTCCTGGACGGTCAGCATCATGTCCCCAAATAGGCCTTCTGGACCTCGCGCGAGGCCCGAACCCGCGCGGGCGTGCCGTCGGCGATCACCTGGCCCGCCGCCAGCGCGGTCACCCGTGAGGCGACGGCGAAGACCAGGTCGAGGTCGTGCTCCACGATCATCACGGTCAGCTCCGGGGGCAACGTTCGCACCAGCGAGGCCAGCTCAGCGCTCTCGGCCGCCGACATGCCCGCCGCCGGCTCGTCGAGCAGCAGCAGCCTGGGCCGCGCCGCCAGCGCCATCGCCAGCTCCAGCCGCCGCCCCTGCCCGTGCGAGAGCGCGCCGGCCGGACCGCCCGGCTCGACGCCCATCGCCGCCAGGTGCCCGGCCGCCTCCCGTTCGATCTCCGCGCGCCGCCCGCGCGGCAGCCACGCCCGCAGCCTCAGCCCCTGCCTCGCCCGTACGGCGAGCGACACGTTCTCCAGGCACGTCAGCCCGGTGAACAGGCTGCTGTGCTGAAAGGTCCGCCCGATCCCGAGCCTGGCCCGGCGCGACTCGGAGAGCTTGGTCACATCCCGCCCGGCGAACTCGATCCGCCCCGCCGACGGCCGCAGCGCCCCGGCGACCGCCGCGAACACCGTCGACTTCCCCGCGCCGTTGGGCCCGATGAGCGCCCGCCGTTCACCCTCCTCGACGGACAGGGAGACCCGGTCCACGGCGGCCAGCGCGCCGAAGCGGACGGTCAGCTCACGCAGCACGAGCACGTTTCCTCCACAGCCCGGCGAGCCCCTCGGGCAGCAGGTAGACACACAGCACGAACAACGCCCCCTCGACCAGCAGCCATTTGTCGCCCAGCGCGCCTGACGTGGCCTCGCGCAGCGCGATCAGGCCGGCCGCGGCCAGCGCCGGCCCGGCCAGCGAGTCGCGCCCGCCGAGCAGCACCATGACCAGCAGCAGCACCGAGACGCCCACGCCCAGGTGGGTCGGGGCGACGAAGGTGTCCTTCTGCGCCACCAGCGCGCCGCCCGCCGCGCACACCGCTCCGGCCACGGTGACGGCGGCCAGCCGTACCCCCGGAACGGAGTAACCGAACGCGGCCATCCGCGCCTCGTTCTCGCGCGTGCCCGCGATGGCCGCGCCGAGCGGCCCGCGCCGCACCACCGCCAGCACCGCGAACCCGGCCGCGACCACCGCCAGCGCCCACCAGTAGAAGACCACGACGTACGGCATGGCCGTCTCCAGCCCGAACAACGTGCTGACCGGAATGCCGGCCAGGCCGTTGTCCCCGCCCGTGACCCGGCCGGCCCGCGTGGCCGCCTGGACCGCGATCTCCCCGATCGCCAGCGTGAACATCAGGAAGAAGAACCCCCGAGTACGCACCGCGAACCACCCGGTGACCAGCGCGAACACCACCCCCGCCAGCACCGCCGCGCTCAGCTGCACCACCGCCGACTCGCTGAGATGCTTGGCCGTCAGCCCCGCGGCATAGGCGCCCACTCCCAGGAAGGCCGCGTGCCCCAGCGACGGCAGCCCCGCGTGTCCGACGAGGAGGGCGAGGCTCGCGGCCATCAGCCCGTAGGCCAGCCCGCCGGTGAGCAGGCTGAGCTGGTAGGCCCCCAGGACGAACGGCATCGCGGCCAGCACGGCGGCGGCCAGGATCGCCTTCACCTGGCCCGCCCGAACATCCCGGACGGGTTCCACAGGAGCACCGCCGCCATGACCGCGAACAGCAGGTACGCCGCCAGTTCCGGCACCAGCGCCACCCCGACGGTCTGCACCTGCCCGACCAGCAGGGCTCCCACCACCGCCCCGCGGACGGAGGCGAGACCGCCGATCACGATGACGATCAGCGCCAGCACGAGCACCTCGCTGTCCAGCCCGGCCCGCAGGTTGAGCAGCGGCAGCCCCAGCACCCCGGCGAACGTGGCCAGCCCGCAGCCGGCCAGCATGACCGATAATCGGACCCGCGCGACGTCCACGCCGATCGCCGCGAGCATCCCGGGATCGTCCACCGCGGCCCTGACCAGCGCCCCCGCCCTGGTCCGCTCGAAGACCCAGTACACGATCCCGCCGATGACCAGACCGGCCCCGATCACCGCCACCCTGTAGACCGGATAGCTGCCGAGGACGCTCCCGTCCAGCCCGCCGGGCGGCGGAAGGGTATGGAACCCCCGGTCCACCACGCCGAGCAGAAACTCCGACAGCAGGATCGCCAGCCCCAGCGTGAGCAGGGCCTGGTCCAGATGGCCGCGCCCGCGCAGCGGCAGGATCGCCGCCGACAGGACGCCGCCCAGCGCCACGCCGAGCGCGGCAACCAGCAGCGCGGCCCCCGCCCATACGCCCAGCGAGACCGAGACCCCGCCGAGCAGCAGGAAGGCGACGTAGCCGCCGGCCATGTAGAGCGCGCCATGGGCCAGGTTGAGCACGTCGAGCATGCCGTAGATCAGCGTCAGCCCGACCGCGAGCACGAACAGCAGCGCCCCGAACGCCAGCCCGTCGAACGCGTTGACGAGCAGGCTCACGAGGCCTCCGGCGCGATGGTGGCGATCACCTTGTTCACGCCGCCGGAGTACTCGCGGACGTACCAGTTCTGGACGGGGTTGTGCTTGGCGTCCAGCGTGAACGGGCCGCGCGGGCTGGCGATCTCCCCCACCTGGCCCAGTGCCTGGGCGAGGTCGCCGCCCCGCCCTGCGGCCCGGTCGATGAGGCTCATGGCGTCCCAGCTCTGCAGCGCGACCACCGACGGGTTCTTGCCGGTCTTCGCCTTCCACTTGGCGGTGAAGGCCTGGTTGTCCGGGTTGTCGAGGGCGGGCGAGTACAGGCCGACGCTGGTGATGCCTTCCGCGTCGGCTCCGATCGCTTGCAGTACGTCTTCGTCGGTGATGTTCTGGCAGGTCAGGAGCTTGAGCTTGGTGTCGTAGCCGAACTGCTTGAAGTTCTTGGCGAACGTGATGGCCTCGCCGCCGGCGTAGAAGACGTAGAGGAACTTCGCCTCGGCGGGGATCTGGCTGAGGTACGGCTGGAAGTTCTGGGTCTTGCCGAACGGGGTGAGGATCTGCTTCAGCGGCTTGGCGCCGCCGCCCTTGGCGTAGCCCTCGGCGAAGCCCTTCAGCGTCTCGGTGCCGGCGGAGTAGTCGGCGCCCATGAGCACCGCGCCGTCCTTGCCGTACGACTCGGCGGCGTAGCGGCCGGCCGCGTACCCGTGCATGTAGTTGGTGTAGGAGACGCGGAAGACGCCGGGGCCGCCCAGCGCGTCGGCGCCGGCGTTGGCGATGACCACGGGCGTCTTCTGGGCGGCGGCCTCCTTGGCCACGGCCACCGCGACCGGGGAGGCGATCAGCCCGGTGATCACGTTCACCTGGTCCTGCAGGGTGAGCTGCCTGGCCTTCTGCTGGCCGGTCTCCGGGGTGCCGGCGTCGTCGGCGACCACCAGCCTGGCCGTCTTCCCTCCGAGTTCGCCGCCGTGCTCGTCCAGGTAGAGGCGCATGGCGGCCTCCATGTCGTCACCGAGCGCCGCGTACACGCCGGTCTGCGAGATGATCGCGCCGACCTTCACCACGGAGTCGTCGGCCGCCTGCTGAGTGGCCGCGCCACCGCACCCTGCGGCCAGCGCGACGGCCAGAGCGAGCAAGGCAAATCTCATCGGAGGCTCCCGCTGCCGCTAGCGTTTCCGAGATCCTCGCGCGTGCGGCGGCAGAAGGGAAGAGCGCCATCCCTTGCCCGGATGCAGCGCTCCGCAGTCGCGGCAGGTCCGCGCCGCCTGGTCGGCGTAGAAGGCGGCGAAAACCGGCGGCAGGTCCTTGACGACGTCGCGTACCTGGAGTTCCACCTCGTGCGCCTGGGCCCCGCACTCCCGGCAGTACCACCGGAAGTCTCCCGCTCCTCCCTACCCGAACACGGCGCGCACGGAGCCGAGCCCGTCGATCCGCACCTCGAAGACGTCCCCGCTGACGGCCTCCACGAACGGCCCCAGCGTCCCGGTCAGCACCACGTCGCCCGCGCGCAGCGGGAACGCCGAGCGTCCCGTCGCGCCCGCCAGCCAGACCAGCGCGTTGAGCGGGTGCTCCATGACCTGCGCCCCCGACCCCGACGACACCTGCTCACCGTTGCGCGTCATCGTCATGGCCGCCGTGCGCAGGTCGAGCCCGCGCAGATCCCGGGGGTCGCCGCCCAGGAGGAAGGCGCCGCTTGAGGCGTTGTCGGCGATCGTGTCGGCCGGGGTGATGTCCCAGCCCTCGATCCGGGAGTCGGCCACCTCGATGGCGGCGAGCGCGAAGTCCACCGCCCTGATCACCTCGGCGGTGGTGAACGGCCCGCCCTCCAGATCCTCCTTCAGCACGAACGCCACCTCGCCCTCGACCCTCGGCTGCAGGAAGTCCCCGATCGGCATCGGCTGCCCGTCGAGATGGCAGCGGTCCTGGAACAACATCCCGAAGTCCGGCTCACCGATGCCGAACCTGCCGCGGACCTCCGCGTTGGTCATGCCGACCTTGCGGCCGACGAGCCTGCGCCCCTCCTGGAGCGCGCGCCGCGTGTTGATCTCCTGTACGGCGTAGCCGTCCCGTACCGACCCGACCAGGTCGCGGACCGGCGGGCACGGCTTGCCCGACGTGGCCGCGTCCAGCAGCCGGTCGGCCGCCTGGGTGCGCACGTCCACCGCTTCCGACCATTCATCGTGCATCTGAATCACTCCAGCCTGATGGTGGGCTCTCGTCATCGTCTCCCCTGCGGGCGATCTATGCCAATTACGCTGCCTGTTATGCGGACTCGTATCGATCAGGTGAAGGCCCATGACGGCTCCTTCGACGTCCACGTCTGGCTGCCGGACTCCGGCCGTGGGCCGGGCATCCTGTTGCTGCAGGAGGTCTGGGGCGTCGGGCCGTACATCAGGAAGGTCGCCGAGGACCTGGCCGCGCTCGGCTACGTCGTGGCCGCCCCCGACTTGTTCTGGCGGGTGCGGCGCAACTGGCAGGGCGCCCACGACATGGCGGGGCTCCAGGCCTCGATCGAGGTCGCGAGCCGGTTCGACGGCGCCCAGGGCGTGGCCGACAGCGGCACGACGCTGGCGCACCTGCGCGCGCTGCCCGAGGTCACGGGCGGCGTCGGCTCGCTCGGCATCTGCCTGGGCGGTTCGCTGAACTTCGCGCTGGCCGCCGACGAGCCCATGGACGCGGTGCTGTCGTTCTACGGCTCGCAGGTGCCCGACACCCTCGCCCTCATGGAGCGCATCGACGCTCCTCTGCTGCTGGCCTTCGGTGGCCAGGACCCCTACATCCCCCGCGAACGGGTGGCCGAGGTGGAGCGGGCGGCGGCGGGCCGCCCCAACGTCCGGGTGCACGTGGACGAGCGGGCCGGACACGCATTCCACAACCATGAGGCCCCGGATTTCTACCACGAGGAGGCCGCGGCTGACCTCTGGCGGGTGGCCGTCGACTTTCTCGGGAACCACATTCCGGTCCGACCGTAATAGGCGTGCACAGAAGCTGCACACGGCCCCCACACACCCTGTCTGGTACGCCACTTCCCCGTACCCCACGATGAAGCCGTGACAGAGATCTTCACCATGTGGGGAAATGTCATCATCGCGACGCTTCTGACCGTTCCGGCGGCGGCGTTGGCGATCTTCCATCTCACCCGCGGCCGCGCTCGCCGCGGGCATCCCGCGCCCCTCCGCAGCGCGGTCGCCGACGTCGGGATCGTCATCGGCACCGCGCCCTGGATCTGGATGATCCTCACCCCCTCCAGCCGCCGGAACACGGTCGAACTCGCCCCCTTCCAGGTCTTGATCGACCTCGCCTCCGGGCCGTGGGAGACGGCATTCGTGCAGGTTGGCGGGAATCTACTGGTATTCGCCGCCCTGGGGGGACTACTCCCGGTCCGCTCGGCGCGCTTCACCTCTCTGGCGCGCATCGCCCTCATCGCGGCACTGGCCTCCATGACCGTCGAGTCCCTCCAGTACGGCCTGCGACTGGGCCGCGACTCAGCCACCGACGACGTCTTGGTCAACACGGCCGGGGCCGTACTGGCTGCCGTGATTACTCGCCGCTGGTGGGCCCCCGCAATACCGGGCAGGACCGTTCCAAGGTAACGGCCCGCGAAAACCCCCGAAGATCACCACACAGGCACGATCCACTCAAAAGAAGCACGCGACCAACCTGCGTATCTGTGCGATCGTGGACAAGACGGGGCAAGTTCTCTGGAGACGCCAAACCCGGTTGGTGACAGAGGGTGGTCAAACGTGTCTGAATCCCCGGTACCCCACGAGCCCCCCATCTATCGACGGATCGCCGACGGCCTCCGCGCGCGGATCATGGCCGGCGAATTGCGCGACGGGGATCGGCTACCGGGCGAGAACGCGCTCATGGCAGAGCACGACGTGGCACGCGCCACCGCTCGGCAGGCGCTTGCCGTACTCATCAACGAAGGGCTGGCGGTACCCAAGCGAGGTTCGGGGGTCTACGTGCGCTTGTTCAAACCGATCCGACGACACGGCTCCCGCCGCCTGTCCCGCGAGCAGTGGGGGCAGGGGCGGGCGATCTGGGACGCCGACACGCGCGGCCGTCCGTTCACTGTCGACGAGGTGGAGGTGGCCAGGGAGAACGCCACGGAAGACGTCTCAGCGGTGCTGGAGAGCGGTGAGGTCTGGGTACGGCGGCGGCGCTATTCGGTCGACAGCCGCCCCGTCCAGCTCGCCACCTCCTACTTCCCCGCCGCGCTGGTCGAGGGCTCGGCGATCACGGTGGCCGACACCGGCCCCGGCGGCGTCTACGCCCGCCTGGGCGACCTCGGGCTGCCCCCGGCCCACTTCACCGAGGAGGTACGCGCCAGGATGCCCCGCCCGCGCGAGGCCGGGCTCCTGGGCCTGCCCGGCGGCACCCCCGTCATCGAGGTCTGCCGGACCGCCTACACCTCCGGCGGACTTCCGGTCGAGCTGAACGAGATGGTTTTGGACTCCGCAGCCTATGTACTTCAGTACGATTTCGATGCTTAGGTCAAGCCGAAATGTCAAGCGATAGGTTGACCTGTCTCTCGCGGATCTTGCCTTCTCTAGAGAGGTACCCCATCGTCGGAAGGGAAGGAATCATCGCCTAGCAGCGGGTCCCGGGAAGGGTGGTCATGTCCTTTGACCGGCACCTCGCGGAGATCGCCCGGGAGTTTCCGCACTGGACCATCTGGCGGAGCGACGCGGGACGCTGGTGGGCCACTCGGCATCACCCGCTCAGCGCCGAGCAGCGTGATGCCGGGTGCGCGATGACGATCGACGCCGACGACCCGGACGGTCTGCGCGACCAGCTCCGGGACCAGCAGAGGCGAGCGGGAACCCCGCCGCCCGCCTGACGGCTGGACCGTTCTCACGGTTCAGCCGGTTCAGGCGACATGAGCAGCCCGGTGCCGGGTCCAGCGTCTCGGCGGCTCCGGCACCGGGCCACCAAAGAACGGGGCCAAGGTCGCGGAAGCCTCCGACCCTATCGGGGGCGGAGGCTTCCGCCCACGGAGTAGCGTCGGACCCATGCTCTTCGAACAGCGCCTGCGCGAAGGCATCGCCGACGGCACCATCACCCTCGCCTTCCGGCGCTGGAAACGCAGCCAGGTCAAGCCCGGCGGCCGCTACCGCATGGGCGACGGCCGCATCGCCGGCGTCTCCTCGGTCGAGGTGGTCACCGCCATCACCGACGCCGACGCCCGCGCCGCGGGCTTCCCCGACGCCGCGACGCTCCGCCGCGACCTCGACGCCCGCGGTGACGACCCGATCCACCGCATCGCATTCCACCTCGCCGACGCGAGCGACCCCCGCGACGCGCTCGCCGACTCCGCCGAGCTCTCCCCCGACGATCTCGCCGGCCTTCGTACCCGTATGGCCCGCTTCGGCCCCTGGGCTCTGCCCACGCTCCGCCTGATCGCCGAGCGCCCCGGAGTGCGGGCCGGCGACCTCGCTCCCGAGATCGGCCAGGAGCTGCGCGAATTCAAGATCAATGTCCGCAAGCTCAAGAACCTCGGCCTCACCATCAGCCTCGAAACCGGCTATCGCGTCTCGCCGCGCGGACGGGCGTACCTGGACATGACGCAGGCCCCGCCGTAGCGGGGCCCGCGACACCGCCGGTCACTTGCGCACGTCGGTCAACCCGCCGATGTTGACGTCCGTGTCGTCACTCGCCCGCTGGGGCTGGGGCTGGGGCTCCTCGATCGAGTCGGCCACGATCACCCGCACGTCCTCCTGCGAGGGTACGGCGGGCTCCTCCTGAGCCGGAAACGTGACCACGTCCTGAGCCGCGGGCGTCTCCTGGGCGGGAAGCGTGAGCGCCTCGTCGGCGGGAACGGCCGGCGGCCCCTCCAGCAGCGGCCCGGCGGCCGACTCGCTGCGCATCAGGTCGCCCAGCACCGCGCTGATCTCGGTCAGGCGGCGTACCACCTCGCCATGGGTGTCGGTGAGGTAACTGACCCGGCGCCCGGCGTGCTCGTCCAGCGAGGCGGCCCGCTGCTGCGCGGCCGTCAGCGTCGACTCGGCCTCTCCGCGCGCCGAGTCGAGCGTCTGCTCCGCCTCGGCCCTGGCCGCGTTCGTGGTCCGCTCGGCCTCGGCCTGCGCCCCTTCGACCAGGCGCTCGGACTCCGTCGTGGCAGCGGTGACCGCACGGTCGGCCTCCGACCTGGCCTCGCGCAGGGCCTCTTCGGCCTCGGCCCGCGCGGTGGTCAGGGTCTCCTCCGCGTCAGAGCCGGCCTGGGCCAGCATGCGCTCGGCGGCCGAGGTGGCCTCGCCCACGCGGCGCTCGGCCTCGGCCTGGGCCGAGGTCAGGATGTTGTCGGCGGTCTCACGGGCGGAGGTGACCATGCGGTCGGACTCCGACCTGGCGCTCTCCCGCACGCTGGCGGCCTCGCTGGCGGCGTCCTCCTTCTTGGCCGCCGCCTCCTCCTCGCCCAGCTTGAGGATCTGCGCCAGGCGCGGGCTCAGGTCCTCGTAGCTCTGCGGCGCCTCGACCATGCGCCGCCTGGCCTCGGCCAGTTCGATGCGACCCTGCTCCGCCTGGTCGATCGCCCGTGCCAGCCGCTCTTCGAGATCTCGGATTTGATTGCGGGTTCTCATCATGTAGTCGTGGACCTGACGGCGGTTGTAGCCGCGCATCACGACCTCGAAGGTGTCCTCTTGCATCAGATCGGGGATGCTCTCGTGCTGGTTTTTCATGGGGGTTACCTATGGTCTGCGTGAGGCGGGGGACTGCAATTTGTGAGTGTCTGACGACGAGACGTCAGGAATCGACTTTCCTGCCATCTGCCCACGTCCGCAACCGGAACGCCACACCTGGGGCAGGAATTACGATGTCCCGGGTGTACATAGCAGCGTTGGACAACGGGGCAGTTCCGGACATTCATCCCGAGGCGTACATAGCGCCAGGGGCCGTCGTCGTGGGCCGCGTCAGCGTGGGCCGCGCGGCGTCCATCTGGTACGGCTCCGTCCTGCGTGGAGACGACGAGCGGATCGAGATCGGGGAGGAGTGCAACGTCCAGGACCTCTGCTGCCTGCACTCCGATCCGGGAGAGCCGGCGATCCTGGAGCCGCGGGTCAGCCTGGGCCACAAGGCGATGGTCCACGGGGCGTACGTCGAGACCGGCGCCCTGATCGGCATCGGCGCCATCGTGCTCGGCGGCGCCCGTGTCGGCGCGGGCACCCTCGTGGCGGCGGGCGCGCTGGTCGGCCCCGGCAAGACGATCCCGCCGGGCGTGCTCGTGGCAGGCGTCCCCGGCAAGGTCGTGCGCGAGCTCACCGACGACGACAGGGCCACGTTCGCGCGTACCCCGGATTCCTATATGGCCAAGGCGATCAGACACCGTTCGGCGTCCCCCCTCCGATCGTCATAACGGACATTCTGCCCCCTATTGCCGCCGACCGTGGCGGACCGGCGAAGTACGATGGCCGCCGTGCACCCCTTGGACCCCTTCTCGGCCGTCGAAGCGGACGTGCGCGCGCTCGTGGCGAACCCGCGCTGGGCCGGGCTCCCCGATCACCTCAGGGCCGAGGCGCTGGCGACCACGACGGTCGTCACCCCTGACGGCGGCCGCTGGCTCTTCGGCGCCCACGCCCGCTGGTACCTCCACGACCCCGGCGACGGCCGCTGGCACCTGGCCGCCCCGCCGCGCGGCCTGCCCGTCCGCACCGGCCGCCACGGCTCGCCCGTCCTGAACCCCGGCCTGCTGCCCACGGGGGCCGACTTCATCGGCCCGGACGGGTCCACCCAGGCCTTCATCGGCCCCGACGTGCACCCGGGCCTCACCGAGGAGATCCGGGTCCTGCTGCGTCGTGCGGGCCGCAAGTCGGAGCTCGACTACCCGCTGACCTCCTTCAGGGACGTCTTCGCCGCCGACGTCCCGAGCACGGTCGCCGCCGTCTGGGGCACGATCATGTGGTGCGCGTACGCGCCCGCGTTCGACGGCAACGAGCGCCTGCTCACCATCTTCGGCGAGTACCTGCGGCGGCCCCTGCCCGGCGACGAGTGGGTCCGCTGGCTCACCCGCCCCTCCCTGGAGGCCCTGGTCACGCTGTACGCGGAGCGCGTACGCGCCACCGGCCGGTCCGACCCCGCGCAGTTGTCCGCCCCCTACCCCTGGCACACCCGCCCGGACGAGCCCCCCAGTTCCACAGGCCCCGGCCACCCGGCTCCCGGCCACTCGACGTCCGGCCATGCGGTGTCCGGCCATTCGGTGTCCGGTCCCCACACGACGGGCCACTCCGCGTACGGCACGACCGAGCACTCCCACGGCGGCGGCTCAGGACCGTCCGGCGGCGCGCGGAGCGGGAAGGACACTCCGGAGAAGGCCGGGCTGCGGCTGGTGGCCCTCATGGCCGACACCGCGCAGATCCTGGCCGACGACCCGCGCTTCGCCCCCCGTGCCCACGCGCTGCTGGCCATGCTCAAGCCTTTGCTCCACCAGCCCGCACTCGACCACGCCGCGGCTCTCAGGGGCGACGACACGGTACGGCGGGCGTGGCTGGCCCGCGTACCCGCCGACCTGGCCAGGTGGATCCTGCCCGACACCGACCCCGGCACCGCCTTCCGCCACACGGTCTACGACCTTGTGGAGTCCCTGGCGTTCACCTCAGACGCGCCGAGGGCGGCGGCGTCCTTCCTGACCGACCTGCCGGGGGCGGGCGATCGGCTGCACGACTGGCTGGACCACCGGGTCCGCCATGCCTACGCCGAGCTCACCGCGCATGTCGCCGAGTACGGGGAGCACACCGAGCCCGACGGCTTCGCCGTACCGGCGTTTCTGTGGACGGGCGCGACGGGCGGCTGGCCGGAGCGCGCGACCTCGCCGGCGACGGCGCGCGGGGTGGTGGTCGCCCCGCCGGACAGGGGTTCGGCGGCGGCGGTGCTGGGCGCGGCGTACGCGACCGGGCTGACGTGGTGCAGGCTGACGGGGGCGCGGATGCCGGAGGAAGGTCTGGCCGGGGCGCGGGCGATCGTCCGCAGGCTCGTGCACGAGCGCGACGACATCCACCCGTAAACCACTAATACCGTAATTTCTCTCTTACTCCCCCTATATCGTTCCTTCTCCTGAACAACCGGGCATTGGCTGAATTGTGATCTCGGAAACGGGAAATGATCCTGATGGGGCCCGGCGGTACAGAAAGGAATGACCCCGATGGGCCATGTCGCCTGAAGGGCCCCGGGCCGTAACCTCGTAGAGGGTGTGGGCTGCGGAAGGAAGGACGACGCGGTGGGGCACGATGACCTGGACTATCGGGTCCACGATCGTGTCGCGTTGGACGAGATTGCACTCTACGCCGAGGTGCTGACCGCCGTGGCAATCAGCGACCGGCGACTCACCTTGGCCGAGCTCGACGACGCGCTCGGATTGCGGACTTCAGCGAGTCACTGAAATGGGCCAGTACAAAGACCTAGTCCCGGACTCCCCAGGGGTCCGGGACCGCGGTGACAGGACTAGTCACTTCGACTAGGAGCGAACCAGACGCGCGATGGCCGCGGACGCCTCCTTCACCTTCGCGTCCGCCTCCGGTCCCCCCGTGTTGATCGCGTCGGCCACGCAGTGCGAGATGTGCTCCTCCAGCAGCCCGAGAGCCACGGCCTGAAGCGCCCGCGTGGCGGCGGAGACCTGTGTGAGGATGTCGATGCAGTAGGCGTCGTCCTCCACCATGCGCTGGAGGCCTCTGATCTGGCCCTCGACCCGGCGCAGCCGCGTGAGATAGGCCTGCTTGTCTCCGCTGTACCCATGCATGGTCCTACGGTACCCGTAAGCGGTATCGCGGGCCGCGTTCAGCGAAGTTCGCTGATCAGCTTCTCCCACTGCTCGCCCACGCCGTCGGCCGAGTGGCGGGCGGTCGTCTCCAGCGCCCCCGCGGCCAGCGAACGGCGCCGCCGTTCGTCGTCGATGAGCGCCAGCAGCGCCGCGGCGAACAGCCGCTCCTCGCCCTCGGGCACGAGCACCCCGTTGTAGCCGGTCGCCACGAACTCGCTCGGCCCCCTGGCCCCGTCGAAGGCCACCACGGGCACCCCGCAGCCCATCGCCTCCAGCACGGTCATCCCCAGGTCCTCGGTACGCGAGGTCGTCGCCACGATCGAGGCCTTGGCGAACTCGCCGGCCAGATCGGGCGTGGTGCCCATGAAGTACACGTGATTGTGCAGATCCAGTTCGCGCACCAGCGCGCGCAGCCGCCGCTCCTCCGGCCCGCCGCCATAGAGCCGCAGCCGCCAGTCGGGACGCTTGTCGGCCACCATCGCGAACGCCCTGATCAACCGGTCGTACGCCTTGGCCGGCACCCACCTCCCGCCCGCCGCCACGATCCGGTTGTCCATCCGCGAGCGCGGCCACGGCCCCCGGGGCAGCGCGTCCGGTACGGCCAGCACCTCCGGCCCGCCCTCGACCAGCCGCGTCCACTCCTCCCGCGCCGACTCGGTGGCCGTGACGACCGCGTCGAGCCGGGGGTAGAACTTGCGCACCGGGGCGGGCACCGAGGGCCGGCCCCATTCGCGGGCGATGCGGAGGATCTCGCGCGGGCCGTACCTGGCGGCCTGGACAGACAATGCTGGCCTCGTCGTGATCAGAACATCACTCTTCAGCCCGCGCAACGTCCGCCACAGCGCCACCTCCGTGCGCATCTGCCCGCTGGGAAACAGGTGCCTGACGCCCGGCCGGACGTCCACCACCGAGCGGAGCCTGACCTTGGAGCCGACCGGGAAGAAGGGCTTCTCCTTCTGCCGCCTGATGCTGATCACCTCGACCTCGTGCCGCTCCGCGAGGGCGCTGGCGAGGTTGAGGGTGGACCGGATGTCGCCGCGCATGCCGTACGCGGAGGGGAGCATCAGGCTGACCTTCACCCGCCCACCTCGATCCGCAGTTCGTCGTCGGCGGTGTAGCAGGGCCGGACGGGCACGCCGTCCACTTTGGTCGCCGGATAGTGCAGGCGGCGGCGTTTGCCGTCCACGTCGTCGAGCCGCGAGCCCAGCCGCAGCGGCTCCGGCAGTCCCTCGACCTCCAGCGACGGCTCCCAGGTGCCGGAGGCCTCCGGGTCTGCGGCGATGACGTCCACGAGGGAGACCGCGGCGTGGAATCGCACGCCCTGGACGGTGGCCCGCGCGGACAGGTGCGCGGCCGACTGCCTGCGGCGCAGCGCGAGACTGGCCTCGTGGCGGGCGTCGTCGTCATCCAGGCCGGTGAAGGCGAGCAGGCCCATCACCTCGAACCGGCCCTCCCTGAACCACACCGAGCGCACCTCGGCCACGGGCTCCGCCTCGTCGATCTTGAGCGCGAGGAAGCCGTTGCGCGTGCGGTAGGAGCGGTAGGCGAAGGTGCGTTTGCACAGCGCGTAGGTGTCGAGGTGGTCCAGCGAGAAGCCGGGGTCCACGCTCCTGAGCCTGGTCCTGGCGCCGTCGTGGCGCAGGTAGGCGTCCCATCTGCCGGCGATGAGGCCGAGCGGCGCGAGTGAGACCGCGAGCGTGGCCTCGCGCGACCTGCTTCCCGGCTTGCCGAGCACCACGTCGCGCTCGACGCCCGTTCCCCGATGGCGCAGCACCAGTTCGGTGCCTTCATCGAGCGGGTCGTCGATCGCGAGTCGCAGGGAGAGCACGTCAGCCAGAGTGACTTCCGCGTCTGTGACGACGACGCGCATCGCGAGCCCCCTCCCCGTCGAATGAAGCCATGCGACGTTGAGGTTACCGTGATTTTCCCGTTATGTGGATGGCGGATTTCCGGCGCTTGACCGGTCTGACGTGCGAAACTCCTCCACAAGGGCTGTGAAGGAGTCCGACTTTCCCGCGTCAGGACACACCCTTGACCGACTTGATCAAGAGCTGCGCCACGTCCACGACCTCCAGCGACTCCTTCGCCTCGCCGCTGTTCTTCTTCTCGTTGATGGCGTCGCCGAGCATCACCATGCAGAACGGGCAGGCGGTCGAGACCGTGTCCGGGTTGGTGGTCAGCGCCTCGTCCACGCGCTCGGTGTTGATGCGCTTGCCGATGCGCTCCTCCATCCACATGCGGGCGCCGCCGGCGCCGCAGCAGAAGCCGCGGTCCTTGTGCCGGTGCATCTCCTGGGTCTGCACGCCGGGCACCTTCGACATGATGTCGCGAGGCTGGGAGTAGACCTTGTTGTGGCGGCCGAGGAAGCACGGGTCGTGGTAGGTGATCTTCTCCTCGATCGGCGTGACCGGCGTGAGCTTGCCGGTGTCGACCAGGTGCGACAGCAGCTGGGTATGGTGGACGACCTCGAAGGTGCCGCCGAGCTGCGGGTACTCGTTGGCCAGCGTGTTGAAGCAGTGGGGGCAGGTGGCCACGATCTTCTTGACCCCGGCCTCGTTCAGCGTCTCGATGTTCTGCTGGGCGAGCATGTTGAACAGGTACTCCATGCCCAGGCGGCGGGCCGGGTCACCGGTGCAGGCCTCCATCGGGCCGAGCACGGCGAACTTCACGCCCGCGATGTGCAGGAGCTCGGCGACGGCCTTGGTGGTCTTCTTGGCCCGGTCCTCCAGGGCGCCGGCGCAGCCGACCCAGAAGAGGTATTCGGCGTCCTCGGGCATCTTGTCCTCGACCAGCTCGACCTCGAAGTCGAGCTCCTCGATCCAGTCGGCCCGCTTCATCTCGGACATGCCCCACGGGTTGCCCTTGTTCTCCAGGTTCTTCACCATCACCCCCGCCTCGGACGGGAACGACGACTCCACCATCACCTGGTAGCGGCGCATGTCGAGGATGTGGTCGATGTGCTCGATGTCCACCGGGCACTGCTCGACGCAGGCGCCGCAGTTGGTGCACGACCACAGCACGTCGGGGTGGATGATGCCTTCCTCGCCGACCAGCGGCTTCTCCAGCAGCGCGAGCACGTCGGTGTCGGCGTGGCTGGTGTCGGCGCCCTGCAGCAGATACGGGGCGACCTTGAAGGCGTGGTCGCGCTGGTCGAGGATCAGCATCTTCGGCGACAGCGGCTTGTCGGTGTTCCACGCCGGGCACTGCGACTGGCAGCGTCCGCACTCGGTGCAGGAGTAGAAGTCGAGGAAGCCCTTCCAGGTCGTGTCGCCGATCTTGCCCCGGCCGAGCTTCTCCGGGTCCAGGTCCTCGTCTTCGAAGTCGACGAGCTTGCCGTCCACCCGCAGCTCGGAGGCGGCGCCCAGGCCGTCGGGGCGACGCGAGAACAACACGTTCAGCGGCGCGGTGAAGATGTGCAGGTGCTTGGAGTTCACCACGATGACCAGGAACACCAGCATGAAGCCGATGTGCAGGAGCAGCGCGATCTCCTCCAGCAGCGCGCTGGCGGGCAGGACCTCGCCCAGCGCGATCGAGACGAACGCGCCGCCGGTGTAGGGCAGGTTGCCGTTGGCCGAAGCCACTCCGCGCGCCAGGAACAACGTCCAGATGATGTTGAAGATCATGAACAGGACGAGCCAGGCGCCGCCCAGGTGCGAACCGGAGAAGCGGGACTTGCGGCCCAGCGTCTTCGGCGAGTTCTTGATCCGGATGACCGCGAACGCGATGAGCCCGAGCACGCAGGCCACCGCGATGAAGTCCTGCAGGAAGCCGAGCGCCGACCACTGCCCGATCAGCGGGATGTGGAAGTTCGGCCGCCCGGTGACAGCTCCCTGGATGATCCCGCCGTACGCCTCGATGTAGACGGTCAGCAGGATGAAGAAGGCCCACATGACGAAGAAGTGCGCCACGCCGGACGGCGTCCACTTCAGCAGCTTCTTCTGCCCGAAGACCTCGACGATCTGGGCCTTGAGCTCATCGGGTACGTGGGTCTTGGCGTACTCGATGCGTTCGGGGGCCGGTGGTCCCACGGTCGCGAGCTTGAACAGGAACAGGGCCCTGCGGCCCGCGACGGCCACCGCCGCCACGGTCATGACGAGCGCGAGCACGGCTACCCAGAGCACGGGTCCTCCCACAGACGGCGTTGGCTGCCAGCGTACGGTTGCCGGTCATCCACGCAATGACCAGGTCTGCCCAGAATCCTACCCGCGAGTAACATTCCGGGCCCAACGCGACCCACCCTAAGGTCAACCCGCCTTCTAGAACAATGCTCTAGCCTGTGAGATAGCGCTGAATCGTCGGCGCTATCAGCGCCACCAGCTCCTCGTCGTCGGCGGTGGCCAAGGGCTCCAGCTGCAGCACGTAGCGCGCCATCACCAGCCCGAACATCTGCGAGAAGGCCGCCTCTATCCGCAGGTGCGGCACGCCCAGCCCGTCGGCCACCCGGAAGAGCAGGGCGTTGGTGATGAACTCCCGCAGCATCGCCAGCGCCGCCTCGTTGGTCATCGCCGAGCGCATCAGCGCGATCACCGGCTGGCGGGCCTCTTCCTCGGAGGTCAGCGTGAGCAACAGGCGGACCAGCCGCTCGCCCACCTCCTCACGCGGCCCCTCCAGGAGCGCCGGCACCACTTCCTCCGGATTGATCGGGAGCTGCATGGCCTCGGCGAACATGCCCTCCTTGGTGTTGAAATAGTGATGCACCAGCGCGGGATCGACCTTCGCCTCCCTGGCGATGCCCCGAACCGTCGCCTTGTCGAAGCCCTTCTCGGCGAAGACCGTCCTGGCCGCGGTGAGGATCTCGCCCCGCGTGTCCGCGGACCCCGGCCGGCGGCCGGGGCGCCGTTTGACGGTCATCTCCCCACCGCCAGGTAGACGCGCATCGGCACGCTCAGCATGCCGTCGGGGAAGGCCAGTCTGAGCTCGCCGCGGCGCCGCTCCACCAGCTCGTCGGCCAGCTCGGCCGGCAGCGCCGCCATGTAGGAGTGGGAACGTAGGTCGAGCAGGAACTCCTCGATGCCGACCAGCCGGTTCCACGGGATCCAGCGCTCCTCGACCACCTCGAAGGCGGCGGCGATCGGCGGCGGCGACCACTTCTCGTGCGCCGGGCCCCAGTAGCGCGGCGCCTCGGCCGACAGCCTCGCCTCGTAGGCAGCCAGCCACTCGGCCTGGCCGGCGTCGGCGAAGTTCCAGCAGGCGGCGATCGCGCCGCCGGGGCGCAGCGCCCGCCGGGCCTCGGCGATCGAGACGGCCGGGTCGAGCCAGTGCCACGACTGGGCATAGGTGACCAGGTCCGCGCTGGCGTCGCCCACGGGCAACGCGTTGCCGTCGGCCACGACCGCGGCGACGCCGGCCGTACCGGAGAGGCGGGAGACCAGGTAGGAGAGCATTTCCGCGCCCGGATCCACGGCCAGCACCCGCGCGCCGCGGGCCCGCAGGGCACGCGTCAGGATGCCCGTGCCCGCGCCGACGTCCACGACCGTCGCGCCCGCGAGCTCGATCCCCGTGATCTCGGACACGGCGCCGTAAACCTCGTCGGGGTAGTGCGGGCGGGCCGCGTCGTAGGCCTCGGCGACCCGGTCGAACACCCTGCCGAGTTCACGTTCGATCATGTGCGCGCCGCCAGGTACAGCCGGGCGAAGGCGAGCGCCTCGGCGAGGTCGTCGATCCGCTCGGACCGCGAGGCCGCCTTGCGGGTGTTGATCTCCAGCACGACCAGGCCGTCGTAGCCGTTCCTCGCCAGGCGCTCCAGCATCGGCGCGCACGGCTGGTTGCCGCGGCCCGGCACCAGGTGCTCGTCCTTGTTGGTGGTGCCGAGGCCGTCGGCCAGGTGGAGATGGGCCAGCCGGTCGCCCAGCTTGGTCGCCATCTCCATGGCGTCGGAGCCGGAGACCGCGGTGTGCGACAGGTCGAGCGTGACGTGGGGGAAGTCGTAGTCGACCGGGTTCCAGTCGGGCGAGTACGGCACCACGTCGTTGCCGCGGGCGCGCAGCGGGAACATGTTCTCCACCGCGAAGACGATGTCGGTCTCCTCGCGCATGCGCGCCAGGCCGGTCTCGAAGTCGCGAGCGTAGTCGCGCTGCCAGCGGAACGGCGGATGCACCACGACGGTCTGCGCGCCCAGCCGCTCGGCGGCCTTCTGCGCCCTGACCAGCTTGGCCCACGGATCGCGCCCCCAGACACGCTGGGTGACCAGCAGGCAGGGCGCGTGGATGGCCAGCACGGGCACCTCGTAGTGCTGCGAAAGCCGCTCGATCACGTCGATGTCCTGGCTCACAGGGTCGGCGCCGACCATGATCTCGACCCCGTCGTAACCCAGGCGCGCGGCCAGTTCGAACGCATCGGGTGTGCGTTCCGGATATACCGAAGCAGTGGACAATGCGATCTTCGCATTGGGCACGCGGATGACGTCAGCCACGTTGCCAGCCTAAGCGGGGCGAGGCTGCGGCGTGGCGCATGCGCCTACGGTTGACCCATGTCACGCATTGCCCACGGCGCCATCCCGAGTCCCAACATATGGAACACGCCGCAGGTCTACGAGCTGGAGAACCGCGCCGTCGACCCCGATGGCGCGGCCGACGCGGCGATGCGGGAGATCCGTCCGCGAGACGGCGCGGTCGTGCTCGACATCGGCTGCGGCACCGGCTACCACCTGCCCGCGCTCGCCGCGGAGGCCGCCCGGGTGATCGGCGTGGAGCCGCACGGCGACCTGGTCAAGCTGGCCCTGCGGCGCTGCGCGGGCCTGCCCGGCGTCGAGGTGCACCGCGCCACCGCCCAGAGCCTGCCGGTGCCCGACGCGAGCGTGGACGTCGTGATCGCGCGCTGGGCGTACTTCTTCGGTCCCGGCTGCGAGCCGGGCCTGCGCGAACTCGACCGCGTGGTACGGCGGGGCGGCGCCGCCTTCGTCGTCGACCTGGACGCCACCCGGGGCGACTTCGGCCGCTGGTTCCAGCGCACCGTGCCCAGCTACTCCCCCACGGCCGTCGAGACCTTCTGGACCCGGCAGGGCTGGCTGCGCCGTCCGCTCGACCTGCGCATGTCCTTCGAGCGGCGGGCCGACCTGGAGGCGGTGCTGCGCATCGAGTTCACGCCGGAGGTGGCCGCCGAGGCGATCCGGGAGACTCCGGGCCTGGAAGTGGCCTATCCGAACGTGCTGCGGTGGCGTACCTATTGACATTGACGTTGGTGTCAACGTTTAGCGTGGAGGCATGCGGATCGGTGAACTGGCCAGACGGGCGGGCGTGAGCACCAGGTCACTGCGCTACTACGAGCAGCACGGCCTGATCAGCGCCCGGCGCGCCGCCAACGGCTACCGCGAGTATCAGGAGGACGACGTCCGGCTGGTCAGCGAGATCCGCACACTGCTCACCAACGGTTTCACGCTGGACGACGCCCGTCCGTTCGTCGAATGCCTGCGCTCCGGCCACTCCTCCGGCGGCGACTGCGCCGGTTCTGTGGAGGTCTACCGGCGCAAGCTGGAGGAGATCG
Organism: Nonomuraea sp. NPDC050540; assembly: GCF_044457485.1. Lineage (NCBI taxonomy): Bacteria > Bacillati > Actinomycetota > Actinomycetes > Streptosporangiales > Streptosporangiaceae > Nonomuraea > Nonomuraea sp. NPDC050540. The sequence goes on from NZ_JBITHA010000011.1 coordinate 236,823, forward strand.
ACTCCGAGATCCGGACGCTGCTCGCCCGCCGTGCCGAGGTGGCCGCGCAACTGTGCTCCGGATGTGTCTTCAAGGGAGAGAAATGATCACGCTGACGACCGAGAACTTCGACGAGCAGGTACTGAAGAGCGACAAGCCGGTGCTCGTGGACTTCTGGGCCGAATGGTGCGGGCCCTGCCGTATGGTCGCCCCGGTGCTGGAGGAGATCGAGGCCACGCGCGGCCTGGCGGTCGGCAAGCTCAACACCGACGAGAACCCGGAGATCATGGCCCGCTTCGGAGTGATGAGCATTCCGACCATGATCCTTTTTGCGAACGGGGAGCCGGTCAAGCAGGTCATCGGCGCCAAGCCCAAGCGCCTGCTGGAGCGCGAACTGGGCCTCGCGTAGTCCCTTTTGTGTAGTTCGGATCCTCATCGCGAGCGATCCGCTCCGCTGAGTGACCGTCCTAACGTGGCCGGTCATGAGCCGAGTTCTCAGTCTTCTCGCGCTGGCCGTGCTGGTGGCGGTCACGATGTTCGACCTGGCGCCGCCCAGGAGCGGCGCCACGGCCTTCAGCGCGGCCCGCGCCTTCGAGGACGTGCGGGTGGTCGCGAAGGCGCCGCACCCGACCGGCTCGGCCGCGAACGACCGCGTCCGCGACCACCTGGTGGCTCGCCTGAAGGAAATCGGCTTCGACACCCGCGTCCAGGAGGGCGTCGGCGTGCTGCCCCTGACCTACACGGGCAGCACGCCCGTCGGCCGGGTCCGCAACATCGTCGCCACCCGCCCCGGCACCGCCTCCACCGGCCGGATCATCCTGGCCGCCCACTACGACTCCGTACCGGGCGCGCCCGGCGCCGCCGACGACGGCGCCGGGACCGCGGCGGTCCTGGAGGTCGCCCGCACCCTGCCGCCGAACCTCCGCAACGACGTCGTCGTCCTGCTCACCGACGCCGAGGAGGCAGGACTGCTCGGCGCCGAGGCCTTCGCGCGCCAGAACCGCTTCGACGGCCCCGTCGTGGTGCTCAACCACGAGGCCCGCGGTGTGCGCGGCACCGTGCAGATGTTCCGCTCCTCCGGTGGCCTCATCGACGTGTACGGCACCGCCGCCCCGCACCCCGCCGCGGACTCCGCCTTCGCCTCCCTGATGGGCCTGCTGCCCAACAACACCGACTTCCACGTCTTCGAACAGGCCCGGTGGATGGGTCTTGACTCGGCCTTCGTCGGCGGCGGCGCGTACTACCACACCCCGCTCGACGACCCCGCCCACCTGGACCGGGGCAGTCTCCAGCAGATGGGCGACAACGCGCTGGCCGTGGCGGCGGCGCTGGGGTCGAAGGACCTGGGCACGCTGGAGTCCGCGGGCGAGTCGGTGTTCTTCACCGTGCCCGGGGCGCTGGTCAGGTATCCGGGATGGCTGGAGATCCCGATCGCGGCGCTCGCCCTCGTGATGGCTCTGGCCGTGGTGTTCGTGATGCGGCGGCGGGGGCTGGTGAGATGGCCCGGGGCCCTCGCCGGGCTGGGGATGTCTCTGGTGACCGTGGTCCTGGCCGGGGCCTGGGGATACGCCCTGTGGCCGCTGCTGGGGGCGCTGCGGCCCGACTACACGATGATGTTCACCGGCGACCCCTACCGGCCCTGGTTGTACTGGGCGGCTCTGCTGGTGTTCACGGCGGCGATCGTGCTGGTGTGCGCGTCGCTGTTCCGCCGCCGGTCGGATGGGCCGGTGCTCTGCGGGCCGGCCTGCGGTGGGCTGCTTCTTGTCGCGTCGCTCGGGATGGTGTCGGCCTTGCTGCTGCCCGGAGGGTCGCACGTGTTCGCCTGGCCGGCGTTGTTCGCGGCGCTCGGATGGCTGGTGTCCCTGAAGCTGCCGCGGGGCGGGATCGTGGCGCTGACGGCCGGGCTGGCGCCGGCGGCGGTCATGCTCGGCGGCACCGCGCTGACCTCGCTGGACATCGGGCTGGGCATCGGCGGCATGCTGTCGGCTCCGCACTTCGCGCTCCTGCTGCTGCTGGCACTGCCCGTGGTGGCGCGGCCGCCGGGCCGTACCGTGTGGGTGGGGCTGCCCGTCGCGGCGGCGGCGCTGATCGCGGCGGGACTGTTCGCGGACCGCTTCGACGCCGCCCACCCGCGCCAGGAGCACCTCTCCTACGCGATCGACACCGGCACCGGCGAGGCGCGCTGGGGACGGCCCGGTGCCGGCGGCGCCGACGGCGTCCGGTTCTTCGGCGAGGAGGACCTGACCACGAGCCGGGCCCCCGCGGCCCCCTTGCGCGCGCCCGGACTGACCGTGCTGAAGGACACGACCTCCGGCGAGGTCAGGACCATGGCGCTCCGCCTGACCCCGTCCGGGGCCGCGCCGGTCGTCGGGCTGGACGTCGAGGGACAGCGGCCGAAGATCACCGTGGCGGGCCGCGAGCTGGGCGAGCGGGCCGGGTTCGCCTTCCACGCGCCGCCCGCCGAGGGCGTCGAGGTCACGCTGACGCTCCGCGCGGGCGAGGCCAAGATCCGCATCTACCAACAGGAGTACGACATGTCGGTGATCCCCGGATACCGGGTCCCGGAAGGCAGCATGCAGCTCCAGCCGCGCACGACCGCCTTCCTGACGAAGATTGTCGCCCCCGCCCGCTAGCCTGCTCCGCATGGCCAAGACTGCGACGGGTTATCGCTGCACCGAGTGCGGCTGGCGCACGCTCAAGTGGGTCGGCCGCTGCGGCGAGTGCCAGGCGTGGGGCACGGTCGACGAGGAGGGCGCCAAGGGCGTCCACGTCGTGCGGGCCGGAGCCACGACGGGGCCGGCCGTACCGATCGGCGAGGTCAAGGCCGAGCTCGCGACCGCGCGCACCACCGGCGTGGGCGAGCTCGACCGGGTCCTCGGCGGCGGGGTCGTGCCCGGCGCCGTCATCCTGCTGGCCGGCGAGCCCGGCATCGGCAAGTCCACGCTGCTGCTGGAGGCGGCCGCGTCCATCGCCCAGCGCGCCACCGTTCTCTACGTCACGGGCGAGGAGTCGGCGGCGCAGGTCAGGATGCGCGCCGACCGTATCGGGGCGCTGCGCGACAACCTCTACCTGGCCGCGGAGACCGAGCTGTCCGCGCTGGTCACCCACGTGGAGAAGGTCCAGCCCCGCTTCCTCGTGGTCGACTCGGTGCAGACGATCGGCTCCGCGCAGGCCACCGGCGTGCCCGGCGGCGTCACCCAGGTGCGCGAGGTCGCGGCGAACCTGGTCCGGCTGGCCAAGGAACGCAACATGGCGACCGTACTGGTCGGCCACGTCACCAAGGACGGCTCGATCGCCGGGCCCCGCACGCTTGAGCACCTCGTCGACGTGGTGCTCAACTTCGAGGGCGACCGCCACTCGCGGCTGCGCCTGGTGCGCGCGGTGAAGAACCGCTTCGGGCCGACCGACGAGGTGGGCTGCTTCGACCTGCACGAGCGCGGCATCGAGGGCATCACCGACCCCACCGGGCTGTTCGTCTCCCAGCGCAGCAAGCCCGTCCCCGGCACCTGCGTGACCGTGACCGTCGAAGGCACCCGGCCGCTGCCCGCCGAGGTCCAGGCGCTGGTCGCGCGCACCGAGGCGCAGCAGCCCCGGCGCACCACCTCGGGGCTCGACTCCTACCGGGTGCAGTTGGTGCTGGCCGTACTCGAACGCAGGCTCAACGCCAAGCTGGGCGGGTGCGACGTATTCACCGCCACGGTCGGCGGGCTGAAAATTGCCGACCCCGCGGTGGATTTGTCCGTTATGCTCGCCGTGGCCAGTGCGGCGGGTGACAAACCGCTGCCTTCCGGTCTGGTCGCTCTCGGCGAGGTCGGGCTGGCCGGGGAGCTGCGGCCGGTCAAGGACGTCCGGAGGCGGCTCACCGAAGCCGCGCGGCTCGGCTTCACCCGCGCGCTCGTACCCGCCGGATCGCTCGAAGAATCCGGCAACAAGCGCGCCGGCCAGCGCTCGCTGGTGCCGGTCGGGCCGGTGTCGTTCGCGCCCGGGTTCGAAGTCGTCCAGGCGGAGAACGTGTGGGACGCACTCACACACGTCACATAGCCCCGCTAAGCTGAAGTTGACATATCTACACGGGGGTCAGGTGCCAAACGACAGGAGTCTTGACGACCGCCGTCGCGAAGCCCTGGCCGCAGTGGCGCCGGGCACACAGCTGCGCGACGGCCTGGAGCGGATCCTGCGCGGGCAGACCGGCGGCCTGATCGTGCTGGGCTACAACGATTCGGTCGAAGACCTGTGCAGCGGCGGGTTCCTGCTCGACGTCGAGTTCTCGCCCACCCGCCTGCGCGAACTGGCCAAGATGGACGGCGCGATCGTGGTCCACCACGACGAGGCCAAAATCGTCCGTGCCGCCGTCCACCTCGTGCCCGACCCCTCCATCCCCACCGACGAGTCCGGCACCCGCCACCGCACCGCCCAGCGCGTGGCCCGCCAGACCGGCCTGCCGATCATCGCGATCAGCAAGTCCATGCGGATCATCGCCCTCTACCTCGACGGCATCCGCTACGTCCTGGAGGAGTCGGCCGCCATCCTGTCGCGCGCCAACCAGGCACTGGCCACGCTCGAACGCTACAAACACCGCCTCGACGAGGTCTCCGGCACCCTGTCGGCGCTGGAGATCGAAGACCTGGTGACCGTCCGCGACGTGGCCGCGGTCGCGCAGCGGCTGGAGATGGTCCGCCGCATCAGCGACGAGATCAAGGGCTACGTGGTCGAACTCGGCACCGACGGCCGCCTGCTGTCCCTGCAACTGGACGAGCTGGTGGCCGGAGTCGACTCAGAACGCGAACTGGTGGTGCGCGACTACCTCCCCGCCCCGGCCGGCCGCCGCCACCGCAACTTCGCCGAGTCACTCCACTCGCTCGACAACCTCACCGGCAGCGAGCTCCTCGACCTGTCCGCCGTCGCCCACGTCCTGGGCCACAGCGGCAACGAGACCCTCGACAGCCCCGTCAGCCCGCGCGGCTTCCGCCTGCTGGCCAAGGTCCCCCGCCTGCCCGCCACGGTCGTCGACCGCCTGGTGGACCACTTCGGCGGCCTGCAGAAACTCCTGGCGGCCAGCATCGACGACCTCCAGGCGGTGGGCGGCGTCGGCGAGTCCCGCGCCCGCAGCGTCCGCGAGGGCCTCTCCCGCCTCGCCGAGTCCAGCATCCTCGAGCGCTACGTGTAGCAGCTGTCTGTTCTCCCGGTAGCTCCCATCAGCGGAGGTGGAAGACGACCAGGGGGCTTTTGAGCTTGCCCAGGCGGGCCACCGCCACGTACGTGCCGGGCAGGGCGGTGGGGCCGTCGGCCGTGCACGCGGTGCGGGAGCGTTTGCGGTCCCAGTCCACCGTGCGCACGAACGGGATCCCCCGCTCCAGCTTCTGCGCCGTCCCCGTCTCCCCGCTCACGCAGTCGGCCGTCGACCAGATGCGGTCCTCGCCGGACGTGATGCGGATCTCCATGGTCCGCGGCCCCACGTCGGTCGTGCACATGACCTGGCCGGTGTTGACGAGCGTGGCCATCAGGTTGGGCATGGCGCCGGCGCCGTACACGTCCTGCCTGCCCTGCAGGTTGAGGACCAGGTCGCTTTCCTCGCACGGCGCCCCGGGGCGTTTCACCTTGGCCGGGGCCGTGGTGGCGGGGTTCTTGGTGGGGGACGGGGTGGGGCTGGGGCTGGCCGTACCGAGAGCGAGGGTACGCAAGCCGGCCAGAAGCGGATCGGCCGCGGGCGGACCACTGCTCGTCGCGGTCTGCGCGCTCGAGGTCCGCTGCGGACCGCTGGAGCCGCTGGAGCAGGCCCACGCCACGACGGCGACCACCACCAGCACGCCGACCAGCACGCTCATGCGCCGACGCCAGTAGACGTCGCCGCCATCGCCACGCATCGCATCCGAATCCATACGCACAGCATGGTAATTCTGTGGCCACCGAGGGTGACGACACGCCGTCGGTCACCCTTTCCGCGTACGCTAAGGCGGGTGATCGAGCCGATCCTCCTACACACCCCCGTTCTGGAGTGGTACGCCGACAACGCCCGAGACCTCCCCTGGCGCGCCGATGACGCGACGCCGTGGGGCGTGCTGGTGAGCGAGATCATGCTGCAGCAGACGCCGGTCGTCCGAGTGCTGCCGATCTGGCAGGGGTGGATGGAACGCTGGCCCACTCCGAAATCTCTGGCCGTCGAACCGCCCGGCGAGGCCGTGCGCCACTGGGGCCGCCTCGGCTACCCGCGCCGCGCGCTGCGCCTGCACGCGTGCGCCAAGGCCATCGCGGACGAGCACGGCGGCGAGGTCCCCTCCGACCACGCGACGTTGCTGGCCCTTCCCGGCATCGGCGAGTACACCGCCGCCGCCGTGGCCAGCTTCGCCTTCGGTGGCCGCCACGCCGTCCTGGACACCAACGTCCGCCGCGTGTTCGCCCGCGCGGTGCGCGGGGACGAGTACCCGCCGACCGCCACTTCCGCCGCCGAGCGCCGCCTCGCCGAAGCCCTCCTGCCCGCTCTGGGCGCGCCCCGCTGGGGTGTGGCCGTCATGGAACTGGGCGCCTTGGTCTGTACGGCCCGCAGCCCCAAATGCGCCGACTGCCCGATCTCCGACCTGTGCACGTGGCGCCTGACGGGCAAACCGGCCCACGACGGCCCGGCCCGCAAAGGCCAGACGTACGCCGGGACCGACCGCCAATGCCGCGGCCGCCTCCTGGCCGTGCTCCGCGCCGCCCACGGCCCGGTCCCGAAGTCAGCTCTGGACGTGGTCTGGGACGACCACGTCCAACGCGAACGCGCCCTGGACGGCCTCATCACCGACGGCCTGGCCGAACACCTGGACGACGGCACCTACCAACTCCCCACGTGACCCATGGCCGATGGCGTGCGGGCTTGAAGGCGCGGAGGGCCACCTTCGGTGGGTCAGGCGATCCAGGCCGGGGTGCCGAACTCCTTGCCGTCGGCCCCGAAGGCGTGGGCGTCGCCCGGTGCGGTCACCACGGCGGTGTAGCCCTCGGCGCCGTCGGCCACGATCTGGCGGGCCGTGCGCGCGGGCATGATCACGGTGTCACCGGCCGCCACCGCGAACGTCTCCTCACCCAGCGACACCGTCGCGCTCCCGGCGATCCAGGTCCACACCTGCTCGACGTCGAAGTCGTGCAGCGGCCCCTGGCCGCCCGGCTTCACTTCCACCCGCCACAGGGAACGGCTCGCGCCGCCCTGCGTGGGCGAGGCCAGGGTGGTCATGACGCCTCCGGGAGTCTCGGTCACACGGGCGTCGGCGTTGCGAACCACTGTCATGGCGTTCTCCTCATGTACGATAGACAACCAAGTTGTCCATAAGGTAAACGAGGTTGTCTATCATGTCAAGCGAGCCCCCGGGCTTCGAGTTGCCGCTGCGTCTGTTCATGGCGTTCCGCATGATCATCGACGAGCTGCACGCCGAGCTCGCCCGCCAGGGCCACCCGGACGTTCGCCCCATGCACGGCTTCGTCATGCAGGCCGTCGGCCCCCACGGCACCACCGCCGTCGACCTCGGCCGCACGCTCGGCGTCTCGAAACAGGCCGCGGGAAAGACCATCGACACGCTGGAACGCCTCGGCTACGTGGAACGCAGCACCGACCCGGCCGACTCCCGCCGGAAAATCGTCAAGCTGACCCCGTACGGGGTGGACGCGCTGATGAAGTCCGCCGCCATCTTCGACGACCTGAGGCGCACCTGGTCCCACACCCTCGGCGAGGACCGGCTACGCGCCCTCGAACAGGACCTCCGCACGATGACGCCACCGGACTTCTTCCGCCTGGACATCCCGGGCTGGTTCGGCGGCCTGTGACGCGGGAACCCGGCGCGCGAAGCCAGAACCGCCGGCCCGACGAGGCCGAAGGAGGCTAGGCGGCGAGCTGGAGGCCGAGGCTGGTGAGGTTGGTGCGGGCCCAGTCGAGTTCCTCGGCGAGGAGGGAGACCAGGGCGCCGGGGCCCTTGGCACGGCCGGGGACGATGAGGTTGTGGGTCTCGACCTCGATGTGCGCCGTACCGTTGACCGCCCCGGACAGCATCGCCGTCAGCGTGTCGTGAAGGACGGCGCCGGTGCTCGGGTTCTCGTCCGTGTGGTTGTGCACGTGGCCCAGCTTGACCACGGGGGCGCCGGCGGCGGCCAGGCCGCGCAGCGCCGCGCCGGGCTCCTCCGCGCCGCAGGCCAGGTGACAGGCGTCCAGGCAGACGCCGAGGTGCTCGGAGTCGATGCCGCAGACCCGCTCCAGGGCCTGCTCGGTCGTCTCCAGCACGCACCCGGGCCACGGCTCGAAGCCGACCCGGATGGTCTTGCCGGTGACGCTGTAGATGCCGCGCAGCTCGCGCGCCAGCCGTTCCAGCCGCTTGGTGGCGATCGTGTGCAGATCGGACGGCCAGTCGCGCCGCCACCCGATCGGAATCGTGGAGATGCTCCCGAACCGCACGTCCTCCGGCAGCAGGAACGCCAGGATCTTGGCCAGGGCCATCGTGTAGCGGTAGCGCTCGGGCTTGGCCCAGTCGGGGCCGGGAACCTCCTGGTTGCGGCCGCCCGTCCCGTTGAGGCTGACGACCTCCAGACCGCGTTCCTCCAGGGAACGGCGCAGGCGTACCAGCTCGATGCGGTCAGCCGTCAGATGATCGGCCACGGCGGGCGACAACCACAGCCCGATTCCCATGCGCTCCACCCCAAGCCGCTTGCGCACCGGTACGGCGTAGCGGGTCAGGTGGGCGATCAGGTTCTCGAGGTCTTCCGCGGGGTGCACGCCTGCGTTGTAGGCCAGGTGAACGAGCGTTCCGTCGTCGTGACGCAGGCGCATCGGCTTCCTCCACGGCTTGCACTGGTGTTGTTCCGGTCGCCCGCCTCGGGAGAGCGCGGCCCTTGTCCGAGCATGTCTGCTCCCGGGTGACCCACGCGTCCGCCCTGAGTTGATTCCTCACTACTCCCCAGGGAGCAGCCTCACGGTAGGCGCACCTTCTTGTGGCGCACTTGGACGAGACTTGGCGACCTCATGCTCTACGCAGTGTAGTACTACCTGCCGTGGTGATACACCCCGTCCGCCCAACGATTCGGAAACATTGCCGCCCACCCCACCCCGCCACCGAAACCCTTCCACCCGAACCCCAGAACCCCACCAAACCAACCCCATCGGAGCCACACACCCGTGGGCGTCAACCGCAGGGCACGGGCACGATGGCGCTCCGGAGGTCCGGGTCAGCGACGCACCACTGGACACCGTCACCGCGCCTTGGGCCCGTGTGCCCCTGGGCCCGCGGAGCGTGGGCAGGTGTGCGCGCGTCACGGCGGGGAGCGGTGAGGCGGAGGAGCGTGCCCCTGGAGGGCCGGGCAGGCACGACGGCGGGCGGGGCCGACCAGGCTTGCCGTAACGGATGCAAAGGGGTGAGAGCGGCTTGAGAGCGCGAAGAGCCCCCCGTGGCAAACCACGGGGGGCTCTTGCGGACTGAGCTCGGTCAGTTCTGGATGGGCGCTGCGATCGCCGCCGCCGAGTCGGGCACCTCGGTGGGTGCCGTCTCGCCGGTGAAGACGAACTTGGCGTTGTCGCCTTCGCCCTCGATCGTCACCTTGATGACCTGGCCCGCGCGCAGCTCGCCGTAGAGGATCTTCTCCGACAGCGAGTCCTCCAGCTCACGCTGGATGGTACGGCGCAGCGGCCGGGCCCCCATGACGGGGTCGTAGCCGCGGTCGGCCAGGAGCTGCTTGGCGTCCTGGGCGACGTCCAGCGACATGTCCCGGTCCTTCAGCCGCTCGGACACCTGGGCGAGCATCAGATCGACGATCTTGATGATCTCCTTCGGCGTGAGCTGGTGGAAGACCACGATGTCGTCGACACGGTTGAGGAACTCGGGCCGGAAGTGCTGCTTGAGCTCCTCCTGGACCTTGGACTTCATCCGGTCGTAGTTGGACTCCGCGTCGTTCGCCTTCGCGAACCCGACCCCGATGCCCTTGGAGATGTCACGGGTGCCGAGGTTCGTGGTCATGATGATGACCGTGTTCTTGAAGTCGACCACGCGGCCCTGGGCGTCGGTCAGGCGACCGTCTTCCAGGATCTGCAGCAGCGAGTTGAAGATGTCGGGGTGGGCCTTCTCGATCTCGTCGAACAGGACCACGGAGAACGGCTTGCGCCGCACCTTCTCCGTCAGCTGACCGCCCTCCTCGTACCCGACGTAGCCGGGCGGGGAGCCGAACAGCCTGGAGACGGTGTGCTTCTCCATGAACTCCGACATGTCCAGCATGATCAGCGCGTCTTCGTCGCCGAACAGGAACTCCGCCAGCGCCTTGGACAGCTCGGTCTTACCGACGCCGGACGGGCCGGCGAAGATGAACGAGCCACCGGGGCGGCGGGGGTCCTTCAGGCCGGCGCGGGTGCGCCGGATGGAGCGGGACAGACCCTTGATGGCGTCGTCCTGGCCGATGATCCGCTTGTGGAGTTCGTCCTCCATGCGGAGCAGGCGCTGCGACTCCTCCTCGGTCAGCTTGAAGATCGGGATGCCCGTCGCCGTGGCGAGGACCTCCGCGATGAGCTCTTCCGTGACCTCGGCGACGACGTCCATGTCGCCGGCCTTCCACTCCTTCTCCCGCCGCTCGCGCTTGAGCTGGAGCTGCTTCTCCTGGTCGCGGAGGGCAGCCGCCTTCTCGAAGTCCTGCGCGTCGATCGCGGACTCCTTGTCGCGGCGGACGTTGGCGATCTTCTCGTCGTACTCGCGCAGGTCCGGCGGAGCGGTCATCCGGCGGATGCGCATCCGGGAACCGGCCTCGTCGATGAGGTCGATCGCCTTGTCGGGCAGGTAGCGGTCGCTGATGTAGCGGTCGGCCAGGCGGGCCGCGGCGACCAGCGCGTCGTCGGTGATCGACACGCGGTGGTGCGCCTCGTAGCGGTCGCGCAGACCCTTGAGAATCTCGATCGTGTGGCTGAGCGACGGCTCTGCCACTTGGATCGGCTGGAAGCGGCGCTCCAGCGCGGCGTCCTTCTCGAGGTACTTGCGGTACTCGTCGAGCGTGGTGGCGCCGATGGTCTGCAGCTCACCGCGGGCTAGCATCGGCTTGAGGATGCTGGCGGCGTCGATCGCGCCCTCGGCGGCGCCCGCACCCACGAGCGTGTGCAGCTCGTCGATGAACAGGATGATGTCCCCGCGCGTGCGGATCTCCTTGAGCACCTTCTTCAGGCGCTCTTCGAAGTCACCGCGGTAGCGGGAGCCGGCGACCAGAGCGCCGAGGTCAAGCGTGTAGAGCTGCTTGTCCTTCAGCGTCTCGGGCACCTCGCCCTTGACGATCTTCTGGGAGAGCCCCTCGACGACGGCGGTCTTGCCGACGCCGGGCTCGCCGATGAGAACGGGGTTGTTCTTGGTCCTCCGTGAGAGGACCTGCATGACCCGCTCGATCTCCTTCTCGCGGCCGATGACCGGATCCAGCTTGCCCTCGCGGGCGGCCTGGGTCAGGTTGCGGCCAAACTGGTCGAGCACCAGGGACGTCGACGGAGCCGACTCCTGCGGTCCACCCGCGGCCGCCGGTTCCTTGCCCTGATAGCCGTGCAGCAGCTGGATCACCTGCTGCCTGACACGGTTGAGATCGGCTCCAAGCTTGACCAGCACCTGGGCTGCCACACCCTCACCCTCGCGGATGAGACCGAGCAGGATGTGCTCGGTTCCGATGTAGTTGTGGCCCAGCTGCAAAGCCTCACGGAGCGACAGCTCGAGGACCTTCTTGGCCCGCGGGGTGAAAGGAATGTGCCCCGACGGAGCCGACTGGCCCTGGCCGATGATCTCCTCGACCTGCTGGCGCACACCCTCAAGGCTGATGCCGAGACTCTCCAGAGCCTTGGCGGCAACGCCCTCACCTTCGTGGATCAAACCAAGAAGAATGTGCTCAGTGCCGATGTAGTTGTGGTTGAGCATCCTGGCCTCTTCTTGGGCCAAGACGACAACCCGCCTCGCTCGGTCGGTGAACCTCTCGAACATCTCGTCGCTCCTCACAGAGCGGTCAGTCAGGCCGGTTTAGTCCGGTCCCGTCATCCCGCATGCTAGCCCTGGCTCGGCGAACCGTGCCCACTGCCGCTGACACGCTCTATAGCAGAGACGTTCCCCGAGAGCAGGGCGTTCACCCTCCATCCAACTACCGTTCGGGGGTGGTGTGTTCCCGATACGCCGCAAGCGAACGAGGTTTAGGACGCCCTCGGCGGACCGTCGGGAAATTACCGCCCGCCACGCGTACGGACCGCCACGACGAGGCGCCGGACACATCCGTAAGCCGTACTTGACATCCTATGGCCTCCCGGCAAGCGGTTGGCATGCGATCAGCCAGCGACTCCGCACTGATCGGCATTCAGGAATCAAGGACGCGTAAACCGCGAGTGCATCGGCAAATCCGGCTGCGGGGAGTGAGTACTCGCACGGTACGGCGGAGCGAAATCGTCAGGAATCACGGGTACCAAATGCGGCACAATGGGCCCCCAGGTCCACGATGCGAGACGCGCAAACCAGGACAAAGAGTGCCCTAAAAAACGATCATGCGCTTATGGCAGTCGCCGGGGTTCTAGGCAACTGTCATAAGCGCATGGTCGATCGCGACAGCGGTTAGTGCGCGGCTTCGTACTTCTCCACCACGGTGGAGGCGATTCGGCCGCGCTCGCTGACGGGCAGGCCGTGAGCCTTGGCCCACTGCCTGATCTCGGAGCTCTTCTCGCGGGTCATCGCGCGCTGCCCGCCACGACCCCGACGACGCGTGGAGACGGCACCGCCGCGCCGAGCGTGCTGCACGAAAGGCGAGAGCGCATCCCTCAGCTTCTTGGCGTTAACGTCACTGAGGTCAATCTCATACGAAGCGCCGTCAATAGCGAAGCTGACCGTCTCATTGGCCTCGCCCCCATCGAGGTCATCGATGAGAATCTCCTGGATCTGCTTGGCCATCTACGCAATCCTTTCCCGGAGCATTGTTTCATTCGCCTGCCCAAACATATACCCGGAAAGACGCTAAGACAATTCAGCGAGACACGGATTCGGCTGACTCGCGGATCAGTTGTGGTTCTCGACCCGATCCTGGCGGTTTGGCCGCCGGCCGGCGAGGGTCGGCGGGACGTCTTCAGCGCACGCCAAAGTCGAAGGGGCCGGTGACTCCAGCCGGTGTCACGGCGGCCGCCAAAGCTTCCGTAAGGCCTTCCATTCGTCCTCGGCCCGCGCGCCGATCGGGGTTTCCACGGCGACAGATTTCCCAGGAGCCGGCTGAACACCTCGGGCGCGGCGCCGCGTGCGGGGGCCGTGTGGCGGACAACCGCCGCCGCCCGACCATGGCGCCACGCGGATGCCACCCGTGCGACAGGTCGCCGACAAGGGGTGACCTGGGCGACTGACAGCCTAATGCCAGTCTCTCCAGGCTCCTTACCGGATCAAGGGAAATTTTTTGGGGCTATCCCGCCTGCCCCGGCTCGCGCAGGTCTTTGACCACCCGCGTTCCCGCCAGCCGGTCATGGGGACCGCGCAGCTGGGGACGGTCGATGAGGATGAGCATCCCCACGCCGAAGGCGATCACCGCGGCCCCCAGATCGAGCACCGGAATGCCCATCAACATGGTCGGCCCCGGATACAGCAGCGAGCGTTTCAGCAGCCCATGGGAGGTGACAACGGCGCCGTCCGCCTGAACCACGCGAATCCGCATGATCGCCTGCCCGAAGGTGCGGCCGCCCGCGGAATGCGACACCCAGTCGTAGAGCGTATAGACAAGGCCCGCGCCGAACCAGGCGATGACCTCGGGCCAGCGGCCCTCGAAGACCTCCAGCAGCCCTACAGACCGGAAGAGTGTCCACAGCCCGATGAACAGAATGTAATAGAACACGCCGAAGACCAGGGCCTCAATGAGGCGCGCGACCAGCCGCTCCCACCATTCGGCGGTCACTGCGCGTTGGGCGGGCGCGGCCATAGCCTCAACCTCTCGACGGCCTTTAGGTCGGCTGTCCCCTCATTCTGGTACGGCACGGCGCCACATGAAACAGGGGCCACCGGGCGGTGACCCCTGAATCCATGACACGACCACTACTTGATCTTGACCACCACGGTACGCGCGACCTTGTCGGCGAACGTCTGCTGCAGCGGCTTGTCCCACAGCTGCGAGGCGCCGTTCAGCGCGACGAAGATGTAGCCGAGCCAGCCGAGGAACGGGATGCCCGAGATCAGGTACCCGCCCCACGTCACGCCGGCCCGCTTTATCGCGACGTCGGTGGACAGCCCGCCGGGCGGCATGGCGCCGCCGACCGGGACGATCTTGATGCCCATGACGATCTTGCCGACCGTCTGCCCGTTCATCTTGGTCATGATCAGCTCGTAGGCGATGTAGACCGCCCCGACCAGCACACCCGAGATGAGGCCGACGAGCACCGGGCCGAAGAAGCCCGAGCTGGAACCGTCGAGCGAGCTGTACGTCGCCAGGAAGATGCCGGCCATGATCAGAGTGATCACCCAGTAGACGATGCCGAAGAGCACACCGTCGATGATTCGGGCGACCAGACGCTGCCACCACTCGGCCAGCGGCGCGGGCGCGCCGGGCGGCTGGACGCCCACCGGCTGACCGTAGGCCTGGCCGTAGCCGGGCTGGAAGCCCTGCTGGCCGTAGCCCTGCTGCGGCTGCTGCTGACCATAACCAGGCTGCTGGCCGTAACCCGGCTGGGCGTACTGCTGCCCGGACGGGGCCTGCTGGCCGTAGCCGGGCTGCTGCTGACCGTAGCCAGGTTGCGAGCCGGGCTGCTGACCGTACTGAGGCTGCTGGCCGTAGCCGGGCTGCTGCTGACCGTAACCCGGCTGGGAGCCGGGCTGCTGGCCGTAACCGGGCTGCTGGCCGTACTCGGGCTGCTGCTGGCCGTAGCCGGGCTGCGACTGGGCCTGCTGGCCGTAACCGGGCTGCTGGCCATAGCCAGGCTGCTGCTGGCCGTAACCGGGCTGGGAGCCCGGCTGCTGGCCGTACTCGGGCTGCTGCTGGGCCTGCTGGCCGTAACCAGGCTGCTGGCCGTAACCCGGCTGCGAGCCGGGCTGCTGGCCGTACTGAGGCTGCTGCTGACCGTATCCCTGCTGCTGGCCGTACTGGGGCTGCTGACCGTAACCCGGCTGGGAGCCGGACTGCTGTCCGTATCCCTGCTGGCCGTAGGGGTCGCCGTCTTGGCGGTAACCCACGACGGTCACGTCCGGGTCGGGCTCGCCCTGTGCGTGGCCCGCGTTGTGCTGTCCGTATTCGGGAGTCCCGGAGTTGTCGCCGGGGTCGTCCTGTGGATACGGCGGCTGTCCGGTGCTCACCGTGTCACCTCGCTTCGAGTGTGCATGTGGCACATGTCAGGACACATGCCTTCGCTGCCCAACGTATCGACATAGGTATCTACAATCACCTTTCCCTTTGGTCGAGGTCCGAGTCAAACGACGGCAGGTGGAGCAGCATCCTGGTGTTGCCCAGGGTGTTGGGCTTGACGTGCTCCAAGTCGAGGAACTCGGCTACGCCCTCGTCATAGGAGGCGAGCAGCTCGGCATAGACCTCGGGAGATACCGGCGTGCCCTGGATCGGGCGGAACCCATGCGCGGCGAAGAAATCCACCGCGAATGTCAGGCAGAACACCCGCCCCAGCCCGAGTTCGCGGGCCGTTCCGATCAAAGCGGTAACGATTTGGCCCCCGACCCCGAGACCGCGGGCGTCGGGGTCGACGGCCACGGTGCGAATCTCGGCGAGGTCCTCCCACAACACGTGCAGAGCACCGCATCCGACGACCTGCCCGCCACGCTCAGCCACCCAGAACTCCTGGACGTCCTCGTAAAGAGTGACCGTGGCTTTTTCCAGCAGGCGCGGCCCGGCTCCGGCATAGGTGTCGACCAGGCGCCTGATCGTCCGGACGTCCGGCGTGCGAGCTCGCCGCACGACGACCTCGATGTCGGGTACCGCCCGTTCGGCGACCTGTTCCATGGCACTTCAGAGTACAGACGCAATTACGGCTGCCCCCTATTTGCCCACCTACTTCCTCAACCATCTCATCCAGTGGACGAGCATGCCCGACAACAGCCGTCTCCCCCTCAACCACCAGGCGAATAGCCGGTGACGAGCAATGATTCCCCCGGTGACGCCGAACCTCACGTACGTCCCATGCACCCGCAAAGCGCACATAAAGTCGCTCCAGTACGGCGGAGCACGTGATCCCCCCGTGACGCTTCGGTTGTGAAACCTCAACAGACTTGGCAGTTCTGGTTGAGCACGAACCTGGAGTGCACTAGTGTCCAGCGTCGATGTCACCCGCGTCCTTACGCGCGGCGGCACGCCTAATCCCCTCCCCTGGGGAGCCGGGGACCCGCCAGTGGCCGCAGGCCATCCGGGGTGAATCCGAGCCACGGCTCGGTAGGGCTGCTCCGGCCCGAACCCGTCAGCTAACCCGGTAGGCGGCCACGAGAGGAGCTGGTTGGTGAAGCGCACGCGTAACCGTGAAGGGAAGCCCGCGGGCAAGCATGCCCGCCCTCCCGAACCAGGCATCAAGAAGCGGCTGGTCGTCCTGACGGCGGCCGTAGCCGCGGTGACGTTCACCGTCACGCCTCTCGGTTCCGCAGCCGCCGACCCGAAGCCGTCGCTCAAGCAGCTGTCGGAGCAGGCCGAGAAGCTCCATACGGAGATCGAGACGCTCAGCGAGCAGTTCAACGGCCAGCGCGTGAAGCTCAGGGACGCCCAGAAGGCCGTCGACGCCGCCAAGAAGACGCTGGCCTCCAGTGAGGCCGATCTCGCCACCAAGCGCCAGCGGGCGGGCTTGCTCGCGCAGAGCGAGTACATGATGGGCGGCTTCAGCCGCGCCCTCGCCTTCGCCGCCTCCGACGACCCCGAGCTCTTCCTCGACCGCGCCGCGACCAGTTACGCGCTGGAGCAGCAGCAGGGCGAGGAGGTCAACCAGGTCACCCGCGCCAGGGAACTGGCCGAGAAGGCCCAGTCCGAGGCGAAGACCCGCATCGACAAGGTCACCGAGATCGTCGAGGACCTGGACGCGCGGCGCGACAAGATCGGCAAGCTGGTCAAGAAGGTCGAGAGCGACCTGTTCCAGCGGGCCATCGGCGAGGCCGGGCGGCCGGGCACCCGCGCGGTGCGGGTCAGCCTGCCGATCGCCGGCGCCGGCAAGGCGGCCGAGGCGGCCAGGTGGGCGCTGACCCAGCAGCTCAAGCCGTACGTGTGGGGCGCGGAGGGTCCCAGCTCCTACGACTGCTCCGGCCTGGTCATGGCGGCCTACCAGCGGGTCGGCATCTCGCTGCCGCACTACACCGGCGACCAGTGGACGGCCGGCACCCGCATCTCGCGCGAGGAGCTGCGCCCCGGTGACCTGGTGTTCTTCTACAGCGACCTGCACCACGTCGGCATCTACGTCGGCGGCGGCATGATGGTGCACGCGCCGCAGACCGGCGACGTCGTGCGCCTGGCGTCGATCTCCCGCCGCCCGTGGGCGGGCGCGGTCCGCATCGCGAACTGACCCCGCCGAAGAGACGGAACCAGGACCCCATGCCAGCCAAAACCGACCCCGCCGGTCGAACCGGCGGGGTCGGGTCTCAGCCCTGCTAGATCAGCTGGCGGCGTGCCGCCCAGGCCACCGCCTCGATGGCGGTGGCCACACCGATCCTGTCGCATATCCCTCGCAAACGGCGGCGTACCGTGCGTCCGCTGATCTCCAGCCGGCGCCCTACCCGATCGACCGTGACTCCCTTGGCCAGCTCGGCGAGCAAGGCTAAATCGGCGTGGCTCAGCTCAACGCCCTCGGTGAGCACATCCATCGGGAGCCCTCCCCCCAACAGCAGAACTCGCAGACGTATCGGACCGCGCAACGCGCTCGTCTCGCAGACGGTAAACGCATTCAGGAAAGGTCGTCAAGCTCGACAATTGCCCAGCTTGACCAGCTGTATTGACATGATCAAACCTATGTGAACTACTCGCCATATGTCGTCACACTTCGGGGCACGATGAGCGATCTCACTGATCCTTACAACGCCCCTCGGTCACCGACACTGACCCCCGCCGACGTGCTGGGATTCGATCCGTTCGATCCCGGGTTCCGGCGTGACCCGTACGGAAAGTATCGGGAGCTTCGCGAGCGTGGCGATTTATTTCATACCCGCGGCGGTTTGGTGGTAGCCACATCACACGAGCACGTCTCGGCGATGCTGCGCGACCCCCGCTTCGGCCACGGACACGTCCCGCCGGGCACCGATGACCCTGACCGGCCGCAGGTGTCCTTCCTGCGTCTCGACCCGCCCGACCACACGCGGCTGCGGGCTCTGGTCAGCCGGGCGTTCACGCCCCGCATGCTCGAACGGCTGCGCCCCAGAATCGAGGCGATCACCGCGGAGCTGCTCGGCGCCATGGGCGAGGAGGCCGACCTGGTCGCCGAGTTCGCCTATCCGCTGCCGGTCCTGGTGATCACCGAGATGCTCGGCGTGCCGCCCGAGGACTACGAGCGCTTCCGCGGCTGGAGCGAGACGCTGGCCCGCAGCCTCGACCCGATGCTGCCCTCCGGCCAGGCGGACACCACCGAGCGGGCCGGTCTGGAGTTCCGCGCGTACTTCCGCGAACTGCTGGCCGAGCGGCGCATACGCCCCGGCGAGGACCTGCTCAGCGCCCTGACCCAGGTCCAGGAGCTCACCGAGGCCGAACTCCTGGCCACCTGCGTCCTGCTGCTGGTCGCCGGGCACGAGACGACCGTCAACCTGATCGCCAACGGTGTGCTCAACCTGGCCAGGCACGGCATGCTCCACCGCGCGGCGGACGATCCCCAGCCGGTGGTCGAGGAGGTGCTGCGCTACGACCCGCCGGTGCAGCTCACCGCCAGGACGGCGCTGCGGGAGGCGGAGCTGGGCGGCACCGCGGTGCCCGCGGGCACGCCGGTGATGGCGCTGGTCGGGGCGGCCAACCGCGACCCGGCCGTCTTCCCCGACCCGGACCGCTTCGATCCGGGACGCTTTGATCCGGGACGCTTTGATCCGGGACGGGCGCCGGAGCGGCATCTGGCCTTCGGGCTCGGGATCCACTTCTGCCTCGGGGCCACGCTGGCGCGCATGGAGGGCGAGATCGCGCTGCGGGCGCTGGCCGAGGCGGCGCCGGAGCTGAAGCTGGTCGAGGAGGCGCCGCCGTACAAGGAGAACGTGGTTTTGAGGGGGTTGGCCCGGCTTCAGGTGCGGTTGTCGTAGAGGGTCCTGGCGGCCTGGACGTCCTCGATGTGCGCCTCGGCCCATTCCTTGATCGCGGCCACGATCGGCAGGAGCGTGCGGCCCAGATCGGTGAGCTCGTAGTCGACGCGCACGGGGACCGACGGGGTGAGCGTGCGCGAGACCAAGCCGTCGCGCTCCAGGCTGCGCAGCGTCTGGGTGAGCATCTTCTGGCTGACACCGGCGATGGTCCTGGCCAGGTCGCTGTAGCGCTGGGAGCCGCCGGCGAGCGCGGTGAGGATGAGGCTCACCCACTTGTCGCTGAGCGTGCTGAGGAGCTGGCGCGAGGGGCACTTGGCGATGTACGCGTCGTAGGCCAGGCGGGCTGCCGCGCGCCTGTCCGCGGCCGACTGGGTGGGCACGGCATTCCTCCGGGTTGCTTACGCACCTTCAGGTGCCTTCTTTCCAAAAGAGAGTAAGCCTTCCTACCGTGGCCGCATGACAACGATGCGAGCGCTGGTCGGGCACGAGGGTGAAGTGGAGATCGTCATGGTCCCGGTGCCGCAGGCGGGACCCGGGCAGGTACGGGTGAAGGTGGCCGCGGCCGCCGTGCAGCCGGTCGACCTGTTCACCGCCTCGGGGACGCTGCCCGGCTACAAGCTGACCGACCCCATGGAGCGGTATGGGCTCGGATGGGACGTGGCCGGAGTGGTCGACCAGGTGGGGCCGGGGGTCGGCGGACTGACGGCCGGGCAGGCGGTGTTCGGGCTGTCCGACCGGCTGATGCCGCCGTACAAGGCGCAGGCCGAGTACGTGCTGCTCGACGTCTCCGAGGTCGCCGCCGCGCCCGGGGGGCTGACCCCGGAGCAGGCCGCCACGCTGCCGCTGAACACGCTGACCGCCATCCAGGCCCTCGACCTGGCCGATCTGACTCCCGGGCAGACGCTCCTCGTGACCGGGGCCGCCGGCGCGCTGGGCGGCTACCTGGTGGAGATCGCCGCCGCGCGCGGGCTGCGGGTCGCGGGACTGGCCGGTGCCGGCGACGAGAAGCTGGTGCGCGGCTTCGGGGCGGAGTGGTTCATACCTCGGGACGCGGATCTGGCCGCGTCCGTGCGCGCCCTGGTGCCCGGCGGGGTGGACGGCGTGGTCGACGCCGCGATCGTGGGGCTCACCGCGCTGGACTCGGTGCGCGCCGGGGGCGCGTACGTGGCGGTGGCCGCCGGGACGGCGCCGATCCCGCTGCGCGGAATCCAGGTCTCCACCGTGTACGTACGCGCCGACGCCGGCCAGCTGGCCCAGGTGGCCCGCTGGGCGGAGGCGGGCCGGCTGACGGTGCGCCTGGCCGGCACCCACCCCCTGGAGAAGGCGGCGGAGGCCTACGCCCGGCTGTCGGCAGGAGGGCAGCGCGGGCGGGTCGTCCTCACCCCGTGAAGGGTCAGCTGGTGGGCTTGACCAGCGGGAACAGGATGGTCTCGCGGATGTTCCTGCCGGTGAAGGCCATGATCATCCGGTCGATGCCGACGCCCACGCCGCCGGTGGGCGGCATGGCGTACTCCAGGGCCTGAAGGAAGTCCTCGTCCAGCTGCATCGCCTCAAGGTCGCCGCCGGCGGCCAGCAGCGACTGCTCGACCAGGCGGCGGCGCTGCTCGATCGGGTCGTTCAGCTCGGAGTAGGCGGTGCCCAGCTCGGTGCCGAACCCGATGAGGTCCCACTTCTCGGTGACCAGCGGGTTGTCGCGGTGGTTGCGGGCCAGCGGCGAGGTCTCCAGCGGGTAGTCCATGACGAAGGTGGGCTGGATGAGCGTGTGCTCGACCAGCTCTTCGAAGATCTCCTGGACGAGCTTGCCCTGGCCCCACTTCGGGTCCCAGTGAATGTCCCGCTTGTCGGCATATTTCCGGACCTGCTCAAGCGAGGTCTCGGTCGTGATCTCCTCGCCGAGCGCGTCGGAGACCGAGCCGTAGAGCGTGATGCGCGGCCACTCCTTGATGCCCAGGTCGACCTCGACGCCGTCGTGCTCCACCACGGACGTGCCCAGCGCCGCCACGACGCACTTCTGGTACATGCGCTGGGTCAGGTCGGCCATGTCGTTGTAGTCGAGGTAGGTGCCGTAGGCCTCGAGCATGGTGAACTCGGGGTTGTGCGTGGAGTCCGCGCCCTCGTTGCGGAAGTTGCGGTTGATCTCGAAGACCTTCTCGATGCCGCCGACCACCAGCCGCTTGAGGTAGAGCTCGATCGCGATGCGAAGGTAGAGCTCCATGTTGTAGGCGTTGATGTGGGTCTTGAACGGCCGCGCCGTCGCCCCGCCGTGGATGGGCTGGAGCATCGGGGTCTCGACCTCGAGGTAGCCCTCCTCGTGCCAGAAGTCGCGCGCGGCGCGGACGGTGGCGCTGCGCAGGTGGGCCATCCTGCGGGCCTCGTCGTTGACGATCAGGTCGACGTAGCGCTGGCGGACGCGGGCCTCGGGGTCGGTGAGGCCGAGGTGCTTCTCGGGCAGCGGGCGCAGGCACTTGGCGGTGATCTGCCAGGAGTCGGCCAGGATCGACAGCTCGCCGCGGCGCGAGGTGATGACCTCGCCCTCGACGCCGACGTGGTCACCGAGGTCGACGTCGCTCTTCCAGGCGGCCAGCGACTCCTCGCCGACCCTGTCGAGCGAGACCATGACCTGCAGGTCGCCGGAGCCGTCGCGCAGGGTGGCGAAGCACAGCTTGCCGCCGACCCGGTTGAGCATGACCCGGCCGGCGATCGCGACCCTGTCTCCCGTGGCGGTGTCCGGCTCCAGGCCCTGGTATTTCTCCCTGACCTCGGCGTTCGTCGCCGTGCGGGGGAAGTTGACCGGGAAGGGCTCGACGCCCTCACTGCGGAGGCGGTCGAGCTTCTCCCTCCGGATGCGCATCTGCTCGGGAAGTTCGTCGCTCACAAGAACAAAGGGTAGGGGATATGGCGAACTGCAAGGGCTCGTCGGCTCCCTGCAGGGGCGCTGCAAGAACTCTC
Organism: Nonomuraea sp. NPDC050540; assembly: GCF_044457485.1. NCBI lineage: Bacteria > Bacillati > Actinomycetota > Actinomycetes > Streptosporangiales > Streptosporangiaceae > Nonomuraea > Nonomuraea sp. NPDC050540. The sequence continues at coordinate 258,911 of NZ_JBITHA010000011.1, forward strand.
CGTTACCAATGGAGCACAGCACCTCCGGGTTCCAGGAGAGAGACCATGATAAAGAAGATCGCGATCGGCGCCCTCGCCGTTGCCGCCACCTCCGCCCTCGCCCTCAGCCTGCCGACCGCCGCCTCCGCCAGCACGTCGAGCTACGACTACAGCTCGTACTGGGGACCCGTCTACTCCAAGCACTACCAGGCCAAGTCACACGGCTGGGTCGGCGTCGAGTGGGACGAGCACCAGGAGTCCAACACCGTCTCCGTGACGGGCCGGCTCTACGACCTCGACTCCCGCACCTACAAGCAGGGTGGCAAGTGCGCGTACGTGAAGTTCCAGGCCAGCGACTTCGACTACGACTGGTCCACGGTCTACACGAAGAAGTACTGCGGCTACCCCGGCTACAAGAAGTACGCGTTCTCCGAGGAGGACGTCTTCAGCCTGCGCGTCAAGGTCTGCCAGATCGGCCCGCACAGCAGCCACCCGACCAAGTGCGGCTCGTGGAAGTACCTGTACACGGCCGAGTCCGAGTAACGACGCCCGCAAGCCGCGAGCGGCCCCCCATTCCCGAGCGGGGGGCCGCTCGCTCACGTCGTGTTGCGGTTGTAGATGAGCCGCAGGCCGATCAGGGTCAGCCAGGGCTCGTGCACGTCGATCGAGCGCGACTCCCCCACCACCAGCGCGGCGTGCCCGCCGGTGGCCACCACGGTCACCTCGTCCGGGTCGTCGGCCAGCTCCGCCACCATCCGCTCGACGATGCCGTCGACCTGGCCGGCGAAGCCGTAGATGATGCCGGCCTGCAGCGCCTCGACGGTGTTCTTGCCGATGACCGAGCGCGGCCTGATCAGTTCGACCTTGTGGAGCTGGGCGCCGGCCGCGGCGAGCGCGTCGACGGAGATCTCGATGCCGGGCGCGGTGACCGCACCCACGTACTCACCCTTGGCCGAGACCGCGTCGAAGGACGTGGCGGTGCCGAAGTCGACGATGACGCACGGCCCGCCGTACTGGTCGATGGCGGCCAGGGCGTTGACCACCCGGTCGCTGCCGACCTCCTTGGGGTTGTCCATGCGGACCGGCACGCCGGTGCGGATGCCGGGCTCCACGATCACCGCGGTCACGTCGCCGTAGTAGCGGCGGCACATCTCCCGCATCTCGTTCAGCACGGACGGCACGGTCGAGCAGATCGCGATGCCGCTGACGTCGGCTCCCTTGAGCAGCGGTGACTGGCCGAGCAGCCCCTGGAGCACGACGGCGATCTCGTCGGCGGTGCGGCGGGCGTCGGTGGCCAGCCGCCAGTGCTCGATCACCTCTTCGCCTTCGAAGAGACCGAGCACGGTGTGCGTGTTGCCGACGTCGATCGTGAGCAGCATCAATTACCCCCGTAGATCCAGTGCGATGTCCAGGGCCGGCGCGGAATGCGTAAGCGCTCCCACCGCAAGATAGTCAACGCCAGTTTCAGCCACATCACGGGCCATTTCCAAGGTCAGTCCTCCACTGGCCTCCAACTTCGCCTGATTTTTCGTGATTTGTACGGCGAGCGTCATCTCCTCGACGGTGAAGTTGTCCAGCAGGACCACCGCGGCCCCCTCGGCCAGCACCTCCCGCAGCTGCTCCAGCGTGTCGACCTCGACCTCGACCGGCAGATCCGGGTACCGCTCCCTGACCGCCTTGAACGCCGCCCCGACTCCCCCGGCCGCGACCACGTGATTGTCCTTGATCAGCGCCGCGTCCGACAGCGACATGCGGTGGTTGACCCCGCCTCCGGCCCGCACCGCGTACTTCTCCAGCGCCCGCAGCCCCGGCAGCGTCTTACGGCTGTCGCGCACCCGCGCCCCGGTGCCCTCAAGCGCCGCGACCCAGGCGCCGGTCCGCGTCGCGATGCCCGACAGGTGCGTGAGCAGGTTGAGCGCGGTCCGCTCGGCCGTGAGCAGGGCCCGCGTGGGCCCCTCGACCGTCATCAGCACCTCTCCCGCCGCGACCCGCTGCCCGTCCTCCACCAGCCTCGTCGTACGGCTGGCCCCCAGCCGCGCGAAGACCGCCTCGGCCACGGCCAGCCCCGCGACCACACCGTCCTCGCGGGCCACCACGTCCCCGGCCGACCGGTGCCCGGCCGGGACCGTGGCCAGGCTGGTCACGTCACCGGCCTCCTGAAGGTCCTCGGCCAGCGCCCGGTCGATCACGTCCTGGATCTCGGGCGCGCCGGTGTCCAGCGCGAGCCCGTGCGGCGTGTAAGTCATCTGCAAGCCTTCCTCGGTCAGTCGCACGTCCAGATGTCCCAGCCAGCGCTCGTCGTCGCGCTCGCCGAAGTCCTCGCGCCAGTGCGAGCCCCTGGTCTCCTCGCGGGCCACCGCGGTGGCGGTCAGCACGGTCGCCACCGTCAGCAGGTTCGTCGTCTCCCACGCCTCGGTGCACGGCAGCACCCGCACCGGCGTCCAGCGGGCGTCGCCGAGCGCCTTCGCGGTCAGGGCCAGCGACTCGCGGCCGCGCAGCACGCCCGCTCCCCTGCTCATGTGGGCCTGGATCCTGGGGCGGACGCGCGGGTCGAACAGGCCTTCCTGTGCCTGGGGGTCCGTGGGCGCCGGCCGTACCGTGGGCTGGATGTCCTGGGCGATGCGCTCGGCGAAGACGAGCCCCTCCAGCAGCGAGTTGGAGGCCAGGCGGTTGGCGCCGTGCACGCCGGTGCAGGCGACCTCGCCGCAGGCGTACAGGCCGGGGATGGAGGTGCGGCCGTGCAGGTCGGTGCGGACGCCGCCGCTGGCGTAGTGCGCGGCGGGCACGACCGGGATCAGCTCCTTGGCCGGGTCGATGCCGTGCTCCAGGCAGAGCGCGCGGATCGTGGGGAAGCGGGTGCGCCACTTGTCCTCGCCGAAGTGGCGGCCGTCGAGGTAGACCTGCCCGGCCCTGCGCATGATCGCCTTGGCGACCACGTCGCGGGGGGCGAGGTCGGCGAGCTCGTGCACGTCCTCCATGAAGCGCGTGCCGTGCTCGTCCACGAGGAACGCGCCCTCGCCCCTGACCGCCTCGGAGATCAGCGGCTGCTGGCCGGTGGCGTCCTCGCCGAGCCAGAGCACGGTCGGGTGGAACTGGACGAATTCCAGGTCGCGCACCACCGCCCCGGCGCGCAGCGCGAGCGCCACTCCGTCTCCGGTGGAGACCAGCGGGTTGGTGGTCGACTGGTAGACCTGTCCCATTCCGCCGGTGGCCAGCACGACGGCGCCCGCGCGTACCGCGCCCACGCCGTCGCTCGCGCCTTCGCCCATGACGTGCAGCGTCACCCCGGCGGCCCGCCCGGCGCCGTCCTTGAGCAGGTCGAGCACGAGCGCGTGCTCGATGACCTCGATCCCGCGCTCGCGCAGCGCCACGACGAGCGCGCGCTGCACCTCGGCGCCGGTCGCGTCGCCGCCCGCGTGGACGATCCGGTCGCGCCGGTGCCCGCCCTCGCGGCCGAGCTGCAGCTCTCCGCCGTCGGTCAGGTCGAACCTGGCTCCGCGCGCGATCAGCCGACGCAGCGCCTGCGGCCCCTCGGTCACAAGAGCGCGTACGGCCCGCCGATCGCACAGCCCGACCCCGGCGATCAGCGTGTCGTTCAGGTGTTCCTCGGGGCTGTCGCCGGGGTCGAGCACCGCCGCGATCCCGCCCTGCGCGAACCGGGTCGAACCCTCCCCGAGCACGTCCTTGGTGACGACGAGCACCTTGGCCTCGGGCCGTAGCTCGGCATGGCGCAACGCCACGGTCAGCCCGGCCACTCCCGAGCCCACCACGACCACGTCGGCCTCGCGGGTCCAGCCGGGCTCCGGCGCGCTGAGCCGCAGGGGGATCGCCGGTCCACTCATGGGGGTCTCCTCATCGAGGGAATTTCGTCAATATGACGATAACCCCTCCCGACAAGTGACCCGTCGCCGGGGTGGGACCTTTTCAGGACAGGCGCAGGACGGCGTTGTCGATGAGCCGCGTGCCGCCGACCTTCGCCGCGACGGCGAGGACCGCCTCACCCGTGTACGACTCGCCGACCTCGGCGAACGTGGCCGGGTCGACCAGCACGAGGTAGTCGAGGGCCAGATCGGCCCCGTCGAGCACGGCCCGCGCCGCCGCCTTGATGCGCGCCGGCGTGGCCTCCACGGACTCGGCCGCGCCGGCGAACAGCGCCCGCGACAGCGCGAGCGCGGTCCGCCTCTCGCCGGGCGACAGGTAGCGGTTGCGGCTGGACATCGCCAGGCCGTCGGGCTCGCGCACGGTGGGGATGCCGGCGATCTCGATCGGCAGGTCCAGGTCGGACACCATGCGCCGGATCATCGCCAGTTGCTGTGCGTCCTTCTGGCCGAAGACGGCCACGTCGGGCTGCACCAGGTTGAACAACTTGAGCACGACGGTCAGCACGCCGTCGAAGTGCCCGGGTCGTACCGCGCCCTCGACGATCGTGCCCATGTGCCCGGAGGAGACGCTCACCTGCCGGTCGGGCTGGTACATCTCCTCTGCCGCCGGGGCGAAGACCGCGCGCACACCCTCCGCGCGGCAGACGTCGAGGTCGGCCTCCAGGGTGCGCGGGTAACGGGAGAAGTCCTCGGAAGGGCCGAACTGCAGGGGATTGACGAAGACGCTCACGACCACCTGGGGGGCCAGGGCCCTGGCCTCGCGGATGAGCGCTCGATGCCCCTCGTGCAGCGCCCCCATGGTCGGAACCAGGGCGACCCTGCCCTCTCCCCGAGTCTTGACCAGGTCAGCGCGATTGCGCGCGACGATCAACTCCACGCCACAGCCTCCTATGCCACGATCAGGGCCATCCGGTCCCTGTCAGGTCCATATGTTGCCGCCCAGCGCGTCAAGCAACCTCTCCGCCTCCTCGGGTTTGAGCAGACCCGCCGCGAGCGCGCGGTCGGCCGTGAGCCGGGCCAGGGCGATGTAGGCGTCGGCCGCCTCGGGCGCGGCCAGGATGAGGGCGTCCACGTGCTTGCGCACCGTGCCGGCGTCACCGCGCACGACCGGCCCGGTCAGCCCGGCGATGCCCAGCCTGAGCACGTTGTCGAGCGCGGCGCCGAGCAGCGGGCCGAGCATGCGGCCGGGATGCTCGACGCCGATGCCCTCCAGGAGTTCCGAGGACTCCGCGATCAGCGTCACCATGTGATTGGCCGCCCCGGCGAGCGCGGCGTGGTAGAGCGCGCGGTCGGCGTCGGCGATCCAGACCGGCTCGCCGCCCATCTCGATGACCAGCGCCTCGGCGATCGGCCGCAGCGGGTCGGGCGCGGTGACGCCGTAGGAGATGCCGGTCAGCCGGTTGATGTCGTCGTCACGGCCGGTGAACGTCATCACCGGGTGGAGCGCCAGCGGGAGCGCTCCAGCTCGCGCCGCCGGGTCGAGCACGGACAGCCCGTAGGCGCCGCTGGCGTGGACGACCAGCTTGCCGCGCAGGTCGGCGCCGGTGGCGGCCAGGCCGCCGACCAGACCGGGCAGGGCGTCGTCGGGCACCGTGAGCAGGATCAGCTCGCCGGCCGCGACCACGTCCTCGGGCCTGGAGGTGGCGACGCCGAGCCGCTCCGCCGCCCAGCGCTGGGAACTGTCGGAGACCCCGCTGGCGGCCACGATGCGATGGCCGGCCTGGGCCAGCGCGGCACCGAGCGCCGAGCCCACTTTGCCCGCTCCGACCACGCCGACGGCCAGCCGTGCCGGGCGATCACCTGCGTCCATGTCGTCCTGTCCCTGTCGCGCTGTTGACACTGCCGACCAGCGTAACTGGAGCCTTGCCATGCACAGGTGACCGGGCTTTTACCGCATGTTGCGTTAACGACAAATCCGACAAGGGCATACAAAACGTGCACCCCCTGTCGGGAGAGATGAGGAGAGGGGATTTTCATCGCATGGCAGCGGGCGCCGAGCCCATAGTGGACCCGACGCCCGCAATGACGATGTGCTACCCCCTTGGGAGTGCACCATCGACCGGCCATCCGCCGACTGGCCGGCCGAAAAGGGCTCGGGCCGGGTTGCCATAACCGGTCCGAGCCCTCCGTCCGTCTACCTGGTGTGCGCGCCACCCTTGCAGCCGGCGACAGCCTGGCCGAGCACGGCCACGGCGTTGCCGCAGATGTTGATCGGGATCCGGACCGGGGCGAACACCTGGTTGCCGGAGAGCACGCCGTTGTTACCGGAGGTGACGAGGTCGGCCTGGGCTGGGGTGGCCAGGGCCAGCATGGCGAAGGCGCCGGCCGCGACGAAGGTCTTCTTGAGCATTTGGGGGGCTCCTCTCGGTGACGCGGCCCCGGGTGGCCGCTTCAGCTACCTACTCGGCCGACCGGTGCGACCGGACCGAGCCCGCTGGGGGGCGGGCCGGGACGATCGTCGGTGACCATGAGTAACGATAGCGCAATCTCGCCACAATATGTAGTCATGGCATCACTGTGCGTGTCGGCTCTCGGTCATGAGATAGTCCAGGAATGTGGCTCACCTGGCGTGCCGCGATGGAGCGCGCACTCTATGGCGACAGGGGTTTCTACCTGCGCGAACGCCCTTCCGGCCACTTCCGCACCTCGGTCAGCGCCGGGGCCGCGTTCGCCGACGCGGCGCTCACGCTCCTTCTCCGGGTCGACGCCGAGCTCGGCCACCCGGAGCGACTCGACTTCGTCGACGTCGGCGCCGGGGAGGGGGTCCTGGTCAGCCGCGTGCTGGCGGCCGCACCGTCCGAGCTGGCCGTACGCCTGAACGTCACCGCCGTCGACCTCTCCGCCAGGCCGTCTCACCTGCCCGAGCGCATCGCCTGGTCGCAGACCATTCCCGGCGGCATCACCGGCCTGGCGATCGCCAACGAGTGGCTCGACAACATCCCGCTCGACGTGGCCGAGCACACCGCAGACGGTCCTCGCCTGGTCATGGTCGACACCGAGACCGGCGAGGAACGCCTCGGCGAGCCGCCCCACCCCGCCGACGAGGAGTGGCTCGCCCGCTGGTGGCCCCTGTCGTGCGTCGGCGCCCGCGCGGAGATCGGCCGCGCCCGTGACGCCGCGTGGGCGGCGGTCATCGTACGGCTGGCCCGCGGCCTGGCCGTGGCAGTCGACTATTCACACCCTGTGGATAACCGCCCGCCCTGTGGAACGCTCACCGGATACCGCGACGGTTCGGTCGTCCCGCCCATACCAGACGGGACCTGCGACATCACCGCACACGTGGCACTTGACTCCTGCGCCGCGGCCGGCGAGCGAGCCGGCGCGATATCCACAACGTTGTCCACACAGCGCGACACGCTGCGCACCCTCGGCATCACCGCCGCCCGCCCGCCCCTCGACCTGGCCCACACCGACCCCCGCGGATATCTGCGGGCGCTGGCGCGCGCCTCCGAGGAGGGCGAGCTGATCGACCCCCGCGGCCTGGGCGGCTTCGGCTGGCTCCAGCAGCAGGCGTGATCACTCCCCTAGATGATCACTCTCCGCCATGAGACGATTACTCTCATGGATCTGCCCAGGGGACTGCTCCGCGCGGCTCCCGCCTCATGGAACCTCGCCGTCACCCACGAACCCTCCCTCACCGTGCTGGCCGGCTCACCCGAGCACGTCCGGGAGGCGGTCCGCTACGCCGCCGCCCACGATCTACGGGTCCGCGTGCAGAACACCGGCCACGGCGCGCTCCGCGCGGCCGGCGCCGGCGACCTGCTCATCGTCACCTCCGAGCTGACCGGCGTCGAGATCAACCCGGCCGACGGCACCGCCACCGTCGGCGCCGGCGCCACGTGGAAGGACGTCATCGCCGCCGCCCACCCCCACGGTCTGGTGCCGCTGACCGGATCCAGCACCCACGTCGGCGTCGTCGGCAACAGCCTCGGCGGCGGGCTCGGCTTCCTGTCCCGCCAGTACGGCCTGGCCTGCGACGCCATCACCGCCGCCCAGATCGTCACCGGCGACGGGAACCTGCGCTGGCTCGACGACTCCGGCGAGCCGGACCTCATGTGGGCGCTGCGCGGCGGCGGACCGAACCTGGGCGCGGTCACCGCGCTGCGGATCAAGCTCCTCCGCGAGCCGAGCCTCTATGGCGGCGGCCTGTTCTGGCCGGTCGAGCTGACCCGGCAGGTGCTCACCGCCTACCGCGAGTGGACCGCGGACCTGCCGGTCTCGGTCACCTCGGCCGCCGGGACGATCCACCTGCCGGACGCGCCCTTCGTGCCCGAGCCGATGCGCGGGCGCTCCTTCGCGCGCGTGTGCCTGTGCGCCACCGGCCCCGGCGCCGAGGACCTGGTCGCGCCGATGCGGGCGGTGCCCGGCCTGGCCGTGGACATGGCCGGGCCGCTGCCGTTCACCGAGATCGACGCGGTGACCCGGGATCCGGTCGACCCGCTGCCCTACACGACGCGGGGCGAGATGGTGACGGAGCTGTCCGACGCGGTGATCGACTACCTGGTGGAGGTGGCGCCGCGCGGAACAGAGCCCTACGTCTTCATCCTGGTCAGGCACGTGGCCGGGCTCCCGCACGCCGACGACGCCGGGCTTGGCTACTGGCAGGGCGACTTCGGCCTCGCGGCCGTCAGCATGATTCCGGACGAGCGGGCCGCGGCCGAGGTGGCGGCTTTCGGCGATCGGTTCTCGGCCGCGCTGGCGGGCAGCGCGACCGGGTTCGTGCCGCTCAACTTCATGGGCGCGCCGGAGCAGGTGGTGCGGGCCTTCACGCCCGAGCACCTGCGGCGGCTGGCGGAGGTCAAACAGCGGCACGACCCGGCCGGGATGTTCGGCGGCGACCGGTTGATCAGCCCGTCGTGACCTCCGGCGACCCAGAGGGCCGGGCGATCACCCCGTCGTGACTTCGAGCGACTCCAGGCCGCGGATGACGTAGCCGGGCTTCCACACCGGCTCGCGCACCAGCTCCAGCTTCGGCGCCTTCTCCAGCAGGGCGCCGAAGGACTCCATGAGCTCGATCCTGGCCAGAGGCGCGCCCAGGCAGAAGTGGATGCCGGCGCCGAAGGAGATGTGCGGGTTGTCGGCCCGGCCCACGTCCAGGCGGTCGGGGTCGGGGAAGACCTCAGGATCGCGGTTGGCGGAGCCGAACAGCAGCGCCACCTCCACGCCCTTCGGGATCGCCACGCCCTCCACCTCGATGTCCTCCAGAACCCAGCGCTCGAACATCTGCAGCGGCGTGTCCCAGCGCATCAGCTCCTCGATCGCCGTCGGGAGCAGGGAGTGGTCGGCGCGCAGCCGTTCCAGCTCGGCCGGGTTCCTGAACAGCGACCACCAGCCGTTGCCGGTGACGTTCACGGTGGCCTCGTGGCCGGCGTTGAGCAGCAGGACGCAGGTGCCGACCAGCTCATCCTCGGTCAGCTCCTCGATCTGGGCCAGCGCGCTGACGAGGTCCTCGCCGGGCTGCCGCCCGCGCTCACGGGCCAGGTCCTTCAGATAGCCGGCGAACTCCGCCGCCGCGCGGACCGCCGTGTGCTGGGCCTGCGGCGACGGGTTCAGCTCGTACATGCCGCAGATGTCGGCCGACCAGGGACGCAGCAGGTGCCGGTCGGCGTCGGGGATGCCGAGCATCTCGGCGATCACCGTCACCGGCAGCGGCTCGGCCACCTCGGCGAGCAGGTCGCCGCCGCCCTTGGCCACGAAGGCGTCCACCAGCCCACCCGCGATCGCCCGTACGCGCGGCCGTAGCGACTCGACCATCCTCGGCGTGAACGCCTTGGAGACCAGGCGGCGCAACCGCGTGTGGACGGGCGGCTCCACGTCGAGCATGCCCGCGTTGACCACCCGCCAGAACGGCTCCTGGAAGTCCGGCGGCGCCTCCTGCCCGAATTCCTCGTGCGCGGCGACGTGCAGGTAGGAACGGCCGAGCCGGCGATCACGCAGCAGCGCGTTGACGTCGGCGTGCCGCGAGACCAGGTACTGGCCGGTCAGCTCGAAGAAGCTGACCGGCTCAGCCCGCCTCAGCTCGGCGTAGACGTCATAAGGATGGGCCACGAAATCCGGATTCCACGGGTCAAAGCGCACCGCTTCATCCTACGAGCTGCCGTCCTGGGCGTTCTCCTGCTCGGACCGCTTGGCCTGCCTGCTGCGCATCCTGATGTTGAGCAGTTCGACGATGACCGAGAAGGCCATCGCGAAGTAGATGTAGCCCTTGGAGATGTGCTGGCCGAAGCCCTCCGCGAGGAGCACCACGCCGATCAGCACCAGGAAGGACAGGGCCAGCATCTTGATGCTCGGGTGCTTGTCCACGAAGCGGCTGATGGGGCCGGAGGCGAACAGCATGACCAGCACCGACACGATCACCGCCGCGACCATGACGCCCAGCTCGTTCACCATGCCGACCGCGGTGATGACCGAGTCGAGCGAGAAGACGATGTCGAGGATCATGATCTGGATGATCACCGAGGCGAACGAGGCGGCCTTGCGCGGCTTGCCGTCGTCGCCCTTCAGCTCCATGCTGTGGCCGATCTCGGTGACGCTCTTGGCCAGCAGGAACAGGCCACCGAGGATGAGGATCAGGTCACGGCCGGATATGTCATGACCGAAGACGGCGAACAAGGGCTCGGTCAGCCTGACCACCCACGACAGGGCGAGCAGCAGGAGCAGACGGCTGATGAGCGCGGCGGCCAGTCCGAGCACCCGGGCCCGGTCGCGCTGGTGCTCAGGGAGTTTCCCGGCGAGGATCGAGATGAAGATGATGTTGTCGATTCCCAGGACGATCTCCAGGGCGACCAGGGTGAAGAACCCGATCCAGATCTCCGGGTTGCTTACCCAGTCCCACATCTCCGCACCTCCGTTGTCGGGAACTATCTCCCGGTACCAACGACCTAACCCCCGCAGAAGTTCACGATCCTCCTTAGTAGTTCGGATATGTCGCTGGCCTGGGATGATCCACCCTGCTGAGGTGGTCAACGACGGGCCGCAGCGTTAAGGGGTTGCTATTTATGGCCGGGTGTCGCTTATAGTGCTGCGTGTAGGTCATGAGTGCCAGCGACAAGCCCCGGCTAGCTGGCCGGCAACCCTCGCGTCCGCGGCGGGGTGCCCCGGGTGAGGACCTGGTCCGTCACGAGGTGTGGCGGGCAAGCGCGGGCTCCGTGGCGATTCCAGGGGGTCCCGACGACCCCAGGAGACTTGCCGTGTCCACGCTGACCATCTTCAGCTCCGTCCCCACCCAGACCCAGTCGCAGCAGCCCCGGCACGGCGAGGCCCGTGCCGTCCCGGCCGTGCTCGGCGCCGACCTGGAGGTCCCGGTCAAGGGCGGCAAGCTGGTCGGTTACGCCAACCTCGACTACGCCGCCAGCGCCCCCTGTCTGGAGCCGGTCAGCGCCGCCGTCACCGCCGCGCTCCCGGCCTACTCCAGCGTGCACCGCGGCGCCGGCTACGCCTCCCAGCTCACCACCGCCCGCTACGAGCAGGCCCGCCACACCGTCCGCGCCTTCGCCGGCGCCCGCCCCGACGACGCGGTCATCTTCACCCGCAACACCACCGACGCCACGAACCTGCTGGCCGGCGTCCTGCCCGCGGGCACCACCACCGTGGTCTTCGACAGCGAGCACCACGCCTCGCTGCTCCCCTGGAACAAGACGGTACGGCTGGCGCCGCCCGCCTTCCCCGGCGAGGCCGTCCGCCAGGCCGACGAGGCCCTCGCCGCCGTTTCCGGCCCCAAGCTGCTCGTCGTCACCGCCGCCTCCAACGTCACCGGCGAGCTGTGGCCCATCGCCGCCCTCGCGCACATCGCCCACCGGCACGGCGCCCGCATCCTGGTCGACGCCGCCCAGCTCGTCCCGCACCGCCAGCTCAACCTGACCGCCCTGGACCTGGACTACGTCGTCTTCTCCGGCCACAAGCTGTACGCGCCGTTCGGCGCCGGTGTGCTGATCGGGCGCCGTGACTGGCTGGCGAGCGGCGAGCCGTACCTCAAGGGCGGCGGCGCGGTGAAGTCGGTCGGGGCGGACGGGGAGTCCACCGAGTGGCACGACGACCCCGAGCCCCGGCACGAGGCCGGCACCCCGAACGTGATCGGCGCGATCGCGCTGGCCGCGGCGTGCGACGCGCTGAGCGCGACCGGCTGGGCACCGCTGGTCATCGAGGAGGAGAGGCTGATCGCGCGGCTGCGTGACGGCCTGGCCTCGATCGAGGGCGTGCGGGAGCTGTCGCTGTGGGGTCCCGACCACCCGCGTGTGGGCATCGTCTCCTTCATCGTGGACGGTTACAGCGCGCGCGAGGTCGCCGAGGCGCTGTCCGGCGAGTACGGGATCGGCGTGCGCGACGGCAAGTTCTGCGCGCACCCCTTCGTGCGGCATCTGCTGGGTACCGCCGACGGCGGCTGTGAGGACGGGACGGCTTCCGCGGTGCGCGCCTCGATCGGCATCGGCACCACCGACGAGCACGTCGACCGGCTCATCACCGCGCTGCGGGACCTCGCCGCCCGTTAGGCGTCACTCAGGCGGGTTCTTCCTCGGCTGATCGTCACTCGGGCGGGTTCTTCCTCGGCTGGTCGTCGGACATCAGCGCGTCGAGCGCCTTCATGTCGTCGTCGCTCAGGGCCGCGCCGCTGCTCGTGGCGGGTGGCGGAGTGGGCTGGCGCGGCACGTCGGCGCGCGACTCCGTCCCGTTGCCGGGCGCCTGCGTCCCCGTGGGCGCCTGCGTCCCCGTGGGCGGCTGCTCTGCCCGGGTGCCGGGCGCCTGCGTCCCGGTGGGCGGCCGCGTCCCGTTGGCGGGCGGTTCCGTTTCGGTGCGCGGCACGTCCCGCACGGTGCGGACGTTCGTGGGCATGGGCGTGGTCGTCGCGCCGCTCCCGGTCGACTCCGGCAGCGTCTGGTCGGCCGCGCGCCTGCTCAGGATCGTGCGGGCGATGCTGTCGACGCTGATCCGGCCCGCCCCGGCGGCCAGCAGGAGCAGGCAGGCCGCGCCCAGCGCGCCGACGAGCTCCCAGCCCATGTCGGTGACGAAGATGCCGTTCTGACCGTGGACGAAGATGATCGCGCCCAGGCTGACGCACAACAGGGCCAGCGCGGCCAGGCGGGTCAGCAGTCCGATGATCAGGAAGCTGCCGCCCACGAGCTCGGCCACGGTCGCGAAACCGGCCGCGAGCTCGGGTTGGGGCACGCCGGACTGGGTGAACATCTGTGACGTCGGCCCCAGTCCGTTCTGCCATTTCTGCCACCCGTGGGCCACGAAGATCACGCCGATGGTCACCCGCGAGATCAGGGCAGCTAGGTCGAAAGCTAGCTTCATGGTGGTTTCTCCCCCCGTTGTGGTAATTGTCCCCCACCCCTCTGACCTGCGACTCCTCCCCATACCGTCTCTTGAACGGCCCGTTACGCCTGGGCGCGCCGTACAGAATGAAAGGACCGCACAGTAGATCGCGCGCGAGGCCGGTGGGAGCATGGGGAAATGACCGAGCGCATCATCGGGATCGGCGCAGGGGCGAAGGAACTGGCCACAGAGGACATGGTCCTCAACATCGGCCCCCAGCACCCCTCCACCCACGGCGTGCTCCGGCTGCGGCTCACGCTCGACGGCGAGCGGATCTCCAGCGCCGAGCCCATCATCGGCTACATGCACCGGGGCGCGGAGAAGCTGTTCGAGGTCCGCGACTACCGGCAGATCATCATGCTGGCGAACCGGCACGACTGGCTGTCCGGGTTCGCCAACGAGCTCGGCGTGGTGCTGGCCGCCGAGCGCATGCTGGGCATGGAGGTCCCGGTCAGGGCGGTGTGGGCGCGTACGCTGCTGGCCGAGCTCAACCGGGTGCTCAACCACCTGATGTTCCTCGGCTCCTACCCGCTGGAGCTGGGCGCGATCACGCCGCTCTTCTACGCCTTCGAGGAGCGCGAGCGCATCCAGGCCGTCATGGAGGAGATCTCCGGCGGGCGCATGCACTACATGTTCAACCGCGTCGGCGGGCTCAAGGAAGAACTGCCGCTCGGCTGGCTGGACCGCGTGGCCGAGACCGTCGCGATGACCCGCCGCAAGGTCCCCGACATCGAGGGCCTCATCCTGCACAACGAGATCTTCCTGGCGCGCACCAAGGGCGTCGGCGTGCTCGACCGCGACACGATCATGCAGTACGGCGTGAGCGGCCCCATAGCCCGAGCCGCCGGGGTCGACATCGACCTGCGCCGCGACCAGCCGTACCTGGCCTACTCCGAACTTCCGGTCAAGGTCGTCACGCGGACCGCCGGCGACTCCTACGCCCGCTTCGAGGTCCTGCTGGACCAGGTGAAGGTCTCCCTCGACCTGGCCGAGGCCTGCGTCGACAAGCTGCGCTCGCTGCCGCCCGGCCCGATCAACCAGCGCCTGCCCAAGGTGCTGAAGGTGCCCGAGGGCCACACCTACGCCTGGACCGAGAACCCGCTCGGCATCAACGGCTACTACCTGGTCTCCAAGGGGGACAAGACGCCGTGGCGGATGAAGCTGCGCTCCGCCTCCTTCAGCAACATCCAGGTGCTGCGCGAGATCCTGCCGGGGCACCTGGTGGCCGACATGGTGGCGATCTTGGGATCCATGTTCTTCGTCGTGGGTGACATCGACAAGTGAAACGCGACAAATACGTCGACTGGCTGCGCGCTCTGAGCCTGATCGTCGTCGTGGTGTGGCATTGGGCGTTCACGATCCTGCAATGGACGCCGGACGGGCCCTCGCCGACCAGCCCGCTCGGATTCACCACCGGGCTGTGGATCCTCACCTGGCTGCTGCAGGTGCTGCCGCTGTTCTTCTACGTCGGCGGGCACGTCCACCTGCTGTCCTGGAACCGGGCCTGCGAGCGCGGCGTCGGCATCGGCGCCTTCGTCTGGCGGCGGCTGCGGGCGCTGGCACTGCCCGCGCTCGGACTGTCGGCGGCGTGGATCGCCATCGGAACCGTCGCCACCACGGTGTTCGACGCCCCGCCCTGGACGTGGCGGGTCGTGCTGCTGGTGCTGAGCCCGCTGTGGTTCATCGGGGTCTACCTGACGCTGATCGCGCTGCTGCCGGTCGCGCTGTGGCTGCACCGGCGCTACGACGTGCTCGCCCTCATCTGGCTGGGCGGCGCGGCGCTGGTCGTCGACGTACTCCGGTTCCGCTACCACCTGGAGTGGGCCGGCTGGTTCAACATGATCATCGTGTGGGGGCTGGCGCACCAGGCCGGCTTCTTCTACGACCGCGTGGTCGCGCTGCCCCGCCGCTACGACGTCGGCGTGCTCTGGACCGGCCTGTTCATGCTGATCGGGCTGGTCTACTCGGGCATCTACCCGGGCTCGATGGTCGGCGTACCCGGTGAGAAGTGGTCCAACATGGCGCCGCCGACCTTCGTCATCGTCGCCCTGCTCATCTTCCAGATCGGCCTGGTCGAGGTGCTGCGCCCGGCCATGGAGCGGGTGCTGGAAAAGCCCGGATGGAAGCGGGTCAACGACACCATCAACCGGTTCGCGCTTCCGCTGTTCCTGTTCCACACGACCGGGATGGCGATCGCGCTGGGGCTCGGGTGGTGGTTGTTCGGCACGCTCGGCGGCACCATCCCACCGGACTTCACGTGGTGGCTGGAACGCCCACTGGCCATCCTCGGCCCCCTGATCTGCACCCTCCCGGTCATCTACTTGTTCGGCCGCAAGCGCCGCAGCGTTCAGCAAATGCCTGACAATCGTTGAACGCCATCGTAACCTGGAGCCATGACGAACATCGGCTTCCGGGCGACACCGGACGACGAGCGCATCATCAAGTCAGCCATGAGCGAGGGTGAAACTACCAGCGACGTCATCCGGCGAGCACTTCGCCTGCTCGACCGCGAAGTCTGGATGCGGCAAGCAGAAGCCGACATGGCGCGACTGGCCGACGAAGACCTCTCGGACGAAGAGGACGCCTGGTGATCCGCGGCGCGGTCTACCGAGTGGACTTCGGGGAGGCGAAACGCGGGCACGAACAACGCGGGCGACGCTACGGATTGGTGCTCAGTCCTTCGACAGAGTCCTGGACAGTGGCAACGGTCATCCCGACCTCCACGAAGGCGCAGGCATCGCTCTTCAGACCCGAGATCGAGCTCGGGGGGACACGCACGCGCTTTCTTGTCGATCAAATCCGCACGGTGGACACCAGTTTCATCCAGGATCCGCCCCTCTACTATCTCGGCCGAGACGAGCTAGCAGAGGTGGAACACACGGTGATCCTCTACCTGGGGCTCTGACGCTCCGCTTCCGGGTCCTTCGGGATACGGCAGGAGTGTTCGAGGAAGAGGGCCGCGCCGATCAGCACGACGAAGGCCAGGAACGAGCCCGTGGCGACGAAGAACTCCGCCCGCGGCGTCTGCCTGGTCAGCATCGACATGGTGTGCAGCGAGAACCCGGCGAAGATCCCGGCGAACACCGCCCCCACGTACGCCGAAGCCTTGGCCAGAGCGGCCAGACGCGCCACCGCCAGCGGCTCCACCGGCTTGGTGCCCGGCTTGCGGGCGATGCGCGCCCGCGTCATCCACGCGCTGTAAGCCTCGCCCACGGCCAGCAGCAGCACGGTCGGAATCGCGGTCCACGGAATCACCGGCAGATCGGAGTAGACCTGCCGCACCAGAATCCAGGTGAGCAGAGCCAGCACGACGACGATCCCGACGAGCACGCCGGGCTTGGTGGGCCTCAAGCCGGCCCCTGCAGCTTCAGGTCCTCGCGCAGCCACACCCCGGTCCGGTCGAGCCCGGCCAGCAGATCGGCCACCCGCCCCCGCCCGGGAATCTCACCGTCGGGATCCACCTGAGCCCACGGCACCAGCACGAACGCCCGCTCGTGCGCCCGCGGATGCGGCAGCGTCAGCTCGGGGTCGTCGCTGATCACCTCGCCGACCACCAGCAGGTCCACGTCGAGCGTGCGCGCGCCCCACCGCTCCTCCCGCACCCGGCCGAAGGCGTTCTCCACGCTCTGCGCCCGGTCGAGCAGCATCTGCGGCTGCAACTTCGCCTCCGCGACGATCACCGCGTTCAGGTACGGCTTCTGCCCCTCCGGCCCGCCCACCGGATCGGTCTCATACACCGGCGAGGCCGCCAGAAACTCCAGCCCCGGCGCGTCGAACAGCGTGTCGACCGCGCCCTGCAACGTCTGGAAGCGCTGCCCGAGATTGCTGCCCAGCGCGAGAACCACTTTCATGGCCGGCTCCGTTCGATCGTGACCACGACGTCGTCGAAGGGCAGCGGGATCGGCGCCGCCGGCTTGTGCACGCTCACCTCGGCCCGCTCCACCAGTGCGGAAGCCAGGCAGACGTCCGCCAGCCGCTGGGCCAGCGTCTCGATCAGCTCGACCGGCTCGCCCTCGACGACCTTGACCAGCGCCTCGGCCAGCTCGCCGTAGTGGACGGTCAGCGTGAGGTCGTCGCCGGCCGCCGCCGGAGCGGTGTCGAGGAACAGCGTCGCGTCGACCACGAACTCCTGGCCCAGCTCGCGCTCCGCGGGCAGCACCCCGTGACGGCCCCGGGCGCGCAGGCCCTTCAGCGTGATGCGGTCAGCGGTCAAGCTCGCCCTCTTCCTCGTCGTCCTCGCCCTGCAGCACCGGTGAGCCGTGGTGCATCCACAACCGCCAGCCCTGCGGCGTACGGAGGTAGACGTTGCTCGCCACGACCTTCCCGGCGGCGAAGCTGGCCTCGCCCTCCTCGCCGGCGGTCAGGATGTTCTCCACGCAGGTCAGGAC
Source organism: Nonomuraea sp. NPDC050540 (assembly GCF_044457485.1). Lineage (NCBI taxonomy): Bacteria > Bacillati > Actinomycetota > Actinomycetes > Streptosporangiales > Streptosporangiaceae > Nonomuraea > Nonomuraea sp. NPDC050540. The sequence continues at coordinate 276,471 of NZ_JBITHA010000011.1, forward strand.
CGCCACGTCACCCAGCACGACGGTGCTCACGTCCGTGAGCACGAACTGGATGTACGTGGTGTTCGCCATGATCAACGCCCAGGACCGCAGCACCTCGGAGCGCCCGGCCAGCAACGACCAGCCAGGATGGACACAGCTCACCTGATCGCTGATCGTGTCCTCGGCCCAGATCTCGGTCATCTTGTCGAGATCGGCGTTCTCTATGGCGGTATAGAAGGCCTGGTTGACCGTCTCGATGGCCGCGGTGTCGACGCTCATCCTTCGGCTCTCTTCCATGCGGCGGCCACACGCACGGCGTCCGCGTTGGGCCCTACCTCGTGCACCCGCACGCACCACGCGCCCGCCCGCGCGGCCAGCGCCGTCACCGCCAGAGTGGCGTCGTCGCTCCTGCTGAACGGACGCGGAGTGCCGTCGGCGTCGGCCAGCAGCCGCCCGATGAACCGTTTGCGCGACGCCCCGACCAGCAGCGGGAACCCCAGCTCCGCCAGCCGTTCGATGCCGGCCAGAACCGCCCAGCTGTGCTCGGCGTTCTTCGCGAACCCCAGCCCCGGATCCAGCACCACCTGTTCCGTGGAAACACCCTCGGCCAGCACGTAGTCGACCCGCTTGGCCAGCTCTTCACCCACCTCGGTGACCACGTCCTCGTAGACGGCCCGATTGTCCATGTCATGGGAGTGGCCACGCCAGTGCATGACCACGTACGGCACACCGGTGGCGGCCACGACCTGCGGCATGTCCGGATCGGCCAGCCCGCCGCTCACGTCGTTGACCAGCCGCGCACCCGCCTCGACGGCCGCCTTGGCGACCTCGGCCCGCATGGTGTCCACACTGACCGCGACACCCTCGCCGGCCAGCGCCCGGATCACCGGAACCACCCTGGCCAGCTCTTCATCCAACGCCACCCGCGCGGCACCCGGCCGCGTGGACTCCCCACCCACGTCGACGATGTCGGCGCCCTCGGTCACGAGCTCAAGCCCGTGCCGGATCGCCGCCGCCTCGTCGAACCACAACCCGCCGTCGGAGAAGGAGTCGGGCGTGACGTTGACCACACCCATGACGAGGCACCGATCCTCGGCAGGCAGTCCCGGCACCCTCATCATGCCCCCAAGCCTAGGCGGTGGTGGTTCGCTCTCGATGTCGTGGGTGGCACTTTCCCCGCCGCTCTCAACTCTCAGTGGCCGGCTGTCTTCGTGGCCGCGTCGCAGGATCACGTGTATATCCGCCACAGCCCAGTCAGCGTAACGCCCGCCCCTTCCGTCAGGGGCCCGCTCTCTCGGGCGGTACTTCCGAGGCGCCGGTGCGGCGGGATGCGGCGCCGGCGGGGCGGCGCCGATGTGCGGTGGCCGGGGTGGGGTCGTGTGCCCGGCCGACCGGGCGGACGTAACGGCGGGACACCCGTGAGGTGGACGGCCGCTTCCCTGGAAGGCCGCCGAGGGGTGCGGCGGGTGGGGTTCCCTGGGCTTGCCGTAACCCCTAAGGCGGGTTGTTCTGACTGGGGAAGGGCGGTCAGCGGCCGATGATGAGGCTCATCGCCTCGGCGCGGGTTTTGTCGCTGGTGCGGAAGTCGCCGCGGACCGCGCTGGTGAGGGTTTTGGCGCCTGGCTTGCGCACGCCCCGCATCGTCATGCACAGGTGTTCGGCCTCGATCACCACGATGACGCCGCGCGGCTCCAGCACGCGCATCATCGCGTCGGCGATCTGGGAGGTCATGCGTTCCTGGACCTGCGGGCGGCGGGCGTAGACGTCGACCAGGCGGGCCAGCTTGGACAGGCCCGTGACCTGGCCCTTTTCGTTGGGGATGTAGCCGACGTGGGCCACCCCGTGGAAAGGGACCAGGTGGTGTTCGCAGGTGGAGTACACCTCGATGTCGCGCACGAGGATCATCTCGTCGTGGTCGACGTCGAAGACCTTGGTGAGGACGTCCTCCGGCTGCTGGCGCAGGCCGGAGAACTGTTCCGCGTAAGCGCGTGCGACCCGGGAGGGGGTGTCGAGGAGGCCGTCACGGTCGGGGTCCTCGCCGATGGCGATGAGGATCTCCCGGACGGCCTTCTCGATCCTTGGTTGATCTACGTTCACGCACTGTCCCCGGACGGCAGGGCGTCCTGGTGCCCCGCGGTGAGCGAGCCGTTGGCCGACTGCTCCTTCGGCGTCAGGATGGGCGGCAGGTCCGACGGAAGCCGCTTGCCGTAGCCCGCGTAGGACGGGCGGTGCTCCTTGACGACCACGGACGAGAAGATCTCCACCACCTGCTGGCGGGAGAGGGTCTCCTTCTCCATGAGTTCGAGCACCAGGTTGTCGAGCACCTCGCGGTACTCGACCAGGATGTCCCACGCCTGGTCGTGCGCCGTCTCGATCATCCGGCGGACTTCCTCGTCGATCGTGGATGCGATCTTCTCGGAGTAGTCGCGCTCGTGGCCCATCTCGCGGCCCAGGAACACCTCGGCCTGACCGCTGCCGAACTTGCGCGCCCCGAGCTGCTCGCTCATGCCGTACTCGGTGACCATGCGGCGGGCCACGGCGGTGGCCTTCTCGATGTCGTTGGAGGCGCCGGTGGTGGGCTCGTGGAAGACGAGCTCCTCCGCCGCGCGGCCGCCGAGCAGCATCGCGAGCTGGTCCATCATCTCCGAGCGGGTGGCGAGGAACTTGTCCTCCATCGGCAGCGTCATCGTGTAGCCGAGCGCGCGGCCGCGTGAGAGGATTGTGATCTTGTGCACGGGGTCGCTGTTGGGCAACGCGTGCGCCACGAGCGCGTGACCGCCCTCGTGGTAGGCGATCATCTTCTTCTCCTTGTCGGACATGACCCGCGTCTTGCGCTCGGGCCCTGCCATGACGCGGTCGATGGCCTCCTCAAGGGTGTCCATCGAGATCAGCTTCTGGTCGGCGCGCGCGGTGAGCAGCGCCGCCTCGTTGATCACGTTCGCGAGGTCCGCACCGGTGAATCCAGGGGTACGGCGGGCGATGACGTCCAGGTCGACCTCCGGCGCGAACGGCTTGCCGCGACCGTGGACCTTGAGGATGCCCTTGCGGCCCTCCAGGTCGGGACGGTCGACGGTGACCTGCCGGTCGAAACGGCCGGGGCGCAGCAGCGCCGGGTCGAGGATGTCGGGCCGGTTCGTCGCGGCAATGAGGATCACGCCGCCCTTGACGTCGAAGCCGTCCATCTCGACGAGCAGCTGGTTCAGCGTCTGCTCGCGCTCGTCGTGACCGCCGCCCAGACCGGCGCCGCGGTGGCGGCCGACGGCGTCGATCTCGTCGATGAAGATGATCGCCGGGGCGTTGGCCTTCGCCTGCTCGAACAGGTCGCGCACGCGGGAGGCGCCGACGCCGACGAACATCTCGACGAAGTCGGAACCGGAGATCGAGTAGAAGGGCACTCCGGCCTCACCGGCCACCGCGCGGGCCAGCAGGGTCTTGCCGGTGCCGGGCGGGCCGTACAGGAGCACGCCCTTCGGGATCTTCGCGCCGATCGCCTGGAACTTGGCCGGGGCCTGCAGGAACTCCTTGATCTCCTGGAGCTCCTCGATGGCCTCGTCGGCGCCCGCGACGTCGGCGAACGTCGTCTTGGGAGTGTCCTTGGTGATCAGCTTGGCCTTCGACTTGCCGAAGCTCATCACCCGGGAGCCGCCGCCCTGCATCTGGTTCATGATGAACAGGAAGATCAGCACGATGATGACGATCGGCAGGAAGCTCACCAGGAGGCCGACGAGGAAGTTCTCCTGCGGCACCTCGGTGGTGAAGCTCTTGGTCTTTCCGGCGCCCACCTGCTTGTTCAGCTCTTCGGTGAGCGTCGGGCCGTAGCCGGTGACCCAGTCAGACTGGATCATGTTGGTCGGGGCGTCGCCCGACTTGACGGTGATCTTGTTGTGGAGGGTCAGCTCGATCCGCTGGTCCTTGTCAACAATCTTCGCGTTGCTGACGTTGCCGGTGCGGATCTGCTCGAGGACCGTGGACGTGTCGGCCTGCTTGAAGTTGCCACCGCCGCTCCACAGCTGGGTGACGAGCAGGAGCAGCACGACGATGCCCAGGATCCACAGCAGTGGCCCACGTGTAAATCGCTTGAGATCCATCCGATGCGGAACCCCTTGCGGGCCCGTCCCTTCCTGACCATGGCCTGGAAACCCCGGGCAGGGCCCGGGGCCGCGGCATCCGACACCGCGACTACTGACTACCCGAAGGGGACCACGTGGTCACCCTCCCGTCGTCAGAAGGTACACCGGACAACGCGCGGTGGCACCGCCCGCTAGACCGGCCTTGCCCTACCAACGTACGTCAGGTAGAGCGATGTTCCCGGTCCCTGCGTGCAATGTCGGAAATGCCGCACAGACAGTTACGTGTAGACATGCGGAGCCAACGTGCCGATGAACGGCAGGTTGCGGTACTTCTCCGCGTAGTCCAGCCCGTAGCCGATGACGAACTCGTTCGGGATGTCGAAACCGACATACTTCACATCAATCGGCACCTTCACCGCGTCCGGCTTACGCAGCGCCGCGCAGATCTCCAGCGAGGCCGGGTTGCGCGATTTCAGGTTCTCCAGCAGCCAGTGGAGGGTCAGGCCGGAGTCGATGATGTCCTCGACGATCAGCACGTGGCGGCCCATGATGTCGTTGTCCAGGTCCTTCAGCACCCGGACCACACCCGACGACTTGGTGCCGGCGCCGTAGGAGGACACCGCCATCCAGTCCATCTGCACCGAGGTGTGCAAGGCCCTGGCCAGGTCGGCCATGACCATGACCGCCCCTTTCAGCACGCCCACGAGCAGCAGTTCCTGGCCCGCGTAGTCTTCGTCGATCCGGCCGGCAAGCTCTTTGATCTTCGCCTGGAGTTCGTCCTCGGGGATGAGGACCTTCTCGAGGTCGTGGCCCATGTCGGCAGCGTCCACCTGCGAGTTCCTTACGGGATGGGTCTGATGGCGAGTATCAGCGTCCCATACCGCCGCACGGCGGTCAGACCCCCGGGCAGGTCAACGCCCTTCTGCCCCCGCCACTCGGTGATCAGCCGCTCGACGGCGTGCACGTGGACGGCCGACAAGGCTCCAGAAGGCACCCCGGCGTCGGTCGCCGCCCGTTTGATCACCCGCCGCCGGACCGCGCCGGGAAGATCCTCCAGCGCCGGTACGGCCAGCGTCACCTTCCCCGGGATATCGCTTAGAGCGCAATCCTCGAACGCCTTCTCCGCCCATTCCTGAAGCGCGTCGGCATCGTCGCGAGCCAGCTTGGCCGTCCGCGCCAACGCCTGAGCCACTCCGGGCCCCAGCTCGCCCTCCAGCACCGGCAGCACCGCCTTGCGCACCCGCACCCGGGTGAACCGGTGTTCCTCGTTGTGCGGGTCCTCCCACGGCTCCAGGCCCAGCTGTGCACAGGCGGACACCGTCGTACTCCGCCCCAGCTCCAGGAACGGCCGCCGATAGATCCCCTGAACCTTCGCCATCCCCGACAACGACCGCGGCCCGCTGCCCCGCGCCAGCCCCAGGAGCACCGTCTCCGCCTGGTCGTCCATCGTGTGGCCCAGCAGGACCACCACCGCGCCCAACCTGGCCGCCGCCTCCTTGAGCGCCTTGTACCGCGCGTCCCTCGCCGCCGCCTCCGGTCCGCCCTCGGTGCCCACCTCCGCCGTCAGCACCTCCGCGGGGTCCAGCCCCAGTGGCAGCGCGGCCACACCGGCCGCCCGCTCCGCCGAACCCTCCTGCAGACCGTGATCCACCGTCACCAGCCCTGCCCGCAGACCCATCCTCGGCGCCACGAAAGCCAGAGCCGCGGCCAGGGCCAGGGAGTCGGCGCCGCCGCTGCACGCGGCCAGTACCAGGTCACCCTGGGGCAGATCACCCAGGACCTCTCTGACAGCTCGCCGGACGTCGGCTACGGCTGGATGCGGCCCCATGCCGCCCATTGTCCCCGCCCCGGGCGGTGTTCGGTTTGATGGCCGGCCGTTCAGGCGGCGCGACGGTGACGTCCCCAGCCGGAGTTCTCGACGCGGAGCGCTTCCAGCGGCGCAGGACCGCCTTGGCCGTAGCTCGCTCCACCAGCCCGGCCGTACTCAGGAGATGGTGCTGACGGGCTTGATCCAGGAATAGCCCCGAAAGCGCGCGGCGAAGGCATCAGAGACCTTGACCAGCTTGTCGCCCTTGATCGTGCCCTTACCCGGCCCACCACGCCTCCGGCAGGGTGGGCAGGAGCATGCCCACCACCCAACTGGGCAGCAAGGTAGGGGCCCACCGACGCCCCGGGCGCCGTGCTTACCCGGCCCACCACGCCTCCGGCAGGGTGGGCAGGAGCGTGCCCACCACCTAGCCGGGCAAGGGGTGGGGCCCAAGCAGGCAGCCCGAGCGCAGCGAGGACACCCAGGAGTCGAGATTCAGCTCGACTGGCCAAACGCGCGAAGCGCCTTGCCTTTTAGGAGTCCAGGGCCGGTTGGCCGATTACGCGGGCGATCCAGGCGTCCGGGTCGGCGATTTCGGCGATGGTGGGCAACGTCTCCGGTGATGTCCACACCTTGTTGAAGCCGTCCATCTCCACCTTCCCCACCACATGGCGGACGAAGGCCGAGCCCTCCGCGTACTGCTTCATCTTGAGCTCGATGCCCAGCAGCCGTCGTACCGTCTTGTCCAGCCTGGACGTGCTCTCCCTGCGCGAGGCGAACTTGGCGCGGATGTCGGCCACCGACGGGACCACGGAGGGCCCCACCGCGTCCATCACGTAGTCGCCATGCCCCTCGACCAGCGTCATCACCGCGGTCAGGCGATCGAGGATCTCCTTCTGGGCCGGTGACTGGATGGCGTCGATCAGGCTGCCGTCTCCGCCGCGTACCACGTCGGCGACCGTGTCGGCGGCGGTGCGCAGCCGTTCCAGGATCGTCGGCAGGTCGAGGTCGGACGCGAGCAGGAACTCGGTCATCTGCGAGCGCACGTACTCGCGCAGCCACGGCACTCCCGTGAACTGCACGCGGTGCGTCTCCTCGTGCAGGCAGACCCAGAGGCGGAAGTCGCGCGGGTGCACGTTCATCTCGCGCTCGGCGTGCACGATGTTGGGCGCGACGAGCGTCAGGCGGCCCGCGGCCTCCTGGCCGGTCGGGTCCGGCGGGAGGAACAGTTCGTACTGGCCGAGGACGCGCGAGGCCAGGAACGCCAGCACGGCGCCCACTTCGACCCCGGTGATGCGCGAGCCGACGGCCGTCACGATGGCGGGCGGCGGGTTGTCGCTGTTGCCCATGCGCTCGGTCAGCGGCTCCAGCACGACGCGGAAGCCTTCGACGTTGGCCCTGATCCAGCCGGGCCGGTCGACGATGGTCGCCGGCTGCGGGGGCGTCTCGGTGTGGATTTTGGTGAAGTCACGCACGTGGCCCTCGGCCTCGCGGGAGAGAGTGCGTAGCTCTGTGACCGCCTGCCTGGCCTCCTCACGGCTTACCTGCGGCCCGGGGCGCACCAGGCGCGTGCCGGTCGATACGGCCAGATCCCAGTCGATCACCTGCATGCCTACCACCGTACGTGGTCGGAGGCCGACCCGCGACGGCCTCGCGTCAGGATCGGGCGACGATGGCGGCGAGCCGGTCCAGGACGGGTTCGGCCGACAGCGGAACCTGGTCGGCCATGAAGGCGAAGGTGACCAGCCGCCCGTCCTTGGTGGTGGCGAGGCCGGCGAGCGTGTTGACGTTGTTGAGCGTGCCGGTCTTGGCGCGGACGAGTCCGGCCTGTCCCTTGCTGTCGGAGCCGGAGAAGCGCCGCCCGTTGCCCAGCGTGCCGGTGAACCCGGCGATCGGCATGCCGGAGGCCACCGCGTGGAGTTCGGGATGCTTGGGCGAGCCGGCCAGCGCCACGAGCCTGGCCAGGCCGTCGGCGCTGATGCGGTTCTTGGTGGACAGGCCGCTGCCGTCGTACACCTGGATGCCGCGCGAGGCCCCCAGTCTCTTGAGTACGGCCAGCACCGCCTTGCCTCCGCCCTCGAAGGAGGCGGGTTGCCCTTCCTTCAGCGCGATCTGCCTGGCCAGCGCCTCGGACAGGTCGTTGTCGCTGAAGGTGAGCGCGTGCTCGACCAGCGCGTAGACGGGCGGGGAGTCGACCTTGCCGAGTTCCGCCGCGCTCTGGCCGGCCTTGGCGGGGGCGATGCCCTTCGATACGGCGATGCCGTACCTGGAAAGGAGCTTGGCGAAGGCGGCGGCGGCGAACTGCGGCGGGTTGGCGACGCGGGGCTGGGAGCGTGCCGGGTTCTGCCGGCCTTCGTCGATGGCCAGCGCGTGGACGGGCGCGACGTTGCCGTCGGGGATGTAGCTGGGTTTCCAGCCGGGGCCGATGGGCGAGCCGGTGTAGAGGGAGGAGTCGTAGCCGAGCGTGACCTTCTTGACGCCCTGTTCCTTCAGCTTGGCCGCGGTGCGGGCGGCGAGCACGGCCAGGGAGGCCGGTTTCGGGTAGGTGGCAGGCTTGGCCGCCGGGCCGGACAGCATGGGGTCGCCGCCGCCGACGAGCACGATCGAGCCGGGTGTCCTGCCCTGGACGACGCGGGTGGACAGGCGGGTGTCCGGGCCGAGCGAGGCCAGGGCGGCGGCCGAGGTGACGATTTTGGTGGTGGAGGCGGGGACGATGCCGATGTCGGCGTTGGCGGCGAAGACGCGCTGGCCGGTCGCCGCGTCCAGAACGACGGCTCCGACGCGTTTCCCCAGCGCTTTGTCACCCAGCGCATCGGTGAGCTGTTGCGTCAAAGTACCCTTAGTCGGGAGAGGTCCGTCTCCACCCGAGGCCAGCACTGGTCCAGCGGTGATCACCGGGACGGAAGGAGACGCGGTCGGCTGATCGGCTGGGTGCGGGGCCTGCCTCGTCAGGGCCGCCAGGCTGAAGTCGTTCCGCACCGCGTAGACACCGGTGGCGATCGTCGTGGCCTGGAGCAGGACGAGGGTGACCACCGCCACCCAACGCTCGCGCCGTACCACGTCGCCTGTCCCTCTCTCCTGAAGTTCGCCTACGAGACATTAACGCCCAGCCGGGGGTGCCCGGGGGGTTGAGCGGAGGAACAGCGGTGGAGTTCGACGTTGTCGTTGAGATTCCCAAGGGGCAACGGAACAAGTACGAAGTGGACCACGAGACCGGGAAGATCCGGCTTGACCGGCTCCTGTTCACCTCCACGCAGTACCCCGCAGACTACGGCTTCATCGAGAACACCCTCGGTGAGGACGGCGATCCCCTTGACGCGCTGGTGTTGCTGCAGGAGCCGACGTTCCCCGGCTGCTACATCACCTGCCGCGCGGTCGGCATGTTCCGCATGACCGACGAGAAGGGCGGCGACGACAAGGTGCTGTGCGTCCCCGCCACCGACCCCAGGATGGAGCACATCCGCGACATCCACCACGTGCCCGAGTTCGACCGGCTGGAGATCCAGCACTTCTTCGAGGTCTACAAGGACCTGGAGCCCGGCAAGTCGGTGGAGGGCGCCAACTGGGTCGGCCGCCTGGAGGCCGAGGTCGAGATCAAGCGCTCCTTCCAGCGCCTCAAGGACCAGGGCCACCACTGACGGACCTCATCTGGGGCGGGTGGCGCCCACGAGGTCGCGGCGCCACATGGAGGCGATCCTGACGACGTCACCCGTCTGCGGGGCGTGCACCATGAGGCCGCGGCCGATGTACATGCCCACGTGGTGGATGTCGCCGGGATCACTGGTGATGCGGCCGAAGAACAGCAGGTCACCCCGGCGCAGCTCGCGTAGCGGCACGTGGGGTCCCGAGGTCCACTGGGTGCCCGTCCAGTGGTCGATCCGGACCCCGGCCCGCTCCCACGCCCGCATGGTCAGCCCTGAGCAGTCGTAGCTGCCGGGCCCGTCGGCCGCCCACACGTACGGCTTGCCGAGCTGCGTCAGCGCCCAGTTGGCCGCGATGTCCCCGTTGGTGGACCCGGCCCCTGACACCGGTATCGCCCCGGCGCCGAAGCTCGTGCGTTCGAAGGCGGCGGCGCGTTCCCTGGCCAGCCGGTCGGCGAGGCTGCGCGCGGAGTCGACCTGGTCCTGCAGCTTCTTCTTGGTGGCCAGCAGCGTCCTGGTCTCGCGCGTCTGCTCGGCGAGGGCGGTCTCGGCGGCGGTCTTGGCCTCCTCGGCGCGCTCCATGGCGTCCTGCTGCGCGGTCTGGGCGTCGTCGGCCTGCTCGCGCAGGATCTCGGCCACGCGTTCGGCGGCCCGCATGCGGTCGAGGACGAGCGTGCGCTCGCCGCCCATCTGCTCCAGCACCGAGGCCCGGTGCAGGAAGCCGTCGCCGCCGTCCGCGATCATGGTCAGCATCGGCCGCGCGAGGTCGAACCCGCCGTAGGCCTGCGCGGCGATCGCCGCCACGTCCGCCCTGGCCGTCTCGGCCATCGTCTCGGCGTCCAGCAGCCGCGTCCGTGCCGCCGCCGCGGCGACCTTGGCCGCCGCGAGCTTGACCTGTTCTCCGTTGTAGGCCTCGACCAGCCGTTCGGCGGCCGCGTCGAGTTCGTCGAGCCTGCTCTGCGCGGCCGCGAGCTTCGCGGCCGCCGCCCCCAGCGCCTTGTTCTTGTCCCGTACGGCGTCGCGCGCCTCGGCCACGTCGTCGGCCGACGGCCGCGGTTCCGCGTAGGCGGGCGGGCAAAGGGTGGCGATCAGGCAGGCGACCAGGAGTCCGGCTCTGACGGAGTGCATAGATCCCCCTCGCTCTCGGTCACTCTATGCACTCAGTGCCCGTTCGTCACTCACCGCACACATGAATCACACGCAACGTAATCATCACAGGCGAAACAGGCGTTCTATCCATGGACGGACGCCGATAGGGGGAGGTTTCGCACCACGGGGATAGGTGAAGACAGGTGTCTGGCTTCCATACGCAGCGTGAAGTTCGGCGGCTTTGCACCAGTCGGCGCTGACCCGGGCGGCGGCCCAGGCGGCGGCGATGGCCGGGCGCGATTCCTGGTGGCGGTCGTAGGTCTGGAAGAGCGTCATCGTGGCGGCCGCGGCGAGGTGGCCGTCGCCGGGATAGGCGGTTCCCGCGAGGTAGGGGGCGGTGACCCGGCCGCCGTGGGTGGTGTCCAGGGCCCAGGTCCAGTTGGCCAGCACGAGGCCCAGCACAGGGTCGGGCACGGTGGCGGCGGCGCCGTACATGCGCTCCTGGCGGGTGCCGGTGAGGCGGCGGGAGGTCCACAGCCAGTCGAGCTCGGCGGGCGGCTCGCCACCGGCGAGCCAGGACAGGACGGCCAGACCCCGCGCGGTCCGCAACCGGCACAGTTCGAGCAGGTCGCGCAGCATGCGGGGGCCCGGGTCGAGCCAGGTGGGCCAGGCGACGCAGTGGCTTCTGCGCACCATCGCGGCGAGTTCGTCGCGGACGGTCAGCGGGCAGACGCGGCAGCCGAGGTGCGAGTCGTGGCGCAGCTCGAATGCCTCCACCGCTCAGCTCGCCGTCGGGTCGGGGGCGGCGGTGGGGGTCTCCACGGGCGGCGTGGGCGTGGGGGTCTGGGTGGGTGTCCGCGTGGGCGTCGCCGACGGGGCGGGGGTCTTGGTGGGCTTGTGCGTGGGGGTGGCGGTCGGCGCGGGGGTGGTGGGGCAGGGCGTGCGGGTGGGGCGGCCCTGCGGGTCCCTCGTGGGCCGGCCGGCTCCGGGTACGCCGCCGGGGTCACCGGGCTCGCCCGGGTCGGGGGCGGCCGGCGGGGAGTCGGGCGCGGTGGTGGCCGGTGCGGGCGAGGAGGGAGCGCGGGTGGGCGGTGCGGTGGCGGGGTCGGTGGTGGAGTCGGTGGCGGGCGGCGTGACCGCGGACGGTTCTGTGGCGGCCAGGACGCCGACGGGGCGGGTGGCGGTGCTGTCGGGGATCGGTTCGACCTGGATCGCGGTGTCCTGCGGGTCGGGCGCCCAGGGCAGCCTGATGCCGGGCGGCTCACCGGTGGCGGGGAAGGCGCCGGTGGCGAGGCCGGACAGGCCGCCGGTCTCGGTTCCGAACTGGTGGAAGACGACGCCGATCGCGATCACCGTGGCTACGGCCGCCAGCGCGCCAGCCAGCGCCTGAGGCCACTTGCGAGCTTTCTTCTCCCCCGGGCCGGGAAAGCCGGCGGCGTCCAGGGCGGCCGAGCGCCTGGCGACGTAGCGGCGGTACGGCAGGAGCTCGGGGTCGATGAAGCAGCTCATCACCCGGACCCTCAGCGATGCCGGCAGCCTGGCCGCCGGGAGCAGTTCGAACACCTTGGCGGCCGAGATCTGCCGGTTGCGGTGCGGGGCGCAGAGGTCGCAGTGGGCCACGTGCCGGACGAGCTGCCTGCGCATCTCGGCGGTGAGCTCGCCGGAGAAGCCGGCGAGGATGTCGGCGCGGCGCGGACAGTCGTAGGGGCCCTTCCTGGCCAGGAACTCGGCGGTGATCGCGTCGCGCAGGCGCTCGCGGGCCTCCTCCTCGGCGGTCTCGACCTGGCGCGGCGCGGCGCCGAGGACGGCGGCCAGGTCGTGGATGGGCAGGCCGTGGCGGGTGCTCAGCTCCAGCAGTTCGCGGTCGCCGGCCGGCAGGCCCTGCGCCGCGTTCCACGCCATGACCCGCAGGTCGGCGTCCTCGGGGTCGTCCGGCTCCGGGGCCTCGGCCGGCGTTCGCGCGGCTTGCGGCGTCGCCAGGCGGCGGCGGGCGCATTCGCCGCGGGCCAGCGCGTAGAGCCAGGGGCGCAGGCGCTCCGGCTCGGCCAGCGCGCCGATGTGCGCCTCCGCGGCGATGAGCGTGTCGCGCAGCGCCACCTGGGCGCTGTCGGAGCTTTGGAGCAGGGACCAGCAGTATTGGTAGATGCCCTCGGCATACGTGTCGTAGAGCGCAGCCAGAGCACCCGGGTCGTCAGCGCGGAGAGCCTCGACCAGGACGCGGTCAGTCATGTTGCTGAAGGTAATGGATTGGTAACTAGTAGTTCTACCGATTCAGCGCTAATGACAGAATGGCCCGCCGATAAAAAGTCCGAATAAAAAGGAATTGTTGCGAAAGCGCCGCGCCCTTGGGCGCGGCGGTTCACTCCTTGTGGTCGTCGCCGGGCAGCGCGGTGCGCCCGCGGTCCACGGCGAACGGCTCGGTCGTCGGCATGACCGTGTGCACCGGCACCGCACCCGCCAGCGCCAGCTCCTCGAACGGCCGGCCGGTCGAGCCCCAGGTACGCGCCACCACCTCGGTCTTGGCCACCTTCGCCCCCGGCGCCAGCCCCTCGACCGTGAGGATGAAGCGCGGCGGCGCGCCCGCCTTCACGTCGTCCACGAACGCGTAGCCGCCGCCGACCAGCTTGCCCGCCGGGTCGCGCAGCAGGGCGTTGACCACCAGGCTGCTGGCGGGCAGCGCGTACGGGTTGTCCACGTAGCCGGTGACCAGGTAGGTGCCGTCCTTCTGCTTGAGCGTCTGCACGCCCGACACCGGGAAGGCGCGGAAGGCCGAGGCGATCCTGGCCGCCGCGCGCCACTGCGCGGGACGGTACTCGATGGTGACCTTGGCCGGCCGTTCCGAGGCGCTGGCCTGGCCGGCGAACGACAGCGAGCCGCCCGGCGGGACCGCGTCCAGCGGCTGGTCCATGCGCACGACCTCGGCGCCGGAGGCGTCACGGCCGATCACCGTGGCCACCACGTGCTCACCGAAGTGCCAGGGATTGGCGTTGGTGAGCACTCCGGCCCAGTTCACGGCGTAGCCGGAGGCGGTCTTGACGGTGTTGGACACCTGCTCCTTCAGCGCCAGCGGCTTGAGCTGGGCAGGCTGCGCTTCTTCTGAGCACCCGGTCAGGAAGATCGCGCCGAGTGCGAGGACAGTGACGGTTCGGCTACGCAGGATCACTTTGCCGTGATAGCCGGTGCATGGGTACGTCATGCGTGAGACACGCGCATGGCGTACCCATTCTTTAACGTGGGCGCACGACCCGCGTCTCATCCCACACCGGCTCAGGAGCCTCGTAAACGGTGCCGTCCGCGCCGAAGACCAGGTATCGGTCGAAGTCGGCGGCGAACCAGCGGTCGTGGGTGACCGCCAGCACGGTTCCGTCGAAGGCGTCCAGGCCGACCTGGAGCGCCTCGGCGCTGGCCAGGTCGAGGTTGTCGGTGGGCTCGTCGAGCAGGAGCAGCGTCGAGCCGGACAGTTCGAGCAGCAGGATCTGCAGCCGCGCCTGCTGGCCGCCGGACAGCGTCTCGAAGCGCTGGTCGGCGATGAGCCCGGCCAGCTCGTAGCGAGACAGGATCTTCATGGCCTCGTTCTTGAGCCTGGCGTGCTCGGTCATGACGATCTCGACCGAGGTGCGTCCGCGCAGGTCGGGGCGGGCGTGGGTCTGGGCGAACAGGCCCGGGACCACCCGCGCGCCGAGCCTGGCGACGCCGGTGTGGCGCACGTCGTCGCCGGAGATCAGGCGCAGGAAGTGGGACTTGCCGGAGCCGTTGGAACCCAGGACGGCGACGCGCTCGCCGTACCAGATCTCGGTGGAGAACGGCTTCATCAGGCCGGTCAGCTCAAGCTCCTCGCAGATGACCGCCCGCTTGCCGGTGCGGCCGCCCTTGAGCCGCATGCGGATGTTCTGCTCGCTGGGCGTCTCCTCCGGCGGGCCCGCCTCCTCGAACTTGCGCAGCCGCGTCTGGGCGGCGTGGTAGGCCGGGGCCATGCCGTCGTTGTAGCGTGCCTTGTTCTTGAGCATGTTGACCAGGGCTTTGAGCTTGGCGTGCTCTTCGTCCCAGCGGCGGCGCAGCTCTTCCAGGCGTTCGTTGCGCGCCCGTCTGGCGTCGGCGTAGGTGGTGAAGCTCCCGCCGTGGATCCAGATGTTGCCGGACTCCACGGTGACGATCCGGTCGGCGGCGTTGGCCAGCAGCTGCCGGTCGTGGCTGACCAGCAGGACCGTCTTCGACGTCTCCTTGAGCTGGGCCTCCAGCCACTCCTTGCCCGGCACGTCGAGGTAGTTGTCGGGCTCGTCGAGCAGCAGCGTCTGGTCGGGGCCGCGCAGCAGCGCCTCCAGCACGAGCCGTTTCTGCTCGCCGCCCGACAAGGTGGCCACATCCCGATATTTCACGTTGTCGTACGGCACGCCGAGCGCGGCCACCGTACACGTGTCCCAGAGCACCTCGATGTCGTAGCCACCGGCGTCGGTGTAGTCGGTGATGGCCTGGGCGTAGCGGAGCTGCGTCTTCTCGTCCTCGCGCTCCATCATGGCCAGCTCGGCCCGCTCCAGCTTGGCCGCCGCCTCCCGCACCGGCGGAGGCGCGACGCTGAGCAGCAGGTCGTGCACGGTGGAGCCGTCACGGACGCTGCCAATGAACTGGCGCATCACGCCGAGCCCGCCGGAACTGGCCACGCTCCCCTCGACCGGCTGCAGATCGCCTGCCACCAGCCGCATCAGCGTCGTCTTCCCGGCCCCGTTGGGCCCGACGAGCGCCGCCTTGACCCCGTCGGGGATCCGGAAGGACACGTCGTTCAGCAGCGGCCGACCATCCGGCAGCACGTACGTCAGGTGTCCGACCTCGACGTGACCCATCTTCCGATCCCTCCCCCATCTCCTCGCGCAGGCTACCTGCCGGGGCCGGGCCGGGTCATCCGGGTTTTCGGGGGTAGACAATAAGTCATCTGATGACTAGAACTGTAGTCGGCTCACCTCCTCCCCCCTGGATGTGTGATGAAGCGTCTGCGCCTGGTCTTAGTCCCCTTCCTACTCGCGCTCCTCCTGCCTCAGCAGGCCATGGCCGCCGAGGCCAACTGCGCGCCAGAATTCCGCGGCTCGTCGATCAACCCCCGGCTGACCAGCCTGTTCAGCAACTACGGCAACGACAACTCCCGGCTCGACGACTGGACGGGTGCCGACGGCACCTACTCGGTCCGCCTGCCCAGCGGCAAAGAACTCTGGGTCTTCTCCGACACCTTCCTCGGCCAGGTCAACCCGGACGGGTCCCGGCCGCCGGTGGTCGAGGAGGGCGGCACGACCGTGTTCCTCAACAACACCTTCGCGCTGGAGCGCGAAGGACGGCTGCGCACGATCTACGGCGGCCGCCCCGGCAAGCCCGCCGCCGTGATGCCGCCCCGCGACAAGAAGCACTGGTACTGGGCCGGCGACGTGACGCTGGCCGGTGGCCTGGTCGAGGTGACCTACCAGGAGTACGAGCGCTTCGGTGACGGTGCCTGGGACTGGAAGTGGCACCGCAACGTCGTGGCCCGCTTCCCGCAGGGACGCATGGAGCGCCCGATCAGCGTCCACGACCTGCCCTCCGGCAACGGCGTGGCCTGGGCCTCCGGCATCCTCAAGGACGGCCGCCACACCTACGTCTACGGCGTCGAGGACAAGGGCGCGACCAAGTACATGCACCTGGCCAGGGTCCGCGGCGAGAGCCTGCTGGGCCGCTGGGAGTTCCGGACCGCCTCCGGCACCTGGTCGCCGTCCGAGAAGGACTCGGCGCGCATGATGGCAGGCGTGGCCAACGAGTACAGCGTGACCAAGGTCGGCGACGGCTACGTCCTGATCACCCACGACACGACCGAGGCGCTCAGCGCCAAGATCGTGGCCTATTCCTCCTGCTCGCCGACCGGTCCGTTCACCGGCAAGCAGGTCCTCTACACGACCCCCGAGACCAACGGGAACATCTTCACCTACAACGCCCACGCCCACCCCGGCGTGGCCGGTGACGGCCTCGTGGTCTCCTACAACGTCAACAGCTTCGTCAACACCGACCACTATCGCGACGTGTCGATCTACCGCCCGAGGTTCATCGACGTGAGGTTCGGTTGACGCGTAACTGGGCCGCCCGTCTTCGTCGCTTCGCCCTTGACGGCATGGACGCGGTGACGCTGGAGAACGAGCTTCTCCGCGTCACCGTCCTGCCGGGCAAGGGCGGCGACGTCCTCGAGTTTCTGCACAAGCCGACCGACACCGACTTCGTCTGGCTCTCCCCGCAGGGCCTGCGCGCCCCTGCCGCGCACCTTCAGGGCGCCGCCGACGACGTGGCCCAGTTCATCGACCACTACGAGGGCGGCTGGCAGGAGATCTTCCCCAGCGGCGGCGCGCCCAGCCTCTACCGGGGCGCCCGCCTGGCCCAGCACGGCGAGGTGTCGGGGCTGCCGTGGGAGTGCGCGGTCGTGGCCGACACGCCCGAGCTCGTCTCGGTACGGCTCAGCGTGCGCACCCGGCGCCTGCCGTACCGGCTGGAGAGGACGCTCACGCTCGCGGCCGGATCGCCGGCGCTGGAGGTCGAGGGCCGCGCGAGCAACGACAGCGGCCTGCCCCTGCACGCCATGTGGGGCCAGCACATCGTGTACGGCGCGCCGTTCCTCAAGCCCGGCCACCGGATCAGGCTGCCCGGCGGCGTGAAGGTGGTCCCGCACGACACGGCCATCAATCCGGCGGGCCGCAGGGTGGCGCCGGGCGGGCCCTGGGACTGGCCGCTGGTGCCCGACGGCCGCGGCGGCACGACCGACCTCGCCGTGGTGCAGGCGCCCGGCTCGCCGAGCGACGTGCTGTACCTGACCGGCTTTCCCGAAGGCTGGTATGAGATTTCGGGAGAGATCGGCATGCGGGTGGAATGGGATGCCGAGGTGCTGCCGTATCTGTGGATGTGGCAGGAGTTCGGCGCTTCGGTGGACTATCCCTGGTGGGGCCGGGCCTACGTGCTCGGGCTCGAACCGTTCGCGGGCATGCCGACCGACGGGCTGGCGGCGGCCGTGGGCAACGGCACGGCGATGGCGCTGGGGCCGTACGAGAGCAAGGTGCTGAGATGGCGCGCGGAGGTACTGGCATGAATGACGTTGAGGGCAAGGTCGCTCTGGTGACGGGCGGCTCCACGGGGATCGGGCGGGCGGTCGTCGACCGGCTGGTCGCCGGCGGGGCCTCGGTGGTCTTCTGCGGCCTCGGCGAGGGCGTGCCGGTCGAGGGCGAGCGGGTGACCGGGGTGGCGGCCGACGTGCGCGACGCCGGGCGGATGCGCGAGCTGGCCGAGCTGGCGGTGTCGCGGTACGGCGGCCTTGACATCGTGGTGACCTGCGCCGGCGTGCAGCGCTACGGCACCGTCGAGGACACCCCGCAGGAGACCTGGGACGAGGTCATGGACGTCAACGTCAAGGGCGTCTACCTGGCCTGCCAGGCCGCGGTCCCGCATCTGCGCGCCCGGGGCGGCGGGGCGATCGTCGTGGTCGCCTCCGTCCAGTCGTTCGCCTCGCAGACGCGGGTGGCGGCCTACTCCACCAGCAAGGCGGCCCTGCTCGGCCTGACCAGGTCCATGGCGCTCGACCACGCCGCCGACGGCATCAGGGCCAACGTCGTCTGCCCCGGCTCGGTGGACACGCCCATGCTGCGCTGGGCCGCGGACCTGTGGCGCGGCGAGCGCACGCGGGAGGAGATGGTGGCCGAGTGGGGCCGCTCCCACCCGCTGGGCCGGGTGGCCCAGCCGGCGGAGGTGGCCGAGCTGGTCGCGTTCCTCGCCAGTGAGCGGGCCTCGTTCATCACCGGCTCCGAGCACCGCGTGGACGGCGGCCTGCTGTCGGGCGTCCCGGTGGCGCTACCGGAGTGAGCCCGCGACGAAGGCGGCCAGGTCGGCCGACTGGCGCAGGCGGCTCGGCTCGTGGACGTACATCATGTGGCCGGCCTCGTAGTAGCTGAACTCGACGTTGCCGCTCAGCTCGCGCGGGATGCGCAGCTGGGCGAAGGTGTGCTCGGCGGCGAAGTACGGCGTGGCGCCGTCGTGATAGCCGCAGGCCACGTGGACGCGCAGGTGGTGGTTGTCGCGCATGGCCGCCGCCAGCTTGTCGGCGGCGTGGACGTGGGCGCCCTCGAACTCCTTGTACGACCAGGGCTGTACCCGCCCGGTGAGGATCTCGTAGGGCAGGTCGCTGGTGTATCCGAGGTCGGCGCGCAGGTAGTGGTTGAGCGCGGCGCTGTAGGGACCCACGATCGCGCTCATGCTCGGGTCGCGGTCGAAGTGCTCGCGGCCGCCGTCCTCGTCCCAGCCGGTGAAGCGGCCGTCGAGGCGGCCGACGATCCGGCGGCGTGAGCGCAGCAGCTCGGTGAAGAAGCGGATGTGCTCCAGGCGCAGGTCGACCCGGTCGACGTAGTCCGCGCCGAGGCCGGTGAGCGCGGCGACCTTGGCGACCGCGGCGGCGCGTTCCTCGGTGGTGAGGCGGTTGCCGCGGGCCAGGGCCCACGGGTAGTCGCGGGCGGCGTACTCCTCGGCCTCGCGCAGCACCTCGGCCAGCGTGCGCTCGCCGTGCAGGCCGTGGTAGTGCGCGATGGCCGCGTACGTGGGCAGGTAGAGGGCGTAGGCCAGGTCGTTGCCCGGGTTGAACTCACCGGTGATGAAGTCGAGCACCGAGGAGATCAGCATGAGCCCGTTGAGGTACATGCCGTAGCGGGTCTGCAGGTGGTCGGCGAGCGCGGCGGCCCTGAGCGTGCCGTAGGACTCCCCGGCCAGGAACTTGGGCGACATCCAGCGCCCGTTGCGGGTGGTCCAGAGCCGGATGATCTCCCCCACCGACTCCACGTCGCCGGTGAAGCCGTGGTAGGCGTCCGGCTTGTGACCCTCGGCGGCCCGGGAGAAACCGGTGGAGACCGGGTCGATGAACACCAGGTCGCTGTCGTTGAGCAGCGTCTCGGCGTTGTCGGCCAGCCCGTACGGCGGAGGCAGCAACGCCCCGGCGTCGCCCATGACCACGCGGCGCGGGCCGAGGACCCCGAGATGCAGCCACACGCTCGACGACCCGGGCCCGCCGTTGAAGGCGAAGGTGACGGGGCGCGTCAGGGGGTCGGCGCCGTCGAGCGTGTAGGCGGTGACGAACATCTCCGCCTTGGCCTGGTGACCGTCGAAGGCGCCGTCGGTGAACGTCTCCTCCCGCAGCACCATGGTCCCGGTCCTGGCCGTGTACGGCTGGCCGGAGGCGAGGGTGTGCAAGGTGGTGACCAGGTTGTCAGCGGGAGTGGTGTTCGTCATGGGATGAGACTATGTCCGGACTTCTGCTGAAATATCAGGGTCGGCGAAGCGCTCATTGGGCACCTGCGCGTACCACCCCGGACGGCCCGGATCGCGGTCGTACGGATAGCCGCCCATCTCCCGGTAGAGCTCGGCGTACCGCGCCACCTTGTCCCGGTCCAGCCGGACCCCCAGCCCGGGGCCCGAGGGCACCGCGATCGCGCCGTTCACGTAGGGCAGCTTGCCGCCCTCGATCACGTCGTCGCGCAGCTGGTGGTAGTGGGCGTCGGCGGCGTACCCGAGGTTGGGCAGCACCGCGCCCAGGTGGAGCATGGTCGCCAGCTGGATGCCCAGCTCGCCCGAGGAGTGCACCGCCACGCCCAGCTGGAACGTCTCACACACGCCGGCCGCCTTCACGCACGGCCGGATGCCGCCCCAGAAGGTCGTGTCCAGCAGGATCACGTCCGCGCTGCGCCGCAGGACGTTCGAGGCCAGTTGCTCGAAGTTGACCACCACGGTGTTGGTGGCCAGCGGCACGCGTACCTGCTCGCGGACCTGCCGCAGGCCCTCCAGGCCGAAGACCGGGTCCTCCAGGTAGTCGTTGTTGAGGTCCTCGATGGCCCGGCCGAACCGCAGGCCCTCGGCCATCGAGAGCACGGCGTTCGGGTCGTAGCGCAACCGGTCCTCCGGGAAGGCCGCGGCCAGCGCCCGGTAGCACTCCAGCTCGTAGCCGGGCGGGAAGACGCCGCCCTTGAGCTTGTGCACCGTGAAGCCATGGTCCCGCTTGAGCTCGCGCGCCTGCTCCACCAGCTGGTCGGGGGTCCTGATCTCCTCGTGGCCCTCGGCCGCGTACCGGAAGAACAGGTAGGAGGCGAAGGCCACCTCGTCGCGTACGCGCCCGCCGAGCAGGTCGTGCACGGGCACCCCGAGGTGCTGCCCGACCAGGTCGAGGCAGGCGAACTCGACGGCCGCGAGCAACTGCGTGCGATTGTTGTAGAGCGAGGCGGTGGGATTGGCGATCTTGAAGCGGAGCGCTTCGAGCTGGAACGGGTCGTGGCCGGTCAGGTAGGGCAGCAACGCCCTGAACGCGGCCTCCGCGCTCTCGCCGCCGCCGCCCATCTCGCCCAGCCCGACGAGCCCGTTGTCCGCCTCGACCTCGACGATCGTGCGGACGAATCGGCCCCAGTGGGCGCCGTTGCTGTGCCGCAGCGGCGCTTCGAGCGGGACGGCGACGGTGGTCGCCCGGATGTCAACGATCTTCACAAGTCCCCCAAACGGCGGCCACCCCGCAGGCGGGCAGCACGACCTTGACCGATTCGCCGTCGACCGCCGCGGGCGCCAGGTCGGTGAGCAGCCCCGAGCTGACCTGGGCCGCGCGCAGGCCCGGCAGCGTCACGCGCGCCTCCACCGGCTGCTGCGCCAGCGACTGCAGGCGCACCACCACGCCGTCCGCCGACCGGCCCAGTGAGGTGACCAGCACATCGGGGTGGTCGACGCGGACGTACTCGTGCGCTGCCGTGTCCGCGCCGGTCGTCAGGACCCCGATGAACGGCTCGGTCAGCCCCGCCGCGGCTCGCGCGCCCAGGCGCCTGGCCTCGGCTCCGGCCTCCGAGGTGACGGCGTAGCGGAACGTGGTCTCACCCTGTTGCTGGGCGGGGAAGTTGGTGTCCCAGATGTTGTTGAGCGCCCAGGAGTAGACGGTGCCCGCCTCCTCCTCCAGCGTGGGCGGGAACGGCGCGTACGGCATGTGGATGGTGCCGAGCTGCACCAGCGGCGCCTCCATCGTGGCCCAGGCGATGGTCAGCTCGGGGTCCTCGTAGGCGATCCAGTGGCGGATCGGCAGCATGTACTCCGCCGAGCCCGGCACCCGGGGCACTCCGGGCCCGCCGACGCCACCGGTCAGCTCCCAGGCCGCCGGGGCGCCCGCGGCGAACGGGAAGGCCAGGAAGACCGCCTCCTTCGCCGGGGTTCCCTGCTTGGCCAGCTGGTAGGTCAGGTCGAGCCTGGGCACGCCCTTGTGCAGCTCGATCGTGGTGCGCAGCCAGTCGACGCCCTTGCCCTGCAACTCCACGACGAGCTTCTCGCTGACCGCGGTGCGCTGCGCCTTGACCACGGCGGCGTTCCTGGCGATGGCCCGGTCGCCGAGCAGCGTGCGGTCGTGCGCGCCCACGTGTCCCGACATGTGGTTGAAATGCGGGGCGGTGGCGTAGCGGTCGTAGACGTACTGGCCGAAACCGGCGGCGGCGTCGGCGTTGACCAGCTCGCGACCGGCCACCTTGTCGAAGATCGAGCGGACGTAGCCCTCGCGCAGGTCGTAGGTGACCCGGTAGAACTCGTTCTCGATCACCGGCTCCTGGCCCATCTCGACCGGCTCCGGCGCCTGGGTCTCGGCGGCCACGACGTCCACGCGGGCG
This sequence comes from Nonomuraea sp. NPDC050540, assembly GCF_044457485.1. NCBI lineage: Bacteria > Bacillati > Actinomycetota > Actinomycetes > Streptosporangiales > Streptosporangiaceae > Nonomuraea > Nonomuraea sp. NPDC050540. The sequence goes on from NZ_JBITHA010000011.1 coordinate 298,717, forward strand.
TAGCCGTATCCGGGTACGTCGGGGACCACCGCGTGCAGGTGACGCCCGATCGGCCGCGTCGGCCAGTCCTCCGGGAGCACGACCTCCTCGTGGTGGGGCAGGATCTGCCCCGTCCTGGCGTCCTTCAGCGCGATCGGCGCCTCGATGGGCACGAGATCGCGCGGCAGGAACGCCTTCACCACGTCGGTCCTGGCGTGCGTGCCCGGGTTGAACACCGCGAAAGAAGCCGCGCCCTCCCCGCTCAGCGCCGCGCCGAACCGGCGGACGGCCGCGTGCAGCAGATCGGCCGCGTCGTCCTGGGCGTCGTAGGCCCCGGCCGACTTCCTGGTCCACTGCAGCCCGCCCGAGTCGCCCGCCTCCTCAGCGTCCTCCCACGGGTTGGCCGCGCCCCAGGTGTGCTCGTTGAACAGCGCCACCTTGTCGTAGGCCAGCGAGATCTGCTCGGTGGCGTCGACACCGGCCAGCGTGTGCAGGGTCTCGGCCGCCCTGAGCGAGGACTGCGCCCGCCGTACGTAACCCAGCGGACGGGCGCCGGAACCGAGCCCGTCGGCCCACCAGTCCGTCCAGTCGCCCTCGTGCACGGCCAGCCGGTCGCCGTACCGCTCCTCGACGTGCTCGAAGAAGTCGCTGTTGACCGCCGAGCGCAGCCTCGGCCAGGCCCACTGCTCGTTCCAGCGCCGCGCGATCGACGCCGGAACGATCGAGGGCCCCGCGTTGTCGGCGTGCGCGCCCTGCACCCGCAGATGCAGCACATCCAGCTCGTACGGCTCCCGCGGCGCGTCCGGCCCCTGCCACCCGAACGTCCCCGGCCCATACGGATACCCCCGGGTGGCCAGCGCCGACAGGTAACGCGGCAGCAGGTCGTCGGCCAGCTCGTAGGAGTCGGTCAGCCCGACCGTGTTGCCCTCCATGTACGCCATGCCGTGCGGCGTGTCCGTGAACCACACCAGCACCCGCCGCCCCGACGGCGCCTGCCACCAGAACGGCCTGGTCAGCTTGTCGCCGCCGTGCAGATACGGCACCGACCGCCCGGCCCAGTTGTGCGCCGCGGCCAGATACCGCACGCCGGCCGCGTTGAGCGCGTCCACGAGCCCGACCACGGCGCCGGGCACGTCGGTGTGCATCGCCGACTTGACCGGGAAGTCGAAGACCTGGCGCAGCTGCCGGTAGAGCTCCTCGGTCGAGCACGCCTCGGTGTGCAGCTGGAACGGCAGCGCGGTGACCTCGATGATCCCCTCGCGGGCCGCCCTGTTGAAGCGTTCCACCTGCTCGGCGGGGCGGGCGGCCAGCCACTTCGCCGCGGGCATCGACGACTCGACCGTCCAGCGGAACTTGGCGTCGTCCGGCCACGAGGCGGTCTCGTCGGCCAGCCGTACCGCCGCGTCGAGATACTCCAGGTGGTGGCGCAGAACGGTGCCCTGCGGGTCGGTGTAGCCGATGTCCAGGTGGGAGTGGTGCACGACGAAGACGCTCCACTTGCGCTGCGGCGTCACCGTGACCTCGGCCGAGCCGATCACGCCCGCGGCGTCGCGCACCTCCAGCGTGAACGTCCTGGGCTCGGTCACCTCGGGCACCAGCAGGGTGACGTCGGCGCCGGTCTTTTGATCGACGTCCTTCAGGGACACGACCAGATCGGAGCCGATCAGTCCGGTGCACGACACCCTGACCGCCTGGCGCCCGTCATGGGTGAACAACGGCAGTACGGCCAGCCGTACCTCAAGGCCGCGCACACTGATCACCGGGGTCGAGGTGTCGTGCCGCAGCGCCTGCCTGATCCCGTCGTAGTCCGGGGAACCGAGGCTCCTCTGCAGCAACCGGCTCGTCATCACACACTCCCTAGAGAAAGGCCCCTGGCGAAGAGGCGCTGGGTGGCGAGGAACAACGCGACCGTCGGCAGCGAGACCATCAGGCCCGCGGCCAGGCCGACGGGGACGGGCGTGCCCGCGTAGACGTCGGTGATCAGGCCGTTGAGCGCGACCATGACCGGTCGCACGCCCTCGGACTGGGTGAGGACCAGGCCGAAGATCAGGTCGTTCCAGATGAAGGTGAACTCAAGGATGAAGACCGCGGCCAGCGCGCTCATCGACAGCGGCAGGTAGATGCGGAAGAAGATGCGGAACGTCGAGGCGCCGTCCATCCTGGCGGCCTCGAAGATGGAGAAGGCCACGCCCGAGTAGAAGTTGCGCAGCACGAACGCGGCCAGCGGCACGTTGATCGCGGTGTAGAGGAGCAGCATGCCGACGCGGTCGTCGTAGAGGCCGGCGTCGCTGTAGCCGATGAACAGCGGCACCAGCAGCATCTGCGACGGGAAGATCGTGCCGCCGAAGATGAGCATGAACCACAGGAAGCCGAAGCGCAGCCTGAGCACCACGATCGTGTACCCGGCCATGGCGCCGACGAGCACGCCGAGCAGGGGCGAGACCACGCTGTACAGGGCGGTGCTGGCCAGGCTCTGGGCGAGGTCGGCCCGCTCCAGCGCGGCCGAGAAGTTCTGGAACAACGCGAAGTCGCCCGACGGGACCCACGCGCTGGCCGGGTCGTAGGCGTCGGCCGGGCGCGAGGCGTTGACCAGCAGCAAGTAGGTGGGGCCGAGCCAGATCAGCCCGAGCACCACCAGCACGAGACGACGCATCATCGCACCTGCCTCCTCAGGTAGAGCCAGGAGGCCAGCCCGGCCACCACGGTCAGCAGCACCGCGACCGCGGAGCCGTAGCCGTACTTGGTGGCGACGAACGTCTCGCGGTACATCATCACCGCCAGCGTCTCGGAGTTGCGTCCGGGGCCGCCCTGCGTCATCGCCCAGACGATGTCGAACGTCTTCAGCCCCGCCACCAGCGCCAGCCCCACCACGACCGCGGTCAGCGGGCGCATCAGCGGCCAGATGACGTGCCGGAACAACGACCAGCCCGACGCCCCGTCGAGCCTGGCCGCCTCGATCGGCGCCTTCGGGATCGACTGCAGGCCGACCACGAACAACAGCGTGTTCACGCCGAGTTGCTGCCATGTCCACACCAGCAGCATCGCGACCGTGTTGTGCGGCGCCTCCTGCATGTACGCGGTGTCGGTGCCGAGCAGCAGGTTCGCGATGCCGTCGTGGGACAGGATCGGGCTCCAGACCATGCCGAGCCCGGCGCCGCTCAGCGCGTACGGCAGCATGAACGGCACCCGGAACCAGGCCCCGCCCCTGATGTCGTAGGACAGCACCGCCACCAGCAGGCCCAGCCCGACCGGGAGCACCATCGTGCCGACCACCCAGATCAGCGTGTTCCTGGTCGAGGTGAGCAGCGCCGGGTCGTCGAAGAGCCGGGTGAAGTTGCGCAGCCCGACGAACTCGGGGTCGGCCAGGCCGTCGTAGGCGGTGAGGCTGAGGTAGGCCGTCCACAGGAACGGCGCGTACAGGAGCCCGGCGACCAGGAGGACCGCCGGGGCCACGTACCCGCCCCTGAACCGCCCGAGAATGGGGGCGTTTCTCACTGGTGCGTGCTCCAGTACTCGTCGGCGGCCTTCTGAATCGTCTCCAGCACCTCCTTGGTGGTGCTGGTGTCGGAGACGAACTTGCCGAAGCCGTCGAGCGCGGCCGACAGGATCGGCGGCGGCGTCGCCTCGAAGTAGCGGTTGACCAGGCGGTACTTGCCGCTGCCCGCGTCCTTCGTGATCGCGTTGAGCGCCTCGTCCTTGACCGTGACCTTGGGGTTGGCGCTGACGTCGCCCCTGCTGCTCGCCCACTTCTCCTGGGCCCCGGCGCTCGTCCACCACTTGAGGTACTTCATCGAGGCCTCGGGGTCGGCGGCCTTGTCCAGCGCGCAGAGCGGACCGCTCTCGAAGATGACCGAGGTCTTGGGCAGGGACGTGTTGACGTTCGGGATGACGAAGAAGCCGTAGTCCTTGCCGGGCGCCATGCTGCGGGTGGTCATGCTCGTGTTGAAGAACGTGCCGAAGGAGACCATGGCGGTCTTGCCGGTCTTCAGCAGGTCCGCCGGGTCGGTCTTGTCACCGGCGTTCACGAAGTATCCGGCGTCGATGAGTTCCTTCCACTTGTCCATCACCGCGACCACACCCGGGTCGGTGTACTTGGCCTTGCCGGTGGACAACCGGTCGTACAGGTCGGGGTCCATTCCGGCCATGAGCTGCTCGAACCAGACGAAGGAGAACAACACGCTGGTGTGGTAGAAGGGCGTGACCCCGGCCTTCTTCAGCGTGTCCGCGGCCTTGATCAGCTCTTCCCAGGTGGTCGGCGGCTTGACGCCGTGCTTCTCGAAGACCGGCATGTTGTAGAACATGCCCCAGTAGGCGACGTTGAGCGGGACGCAGTACTGCTTGCCGCCGACCGTGTAGTAGGGCGCGAGATCCTGCGGGAGGTCACCCGCCTTGATCGCCTCCTGCCAGACGGCGGTGGTGTCGGCGACCTGCTTCTGCTTGACGATCTCTTCGAGCATCCCCCCGGTCTGCCAGGTGAACAGGTCGGGCTTCACGTCGGTGCGGAACGAGGCCTTGATGAACGCCTGGTACTGCGCCGAGTCGGTGTAACCCACCGGCTTCATCGACAGGCTGATCTGCTGCTTGGACAGGGCGCCCATGCCGTCGAAATACTTGCTCCAGGCGCCTTTGTCGTTGTAGAGCGACAGCTCGCTCTTCTTCTGCGGTGCTGCGGCGTCGTTGCCACCGCAGGCCGCCAGCGTCAGGGTGGCGGCCAATCCGAGCGCGGCCAGAGTGCGCATGCCGGACTCCTTACTCCATGGGGGGATGGTGCAGCCTCAGCTCGACGACGCTCTTCACGTCCGCGAGATGGGCCTTCATCAGCCGCTCAGCGGCCTGGGGGTCACCTGCCTCGATCGCTTCGAGGATCGCCAGGTGTTCGTCGTAGTCACGCCGCCGGTCATCGAAGATCTGCAGGATCTCCCGCTGCTCGTTGGCGTGCACGGTCAGCAGCGAGTCGACGATCTCGTGCAGGACGCCGTTTCCGGCCAGCCGGGCGGTGGCCCGGTGGAAGGTCATGTTGGCGTCGTGCAGTTCGGCGTCCTCGCCGCGCAGGTGGAGCGCCGCCTCGTCGAGCATCGTGCGCAGTGCGGCGATGCCCTCGGCGGTGGCGTGCTGCGCGGCCATGGCCGCCAGCGGCGGCTCGATGACGATGCGGGCGCCGAGCAGCTCCAGGAGCTGGGCGCCGCGCATCTCGCGCATGTTGGGGTTGGGCATGACGAGACGTTCGATCGCGGAGCCGACGTAGATGCCGGATCCGTGGCGCATCTCGATCGCGCCGGTGGCTTCGAGCCTGCGCAGCGCCTCGCGGAGCGTCGGGGTGGTGACAGCGAAGCGCTGGGACAGTTCCCTGGTCGAGGGCAGCCGGTCGCCCGGACGATGACCTCCGGTACGGATGAGCTCCAGCATGCGCTCGGTCAGCGCGTCGGAGAGCGTGGGACGGGTGACTTCGGCCGACATATCAAGTCATCTAATCACCTTATGTGCACTGCGTCTACGAGTGCTTTGGGAGTATTTTGCACGCCATGAAAAGGCTTCTGGCGTGGACGGTGCCCGTTCTCCTGGTGCTCGGCACGGCCGGACTGGGCGCGGCCGGCTGGTACTACTCCGGCATGGTCATCGACCCGTCGGGCGGCCAGAACACCTACCCGCTCGAAGTCACCGAGGCCTCCGGCGACCAGGTCACGCTCAAGGGCGGCGGCGACACGGCCGCGCCCGGCACCTACGGGCTGACGTGGAAGGACGGCAACGCCACGCTGGGCAAGGTGATCTCCACCGGTCCCGGGACGGTGACACGCGAGGTCCTCAAGGTACGGCGGGGCCGGCTGAAGCCCGGGGTCCGCGGCTACCTCGACCGGTGGATGTGGGGGAACGAGGATCCCGAGTCGGCGCTCGGCCTGCCGTACAAGAGCGTGAAAATCCGCTCGGAACTGGGCGAGTTCCCGGCGTGGCAGACGGAGGGCAGGTCGAAGACGTGGGTGATCGCGGTGCACGGGCGCAACGCGAACGCCGGCGAGGCGCTGCGGATCACCCCGGCCTTCCACAGGCTGGGGATGCCGGTGCTGGGGATCAGCTACCGCAACGACACCGGGGCGCCGGCCGGGCCCGACGGAAAGTTCCACCTGGGCGCCTCGGAGTGGAAGGAGGTGGCGGCCGCCATCTCCTACGCGCGTTCGCAGGGGGCGAGCGGGGTGGTGCTGTACGGGTACTCGATGGGCGGCGGGATCGTCGCGATGGCCGCACGCAAGCTCACCAAGGAGCCGATCAGGGGGATCATCCTGGACAGTCCGGTCATGGACTGGAAGGGGCCGATCGAGGCGGGAGCGCGCGAGCAGGGTGTGCCGTTGTGGCTGGCCTCGGTGGGCCGGTTCGTGATCGAGCGGCGGACCGGGATCTCGCTGGCGGAGCTGGATCATGTGGCGCATGCCCAGGAGTTCAGGATGCCGGTCCTGCTGTTCGTGGACGACGCCGACACCGGGGTACCGCCTGGGCCGGCGTTGGAGTTCGCCCGGGTGCGGCCGGATCTGGTGAACGTGATGCGTACGCAGGGGGGTGGACACGTCGGATCATGGAACGTGGACCCGGAAGCCTACGAAAAGACCGTCACCGACTTCGCCACGAAACTGCCCGGGGCATCCACGTGACCCCACCGCTTCTTCCCCGCCAAGCGGGCTCTACGGCTTCTCCTTGAGCAGGGTCATCATCTGGTCGATCTGGGCCTTGCGTGACTTGCTGATCTGGTCGGCCCACTGCTTCACGTCCGGGTTGATCCCGTTCATCGTCTCGATCTTCGCCATCTGGATGGCGTCATCCTGGTGCGCGATCAGCAGGTTGAGGAAGTCAGGCTGGAAGTTCTTCGACCTCGCCAGCCGTTCGATCTTCTCCCGGTCCGTCTCCGGCATCCCGCCATGATGATCGTGGGCACTCGAAGGCGCGACGGTCGGCTGGTCCCAGGAGCGTAACCACTCCATCATCTTCTTGACCTCGTCCCCCTGCGTGGACTCGATCGCCATCGCCATCACCTTGAGCTGCTCCGGAACGGGCTTGGCCCGAGCCTGCTTGACGATCTCGATGCCCTGCCGATGATGCGGGATCATCATCTGCAGGAACATGACGTCCTCGGAGTTGGCCGGCGCCTCGGTCTCGGGCGCGGCGCAGGCGGCCGCCAATAACAGAAGCCCCAGGGCGAATGCTCTTTTCATCTCGACCCGAGATTGACACGTTACGGCGATCGAGTCGAGACCCGAAGTTCGACCTTAAGTGTGCTTAATTCTCCCTTAAGTATCGCTCCCGGGTGACCCGCCGTACGCCAACCCTGATCACCCGCCTCAACCCAGACCCCGTACAGCGGTCCGAGCAGGAATGAAGAAGCGCCCCGCAGCCTTCGCCACCTAGCGTCGACGGCATGAACCTCGCACTTCAGTACTGCCACATCACCGTCAACGACCTGGACGAATCGCTCGCCTTCTACCGCGACGCCCTCGGCTTGGAAGTGCGCAACGACGTCGGCTCGGACGTGTCCCGCTGGGTCACCCTCGGCGGCGTGACGCAGCCCGGCCTGGAGTTCGTACTGTCGCAACCGCACGCCGGCCGTTCCCAAGCCGACGGCGACGCGTTGCAGGAGCTTCTGGTCAAGGGCATCCTGCCCATGATCGTCTTCAGCACCGACGACCTGGACGCCGCCTTCGAGAAGGTGAGGGCGTACGGCGCCGAAGTGCTCCAGGAACCCATCGACCGCCCCTGGGGCCCCCGCGACTCCGCCTTCCGCGACCCCTCAGGCAACATGGTCCGAATCCAGCAGTCCTGACGGAGGCTCCTCCTGGACCCAGTACGCCGCCCAACCCCCGCCTCCCGCTCGACGGCTACATCGCGGCGGGAGGCCGCTGTGGTCCGCGGAACCCGGCGCCAGCACGCCCCGCCCGCCTCGATGTCCCGTCCGTGGCCGCGTCGATATGCCTTCGCACACTGATGAACGGGGATAAGATCGCGGCGTGTCGCAGGGGGTGACGCTGGGATTAGCGGACGATCTTCGCTGCCCGCAGGCGATACATCAATCTTCATTCGACGAATGCACTTTATTCGTTCCCGAAAGTCGATGAATGGATTGTCGTGTCGCGGTGCTCGGATCTCCCTAAGGGTTGGTAGACGTGAGTTCGGAATCCGGAAAGACTGCCCCACACGTCGAATGGCCCATGGACCTGGACGTCAACGCTCTGCTGGAGAGCGGGTGGTCCCCCACACCTTTCCGCCAGTTTGTCCTTAAAATTCACAGCAGGTGCAATCTTGCCTGCGACTACTGCTACATCTATGAAATGGCCGACCAGGGATGGCGCAGCCAGCCCCGGCGGATGGCGCAGTCGACGATGGACTCCGTCGCGACACGAATCGCCGAACACGCCCGGACGAACCATTTGCCGCGGGTGGAGGTGATTCTGCATGGCGGTGAGCCCCTGCTCGCCGGCGCCGACCACATCCGTTACGCGGTGAACGCCGTACGTTCCGCCGTCGACCCGGACGTGTCGGTGAACGTCCAGGTGCAGACCAACGGCGTGCTCGTGAACTCCGTCTTCCTTGAGCTGTTCGACGAGCTCGATGTCTTCGTCGCGGTCAGCCTCGACGGCGACCGCGAGGCCAACGACCGCCACCGCCGCGGTCCGGCGGGGCAGAGCAGCTACGACCAGGTCCACGCCGGACTGAGCAAGCTCACCTCCGCCGCCTTCCGGCGCCTGTTCACTGGGCTGCTCTGCACCGTCGACCTGCGGAACGACCCCGTCGGCACGTACGAGGCCCTGCTGGCTCACAGCCCGCCGACCGTGGACTTTCTGCTGCCGCACGGCACTTGGGAGACACCTCCACCGGGCCGTCGCGTGGACAGCGAGGACACACCTTACGGCGACTGGCTCATCGCCGTCTTCGACCGCTGGCACGGCACGCGGGAGCGCGAGACTCGGGTCCGGTTGTTCGAGGAGATCATCCGTCTCGTACGGGGACGCCCCTCGCGCAGCGAGGTCGTCGGGCTCTCCCCCGTCGCCGTCGTCGTCATCGAGACCGACGGCGCGATCGAGCAGGTGGACAGTCTCAAGTCAGCCTACGACGGAGCCACCCGAACGCCGCTGCACGTCGGCTCACACGCATTCGACGCCGCCCTCATGCTGCCCTCGATCGCCGCTCGGCAGATCGGCGAACGCGCGCTCTCGCATGAATGCCATTCGTGCGAGATACGGCGCGTCTGCGGCGGGGGGCTCTATCCTCACCGTTATCGTCCTGGCACCGGATTCGCCAATCCCAGCGTTTACTGCCGCGACCTCTTCCGGCTCATCAAACATGTGGAGCGCGCGATGTCCTCCCGCGATCGCCGTCCGCGCTTCTCAGATATCGCTCGACCCGCAGAGAGGCAATCTCCCGCCATGACGTTGACGCCGCATCTCCTGCCCAGAGAGATGTTTCTCGAACTCGCCGCGGGTGGGGGCGGCCGCAACGCCGTCGAGCACCTGTGGACCGCGCAGGACAGCAAACGTCTGCTGCTCCTCCGCGGGATTCGCGATCTGGCCAAGGACGACGTCTCTCGAGTGCGGCACGCCTACGATCTGCTCGCCGACGTGCAGGAAACCGCGCCTGAGGTGGCCAGGGCGGTACTTCGCTATCCGACCGTCGCGTCCTGGGGGCTGCGGACGCTTCATGCGCTCAGTGGTCACACACCCTCCGTCCGCTGGGCGAGCGCGACAGGTATGGCGGCGCTCGGGGCGGTCGCGGCGATCCGGTCCGGGCGCGGGGAGACGATCGAGGTGCCCGTGGTGAACGGCGCGGTCGTACTCCCGTCCCTCGGCCGAGCACTCGTCCCTGGGGGCAGCAGGTTCGCCGTCGTCCACACGGGGGACGGCGAGGCGGAGATCAACTGCGGTGGGGTGACCATACGCGTCGGTGCGGACCCCTTGTGGGAAGGCCTGCGTCGCATCCGTGCTTCGCACCGTGGCGTGGAGGTCGAGTTCGTCATCGACGACCTCGACCCTGGGCGGATGCTGGGCGCGAGCCGTACCGATGGCCGGTTGAGCGAGGCGGAACTTCACCAATGGGTGTCGACGCTCCAGCCCGCCTGGGAGATTCTCCTCGACCGGCACCGTCAGGTGTCCGAGGAGATCATCAGCCTGGTCACGGTGCTGACACCGCTGCTCGGGCCGGAAAACGGCACCTCCAGCGCCACGTCCAAACTGGCCTTCGGCAACATCGGGCTCTCCACGCCACCCGACCCGCACTCGTTCGCGGTTACCCTGGCGCACGAGTCCCAGCACACGAAGCTGAGTGGCTTGCTGGACCTGATCCCCCTGATAGAGCCGGACGACGGTAACCGCTACTACGCGCCCTGGCGTGATGATCCGCGCCCGCTGGGTGGCCTGCTCCAGGGAGCGTACGCGCACATGAGCATCGCGGCGTTCTGGGGAGTGGAACGCCAGGAATGGCACGAGGAGGATCTGCTGCTTCGTGCTCACACCGAGTTCGCTCGCTGGCGCGACGGCACGAGGGGGGCGATCCGCGCGCTGCGGTCGAGCGGTCGGCTCACCGCCGAGGGCGAGCTGTTCACCGCGACCATGGCGGACACCATGGTCGCCATGTGCGATGAGGACGTCCCACCCGAGGCCACCCGCCGAGCTCGTGTTTCGGCCGACCGGCACCTGGCTGGTTGGCGCCACCGCAACGGCGAACCATTGGCCGGCGAACTACCGTCACTCGCATAGCTGAACAGCCCGTTCGATGAGATACCGGGACCGGCGGCGAGACGAGGCCATCGCCGGTCTCCAGGTACGTGCTGCTAGATCGGTGGAGGGTCGAAGTCGAGGTCCAGGTGCCGCCCCTCAAGGAAGGCGATGGCGTCGGGATGTTCCAGCCTGAGCTTCTGCTCGTACCGGACGCGAGTCTCCTCCCGGAGACTCTCCGCCTCTTCGACGGCCTCTGACGTGCCGAGGTGCTTGAGGTCAGCCGAAAGGTTGGCGGTGCAGGCGAGGGCCATCGGATGGCTCTGGCCGACGAGTTCCGTCAGCCGGCGGCTGGTGTCCCGGCCACGCTCCACGGCCTCGACGTAGTGGCCCAGCGCCGCCAGGTCGCTCGCCAGGTTCGTCGCCACAGTCAGGTAGTAATGGTGGTGGACGCGCCCCAGGCTTCGTTCGATGTTCTCCAGCGTTTCCTCGTTCAGGTGGCGGGCTCTCTCCGGGTCCTGGCACGTGCGGTACAGCAGCGCCAGGTTGCCTGTGCAGGCGAGATAGTAAGGATGCTCGGTGCCGTAGACGCGCGGATACCGCTTGACGGTGTCGGCCGCCAGTTCCAGTCCCTCCCGCTCCTGACCGTTGTTGCGCTGGAGGTTGGCAAGGGACATGGCGGCGGCCAGCGAGTCGGGGTGGTCAAGGCCATACCTTCGGACATAGCGAGCGTGCACGTCGGTGCACATCTCCAGTGCCTTGCCGAGTTCGCCAAGCCTCCGCCACGCGATGGACAGGTCCTTGGCGGTCCAGAGGTACGCCGGGTGCTCGCCGCCGAGATATTCCAAGCCGAAGGCGAGAGCCTCCTCACCCAGGTCGCAGGCCTCGGCATAGTCGCCGCTCAGGCGGACCGCGCGCGCGAGCGCGTTCCAGTGGACCAGGACCGTGGCCGCTCCCGCCTGCGCGTCCTGCAGCCCGATGAAGGCGATCTCGTGCAGTTCGCGAGCTTGCTTGAACTGGCTGGTGAGACTGTAGTCCAGGGCCAAATTGTTCTTCGCGCGCAGGGTACGCGGATCGTCCGGGCCGAAGGCCACCTCGTGCCGACGTACCGAGTCCTCGTCATGTTGCAGAGCCGCGGCGAAGTCTCCTCGCGCACGCAGGTCGGCGCCGATACCACTGATCAGGAGCAGAAGCTCGTCATCGGGTGTGCCCACTTGCCGCATCTTGGCGTGGGTCCTCTGGTTGAGCTCGTAGACCTCGTTGTACTTGCCCAGTTGGCGAAGGATGTTGCCCTGCTCGCGATAGGCCCTGAGCACGTGGGGATCGGCGGGGCCGGAGTCCTTCTCCCACTGGGAGATGAAGAGGTTGACGAACTCCTGGGCGTAGCCGTCGCCGGACATGTACAGGTATCGCGCCAGGTTCAGCGCGAAGTCGCGCACCTTGATGTCTCGGCTCTCCTGGACCCGGGCGGGCACGACGTGCCCCAGGATGCTGCCATAACGGGTCCAGTTCGCCGATTCTTCGGGATTGCCCAGTTGAAGGCCGGTCAGCAACCTGTGAACATCCCCGAGATGCTTGGTCCTCTCCTCGCCCTCGAGCTCGTCACGTACGAGCGCCTGGATCAGCCGGTGCACCTGGATGGTGCGGCTGCCCGGGTCGATGCGCGCGAGGGCGAAGCGGCCCAGCTCTCCTACCGAACGACTCAGCATGATCGGATTGGCGAGCAGCTCGGCCAGCCCAGGACTGAGGTCTCTGATGCGCTGACTGAACACATCGCGAGGAATCGGCTCCGGACCGAAGAACGCACAGCAACGCAGCAGCTCGATGGCCTCCGGTCGCCGCTCGCTGAGCCTGCCTACCGAGAGATTCCATGCCGCCGTCATCGAAACCGGATATTCCGTCGGCTTGCCCTCGTTGAGAAGTTGGCTGGTGTGCTCATTCAGCAACTCGATGTACTCGTCGACGGGCATGCCGGTCTCGGCCTGGAGGGCGCCGGCCTGTTCCAGCGCCAGCGGGAGATCTCCCAGCTGATCAGCGAGTCTGTCGGCATCCTCCGGAGCGATCGCCCTGCGGATCCGTTTGGAGAGGAACGCGATGCTTTCCTCGCGGCTGAAGACGTCAACCGGGACTGCCTCGACAACGTCCTCCCACCGGTGGTTGCGTGAGGTGATCAGAACGTGGCCCGGCCCGTCCGGGATCACGTCCCGGATCTCCTCCGGCTCGTCCGCGTTGTCGAAGATGAGCAGCCAACGGTCGTACGGCTTACCGCGTCGCAGGGCGTCAAGCGCGGCGTTGGCGGCGTCCTCCACGCCGATCGCCGCCGCCGACGGGAGGTCGAGGTAGGGGGCCAGCGCGGCCAGAGACGAGCGGATGAGCACGCGCTGGTCTGCGGAGATCCACCAGACGAGGTCGTACTCGTTGCCATACCTATAGGCGTACTCCACGGCCATCTGCGTCTTCCCGACACCGCCCAGCCCGTGGAGGGCATGGGGAAGCACCTTGGGAAGGACCACCGTGACCTGACCGGCGCTTCCGGTCGTCATCCCTGAGCGTAGTTTTTCGAGAAGGTGTTCCCGGCCGGTGAAGTTCTTGTTTCTGGGCGGAATCTTGCCCCACACCTCAGGGCGCGCCGTTGACCTTCGCGCTTCATTCGGCTGTGTACCGGTCACCGGGCCGCCTCCCAATCACGGCGTTCAATCCGAACATTGAACGACGCGTCGATACGGTCAATTTCGCTGCACGCCAGAATAGGAACTAAAACCGGCCACCTAGACTAAACGCATTCATCAGATAATTATGTCTCACGATGATAACCATTCCAACTGTCCTGGCGGCGCCGTCCCCGTACCCGGGGCGACACGTCAGCTTGTATGCTGATCCGGACACCGGACTGTGACGCGTCAGGCTTGGAGTTTGCTATGGAGCAGCAGGAGAACGAACTGGCAGGCCAACTGCCCAACTGTTCTAGTTTGTCGCTCCGCGACCTGGACGAACTTGACGATTCAGTCTTCGCTGTCGCGATGAGGAATCTGATGTCGCCGGACCGGCGGGATACCGAGGCAATCTCCGGATTTAGCAACTCGGTCGGACATTTCGATAGTGATGAGACATAACTCCACAATCGGGCATGAATCACCCCGCGATGCTTCCCCGATGCCACTACCTTCGTGCGATCTTTTCGGCCTGCGCTCGATGATGGCGTGAGAGGCGCGGATTCGTCGCCTGGAGAGCTTCGTCGGCGAGGTCCATAGCCAGGTATCGGTCTCCACGCCTGTACAACGACCTGGCGAGGTAGAGCAGAACCATGCCGTGTGTCCGTCCCTCGTCGCGAAGCTCGTCGATGGCCCCGCGTGAGACAGGGACATCGAGATGTACCGCGAGGATGTATGCCGCGCGCGCCGACGGCGGAGCGGCGGTGGCGACGCTGCGCAGGTCGTTCAAGGCCTGCCGCGACTTACCCCAGTCCGCGTAGATCTCCCCGCGAATCCGCAGTGCCTCACAGTGCGCTGGATCCCTGTCCAGCACGAAGTTCAGCTCCTTGACCGCTGCCTGGTGCCGGTTTGCGCGCCAGAGCGCCTGCGCGAGTTCCAGCGTGGTGGTCGTCTCCCCTGCCGGGACAAGTCGACCAGCACGTGCGCTGCCAAGTGCGTTGTCGGTATCCCCTCGCATCAAGTGGACACGCGCGATCGCCGCGAACAGATAGGCGACGGCAGGCGACCGGGCGTCGGCCATCGCCGCCATCGCGAGCGCGTTGTCGTAGTTCTGGAGTGCGACGTCGTGCTCCGACCGCAGGTATGCGATGTCGCCCAGGATGACGTAGGCGGAGACATGGATCTCGCTGTGCACCCCCTCGGTCATCGCCAGTACAGCTCGCGCGTACCTTTCGGCGATTCGCAGGTTGTCCGCGGACATGGCTTTCTCCGCCTCCCGCAGAAGGTCTCCCGGGGTGGGATCCGGTCGTGCTGCCGGCGCCTCTCCGAGCCGCTGGAGCGCGCTCGCCATGCGCGGATGCTGAAGCTGGAAACCGTCCTCGTCGCTCAACCGGCAGTACTTGAGAAGGTGGCGGTCCTCCACAGCACGGACAACGGAATCGGTGATCTCTTTCGGACGGTCGTGCCGGGGCGCCGGCCTGGCCTCATAGGTGGATCCCTCGTCTGGCGACGTGGTGAAGGTTCGGCGCATCCAGCCGCCGATCTCGCAGTTCGGCAGGCCGTGGTCGCTGGTCATGGTGAACAGCGTGCGGGTACAGAATTCGGCCAGCATCGCGTCCACGTCGTCGAGCGCCTTCTCGACGGTGGCGGACAGCGTCTTGCCGTCGCGCAGGCCTTCCCAGAGCTCGGTGCACAGTACCTGTAGAAGGACGGGCTCCACGTGCGCGGCACCGGACGTACCGTGCTCGACCGCCAGTTTGTCGACGAGCCGCGCGGGCACGCCGAGGTCGAACTGCTGATGGCTGCCCAGCAGGGGCCGTGACAGCGCGTCGATAGCGGACTGCCGGTCCAGTGGACGCAGGACGTACTGCGCTGGGGTCTCTCCCAGCACCCCGGCGAAGGCACGCGCGTCATCGACACAGTCGGGCCGGATCGACAGGAGCAACTGGACACCGGGGAAGGCCTGGAGCGCGACTCCCAGTTCCTCGCGAAAGCGACGATGTTCCGGCTTCGACGCGCCTGACCGGCGGAGCGCGCTTTCGGCGCCGTCGATCGCGACCAGCGTCGATGCGCCCGGCGGCGCGGCGGCGGTCTGCCGCCGGAAGAACTCCGCGACCGTCAGGCCGACGCTGCGGGCGGGGTCAAGGGTGGGCTGCCACGACGAGAGCAGCGCGAAGAGCGTGCGGCCCCGGGCCGTGAGCAGCGGAGCCGGCAGGGTCTTGCGGTAGCTCAGCTCCCCGATGGGCACCACTCGCGCTCCATCGTTGGCCAGAAACGGAACCAATCCGGCGTGGAGGAGGGAGGTCTTTCCGACGCCCGAGTCTCCGATGAGTAGCGTCACCCGATTTCTCTGCCACAGGTCGGCGACCTCGCGGGTTTCGATACTACGACCGAAGAATCTGGGCTCGTCGTCCATGCGGAACGGCCGTAGCCCGACCCACGGGCTGGCACCGTGCGCGGTCACGCAGAGACTCCTGCCGGCAGCCCGACTCGTAGCATCATGCTCTCCCATTCCCCATCGCTGCGGACAAGAACCTGCAGCACACATGGCTGTCCCAGGCTGAGGCTTCCCATGATGGCGATTGACTTGATACCCGATACGAGCAATACCGCAATCACCCAGAAATCTTCTATCATGCTGCATCTGGCGTTAGAAGTCCCTGGCGGCGGAAACCATCAATCGCGTAACCGCTTTTTCATCATGAGCAACAACTCCATTTATGGCGACCTAAATCGGTGATATTGCTCGTGCCGGCGGGGGTGACGATGCGCGGCAAGGTCGAACGACTCTCCCCGGAAGAGCTGGAGCGGATCACACTTGAGCTGCTGAAATACGATCCCGAGCTGAAGCATGATCCCGCGCTTCATCCCGAGATACTCCATGAGATCCGGCGGCGGGCCGATGAGCTCTTCAAGCTGCTGAGCGGAGAGATCGCGGCGGTCGACGAAGCGGGCCGTGCGTGGCGTCAGGTATGGGCCATCGCCGCCCTGACACTTATCGCCGCATCCCTCCTGGTCCTCGGGACCGCTTTCCGGGGCACGTTGCTGCTCGGCCTGGTGACGTTGGGAACGCTCACTGCGCTGGCGCAATCGAACGCGATCCGGCGGCGGAGCGTGACCGCGTCCCGAGAGCTCCGAAGAGCTCTGACGTCGCCGCTACGCGCCCTGATCCGTCTCGTGATCAGCGATCTGCAGAGCGACGAGGCGCGCTGGTCCGGCACCCTGCGCACATCCGAGGCTCCCGCGCTGGTGGAGCTCAACATCCAGGACACCATTCCTTCCCGCACGTACGAGCGGCTCCGATCCTTCATCTGCGGACACGAGTCCTCGGCGACCGGGCTGGCCGGCGCGCGGGGCTCGGGCAAGACCACCCTGATGCGCCAACTGCGCCTGGATGAGGGCCTCGACTGTCACGTCGCCATGATCAGCACGCCCGTGCAGTACTCCGCCGTGGAGTTCACCCGCCTCATCCACGGCGAACTCGCACAGGTCGGCCTGAAACCCGGCGAAGGAGGTCTCATCCGCAACCGCATGGCGGTACCGGCCGCTCGGGCAGTGGTGCGGACGCTCGTCGCGTCGGTGGCGGTGCTCCTCATGGTGATGTTGTGGATCTACGACAAGAACCGTCCCTCACCCAACACGTTCAACCTCGGCTGGATGGGTTTCGCCACCGTCGTGTTGGGCGCCCTGATAGCCGGGTTCTTCCTCAGCCGGCAGCGGGATCTCTTTCAGCGCCGGACGAAATTGATGGTCCCGCCGCAGACGACGCGCGAGCTCTGCCTACAGCAGCTGGAATTTCTCCGCTGGTCCACAACGGTCGAGCGGAGCGCGAACACCGCGGCCAAGGTCGGCGGGACCGGATTCGAGGGCCTCAGCAAGTTCTCTCGTACCGAACGCGAGGTCACACACGCCGAGTCGGTGCAGGCGCTCCGGCAGTTCGTCGATCAGTTGCTCGCGCTCAGCAACAGACCGGTGATCATCTGCGTGGACGAGCTGGACAAGCTGGCGAACCCGGCCGAGGCCGTTGACGCGATCAACGGCCTCAAGGATCTGTTCCACATAGCCAAGGCGCATTTCGTCCTTTCCGTGTCTTCGGACGCCATGCACAGCTTCGCCGCGCGAGGAGTGCCCGTACGGGACGTGTTCGATTCGGCGTTCGACACCGTCATCTCGGTCGGTCCGCTCTCGCTGGGAGAGTCGCAGACGCTGATCTCTCGGCGTGCGCGCGACTTCTCCAGGGTGTTCGCACTGTTCTGCCACGCATGGTCCGGCGGCCATGCGCGTGACCTCATCCGGACCGCACGCTCGTGCGTGGAGCAGAAGAGCGAGCTGCAGGGCGAAGAGGAGGCCACCATCGCCCGTCTGTCCCAGCGTGTGCTGCGACAGGACCTGCGCGATGTCGTGGACGCGACCATCGAAAGGTTACGCAGCGAGAGCGACGACCTCGCGAAAGCGATGCTGGACCGGGTCCTGACGTTCCAGGAGCGCCTTGAGGACGAGTCCACGGACCTGTACGACCTCGTCGAGTCGAGCGAGTTCCCACCAGAAGCCGGGATCGTGACCGTAGAGGCTCAGGCGGCCGCCGCCCTCGCCCCGTACGCGAGGATTGCCGGGCTCTGCGAGCGGCTGTTCTCCGTTGCGCGCCAGCCGGCCACCTGGCGAACCGAGGCGATGTGCAACGCGATCATCGCGCTGGCGGAGGCCCGCTCCTCTCTCGGGCGACACCCGCGAGAGATCGAGCGGAAGCTGCAGCGCGCCGCCCATGCCTGCGCGGCGGTGGACTCGTCGGGCTGACCACCCATCCGTACACAGCGCCGGACTTGACCATGCACTGCTCAGGACAGAAGGGACCTCAAGCCGCTCGTGGCGGGGCCGGGAATGCCCAAAGTGGCGATGCGCATCCTCCGCCACTCCCAGATAGCGGTCACGACGAACGTCTACCCCCAGGGCTGACCCATAGCCGCTGCACAAGATCGAAAAGGGCCCTTCCGCATCATCCGAAAGGGCCCTCTTGCTGCGGAGCCGCCTTCGGGATTCGAACCCGAGACCCCTTCATTACGAGTGAGAACGAGATCGTCCATCGTCGTCCACAGGCGTCTTGACGCGCTCGTCACGAGCCGATGCCGGGCGACCTCAGTCCACCCGGGACCATGATCGTCCGGGACCGCTGTTAGCAAGCGCGTTAGCAAGTGCACCTCAGCCTCCCCGCGATCAGTGGCGAGCCGATACAGAGAGCAGAGCTGTCCGACCCGGGCAACAGAAGCACGCGGTGGCCGACCTTCGTTTGAGGGTAGCGACCAGTTCGTACGCAGGCTGGCTGCTACCAGGGAGTATGTCGCCGTCCGCTGTGCCATCCGCACAGGACTGGAGGCTGGCGTCGCCGTCACAGGTCCCACCGTGCCCAGAGGCAAGGCCTGAGGAGGTCGGTCCGCGGCAGAGCCGATCGCTCCACCGTTTGCGGCGAGTCCCGAAGACCGCGGTGTCGTCCGGCGCATTCCACCAGCGCGTGGAAGATCTTCCAGATCCGGTTGTAGTGCAATCAGCAGAGAGCATCCGTCGTTCAACTACTTGAACGCTTTGTAAGAATACTCTAACATCGCATCATGGAGACCAGACCCTTCACCAACGAAGCGCGCAAGATCCGTTCTGAAGGCTACTCGTACAAGGACATGGCAGATGGATGTCGCGGAGCACGATCGACAGCCTGGTGGCACGCCTTGATTAACGAGAAGGCCTGCCAACCTCCACCACCCCAGGCAGTCCCCCAGATCGCCGCGCTGTTCGGGCTACCCCACGAGGAAGTTGCAGCGATGATCGCGCTCGAATGGTACGGGGTTAGACCGCACTCCGGTCACAGTACGAGGGCCGACGCACTAGCAGGTCTCTATGACCAAATGCCAGCAAAGGCGCAAGAAGCGGTCAGACTGACAGTCGGTGCACTGTTCGGACTAGCAGTGCAGGCTAACGAGGTTGCGTTCATGACCGACTCGACACCGGATACACCGCCTGGAACATCCGCCCACGACTGAAACGTCGCTGCTGACAGCCTTGCTATCTTCGCTCCGAGGCTTCTTTTTGGTCGGACGTGATGGTACAAGGCGAGGTCGAACCGCTGCCCTTCCGCTTTCAGGCGGACCGATCACCCTGCTCGGCTGCTCGCCACCCTGATCAGACGCGTGTGGAAGGTGGCATGAATGCAGCGCCGTGTGGGGACGTTGCTGTCAGCCCCGCTGTCACCTCAGCCAGAGATACCCGGTGGCAAGGCCCGACGAAGGAGGGCCGCGGCAGCCGATCGCCCCAACCGCTGTAGGTGAGATGAGGTGCCCAGCAGATTCCGGACAGTCGGCTACATAAGTTGACAGAAGTCTGGAAGAGGTAAGGCCCACAACGAGAAGGATGAGGACAAGCTCCCGCTCATCCGTCTACACGATCTTCGTCATCTCCACGCGACGATGCTGCTCCTGGCCGGCGTCCCCGTGCACGTGGTCGCGGCCCGCCTCGGCCACGCTGACCCCGCGATCACTCTCCGGGTCTACGCTCACGTGATCCGCTCCGCGGAGACCGCGGCCGCCGATATCTTCGCCAAGTCCCTGGAGGAGTCCTGTTAGCAAGGGTGTTAGCAAAAGGCCCCCTGTGATCATCACAGGGGGCCTTTGACCTGGAGCCGCCTTCGGGATTCGAACCCGAGACCCCTTCATTACGAGTGAAGTGCTCTGGCCGACTGAGCTAAGGCGGCGCTGCCGTACAGCGTGATGAAGTCTACAGGAGGCGTGGCACTTCTCGCTCCCGTCGATCAGCAGCGGGTGCCGTCGGCGGGGGTGGTGCGGGTGATGAGGTAGTGGTCCACGTGGGTGTCGATGCAGGTGGAACCGCTGCCGTAGGCGGTGTGGCCGTCGCCTTCGTAGGTCAGGAGGGTGCCGGATTCGAGTTGGTCGGCTAGGGATTGTGACCAGTGGTACGGGGTTGCGGGGTCGCGGCGGGTGCCGAGGACCAGGATGGGGGCGGCGCCGGCGGCGCGCAGGGTCGCGGGGGGCTCTGGGGCTGAAGGCCAGAAAGCGCAGGGGAGGATGCTCCACATGACGTAGGAGCCGAAGACGGGGGCGGCTTCTGCGGCGGTTGTGGCGGCTTGGGCCAGGGCTGAGGTGCTGGGTGGGGTGGGGGTGTCGGCGCAGGTTACGGCCATTCCGGATTCGGTCTGGTTGGAGTAGGTGCCGTCGTCGGCGCGACCTACCAACTGGTCGGCAGAGGACAGGAGCAGGGTGCCGTTGCCCTTCTGGGCTTCGGCCAAGGATTCGGACAGGGCCGGCCAGGTGTTCCGGTCGTATAGCGGGGTCAGGGCTCCCAGCGTTGCCAGGGCTTCTGTCACTGGGCGGCCGGTTTCGCTGGTCAAGGGGTCTTTGTCGGTACGGCGGAGCAGCTCCGACATCTCGGCCAGGGCGTTTTCTGGGGTCTTGGCGGTGAAGGGGCAGGACTGGGAGGTCAGGCAGTCCTTGGCGTAGGCGCGGAAGGCGGTTTCGAAGCCCTTGGCCTGGTCGAGATTGAGGCGTTGGCGGGTGATCGCCGGGTTCATGGCGCCGTCGAGGACCAGGGCGCGTACTTTGCCGGGGAACAGGTGGGCGTATGTCGCGCCCAGGAGGGTTCCGTATGACTTGCCGAGGTAGGTGAGCTTTTCATCGCCCAGGGCGGCCCTGAGGAGGTCCATGTCTCGGGCGGCGTTCGTGGTGCTGACGTGCCTGAGGAGCTTCGGGGAGCTTGCCTGGCAGGCCTTGGCGAAGTCCTTCGAGGCCTGTTCCAGGGCGGACTGCTCGGGCTGGGTGTCGGGAGTGCTGTCCAAGGCGATGAACGCGGACAACTGGTCGTCGCTCAGGCATTTGATGGGGGTTGATGCGCCTACGCCTCTGGGGTCGAAGCCGACGATGTCGAACCGGGCGCGGATGTCCTGGCTGAGCATGGCGGGGGCGGCGCGGGCGTAGTCGATGCCGGATCCGCCGGGGCCGCCCGGGTTGATCAGCAGGGAGCCGATGCGGTCGCCGGTGGCCGGGAGGCGGATGACGCTGATTTCGATGTGTTCGCCCGCTGGTTGGGCGTGGTCCAGGGGGACCCGGAGGCGGGCGCATTCGAAGTCGTCGCCGCAGTCGGACCAGGCCAGGGTCGCGGGCGTTGGGGGGCGGGCGCTCGCGCAGCCGGAGGTCAGCAGCATCAGGGCGGCTAGGAGGGCTCGGCACCACACTGTCGCCATGCTACGCCGAGTCGGTGGCGGCCACGGGCCGGGTCCAGACATGTCCTCTGCGCGAACCAGCGGGCGCCGTCTCCTAAGCCGCGCGATAGCGGGCGCCGTCCCCCGGGCGCCGTCTCCTAAGCCGCGCGATAGAGGGCTCCGGCCTCCCAAGGCGCGCGATAGCGGGCGCCGTCCCCCGGGCCGCGCGGTAGCGGGCGCCGTCTCCTAAGCCGGGCGGTAACGGGCGAGGAAGAGGTCGACGCCTGAGGTGATGATCTCCTTGAGGTCGACCTCCGCGTCGGCGTCGAACGTGCGGACCAGCTGCGGCACGCCGATCGTGGCCGCTACGAGCTGCCGCACGGCGAGGACCGGGTCGGGCACGCTGATTCGCCCGCGCTCATGCAGGATCTCGAACGCCTCCACGAGCGGCTCGTTGTTCATCTTGTCGCTGATGCGGTACCACGCCTTGCCGAGCTGCGGAAAGCGGTCGATCTCGCCGATGACCAGCCGCCGCAGGGCCATGATGTCGGGACGTAGGAGGATCTCCGCCCATTCGGTCATCAGGCTGATGAGGGCCGTTCGCAGGTCGTCCGCCTGGGCGATCTTCGACTTGCAGGGCTCCAGATGCGCGTACGTCTGCGGCAGGATCCCCCCGATCACCGCCAGGAAGAGCCGCTCCTTGTTGCCGAAATGCTTGTAGATCGTGGGTTTGGACACCCCGGCCCGGGAGGCGATGGCATCCACCGATGCGGCTGTATATCCCTCTTTGAGGAACTCGACCTTGGCCGCGTCGATGATCGCTTCGCGCTTGCGCTGCGAAACGTTGACCGCATCGGGGATGATCGGAAGGCCGAATTCGTCAACGTTCATGCGCGTAAACTACACCGTTTGGTGTCCTCTCCTTGACCAGCGGGACGACCTCGGTCGCGAAGCGCACCACCTGATCGGTCGACTGCTGCTCCGGCCAGAAGACGAATGTGGTGAAGGGCTGCTCGATAGCGAGCTTCGCCAGGAAATCGGCCCACTGGTCAGGCGTGCCGCGTACCGGATCGGCGCCGTGTTCGGGTAGTTCGCCCGGGGTGGTGGTGATGGTGCCGACGATCTGCGCCATCCGCATGACGGCGGCCGGATCGCGGCCTTCGGCGCGTGCCGCCTGGTCGATGAGGGAGTTCGCCTCGGGCCAGGCCTCGTACGGCAGATACGACGGGATCGGCGCGGCCCACCCGTCGGCCCTCCGGCCGGTGAACCGCAGCGCCCGCGGCCCCTGCGCGCCGACCCAGATGTTGATCGGGTGGGCCGGCGGTGGCCCGGCATGCACGCCGTCGACCGTGTAGTGCTCACCGCGCAGCCGTACCGTGGGCTGGTCCGGGCTCCACAACGCGCGCATGATCTCCATCGCCTCGCCGAGCGCGTCGAGAGCCGCCGCGGGCCTGAGCTCGGGCACGCCCATACTGGCGATCGCCCGCCAGTAGCCGCCCGCACCGATACCCAGCTCAAACCGCCCACCAGAGGCCAGATCCAGGGTTGCCGCAGTATTGGCGAGTACGGCCGGCGGACGCAACGGCAGGCTGGCGACATCAGGGAAGAACCGGATCCGCTCCGTGTGCTCCAGCAAGGTGCCGATCAGGGCAAAGGCGTCAACTTGGGAGGGGGCATAAGGATGATCCTGTACGCCGACCAGGTCAAGGCCGGTCTCCTCGGCAACGGTGACCAGTTCGCGATGAGCGGCTATGTCGGGTGTCGGGACAAGGGAGAAACCGAAATCCATGACAAACCTCCGAATATGATCTCCTCTCGAAACTAAACCGTTCAGTATCCACTGTCAACTACACCGTTCAGTGTTGCCCGCCGCGTGACCGCGCCACCTGTGACGGCGCTGCGAGGGTCAGCCCACGGAGGAGACCCATGGGGAAGGCACGAGCCGTCCACGGGCTACCAGGTGACCGCTCATTCGGGCGCCACAGCGGCGCACTTAGCCCAAATGCCCATCCGGGTTCAGGAGGTCGGGGTGCCGTCGGGGTTGGCGCCTTCGGGACCGTACTGCTTTTCGTGTTGCTGGCGGGGAGAGCACACCGACGCCGACGGGCAGGCGCATCGGCGGCCTCCGTCGTCCAGCCGGACCAGCACGGTGTCCGACGGTACGTTGTGGCCCATCACCGTGCCGTCGCCCTGGGGCGTGGCCACCCGGCTGCCCGCTTTCGGCATCCGGTAGCGCGTCTCGACATACAGCGGATGCTCGTACTTGAGGCAGCACATGAGGCGCCCGCACGCCCCCGCGATACGCAGCGGGTTGACCGGAAGGTCCTGGTCCTTGGCCATGCGGACCGACACCGGTTCGAAGTCCTTGAGGAAGGTCGCGCAGCACAGGTCACGACCGCACGGGCCGATGCCGCCCTGGAGGCGGGCTTCGTCGCGGGGGCCGATCTGGCGGAGTTCGACCCGGGCGCGGAGGTTGCGGGCCAGGTCGCGGACCAGCGCCCGGAAGTCGACCCGGTGCGGCGCGGAGAAGTAGACGGTGTAGACGTTGTCCTGGTCGAGGTAGTCGACGCCGACCACCTTCATGGGCAGGCTGTGGCGTTTGATCAGCCGCTTGGAGACGCTGCGGGCTTCCGCGCGGCGGCGCTTGTTGCTCTCGTCACGGGCCAGGTGCTCGTCGCCGGCGACGCCCGCGCACACGGGCAGCCCGTCGATGTCCTCACTTGAATACTGCGGCGCCCACACGCACTCCGCGACCTCGGGACCCGAGTCGGTGGGCACCAGAACCTTGTCACCGACCTTGGGACTGTGCCCGCCCGGATCGAGGTAGTAGAGCCTCCCGTAGCGTGTAAAGCTCACGGCCATGATCATTCCCATGGGCTAGAGCTCGCCTCCTGACGGCCTCGGGGGTGCCTACCCTTGCCACACTACGTGCGCGGACCGCCCAAACGTGAGAGTCACTAGCACTACTTTCCCCGCCCACCCAAGATCCTCTCGCGACCGGGGGCTGCGGTGGGCCCGACCCGGTGCGTGATCAACCCAGGGGTCGGGCCGAGCGGTCAGCACGAGGTCGACGCGGGGCACGGGTACTCCACTACCCGCTCCACACCTGCCAGGGACTCGATCACCTTGATGACACGTGCGTGATCAGTGTCCGGGTGGAGCAGAAGCCGGATGGACTCGTTCATGTCCTCGGGCGTCTGGCCGGCTGTGGCGCCGATGCCCTGCTGCGCCTTCCAGGCCATCTCCCGAGTCTCGACCAGGATGTCCGCCACCTCGGGCAGCGAACGGAGCGCGTCGTGCGCGGCCTTCACCTGCTCCGGTGTCGCCCCGTTGCCACGTTTCGAGGGCTCGTCTTCACACAGCGCGCCGGATCCGCCGCGTCTGCACATGAAGACCGAGATCGTACGCTCCTGCGGCCAGCCCTCCGGCAGCCCCGCGGCCATCCTCCGCCGAATCATGCTGGAGTCCACTACCTGCACGACCCCGGGCATGGCCTTGACCTCGGCGATCAGCGACTTGTAGTCGGCACCTGGTCTGATCTTCACCCGGAACGACTCCGGCATGTCCTGCACCCGGACAACCTTCTTGACGCTCTCGGAGATGAGGTCATCGGCCTGGAAGTTCTTGAACGCCTCTCTCTGGTCCTCGAAAACCAAGGTCTCCACCCATGGAGCGCTCAGCAGGGCCCGCCGGACGGCCAGGCGCTGCTCCTTCGTGATGGCCTCACCCTCGCAGGACGGCTGCGCGGGGTTTTCGCCGTGGCAGAGAAAGACGGACAGATCGGCCATGCCGCTGTTCGGCGGCAGCACCGCGGCGGCAGTGCTCAGAGTGCCCCCGGAGGGCGAGGTGACCATGACCCCCGTCATCACACCGGCCGCCACCACGACCGAGGCCACCGTCACCCACCGCCGGCTCGCCCGCGGGATCAACAACCGCACTCGTGCCCAGCTCACCCCGATCCACCGCAGGTCAGCCCAGCGCCGTCGGGCGACCGGACGCAGCGGGCGCAGGGTCTCCGGGTCGATGACGGCCCCCGCCTCGGACAGGGCTTGGCGCAGACGTTCTTCCACAGGGCTGTTCATGACCCCTCCCCCAACTGCTTGGCGAGGGCGGCGAGCCCCCGGGCGATCGTGGACCGAGCGGTGCCGCCGCTGATCCCCATGGTCTCGGCGATCTCCGGATCGGAGAGGTCGAAGTAGTAGCGCAGCGTCAGCGCCTCGCGCTGTCTGCGGGGCAGGCGCTGCAGCGCGAGCAGCACCTCACGGCGCTCCTCACCGACCAGCGCCGCGCTCTCCGCCGACCAGACCGGCGGATCGTACGGCAGGGCGCGCCGGAACACCGTCGCCCGCCGCCGCAGCACCGACCGGCACCCGTTGAGCACCGCCGAACGCACGTAGGCCAGCGCCTTGTCCGGATCTCGCAGCCTGCCCCGGCCGGCATGGGTACGCGCGAACGCCTCCTGAACCACGTCCTCGGCGCTGGCCCGATCACCGAGCATGAGCAGCGCCAGCCGGACCAGGCCCAGCTGATGCTCGGCGAAGATGGCCGCGACGTCGACATGCTGCCGCGTCAGGGGTTCTCCATGGGTGAGCAGTTCGACTTCCACATCACAGAGACGCCTGCGGGGCCCGTCTGCTGCTTCGGTCACCGCGATATCTTGTCGCCCCGCCAAAGCCCGCCGCGCCGACCATCCAGCCGCACGAGACATGCGCGCCACCTGGATGGTGATGCCGACCTGACCGGTGCATCGCAGGCCGTGACGGCGGGCGCCACGTCCGACGTGAGAAGCGACCCCCACGACACGCTCGCCCACGTCGGCGGGTGGCGTGGGGGCGGCTTGCCGTAACAAAAGGAAGGAACGAAAAGAGAGAACGGCCGCAAAGCGGCCGGGAACAAAGTCAGGCCTCAGCCGCGCAGGGACAGCATCAGCGCTTCCACCGCGATCTGTGGATTGACGCTCGCCTCCAGCCGCTCCCGGCACATCATGATCGCGTCGATCCGCCGCAACGTCTCCTCCGGTGTACCCCCCCGAGCCACCTGATCCAGGTCAAACCGCAGATCGTCGTTCGCCAACTCCACCCCCGCCCCGAACTGCATCGCCAGCACGTCCCGGTAGAACGACACCAGCTCCAGCAACGCCGAGTCCAGCGAGTCCCGCTTGATCCGCGTGGCCCGCGACTTCTGCCGGTCCTCCAGCTCCTTCAGCGCCCCCGCGCCCCCACGCACCAGCCCGCGATTGAGCCCTTTCCCCGTCGACCCCTCGCCATACAACTTGCGCAGTTCGGACGTCTCCGTCTCATTGAGCGCCGCCGTGGCCGCCGCGGCCTCCTCCTCGGCCGCCTTGACCAGGCGTTCCGCGGCCGTGATGCACTCCCCGACCCCCGTCAGCGACCGGGGAATCGCCAGCACCGCCTCCCGCCGCGACCGCGCCCCCTCATCCAGCGCCAGCGACCGCGCCCGGCTGATGTGCCCCTGCGCGGCCCGCGCCGCGAACTGCGCCATCGGCGCCGGCACACTGTCACGCGTCGCCAGCACGTGCGCGACCGCCTCCGTGCGCGGCGTGGTCAGCGTGATCACCCGGCAGCGCGACCTGATCGTGATCATCATGTCGTCCGGCGCGGGCGAGCACAGCAGCCACACGGTACGCGGCGGCGGCTCCTCGATGGCCTTCAGCACCGCGTTCTGGGCCGATTCCGTGGCCCGGTCGGCGTCCTCGAAGAGGATCACCCGCCACCGTCCCTGCGTCGGCGCGCCCGCGGCCCGCAGGATGAGTTCCCGGGTCTGCTTCACGCCGTAGGACAGCCCTTGCGGTCGGACCGATTCGAGGTCGGGGTGCGACCCGATCATCACCTGGTGACACTGGTCGCAGTGGCCGCATCCGCCGTCCGGGCAGAGCAGCGCGGCGGCGAAGGCCCGCGCGGCCTCCTCACGCCCGGATCCCGGCGGACCGGTGAACAACCACGCGTGCGTCATGCCCGCGCCCCGCCCGCCGCCGACGACCTCGCGCGCGGCAGCGGCTGCACGCGAAAGTACGGCTACCGCCTGGTCCTGGCCGACAAGGTCATCGAAGACGCCCACGGAAGCAAGGTTAGTCGCGGATGGCAGGCATCGTGCCCGTGTTGTCTTCGGACTCCTGCGGCACCGGATCGGGCAGGATCTCCCGCACCCGGTCCTGGATCGAACGGGTGATCTCCTCGGGCCCCAACGTGCCGTCGACGACCAGGTAGCGCTCGGGCGCGGCCGAGGCCAGCGCGCGGAACTCCTTGCGCACCCGCTCATGGAACTCCAGCGGCTCCGACTCGATCCGGTCGGCCGCCCCGCCCAGCCGGGTCAGCCCGATCTCCGGCGGCGTGTCGATCAGCACGGTCAGATGCGGCACCAGTCCGCCGGTCGCCCAGGCGTTGACCCTGGAGACGTCGGCCGGGTCGAGCTCCCGCCCCGCGCCCTGATAGGCCAGCGACGAGTCGACATAGCGGTCGGTGACCACCACGGCGCCCCGCTCCAACGCCGGACGGATCACCTTCTCGACGTGCTCGGCCCGGTCGGCGGCGTACAGCAGCGCCTCGGAGCGCGCCGACAGCCCGCGCTCGGCCGCGTCCAGCAGGATGGCCCGCAGCCGCATGCCGACCTTGGTGGATCCGGGCTCGCGGGTCTGGACGACGTCGTAGCCCTGGTCGCGCAGCCAGATCGCGACGAGCCGGGACTGCGTGGTCTTGCCGGAGCCCTCCCCGCCCTCGAAGGCGAGGAACAGCCCGGGGGTCTCCTCGTCGGACCCGGGCGCGTACCGCTCACCGCGCACCGCCGCGACCAGGTCCTCCGACAGCCGGACGCCCTTCCTGTCGTCCAGGTGGCGGAAGCTCAGGACTCCGACCACGGTGACGAGCACGCCGCAGACGACCAGCACCAGGTTGACGCCGTCGAAGGTGTAGTCGTACCCGGCGAAGGGGAGCCTGTGCACCCCGAACACCGCCGCCAGCGCGCCGCCGACCAGGACCACCAGCAGCAGCGTCACCCGCGCCGCCGCCCGCAGGAACGGCAGGATGCGCCCGCGCAGCGCGTCTTCCGCCTCCAGCTCGATCAGCGTGTGGCCGATGATCCACGAGATGCCCGCGCACGCGCCCAGCAGCCCGGTCAGCATGACCACGATCACCAGGTTGTGGATGAGCGCGATCGCCACGAGCGCCACGCCCGCGACCACGACCGACAGCCCGAACAACCGCCGCCGCGACAACCCCGCCAGCAGCCTCGGCCCGAAGAACATGCCGAGCGCGACGCCGGTGAAGACCGCGAAGAACACCATGCCGTAGGCGGCGTCGCCGCCTTCGAGCTGGCTGCTGACGTACAGCTTCGCCAGGACCGCCACGGCGCCGCCGGCGGCGAAGGCGCCGAGCATGCCGATGATCAGCCCGCGGACCAGCCGGTTGCCGCCGACCGACCGGCGCCCCTCGACGATCTGCTTGAGCACCGACGGCGTCGGGATCGCCCCGGTGCGCCGGGGGATGTCGTGGTGCGTGAAGACGAGCGCCGCGGACACGAGGTAGGCGGCGGCCGCGATGATCAGCGCCGGCCCCGCCGTCTCCATCGCGGGCGAGAAGGGGGTCACGGTACGCACCAGGCCGGCGACGACCGACAGCACGGCGAACAGCAGAGCGGCCGGCGGCGCGGCGCCGTAGGTCGCCAGCAGGTCGAGCCGGTTGGCCGCCTCCAGCCGCTCCCTGGGCACCAGGCTGGAGACCGTCGCGTCCTTGGCCGGCGTCCAGAGCAGGCTGACGCACTCCACGAGGACCATCGTGATGATCAGCCACTGGTAGCCGCCGACGAACACGGCCGACAGCACCAGCGCGAACCTCGCGAGGCCGGCCGCGGCCATGGTCATCCGGCGGTCGAAACGGCCGGCGAGCGCGCCCGCCAGCGGTCCGAGCAGGATCGCCGGCAGGATCTTGGCGACGAAGACGCCGCCGATGGCCAGCGTCTGCACGCGCCGGTCGCCCGGGTAGAGGTTTCCCGCGATGGCGGTCAGCGCCAGGATGGTCAGCCAGTCACCCAGGCTGCACGCCGACATGGCCGTCCACAGCTTGCGGAATGGGGCGTTAGCCAGCACATGCGCTGGTCTGGGTCGGCCAGGGGCGGTCATAGTGTCAGCGTATCCAGGTGCTCGCCGGGCGTGGGAGGTCACGAGACGAGCCGGATATACCCGGCTGCTCGCGCCTGAGGGTATTACGTCCTGGGGCCCCTGTGCAGGGCACAGACCCCGAATGGGCCCCCATCGCTATGCCGTCCGGCACGCGCGCACCAGGGGCGTCCAGGCGGCTCTGACCGCCTCGGGCAGCTCCAGCTCTCTCCAGAGCTCCACCAGCAACACGCCGTCGACATAGCGCAGCAGGTCAGCGGGGTTTCCCTCACTCAGCACGGCGGAGTAGACCGCGCCGCGGTCGGCTCTGTCGGACAGGTCGCGTCGCCGGCCCGCCGGATAGTCGACCGTGGCCAGCGCGCGCTCGGCCGGCAGCCGTGGCAGCCGATCGGGCACGTGGAAGGAGCCCTCGTGCTCGGTGAACTCGATCTTCGGCTCCAGCGCCAGGTGGAAGCCGGCCGCGTCGAGGATACGGCCGGCGGTCTCCAGCGTCGGTGACTTGCGGCCGTGCTCGTAGGCGGACAGCGTCGTACGCGACGTGCCGCTCAGGTCGGCCAGCACGGTCTGGTTCATGCTGGCGGCCTGTCTGGCCCGTTTGAGCAGCAACCCGCCGCGCTCGGCCCAGAATCTGACGTCAGGCGTACGCAACCGCCCACCTCCTCGGTATCCGGTTGGATACTACGCCGGGTGGGCCGGGCCCGTCAGGCGAATCGGGAAGTCAGCGCAGCTCCAGCAGGGTGATCTCCGGCGGCGCCCCCACGCGCACCGGCGGCCCCCAGAAACCCGCGCCCCTGGTGACGTACACCTGCACGCCGTCGACCGTCGCCAGCCCCGACACCACCGGCTGCTGGAACGGCACCACCAGGTTGAACGGCACGATCTGCCCGCCGTGCGTGTGCCCGGAGAGTTGCAGGTCCACGCCGTAGTCCTTGGCCCGGTCCACCTGCACCGGCTGGTGGGCCAGCAGCACGGTGGGCCGCGCCGCGTCCCGCCCGCCGAGCGCCTTGTCGAAGTCGGGGCCGTCGTTCATGGTCGCGCCGTTGATGTCGTTGACCCCGGCCAGGTCGAGCACCGCGCCCTGGTGCCGGATCTCCACCCGCTCGTTGCGCAGCGACCGCACGCCGAGCCCGTCGAGCTCCTTGATCCACTCATTCGGCCCGTTGGCCGTGTAGTACTCGTGGTTGCCGGTCACGAAATAGGCGCCATATCGGGATTCGAGGTTCCGGAACGGCTTCGCCAGCGCCCCCAGCTCCGCCACCGTACCGTCCACCAGGTCGCCCACGATCGCTACCACGTCGGGCTCGAGCTCGTTGATCATCCGGACGATGCGCTCGGTGTGCCCGATCCCGGTCAGCGGCCCCAGGTGGATGTCGCTGACCACCGCGAACCTCATCCCGCCCAGCCGGGGATCGAGCTTGGGCAGCGTGACCTTGACCGGCTCGATCACCGGCGGCCCCAGGGCGGTACGCATGCCGTACCCCACCGTGCCCATGGCCGCGACGCCCGCGACCAGCGCGGTGCCGCGCCCGATGAACAGGCGTCTGCTCACGTCCTCGCCGCCCGACGGCGGCGGCGCTTCGGCGGGCTCCGTCGCGGGCGGCGCCCCGCCCGCGACCAGTACCGGCTCTTTCACCTCATGTACGGCAGGCCGCCGCCACAACCGGCTCACCACGGCCCGCGGGATCTCCAGCACCACCAGGAAGACCACGAGGTAGAACATCATGGCGAACCAGATGTAGCCCGGCCAGGCCAGCCACCACAACCCCGCCTCCACGCGGGTGCCGATGAAGGTCGCCACCACGAGCAGGACCAGGCCGACCATGGCCCAGGTGAGGGCTCGGCGCGAGCGGCCGGGCACGGTGGTCGAACGGACCAGCCTGCGCCACAGGTAGTAGTGCACGGCCAGAACGACCACGATCATCATGACGGCAAATCCCACGCGGTCATGCTACGAGGCGGCGCCGACAACGTGCGCGGCGCCGCCTGAGAGCCTTCTCAGGACTTGGCGGCCGGCTTCTTCGCCGGAGCCTTCTTGGCCGGAGCCTTCCTGGTCGTGGTCGTCTTCTTCTTCGGCGCGGGCGCCCGCTCACGCCGCTCGGCCAGCAGTTCGGCGGCCCGCTCCGTGGTGATCTCCTCCACGCTGTCGTCCTTGCGCAGGGAGGCGTTGGTCTCGCCGTCGGTGACGTACGGGCCGAAACGCCCTTCCTTCACCACGATCTGCTTCTTGGAGTGCGGGTCCTCGCCGAGCTCACGCAACGGCGCCGCCGCCGCGGCGCGTCCCCTGCCACGCTGCTTGGGCTGCGCGAACAGCTCCTTGGCCTGCTCGATCGTGACCGTGAACAGGTCGTCTTCGGCGGTCAGCGAGCGCGAGTCCGTGCCCTTCTTCAGGTAGGGCCCGAACTTGCCGTTGTGCGCGACGACCGGCTCGCCCTCCAGCTCACCCACGAGCCGCGGGATCTCCAGGAGCTTGAGCGCCTCCTCGAACGTGATCGTGTCCAGCGTCATCGTCTTGAACAACGAACTCGTCCGCGGCTTCGCGGCATCCGCCTTCTTCGTCCGCTTCTTGGGCGCCTCATCCTCGGCCGGAGCAGGCAGGACCTCCGTGACATACGGGCCGAACCGCCCGTCCTTGGCCACGATCATGTTCCCCGTCGCCGGGTCGTGCCCGAGCTCACGGTCGCCGGTCGGCCGCGAGAACAGTTCCTCGGCCTTGTCCGCGGTCAGCTCATCCGGCGTCATGTCCTCGGGGACGTTGACCCGCGAGCCCTCCCTGTCCAGGTACGGGCCATATCGGCCGACGCGCAGGACGATGTCGCTGTCCCGGATCGCGAAGGAGCTGATCTCCTTGGCGTCGATCTCGCCGAGGTCGGTGACCATCTCCTTCAGTCCCTCGTCGCCGTCGGCGCCGTAGTAGAAGCGCTGCAGCTCGGGCACCCGCTCGGCGCGGTCGTTGGCGATGTCGTCGAGGACCTTCTCCATCTCGGCGGTGAAGTCGTAGTCGACCAGGTTGCCGAAATGCTGCTCCAGGAGGTTGACCACGGCGAACGCCAGGAACGACGGCACCAGCGCCGTGCCCTTCTTGAACACGTAGCCGCGGTCGAGGATCGTTCCGATGATCGAGGAGTACGTCGAAGGACGCCCGATCTCCCGATCCTCCAGCTCCTTGATCAGCGTCGCTTCCGTGTAACGGGCGGGCGGCTTGGTCGCGTGCGCGGCCACATCGAGCCTGCTCAGGTCCAGCGTGTCGCCCTCCGCCAGGTTGGGCAGGCGCTTCTCGGAGTCGTCTCGGTCGGTCGACGGGTCGTCCGCGCCCTCGACGTAGGCCTTGAGGAAACCGTGGAAGGTGATCGTCCGGCCGGAGGCGCTGAACTCGACCTCTTCACCCGCCGACGACGCGCCCGCCACCTTCACCGTGACGGACTCGCCGACCGCGTCCTTCATCTGCGAGGAGATGGTCCGCTGCCAGATCAGCTCGTAAAGGCGGAACTTGTCGCCGCTCAGCCCGGTCTCGCCAGGCGTGCGGAACTCCTCACCCGACGGGCGGATCGCCTCGTGCGCCTCCTGCGCGTTCTTCACCTTGCTGGCATAGGCCCGCGGCTTGTCGGGCACGTAGGCGGCGCCGTACAGCTTGATGGCCTGAGAGCGCGCGGCGGCGATGGCCGTCTCCGACAGCGTGATGCTGTCGGTACGCATATAGGTGATGTAGCCCTCTTCGTACAGACGCTGCGCGACCTGCATCGTGTGCTTCGAGGTGAAGCCCAGCTTGCGGCTGGCCTCCTGCTGCAACGTGGTCGTCCTGAAGGGTGCGTAAGGCTTGCGCGTGTACGGCTTGCGCTCGACCGACTTGACCCGGAACGACGAGGCGCGCAGGCGCCCGGCCAGCTCACCGGCGGCCGCCTCGGACAGGTGGAGCACGCCGGCCGTCTTCAGCTGGCCGGTGGAGGCGAAGTCACGGCCCTGCGCGACCCGCTTGCCGTCGACCGTCGACAGCGTGGCGGTGAAGTCACGCGGCCGCTCCTCGGCCTTGCCGGTGTCGAAAAGGGCAGAAAGGTCCCAGTAGTTGGCGACGGTGAACGCCATCCGGTCCCGCTCGCGCTCCACGACCAGCCGGGTCGCGACCGACTGCACGCGGCCCGCGGACAGACGCGGCTTGACCTTCTTCCACAGGACCGGGCTGACCTCGTAGCCGTAGAGGCGGTCGAGGATGCGGCGCGTCTCCTGGGCGTCGACCAGGCGCAGGTTGAGAGTGCGCGGGTTCGCGACGGCTTCCTGGATCGCCTGCTTGGTGATCTCGTGGAAGACCATGCGGTGCACCGGCACCTTGGGCTTCAGCACCTCCTGCAGGTGCCACGCGATGGCCTCGCCCTCGCGGTCCTCGTCAGTGGCGAGGTAGAGCTCGTCGGCGTCCTTCAGGAGCTGCCGGAGTTTGGTGACCTGGGCTCGTTTGTCGGCGTTGACGACGTACAGCGGCTCGAACTCGTGCTCCACGTTCACGCCGAGCCGAGCCCACGACTCCCCCTTGTACTTCTCGGGGATGTCGTCGGCCCGCTCCGGCAGGTCACGGATGTGGCCGATGCTGGACTCGACGACGTAGCCACGCCCCAGGTACTTCTCAATCGTCTTCGCCTTGGCGGGCGACTCGACGATCACCAGGCGTGTTCCGCCGGCGCCGTTGTTGGCTGGCACGCTGCTTCCTACCTCGCTGTTCGTTCGCGCTTCCCCCTGCCGGAGTCCGGCACAGATCTGCAAGGTAACCCGGATTGCGGGTTTTTTCCTTCCCCCGGGCTACCCACAACCTTTCGGGTCCACCCACAAGGACGCAGAATAAGGCCCACCGAGCAGCCTCGCGCCCTGACTCACCCTGGAGACTAATCGTTGTGCCCGACTACTCCTACATGGATATCTTCATTCCACGCGACACCTCCCGCGAAGCCGCACGTCAACTGCTCACCGAACACGCCGAGTACGGCCAGTGGGAACTGTCACTCGTGCGCGTGTATCCCGATGGAAGCCGTCGGGTACGGCTGCGCCGCAAGATCATACGAGTTCGCCGCACCCTCTAATTGTTGACCGCTTCTGGACATGGCTTTGCCCGTCCCGGGGCCGCGCCCCCCAGAACGGGCAAAGCGTCTCACGCTACTTACTCACAGGCTGTGAGCGAGAGCCGTACCTGAACTACTTCCTGCCGAGCCGGAGCCGGCGGGTGGTCGCGAACAGCGTCGTGGACGCGGCGAACATCGCACCGAGCACCAGCGCGAACAACGAGGTGGAGTTCATCCCCGTGACCCCGGCGGGCTGAGCGGCGCTCATCAGGCCCAGGTCGCCGACGGGCAGCGAGCCCGCGGTGGAGGCCACCGCGCCGCCGACCGGAGTCGCGGAGGCCAGCCCGCCCACCGGGCCGAGGGCCGACAGCGGGTCAGGGGCGGCGGTGTGGTTCTTGGTCTTCACCGGCAGGTTGGTCTTGCCCTGCGTGGCAGGGGTTGCCGGCTGGCCCGGCAGACCGGGCAGGCCGGGAAGCGCGGGCAGGCCCAGGGTCTGGGTCACGTCGCCGACGACGGGCAGCGGGGGC
Organism: Nonomuraea sp. NPDC050540; assembly: GCF_044457485.1. Classification (NCBI taxonomy): domain Bacteria; kingdom Bacillati; phylum Actinomycetota; class Actinomycetes; order Streptosporangiales; family Streptosporangiaceae; genus Nonomuraea; species Nonomuraea sp. NPDC050540. Next base: position 333,932 of record NZ_JBITHA010000011.1, read on the forward strand.
AGACCGCCGGAGCGCATCTGCTGTGTGACGTTCCCCGCGTCCTTCAGGCTCGCCAGAGCCGGGAGGGGCAGTGCGGGCAGCAGGCCGCTGTTCTTGGCGACGCTTCCCGAACGGGGGCGCGCGTAGTGGTCGTAGCCGTGGCCCTCTTCGACCGGCTTGCCCACGTGCGAGCCGCCGAGGCACCCGGCGGCGGCATCACCCAGGACGGCCACCGCGTTGCCGCAGACGTTGACAGGAGCGGTGATCGGCGCGATCACCTGGTTGCCGGCGAGCACGCCCGACTGGCCGGAGGTGGTGTTGCCACCGCCGCCGATGCCGTTGTGCGGGTTGACGCTGGCGCCGCCCTTGCAGTGAGCCTCGGCCAGGCCGAGTGCAGCCACCGCGTTGCCACAGGCGTTGATCGGAGCGGTGATCGGTGCCACGACCTGGTTGCCCGAGCCGACACCCGACTTGCCAGAGGTGGTGTTGCCGCCGGCGCCCTTGCCGCCGTTCTTCACCGACACGCCGCCGCGGCACCCGGCAAAGGCCTCGCCGAACGCGGCCACGGCGTTGCCGCAGACGTTGACGGGAGCGGTGATCGGCGCGATCACCTGGTTGCCGGAGAGCACCCCGGAACGCCCGGAGGTGGTGTTGCCGCCCGCCCCGCTGCCCGCGGCGGTGTTCTCGACGGTGCTGCCGCCCTTGCACCCGGCCGGGGCGTTGCCGACCGCGTTGCCGCAGGCCGTGATGGGCAGACTGACCGGCGCGACGACCTGGTTGCCGCTGCCGGCGCCGAAGCGGCCGTCGGTGTCGTTGCCGCTGGAACCCCTGCCGTGTGCGGAGTGGTATCCGTGACCGGGCTTGCCGCCGCCGTTGGTGACCGACGAGCCGCCCTTGCAGCCGGCGAACGCCTGGCCGAAGACGGCGATCGCGTTGCCGCAGATGTTGATCGGGCCGCTGATGGGCGCGATCACCTGGTTGCCGCCGAGCGCGGAACTCCGGCCCGACGTGGTGTTGCCGCCGGCGCCGACGCCGGTGTTCTTGACGGACGAGCCGCCCTTGCAGCCCGCGGTCGCGTCGCCGAAGATCGCCAGAGCGTTGCCGCAGGCGTTGATCGGCGCGCTGATGGGCGCGGTGACCTGGTTGCCGCCGAGAAGGCTGCTGTCACCGGAGGTCCTGTTGCCGCCCGCGCCGCCCTTGCCGGAGTTCTTGACGGTCGCGCCGCCCTTGCAGCCCGCGTCGGAACTGCCGAACAGCGAGACCGCGTTGCCACAGGCGTTGACCGGCGCGCTGATCGGCGCGTTGACCTGGTTGCCGCCCAGCACGCTGCTGTTGCCGGATGTCTTGCCGGGGATGCCGCCCTTGCCGGTGTTCTCGACCGAGGCGCCGCCCTGCGAGGTGGCGCTGGACTCGCCGGCCGCGCCGACGGCGTTGCCGCTGATGTCGATCGGCAGGGAGATGGGCAGGTTGACCTGGTTCCCGCCGCCGACCGATGAGTTGCCCGAGGTGTCGGCGGCAGCCGTACCGCCGCCGAAGGACATGACCGCTACGGCGAGCAGAGCCGCCGGGGCCGATGCCTTTGCCCACGTACGCATAATGAATGCTCCTAGTGGTTCTTGGGGGGATTACCTGACAGTTCGCGGGCAGCCCGAGACCGTGCGCGCCCTCTGGATGGGGCGCCGCTCAGCGAAGATCACGGGGCATGCGAACCTGTGACTGACTGACTGGCTCGCTCGCGGAGGGGCTTCAGAGATTCGCCCACGCTCCGCCGCCGGGCCTTAGACCAGGGCCGGCCGATGACGCATCGGATCAGTCAGGTGAGAAAGAAGGGTCGTCCGCCGCTGTGCGGACAACGGGGGGCAGCACGCACGCCAGGGGGGCGCGCTGTGCCAGGAGCCGCGGGTCGAACACCGGCCTCGCGACGTCCCCCATGCCCGGCCCGAAGGGGCCACTGCCACCGCCATTGGGGGCCAGCCCATTGGCGCCCAGGTTTTTAGACGCGGTGGATGGTGCCGGCATGCCCGGAGTCGACTGGCTGGTCAGCCCGTCGACCTTCAGGCCTGCCATCGCCTCGGCATTGTCCGTGACCGAGACGGCGTCGCCCGCCGTGGGGAAATCGCCCGATACGGGCCCGGCGGCGACCATGGATGGAGAGGTGTCGGCCGCCGCGGGAGCGGCGGTGAGCATCCCGAAGAGAAGAGCGAGCAGCCAGCCGGCGGCCACCAGGGCCCCAACCGCGACTGCTCGGGCGATGACCTGACCGGCGCCGGCCGCGAACCGCGCCATCCGGTCCTGCCGATCAGTGATCGCGCCCTCCGTGGGAACGGACACGCGTACACGCGGCGCAACGAGGGACATCGCCCTCAGCTGCTGCACCGGCGTGCCTGCCACGTGACCTCCCATAGCTCCAGAACCGACCCCACCAGGTGAGGCCGGTCCATGGACTCACCCCTCAACGGTCCGTAACCGTAGCAGCACCCAACGTTGTCGCAAGGGCTTTTCAGCAGAGATCCAGGAAGAGGTCAAGAACGCACGTCCCAAACCAGCCTGTACTCGCTGATTGGGCACGCTTTTCTCTTCTCCACGGGGTCCTCCTGGGCTCTTCGCGAGGCCGCCACGGAAACCAGGTATGACGCACCCCCCAGAGTTTGCTAACCTTTCTCTCGCCGACGCGGGATGACGGTCCCGCGTGCAGGCACCAAGTCCGGGTGGCGGAATAGGCAGACGCGCTAGCTTGAGGTGCTAGTGCCCTTTGCGGGGCATGGGGGTTCAAGTCCCCCCTCGGACACGCACTCCAGTACATGATGGGCCTCGCTTCGACTGTGACAACCCTCTCCGAGGGCTCATAGACGAGGTGGAGGCCTATTTGTGTGTAAAGGTCGCTCTTGTCGGCGCCCTCGGCCCGGGCCAGGATTTCCGGTATCGCGGCCATCGTCGAGATCATCTCCTTGATCTCCTTCTCTGTGATCTCACGCTTCCTGGTGATCGCCCGTCTTCGGCCCTCGGCCTGCAGTCTCTCGGCTCGGGTCTGGGCCATCCACCGGCCAATCTCCAGAGGGTCTCCGCCCGCGTCCAGAGTGGTTCGGTATCGGCTCATCCGCAGGTCGCAGTCGTCGATCGTCTTGCTCGCCGCCTGGATAACCATGGTCTATCTCGTCGTTCTGGGCCTGGACGGTTCAGTCAGAATGTGGTCCTCGCGGACGTAGACCGTCGTGGGTATTCGATCTTGTTGGCGAGGGCGTATTCGGTGGGAACTTGCACCGGTAGTGGGGGCGGCCGTTGTTCCAGGTGCCTTCCATCCGACGGGTGCAGACGCCGCAGTGCGGCAGGCGGCGTAGGAGGTGGCGACGCGGGGTCCTGCGAGGCTTGCGCTCGGCGGCTGGACGCCCGTTGGCCGACGGCAGCGCCTGGGCCTTCTCGAAGGTCTCGGTGTTGACGATCGGCTCGTGGACGACCGCATCCCAACCAAGCCCACTGGTCTTCGGGGTTTCCGCTTCAGCTTGGTCACGTGGCCCTGGGTGACGTCGTTGACGTCCGGGAGCTCTTCCTGCTTGCGCTGCCTGTTCCAGATCTGATGGCCGTGTAACAGGTTGAGCAGGATCGCGCGCACAGCCGACTTCGACCAGGCGACGCGGCTGCGGTGGCGGTCGCGGGCCTTGTCGTAGGCCGAAGAGCAAGGGATGTCTTCGCGGGTCAGCCCCTCGGCGATCAGGTAGAGCCACTGGCCATGGACGAACTCCCAGAAGATCCTCCCCACGATCGGAGTGGTCAGCCGCCTTGCTCGGGTTGGGGTGGGGCCGATGTCCTTCAGGCGGTAGCCGTACGGCGGGCGCCCGCCTAGGAACCGCCACTCGATCTTCGCCTGCGCCTCCATCGTCGTTCGGACGCGCATCTTGATGCGGTTGCGCCCGCCCTTGCTGATTCCGCCGAACATCAACATGATCGGCTCGTGGGCCTCGTTGGTCGGGTCGATCGGCCCGCCGACCTCGGGCACCCACAGGGGCACTCCGTAGTGGTTGAAGAGCTCCATGGTGTTGCCGAACTGGTTGCCATAGAACGCCCGCCGCGGCTGACCGACCACAACCGCGTCGAAGCCGCGATGGGGATTACGCAGCTCCGCGATGAGCGTGGCGGCCTCGGGGCGGCGCAGCGGCGGGATCAGGCGCGACTTGTCGACGTCGAAGAACTCGGCGACGATCGCCCCACCCCTCGGCACGAGATCAGCGCGTTCGACCGGGATACCTGCCAGCTCCGCGAGGAGGCGGGGTCCGGTTGTCCTCTGTGGACACCCGCCCTCAGAACGCGAACGGAATCATCCCCCTTCCGCCACCGCGGCCGTGAACTGGGACTCCTGTACATGGGCTTGATCTCAACGGTAAGGAGACCTCAGCCCGCTGGGAGGCCCTGCGAGGCAGAGTGCGGCCGGGAGGGAGGCATGGCGTCTGAACAGGTCGGACGGAGGCAGGTTGTCTTGGGCGACGGACTGGCGCACCGCCACCTGGGCCGGGGTCTCGGAGGTGGGCACGCCCTCGGAGAACACACGGACGGCATGCGGGTCGCGTCGAGGGTGCGTGTCGCCATGACCCGTGCGGCCTCGATCGCGGCGGCGGCCCCCGAGGCGTCGGCGCGTCGCAGGTGGCGTTCATGACGTCGGTGCAGCGCAAGGCATGATGGCCGCTGACCATGTAGGTGCGCCCGGCGGAGCCGGCCTGGGTGCCACGCGGGATGGTCGTGGGCACTGGGAGATGAAGGGCGTCGCGGTGCGGTGGCGCGGCTGCTCTCGGGAGAGAGCGGCAACAACGCGACGCCATGCGTGACCACCATGCGCGCATCGCGGTCGCATGGCCGAAGTATCAACCGTGGCGGCGAAGCTCATCTCACACCACCCGATACGGAGGAACACGCGATGGAAGCCCGGATGAAGAACCCCGCCACGATCATTCCCGCCGCCCAGAAGCCGATCATGGAGCTGATGAAGGCCGCACAGTCCGGCGGGCTCTCCCACGAGCTGGCGGAGATGATCCACTTGCGGGTCAGTCAGATCAACGGCTGCAGTTTCTGCGTCGATGCCGGCTACAAGAGCCTGCGCAAGCTGGGCGAGAGCGACGAGCGCATCGGCTTGGTCGTCGCATGGCGCGAGACGCCGTACTACACCGGCGCCGAGCGGGCCGCCCTCGCACTGGCCGAGGCCGCGACCCGGCTGACCGACCGCGCCGACGCTGTCCCCGACGAAGTGTGGGACGAGGCCGCCGACCACTTCGACGAGCGGCAGCTGGCCTCGATCCTGCTGATCACCGCCGCGACGAACCTGTTCAACCGCCTCAACGCCCCCATCCGGCAGATCGCCGGCACCTGGTAAGGCCACCATTGAGGGCTCATGTTCGCCGCTTCGAGGACAAGGCGCACCGCATGGGGGCATTGACCCTATATGGACCGGGCCAAGCAGTTCTACACCGAGGGGCTCGCTGGAAGACCCAGAGCGATTTCGGTGTTCTTGGCATCAGATGGCGCCTCGCCCGTGCTTCTACGGCAGCGAAGGTCTGGCCGACCGGCGGACACGGACGCCGATGGCGGCGGCTTCAGCGACCCCGACGGCTACATCTGGAGTCTTGGCTACAGCGCCCAAGCAACCCGACCAGCCCTACGCGGAGTAGCCGCGATCTTTGTCTCACAGCCGTCCGGGACGGCGGGGCCCGTCCCGGCAGCTGTAGCCCCGGGTGGGGGAAGTGGGAGCGGCGATCGGAGCCGGGCGAGCGGGATCCGCAGTGAACCGGCAGGACGAACAGGAGAAGATGATGAAGTTTCTGGCCTACGTTGAGCCACCTGAGCCCATGCGAGGTCTGGAAGTTCCGGCCGAGGTGGTAGCAGCGCTCGGCGGGGGCACGCGGCCGCCGGTGACGATCACCGTCAACGGGCATTCCTGGAAGAGCCGCCTCGCCCTTCTGCGCGGCCGCCACTTGCTTGGCCTCAGCAATGCCAACCGGCGGGCCGCGGGTGTTGCGATCGGCGAGGAGGTCGAGGTCGAACTGGAGCTCGACACCGAGCCGCGCGTCGTCGTCGAGCCGGCGGACTTCGCCCGCGCCCTGGACGAGAACCCCGTCGCCCGCGCCGCGTACGACAATCTTGCCTACAGCCACAAGCGCGAGCACGTGCGTGCAATCGAGAGCGCGAAGAAGCCCGAGACACGTCAGCGGCGTATCGAGAAGGCCATCTCCACCCCTGCGGGGCTGAACGAGCACCCTGGGCTGGCGCCGCCTACAGGTACGTCATCAGCGCAGCCCATTGCGCCTCGGTGACGGGGTGCGGGTTGGGCGCACCCGGCATGCCGATGAACTTCATGCCCTCGAAGCGTGCGTCCGCCCGAAGGGTCTTGAAAGCGACCCGCCGATCATGCCAGCTGTCGATCACCAGCGGGACGAACCAAGCGGGCTCTGGAGGGTCAGTCCACTCATCCGGAGAGGGAGCGGCCTTGAACTCCGGCTTCCCCTCGATGCGACCCAAGGCAGCGATACCTCCGCCCCCGGAGCGCCACAACAGGAACCGGTCTCCAGCGCTTAGTTCGTCCCGGAATCGGCCGACCCGCCAGTCGTTCACTGGCCTACCCTCACGACGGAGTGTGTCCAGGTCGAAGGTTTCGGAGTTCCATGTCATGAGCCAGTTGCGCATGTAGATCTCTCTATGTGCCGAAGGGAGGTCACGATACCGCCGCGGGCAGCGGCTCCCGAGCTCCTCCCGTAGGCGAATGCGTCCCTCGCGATCAGCGAGGCCAGCTCGCGGGGTTCCAAACTCCTCAGCATGCCCAGAGGCGACGTAGGCGCAGGCGACCGCAGCGACCATGGCCGGGACGCCGTGCGGAGAGCGCCGTTGTGCTGCGGCAGTCCGGGCTGAGGTCCTGCGCGGTCAGCGCGGGGCCGTAGGTGAGCGTCCTGTACGGCTCGCGCATCTCGGCCGACGGCTTCGGTGGCTTCGCGCTCTGGCCTGGCTCGCGTGCCCGGCTCATCGTGTACGTACACCTGCACCCCGGCGAAACCGGCATCGACGAACGTCCGGGGGCTTCTCGTAGCTCTGGACGATCCTGCGCGGTGTCGCCGGTGTGGTTATGCCTGCTCGTCGCCGAATACCGCCTTGACGAGCTGCTGCTTCACCTTCTCGAATGCACCGGACATGGCGACCATGTCGAGCTCGGCTTCGCCGGTGGTCACCGAGGCGGTCATGGTCTTGCTGCCGTCGGGGGTGCTGTACATGATCGCGGCCCAGCCCCAGAATCCGCCGTTGTGGTGGAGGAGGGTGCCGGCTTCCTCGGTGTTCTCCACGAAGATCCCCAGGCCGTAGCCGATGGTGGGGTCGGGCTTGCGCATCTCGGTCAGGAGCGCGGCGGGGAGGAGGCGGCCGGAGTTCAGGGCGGAGATGAACGTGTGGAGGTCCTTCGTGGTCGAGATCATGTCACCGGCGGCGGAGATCCAGGAGGGGTTGAAGCTGGTGGTGTCGGCGGTCTTCCACTCCTCGCCGTCCTGATAGCGGTAGTAGCCGTGGGCGTGCGGCCCGGGGATGTCCGGGGAGGACTCCGGCACGACTGTGCCTGACAGGGCGAGCGGGCGCAGGATGCGGGCCTCCATCTCGTCCGCGAACGTGCCGCCGGTGATCTTCTCGACCAGGAGTCTGGCCAGCACGTAGTTGGTGTTGGAGTAGCTCCAGGCGGTTCCCGGCTCGAACCGGGCCGGCTTGGACAGCGCCAGCCGTACCAGCTCTTCCGGCTTGTAGGTGTGGAACTGGTTGTCTTCCACCCATTCCTTGCCCAGTCCGGGGATGCCCGGCCCGAAGGTCCCGTCCTCGTAGTACTCGCCGGTGAAGTTGAACACGCCGCTGGTGTGCTGCAGCAGCATCCGGACGGTGATCCGCGGGTCCAGGCCGTACTCGGGCAGGTGGTCGTTCACCGGGGTGTCCAGGGTGGTCCGGCCTTCGGCCACCAGTTGCAGGACCAGGGTCGCGGTGAAGGTCTTGGTGGTGCTGCCGATCCGGAACAGTCCGTCCGTCGCCGGCTTGGCGGTCTGGCCGAGCTCGCTCACGCCGGCGCTGCCGACCCATTCTCCCTGTTCGTCGTTCACTCGCAGCTGCACTCCGGCGGCCAGGCCTGCGTCGACGAACTCCTGGATGGCCTTCTGCAGTTCGGGGCGGGTCTCGTGGGTGGTGGTCATGGTGGTGCTCCTTCGGAATCTGTTGCGTCAGGTCAGGCGGCGTCGAGGGCTTCGGTGATCTTGCGGGTCATGTCGGCGACGGTGGGGCTGGGCTGTCCCTCGTGGGTACGGGCGGCGGCCTCGACGGCGACGATCACGGTGTGGCGGTAGTTGGCCGCCTCGGCCGGGTCCTGCTGCTTGAGCAGGGCGACGGCTGCCGTCAAGGCGGGCAGGACCCGGTCGGCCAGTTCGGCGACCGTCTTGCCGGTCATGTTGATGTCCTTGCTCTTCGCGGCGAGGACGTGCCCGATCAGGCCGGTCGCGGATGCCAGGGCGATGGAGCCCTGGGTGGCGGCCTTGTGGGGCGAGCCGGCGACGTCGGCGGCGGAGATCAGCGAGACGGCTCCGTAGGCGGCGGTGCGCAGGGTGGCCTTGTCCTGGTCGGTGAGGGTGACAGTCATGATGGTGTGCTCCTTCGGATCTGTGCGTTCTTGCGGTGCTTCAAAGCATCGCCAAGTGCCCTGATACCGAGTGGTCGCCGTCCTGACGCGGCCGCTGACACGACATCGCGGGCTCGGCGCCGAAGGGGTCTCAGGCGTCGGGAAACAGGCCCGCGTGGCATCACGAGGGCCTTGGGCACGTGTTCGTGCTGGTCAGAAGGCTATTGAGGGCTCACCTGGGTGATTTGATGATCGTCTTTCGGGTGAAAACCGGGTGACATTTCATGTCTCTTCCCGGAATGTTGAGCGGGGGCGATGAGTTTTGTCGGTGGTGCCGGTCAGTCTTTGCATGACCACAACTTCTTGTGAGACCCAAGGCTGGGATGCCAGCCGTGACCACGTCATAACCGACAATCCAGATCGAGGTTCCGTGTCCAGTCCACAGCTCGACTCACCCGCCAAGCCCACGACCGGCGTCGTCGCAGGTCGTACCCCGGCCGTGATCCGGCTGCTGGTGCTCGCCACGTTCGTGGTCATCCTCAATGAGACGATCATGATCAATGCGATCCCGCAGCTCATGGAAGCTCTGCACATCACTGAGCAGACCGCCCAATGGCTCTCGACCGCCTTTATGTTGACCATGGCCGCGGTTATCCCGATCACCGGTTGGTTCCTGCAGCGCGTGTCCACGCGCAGTGCGTACACCACGGCGATGGGTTTGTTCCTCCTCGGCACCGCGTTGGCCGCCGCCTCGCCGACGTTCGAGGTGCTGCTGGGTGCCCGGATCATCCAGGCGTCCGGCACCGCGGTGATGATGCCGCTGCTCATGACCACGCTGATGCAGGTCGTGCCCGCTTCTGACCGGGGCCGGGTGATGGGGAATCTTTCCCTCGCCATCTCGGTCGCGCCTGCCATGGGGCCGGCGGTGTCGGGTCTGATTCTTCAGTTCGGGAACTGGCGGATGCTGTTCATCGTCGTGCTTCCCATCGCGGCGCTGATCACGTGGGGCGGCCTGAAGCAGCTCAAGAACGTCGGGGAGCCGAAGTTCAGCACGATCGACTGGCTGAGTGTGGTGACCGCCGCCGCCGGTTTCGGCGGGTTCGTCTACGGGCTCAGCCGGTTCGAGGGCGGCTCCCCGGGGATGGCCGCCGCGATCGTGGGCGTCGGGCTGCTCCTGATCGGGGCCTTCGTTCTTCGTCAGATCTCGCTGCAGAAGCGCGGGACGCCGCTGATGGACCTGCGTACGCTGCGCCACCGCACGTACACCGTCGCGCTGATTCTGATGTCGGTCGCCTTCATGTCGATGCTCGGCTCGATGATCCTGCTGCCGCTGTACCTGCAGACCATCCGCGGGCTCAGCCCCCTGGAGACCGGCCTCCTGGTGATGCCCGGTGGTCTCGCCATGGGGTTGCTCGGTCCGACGGTCGGGCGGCTGTTCGACAAGTTCGGTGGGCGGGTGCTGGTCATTCCCGGCTCCATCGGGATCACGCTGGCGCTGGCCGGGTTCACTCAGGTCACCATGACCATGCCGTTCTGGCAGATTCTTGGGCTGCACGCTCTGCTCATGGTGAGCCTCGCGGCTCTGTTCACTCCGGTGTTCACCCTCGGGCTCGGCGCGGTTCCCTCGCATCTGTACTCCCACGGCAGCTCGATCCTGAGCACGCTGCAGCAGGTCTCCGCGGCCATCGGTACCGCGCTCGTGATCACCGTGATGAGCGCGCGGGCCGATTCGCTGAAGGCCGGAGGGATCGCGGAGAACGTCGCCCTCCTCGACGGCATGCGACTGGCCTTCATCATCGGCGCGGTGCTGTCCTTGGCCGTGGTCATCGCCGCCCTGATCCTGCCCGCCCGGTCGGACAACCCGGTCGAGCACTAACAACACCCCCGTGAGGGTCCGCCTGTGAGGGGCGGGCCCTCACTCGCGTCTCAAGGTCTATGTCGTACGCGTCCGTAGTCGGCCAGGGCGCGGAAGGCGGATTTGGGGTCCCAGGGGAGTCCTGGGTAGACGGTGCCCGTATGGCCGGACTCCAGGATCTTGACGACACCGAAGGAGGCGGCGTCGAAGTCGCGCTCCGGGTCGTCGGAGTGGGGCAGGTGCCGGTTGGCGAATGTGTTGACGAACGCCGCGTCCACCCCCGCTTCCTCGTAAATGGTGAGGAGTTCCAGCACGTACCGCGTCTGCTCGTCCTCGTCTCTGGTGACCTGGGTGCGCAGGCGGGGGCGGGCGTGCGCGTCGTACTCGACGATGGAGTCGCCGCGGCCGCCCAGCGCGGCTGCTCCCCGGTGGGTGGCGCAGCCGAACTCGGTGACGGCGAACGGCTTGCCCTGCGCGACCTGCGCCCGCAGTCCCTCCAGCCAGCCGGGCGGCGTGGTCGCGTCGCGGTATCCGGCATCGGTGGCGATGACGTCGAACGGTGCCCAGTCGACCCCTTCGAAGGGGAGCGAGGCGTAGCCGACCTGGCCGCCGAAACGTTCACGCACGCCGGCCACGGCCTCCTTGAAGAAGGCGTTGACGGCGCTGTGCAGGGCGGGCAGGGCGGCGCGCATGCGCTCGGGGTCGGTGAACAGGCCCAGGCGCTCCTCCAGGGTGTCGCCGGGCAGGAAACCGCTGGTGAACAGGCTGACCTCGGAACCGGTGAGCAGGACGACGCGCGATCCTGCCCGGCGCAGGCGTTCGGCTCGCTCGGCCGCGTCCAGGAGGAACGCCAGCAGTTCGTCCTGGGTCAGGCCGTTGGTGAACGGCGAGTACCAGATCTCCAGGCCCGCTTCCGCGGCGAGCTGGGCGGCGGTTTCCAGGCGGTCCTGGACGCCTCCGGTGATGCGTACGGCGTCGCAGCCCAGATCATCGTGGATGATCCGCATCTCCCGGCGGACGATGCCGGGGTCGAAGGGTTCGTGGGTGGTGGATCCGGCGGAGGTGAAGCCGGTGTCGTAGGTGATTCCGTAGGCGCGCATCAGAAGTCCATCTCCCCGCCGCTCGGAGTGGCCGGGTTCTTCTCCGGCTTCTCGGCGATGACGGCCTCGGTGGTCAGGAACAGCGCCGCGATGGAGGCGGCGTTCTGCAGCGCCGAGCGGGTGAC